>NZ_CP099837.1:2502241-3127801 GCF_024134545.1 Nocardiopsis exhalans
CGGGCCTGGCGGGCCAGGTCGGGGGAGTCTCCCGGAGCGATCCGCAGCGGAGCGCCGTCAGCCAGTTCGTACCCCACGCACCAGTGGAGCTCCCGGCCCAGCCGGGCGGGGGCGTCGGCGTGCGTGACCACCAGCGAGTCCACCCCGCCGGTGGCCTCCAGCGCGTACCGGAGCGCGACCAGGTCCAGGTGGCCCACCCGGAACCCGCCCTGCCAGGGGTGGGTCCGGTTGTGCCGGTCGGCCAGCCGCTCGGTGAGCAGTACGTTCTCGGTGACCATCGGTCCGGCGCCGTGCCGGGTGGCGAAGGTGCGGGTCACCCCGATCCGGCGGGCGCCGTCCGCGTGGCCCGCCTCCGCCAGCAGCGCCAGCGGGTTGACGGTGGTGGTCGTGGACCAGGTGGTGTACGGGTGGAAGCCGTGCCACTCGTCGAGCAGCACCCCCTGCGCGCCCTCGAACACCACCGGGGCGCGGTCCAACAGCCGGGGCAGGTACCTCTCGTCCACCAGCCGCACCCGCTCCGCGAAGGCCCGGTAGGCGGCCAGGCACTCCTCCGGATCAGGGAGGGGCTCAGATCTTCGACCCGTGTCCGTAGCACCCGGCCCCGCCGCTTCCGCGGCCCCAACCGGGGACGGAGCTTCACCCGGCGACGAAACTCCGACCGGCTCCGATTCCCCGGCCAGGACCGAGGCCAACCGGTCGGCCAGGCGCTCCAGCTTTCGGCGGAGCAGCTCCGGGGAGGCGCAGTCGCCGACGGTGGGCGCGTCCGCGGGGTGATCCAGGGCGTAGGCCATCGTCTCGCCCACGCCCATCCCGCACGAACCGTGCCGGTCCCGGCCGCGCGCCCGCTCCCGCGTTTGGTTGGCCGCGGCGTGCCACGGGGTACTGATCAGCGCCCGCCGGTCCACCGTGACCAGCGAGAGCGGGTCGGGCACACCCAGGCAGGTCAGGTGCCGGGCCTCCGCGGCCAGCGCGAACGGGTCCACCACCACGAACCGGGACAGGTGCGTGGGCACCGGGTCGCCCGGGGCGAGCGTTCCCGCCCCGAACTGGGAGAACGTGTGGTGCCGACCGTCCGGGGCGACCACGTTGTGCGCGGCCTGGGCGCCGCCGTTGGCCCGCACCACCGCGCCGTATCCGCCCCGCGAGCACAGTAGGTCCACGGTCACGCCCTTGCCCGCGTCACCGAACCCCAGGTCGATCACGATCGCGTGTTCCGGCGCCCGTGCACCCGTCCGCCCGTTCACAGCCGGTCCACCCCCGGCCCGTCACCGGCCAGCTCCTCAATGCCCGAGGAGGTCGAGACCGGGCCACGTCCGCGGGCCAGCGGACGCAGCGCCTTGCCCACCGCGTCGGCCTGGTCGGATCCGGCCTCGGCCAGGTCCTTCAGCCCTTCGTCCAGGTCGATGGCCTCCTCGCTCAGGCCCACCGTGAGCGCGATCGTCTCACTGGCCGCGTCCAGGTCGTCCAGGAGGATGAGGTTCTGGCCCATGTGCTTCTCCCAGAACTCCCGTACCTCGTCGCTGCGGTAGTGGAAGCTGCCGGTCGGCAGGATGAAGTACACCTCGAACTTGCGCCGCAGCTCGGCCAGGATCGTCGGGAACGGGATGTCCTCGGCCAGGTCGTCGCCGATCACCTCGCGGACCTCGCGCGCCTTCACCGCGCCGTAGGCCTTCTCGTCGCCGATGATGAACAGGTAGCCGCGGCGGCCCCGCTTCTCCAGGCAGTCCATGGCGGTGTGCCGGGCCATGAAGTACATCGCCAGCTCGTAGGACTCGGTCACCTGGCCGCCGCCCCCGCCCTCCAGCAGGGTGTTGCCCAGGTCGTCCTCCAGTTCGTTGCCGGACTCGAACTGCCCGACCTGGAGCGGCACCTGGTCGCAGGTGGCGTCGCCGATCGAGCCGAACATGATCTGCGGGTCCGCCACGTAGCCCCTGCGCAGGAGCAGACCGAACAGGTCGGGGAGCTTGGTCTGGAGGGTGCGTGGCACCCGCCCCATGGAGCCGGTGACGTCGAAGAGCACCGACACCGCGAGCGAGTTCGGGTGGGCGTCGGAGTCGCGGCTCTCGCGGACGGTCACGCCGTAGGGGTCGAGTGAGGGGTGGACCGTCCACTCGTGCCGCGGGGCCCTGGTGGTGACGTGGTCGTGGTAGTCGAAGCTGCTGATTCCGGCGGAGTCCTGATAGGCCTGCCGCGCGTGGTAGGCGTCGGTGGACCAGCTGCTGCTTCCCATTGCTGTCTCCTTGCGGGGGTCGGTGCGGCGGTGGTCGGGACGGCGCGGGTCAGGGCCGAGTAGGGGTCAGGAAGGCAGGTGGAAGGGGCGGAACCGGCGCGGTCCGAAGCATCGCTCCAGTGCCTCGTCGAGCTCGTCGAGCAGCGCGAAGGCGTCACCGGGCCGACGCACGGGCGCGGGCAGCGAACAGCCGCGCGCGAACGCCTTCAGCTTCGGGGGCAGCCGCCCGCCGGTCACGAACTCCATGCACCTGGTGGCCATGTACACGTCGGTGGCGGGTCGGGCGGGGCCGCGGTCGGCGACCTCGGGCGGGTACATCTCCTCGCGGTGCGGAACCATCGCCGGGATGTGCGGGGCCGTCGGCGGCCGGTGCCGAGCGGTGTGCGCTTCGGCCGCGCTCACCGAGTAGCACCAGTCCACGAGGACGAGCCCGTGCGCCTCCGGGTGGATCATGACGTGTTCGGGGACGACCGCCCCGTGCACGACCCCGGCTCGGTGCGCGTTACCCAGGGCCGCCAGCAGGCGGCGCCACATCCATGCGGCGTCGCGCGGGTCGATCCCGTCCGGGCAGGCCCGCCGCACCTCGGCCAGGGTGTGGAATCCGGTCAGAAGTCCCAGCACGTTGCCGCGCCGTTCCACCCCGGTCGCGGCGTCGCGGTGCCGGACGGACTCCACCAGCTCCGGGACGAAGGCCCGGTAGTGCTCGGCGCCGTGTTCGCGGATCCGGCGCAGCGCGGTGGCCTCGGCCAGGAGCAGGTCGTTGTCGATCGGGGCGTGGGGGAGTTTGAGCATCCCCTGCCGCCAGCGCCCCACGGCGGGCGAGCGCCTGCCCGCGTGCGGCTCCGGGGCCCGGGCCTGCTCCCGCCAGCGCACCGGGTGCAGATCGGCCACGTTCCCGCTGACCAGGGCGCCTCCCTGACTCACGTGGTAGGTACGTTCCCGGGTCACGATCGTGATGTCGTCGAGCCCCAGACCGCCCTCGGCCGCCTTCCGGTAGTACCGCCAGGCCTCGGTGAGCCTCGCGAATCCGTTGGTCGCCTCGGTGGTGCGTCCGGCGGGCGCGGCGTCGGGGTGCAGCAGCCGGGCCAGGCGCCGGTACTCGGCGGCGGCCGCCGCTGGGAGCGCCCCGCCGTCCGCGGGCAGGGGGCCGAACAGCGCGGCGGGATCCGCAGCGAGGTCGAGGGCGTTCAGGGCGGCGTCGAAACCGCCTCGGGTGTGCTGTTCCGTGCTCATCCGGACTCCCTTCACCGGGTGCCGCTCAGTAGTCGCCGTGGACGCGGGGGCCGTTGTCGTGTGTGCCGTTGGTCGGGGCCATCGCGGGGGTGCCGTTCACTGGCTGCCGCGCAGCAGCGGCGGGTGCAGCAGGGCCGCGCCGCCCGCCCGGTACAGCCGGGCCCGGCGACCGCCGCCCGTACCCCCGCGCTCGGCCAGCTCCCCGGTGTCCTCCACGAACCCGGGGGTGGCGAGGATCTTGCGGTGGAAGTTGGCGGCGTGCAGGGTGTGTCCCCACACCGCCTCGTACACCCCGCGCAGCGCCGTGATGGTGAAAACGGGCGGGAGGAAGGCCGTGGCCAGGGCGGTGTACTCGAGCTTGGAGCGGGCGCGTTCGACGGCGTCACCGAGGATGCGCGCGTGGTCGAAGGCGAGTTCGTGCTCGGTGCCCGCCCCCTCGCCGTGGCCCAGGGCGGTCCAGGGCACCCACGCGGCCTCGGCGGTGTCGCGGCCCGAATGCGGGTCGGGCAGGTCGGGTGCGAGGACCATGTAGGCCACCGAGATCACCCGCATGCGCGGATCGCGGTCGATCGCGCCGTAGGTGCCGAGCTGCTCCAGGTGGATCTCGGCGGGCAGGGGGGTCTTCTCGGTGAGCACGCGCAGGGCGGCGTCGGGCAGGTCGGGGTCGGCCGGACCGGCCGGTCCGGCCTGTGCGCGGACGAACCCGCCGGGCAGCGCCCACCGCCCGCGCTGCGGCTGGCGGGCGCGGCGGCCGAGCAGGACGCGGGGGAGGCCGGCGCGGATGGTGAGCGCCACGACGTCCACGGTGACGGCGGCGGGCGCGAAGGCGTTCGGGTCGTAGTCGGCGAGGAATCTGCGTTCGTCGTCCGCGTCGTACCGCCCCGCGCCCTGCCCCGTCTCCCGCGGCGGGCCCTGCGCCGCGCCTTCTCCGTCGATCCCCTCGGACACTGCTTCCCCTTGGTTATCCTCAAGCTGAGTTTTTCTCGATCTGAGTTGAACTTAGCACCGAGGTGTCCGTTCGTCCACCCCTCCGTGCTCACTTCGCGTCCCTGGGTCAGATCCCCGGGCCATGCCTCGGGGCCGACACGCCCGGGTGGTCGGCGGATAGCGTCGGTGTGCGCCGCTAGCATGGTGCGAACGGGCGTTCGATCAGCGGGACATGGCAAGAGAGACAGGTGGCGACGTGCGCGTGCTGGGAATCGACCCGGGACTGACCCGCTGCGGCATCGGCGCTGTGGAGGGGGCCATCGGCCGACCTCTGCGCCTACTGGCCGCGGATGCCATCCGCACCAGCCCCGACACCGAACTCCCGCAGCGGCTGGTGCAGGTCGAACGCGGTATCGAGGAGTGGCTGGACAAGTACGAGCCCGACGCCGTGGCCGTCGAACGCGTCTTCGCCCAGCACAACCTCAGCACCGTCATGGGTACCGCGCAGGCCAGCGGGATCGCCCTGGTGTGTGCCGCCCGCCGCGGACTGCCCGTGGCCACCCACACCCCCAGCGAGGCCAAAGCAGCCATCACCGGCAACGGCCGCGCGGACAAGAAGCAGGTCGGCAGCATGGTGGCGCGTATCCTCGGACTCGACGGGCCGCCCAAACCGGCCGATGCCGCCGACGCCGTGGCCCTGGCCATCTGCCACATCTGGCGGGGTGGCGCCCAGGCGCGGGTCGCCCAGGCCCAACAGGACTTCGCCCGCAAGGTCGAGCTGGCGCGCCGCGCCCGCGGCCGCTAGCCCGCACCGAACCGGGCAGCCGCGGTGGTGGCGAGCAGCGGGTTTCGGCAGGCAGCGGTCGGTAGGCAGCAAAACCAGCAGTAGGCAGCAGTACCGCCCCCAGGAAGGAGACGGGCACCCCTCCCGGTGCCCATTCGAGATGATCGCGTTCCTCACCGGCCGGGTGGCCGCACGCGGCGCGGGCAGCGCCGTGATCGACGTCGGCGGGGTCGGCATGACCCTTCAGTGCACCCCCTCCGCCCTGTCCCGCCTCCATGTGGGGGAGGAGGGCACCGTCGCCACCAGCCTCGTGGTGCGCGAGGACTCCCTCACCCTCTTCGGGTTCGCCGACGACGACGAGAAGAACCTCTTCGAGCAGGTCCAGACCGCCTCGGGTATCGGCCCGCGCATCGCCCTGGCCATGCTCGCCGTGCACAGCCCCGACAGCCTGCGCCAGGCGGTGGCCACCGAGGACACCGCCGCGCTCACCCGTGTTCCCGGCATCGGCAAGAAGGGTGCCCAGCGCATCGTCCTGGAGCTGCGCGGCAAGCTCGACGCCCCGGTCATGACCGACGGCACCCTGCCGCCCGCCGACGCCCCGAACGGCGCGAACGGTGCGTCGCCCAACGGTGCCTGGCGCGGACAGGTCGTCTCCGGCCTGGTCAACCTCGGCTGGTCGGCCAAGGACTCCGAGGCCGCAGCGGCCGCCGTCGCGGCCGAGGCCGAGGACACCAGCGACGTCACCGTCCTGCTGCGCAGCGCCCTGCGCAAGCTCAGCCGCGCCTAGCCGGGACCGGCCGTGACGCGGAACAGGAACACGAACGGGAAGAGGAAGGAGGCGACCCGTGTACGAGCGTGACGCCGTCTCACCGGAGGCCGACGTCGAGGAACACCAGATCGAGGGTGCGCTGCGCCCGAAGAACCTGGACGAGTTCGTCGGGCAGCACCGGGTACGCGAGCAGCTCTCCCTGGTCCTGCACAGTGCCCAGCGCCGCAACCGCGCCCCCGACCACATCCTGATGTCCGGCGGGCCGGGCCTGGGCAAGACCACCCTGGCCATGATCATCGCCGCCGAACTCGGCGCCCCGCTGCGCATCACCTCGGGGCCCGCGATCGAACGCTCCGGCGACCTGGCCGCGGTGCTCTCCACCCTCCAGGAGGGCGAGGTCCTCTTCCTCGACGAGATCCACCGCATGGCCCGCCCGGCGGAGGAGATGCTCTACGTCGCCATGGAGGACTTCCGGGTGGACGTCGTGGTCGGCAAGGGGCCCGGGGCCACCGCCATCCCGCTCGACATCGCCCCGTTCACCCTGGTCGGGGCGACCACCCGCGCGGGCATGCTCCCGGCGCCGCTGCGCGACCGCTTCGGCTTCACCGCGCACATGGACTTCTACGAGCCCGCCGAGCTGGAGCAGATCCTGCATCGCTCCGCCGGGCTCATGGGGGCTCCGATGGAGGCCGAGGCGGCCCGCGAGATCGCCGGCCGCTCTCGCGGCACACCCCGGATCGCCAACCGCCTGCTGCGCCGCGTGCGCGACTACGCTGAGGTGCGCGGGGACGGTCGCATCACCCTGGGCAACGCCCACGCGGCCCTGGAGCTGTACGAGGTGGACGCCCTGGGCCTGGACCGCCTGGACCGGGCCATCCTGGACGTGCTGATGAACCGCTTCCGCGGCGGGCCGGTCGGGCTGTCCACGCTCGCGGTCTCCGTGGGGGAGGAGGCCGAGACGGTGGAGACCGTGGCCGAGCCCTTCCTGGTCCGTTCCGGTTTCCTCGCCCGCACCCCGCGCGGCCGGGTGGCCACGCCGATGGCCTGGGCGCACATGGGGCTCACCCCGCCGCCGGACGCCGCCTTCGGTGCCGCCGCCGATCCCGCGGCCAACGGTGGCCAGAACGCGAATGGCCAGAACGCGAATGGCCAGAGCGCGAGTGGTCAGGGCCCGGGTGGTCAGAACGCGAGTGTCCGGAACAACGGAACCCCCTAGTCGGGGCGGGTAGCATTCACGGAGCGCGTCCGTGCGGGCACAATGAAGCACGCGTGCGTGCGAACCGGGGCCGAACCGTTAGCCCTCGGATCTCAGCCGGTGGGATACTGGTGACCAGCGCCACGTAAACTTGGATGAACCAGCCAAAGCGGGGCAGTGGCCTCGTATGGTGTCGTCGGATACTGGCGGAACGAGTTGGCACCCTTGTGCGTTGTAAACGCCGGGTGTGAATTCGGCCGTTGGGTCGGTCGGCCCGAGAAGGTGGTCGTCGCGGTACCCGAGCCGGTAGCCGTCGGCCACAGGAAACGTCAGGAAGGACGCCCCCGTGCAGGGCATTTACACTCTCGCCGCCGCGGCCCAGGGAGAGAGCAGCCTCTTCGGCATGTTGCTTCCGTTCGCGCTGATCCTCCTGGTCTTCTGGCTCCTGTTCTGGCGCCCGAACCAGAAGCGCCGCCAGCAGGAGACGCAGATGCAGAGCTCCCTGGTCCCCGGCGTCGAGGTCATGACCAAGGCCGGAATCTTCGCCACGGTGGTCGAGATCCACGACCAGGACGTACTGCTGGAGATCTCCCCCGGCACCCGTATCCGCATGCTCAAGGCCGGCGTCGGTGAGGTCATCACCCCCGCCGCCGACGACACCCCGGTCGAGGACCGTCCCGACTTCGGCGACGACGACAAGCCCAAGGGCTAGTCCAGGGCGAACAGCCCCCTCGCCGAAACTCGGCGCACCACAGACTTCGGTACCGGCCCCCGTCATCATCCGGGGCCGGTACCGCTGTTTTCCGGCCGGAGGCACAGCTTTTCGGCACACACCCGGTTTCCGGCCCGCACACCAGGAGAAGGCCCCGCCACCCATGCCCAATGACACCGCGACCCCGGATGTCCCCGCCGCCGATCTCGCTCTGATCGAGGCGAACATCCGCGATATCCCGGACTTCCCGCACGAGGGCATCCTCTTCAAGGACATCACGCCCCTGCTCAACCGCCCCGAGGCCTTCGCCGCCACGGTGCGCGGGCTCACCGCGCCCTTCCTCGGAACCGGGATCGACCACGTCGTCGGGCTGGAGGCGCGCGGCTTCATCTTCGGCGCCCCCGTCGCCATGGCGCTGGGCGCGGGCTTCGTTCCGGCGCGCAAAGCCGGGAAACTGCCCGCGGACACCATCGACCAGGCATATGATCTGGAGTACGGCACCGCGACCGTCGAGATTCACGCCGACGCGATCACTCCGGGCAGTCGTGTGCTCGTCGTCGACGACGTCCTCGCGACCGGCGGCACCGGCAGGGCCGCGGTGGAACTGGTCCGCAAGGCGGGTGGTACGGTCGTGGGATTCTCCGTCCTGATGGAGCTCTCCGCGCTCCAGGGGCGCGGGAAGATGCCCGACGTGGAGCTGCACACCCTCCTTTCGGTCTGAGGCCGACCTCGCCACGCCTGTCGCCCCCGCAAGGGAATACCGCGACAGACCGTCCTTGTTGACGTACTCCAGCACTCGGTGTGACGTACCTGGTGACCTGTGTCACTACGCGTACCTCCGAGTCGGTACCAGGGACACGAGGAGGCCAGACCGCTCCCCGCGCAGGTGGGGGCGGTCCCACTAGACTGGTGGGAGAGGTGACCGCGGCGGCCGCGTCAACGACTGGCCCTGATGACACGCACGTGCACCGGAGGCGAGCCGGACGATGACGTCGGCTCCACCGGGTGGAACCGCGGGAGGTAGGCATGCCAAGCGAAGTGGTCTCGACCGGGGCGGTGTCCGAGCAGGAATCGGGCCGCCAGCCCGCCGAGGCGCCGAGCGCCGCCGCCCGGGGCAACGGCGTGCCGGGAACCGCCGGTGCCCCGGACACCGCCGGAACCGCCCAAGCCTCCGGTACGCCGAAAACCGTCGGCGCCACGGGTTCCCATGCGCCGGGAGAGCGTGCGGACGGCAGCGGTGCGCCGACCGCGAAAAGACCACAGCAGGACCGCCCGGAGGGCGCCGCGAGCGATGCGGCGCCCTCCGACGTCTCGGGGCAGGGGGCCCCGGGCCAGCAGGCGGCCGCCAGCACGCCCTCCACCGTGCGAGTACGCAGAAGGCTCGCCCGACTCGGAGCCCAGCGGGGAGTGACGATGAACCCGGTGCTCGAACCACTGATCAAGACCGTGCGAGCCACCCACCCGAAGGTGGACGTACGGCTGATCGAGCGCGCCTACGAGGTCGCGGCACACCATCATCGCCACCAGAAACGCAAGAGCGGCGACCCCTACATCACGCACCCGCTTGCTGTCGCCACCATCCTCGCCGAGCTCGGCATGCAGGAGGCCACCTTGGCCGCCGCCCTGCTGCACGACACCGTCGAGGACACCGAGTACTCACTCGAGGAGTTGCGCGCGGACTTCGGTGACGAGATCGCCGAACTGGTCGACGGCGTCACCAAGCTGGACAAGGTCAAGTACGGCGAGGCCACCCAGGCCGAGACGGTCCGCAAGATGGTCGTGGCGATGGCCCGCGACATCCGCGTCCTGGTCATCAAGCTCTGCGACCGCCTGCACAACATGCGGACCCTGCGCTACCTCCCGGCCAAGGCCAAACGGGAGAAGAAGGCCCGCGAGACCCTCGAGATCTTCGCCCCCCTCGCCCACCGCCTGGGCATGAACACCATCAAGTGGGAGCTCGAGGACCTGGCCTTCGCCACCCTCTACCCCAAGCGCTTCGACGAGATCGCCCGCCTGGTCTCCGAGCGCGCACCCCGCCGCGACGTGTACCTCCAGGAGGTCATCGAGGCGGTCTCCGCCGACCTGCGCGAGTCCAAGCTCAAGGCGACCGTCCGCGGGCGGCCCAAGCACTACTACTCGATCTACCAGAAGATGATCGCCCGCAACGTGGGCTTCGACGACATCTACGACCTGATCGCGGTGCGAGTCCTGGTGGACAGCGTCCGGGACTGCTACGCGGCCCTGGGAACCATCCACGCGCGGTGGAACCCGGTGCCCGGCCGGTTCAAGGACTACATCGCGATGCCGAAGTTCAACATGTACCAGTCGTTGCACACGACGGTCATTGGCCCCTCCGGCAACCCGGTCGAACTGCAGATCCGCACCCGCGCGATGCACCGCCGCGCCGAGTACGGCATCGCCGCGCACTGGAAGTACAAGGAGGACCGCAACTCCTCCAACACCGAGGCCAAGCCCAAGGGCACCACGGACATGCAGTGGCTGCGCCAGCTCATCGACTGGCAGCAGGAGACCAAGGACCCGGGCGAGTTCCTGGAGTCGCTGCGCTTCGACCTGTCCGTGCAGGAGGTGTTCGTCTTCACCCCCGGGGGCGACGTCATCCCCCTGCCACAGGGCGCCACCGCCGTGGACTTCGCCTACGCCGTGCACACCGAGGTCGGCCACCGCACCGTCGGAGCCCGCATCAACGGTCGCCTGGTGCCGCTGGAGAACGAGCTGCACAACGGCGAGACCGTCGAGATCCTCACCTCGAAGGACCCCGACGCCGGTCCCAGCCGAGACTGGCTCAACTTCGTCAAGAGCGCCCGCGCCCGCAACAAGATCCGGCACTGGTTCACCAAGGAGCGCCGCGAGGCCGCGATCGAACAGGGCAAGGACGAGATCGCCAAGTTCATGCGCAAGCAGGAACTTCCGGTCAAGCGCCTGTTCAGCGGTGAGGCCCTGATCGCCCTGGCCAGCGACCTGCGCTATCCGGACGTGGAGTCCCTCTACGCCGCCGTGGGCGAACGCCAGGTGAGCGCGCAGAGCGTGGTCAGCAAGCTCGTGGACTCCATGGGCGGGCTGGAGAGCCACACCGAGGACATCGCCGAGTCCTCCCTGCCCTCCAAGGCCGCCACCACCCGCCAGCGCTCCGGGAATCCGGGCGTGGTCGTGGCCGGCGGCGACACCGACGTGTGGGCGCGTCTGTCCAAGTGTTGTACGCCCGTACCCGGGGACGAGATCGTCGGTTTCGTGACCCGCGGCAACGGGGTGTCGGTGCACCGCCAGGACTGCGTCAACGCCGCCAGCCTGGACCGCGAGCGCATGGTGGACGTGGAGTGGCGGCCGACCGAGGACTCGATGTTCCTGGTCGCCCTGCACGTGGAGGCCCTGGACCGCTCCCGGCTGCTGTCCGACATCACCCGGGTGCTGTCGGACCAGCACGTCAACATCCTGTCCGCGACGGTGCAGACCAGCCGCGACCGGGTGGCGCAGAGCCGCTTCACCTTCGAGATGGCCGACCCGACGCATCTGGGGAGCGTGTTGCGGTCGGTGCGCGGGGTGGACGGGGTCTACGACGTGTTCCGCGTCCGCAACTGAGCGGGACCTGAGTAGCGGCAGAGCACGGGGTGGCCGGGATCTGGGGAGAGGCCGGCCACTGTGCCCGTCGTCAGTCCTGCGCTTCGGTTTCCTTCTCCGGCTTCCTGACAGTCCTGGTCTCCCGGCCCAGCAGGTAGGCCATGACCACCAGGACGACCACGCTGGCCAGCTGCAGCGGAATGCGCAGGGCTGGGAACGGATCGGCGGTCGTGATGATCGCGACCAGAACGCAGAACACGGCGGTGACGGCCGCGTAGACGGTGACCCGGCTGGAGTTCCTCTCGGACATGGGGATACACACGCTTTCCGTGGGGGTTGGGTGTCAGCGTAGCGCTAGGAAGCTATCACCATGCGCCACCGGCCCCGCGCCCGGCGTGGCCTTCGTGCCCCGTAAAACCAGTGGCGTCCCGTCTGCCCCGGTGGTTAGCGTGCAGCTGTCCGCGAGACCACCGGAAAGGCAGGCCCCCATGCCCGAAATCCGTCCCTTCCGTGCGGAGGACAGCCGCTCTCTGGAGGTGTTCGCCCGACGGCTCTGGCCGATGGCACCCCACCCGGGCGGGCTGGGCTGGCAGCTGGCCACCGGGGAGATCTCCTCGGACAACGCGGCCGTGGCCCTTCGGAACGGCGAGCTCGTGGGCTGGTCCGTGGTCGAGGCGCCCAACGCCCTCTTCGACCGTAGCCAGATCATCCTCGTGGGTGCTTCGGCCGACCCCGAGGCCGGTGCCGCGCTCCTGGACCGGGCGCTGGCCGAGGTCGGTGACGCCGTCGTGGACCTGCTGACCTTCGAGGGCGACGGCGAACTCCGCGCGCTCGCCGAGCGGTCCGGTTTCGGCGTGTCCGACCAGAACACCTACGGCGAGTGGATGAGCCGGGACGCTGGTGAGGAGGAGGTCGTCCTGCCGGAGGGCTACCGGCTCCGCCCGGTGCGCGAGGGTGAGGAGGAGGCCCGGGTGGAGTGCCACCGGACCGCCTGGAAGCCCTCCGACCTGCCCTGGCCCGAGCGTGTGGGCCCGGTCAACCCCGACCTGACCAGTCGTTTCAGCCGGGAACGCTATGACAACACGCGTGCGGCCCTGCTCTACGACCGCGAACTCGACCTCGTCGTCGAGGCCCCGGACGGCTCGCTTGCCGCGTGTTGTGTTGTCTGGTGGGACGCGGAGAACCGCTGCTCGGAGATCGAACCCCTCGGCGTGGTGCCCGCCCACCGCCGCAAGGGCCTGGCCGTCGCCATGGCTCTGCAGGCCTGCACCTTGACCGCCCGCCGCGGCGGCGACCGGGTGTACATCAACACGACCCCGAACGAGGCTTACCCGACCCCGGCCAAGACCTACGCCACCGTCGGCTACAAACCGGTCGACCGCGGCACGGTCTACACCCGTCCCGCCCGCTGACCGAACAACGCCGAAGCCCCGGCCGCCTGGATGCTCAGGTGGCCGGGGCTCGTGCGCCGGGTTCGGCGGTGGGTCAGAGGCGGATCGTGGTGGAACGCACGATCTGGAAGACCGGGTGGCGGTCGGCTTCGGCCTCGAAAGCCTCCTCCGGAGCCTCCGGCGGGACGTCGAAGTACGGTCCCACGACCGCGGCCCGGGGGTGCTCCAGGTACTCCTTGAGCACCGGGGCCGCCTCGGCGGAGCTCAGCTCGCGCACGCTCACCAGCTCGATCCAGCCGCCCTGGCGCAGTGTCGCGAAACCGTCCTTGCGGATGTTGCGCACCCAGTTGACCTCCCCGTACGGGGAGACCAGATACCGGCCGCTCTCACTGTCCAGGACGCTGAGCGGGATGGTGCGCAGGAAACCGGACGTGCGCCCACGCGTGGTGAGCAGGTGCAGCTCGGGCGGGCAGGCCCCGTACTTGACGAAGCCGCTGACGAAGGCGTTGGCGGTCCGCCGCAGCTTCGTCATCTCGAACCGCTTCGTCGGTTCGTTCACCATCTTCGGCAACTCCCTCACTCGGATGCTCCCATTGTGATGGTTTTCGGCCGCTGATGGCACCTCGGCCTAGCGGAAGGCGGAGATGCCGGTCACCGACTGGCCGATGCTCAGCGCGTGGATCTCCTCGGTGCCCTCGTAGGTGGCCACCGTCTCGAGGTTCACCATGTGCCGCATCACCGGGTACTCCAGGGTGATCCCGTTGGCGCCGTGGATGCCGCGCGCCGTGCGGGCCACCCGCTGGGCCGCCGCCACGTTGGCGAACTTGCCGAAGCTCACGTGGTTGTGGTGGCAGTTCCCCTCGTCCTTGAGCCGGCCGATCCGCAGCGCCGCCATGTTGGCGTGGTTGACGTCCACGACCATGTCGGCGAGCTTGCGCTGGGTGAGCTGGAAACCGCCGATGGGCTGACCGAACTGCTCGCGGGTCTTCGCGTAGTCCAGCGCCGCCTCGTAGCAGGCGCGGGCGGCACCGGCCGCGCCCCACACGATCCCGTACCTGGCCTCGTTCAGGCAGGAGAGCGGTGAGCCGAGCCCCTTGGACTCGGGCATGACGGCGTCGGCCGGCAGCCGGACTTCTTCCAGAACGAGTTCGGAGGTGATCGAGGCGCGCAGCGACAGCTTCTTGTGGATGACGTTGGCCGAGAACCCGGGGGTGCCGGTGGGCACCACGAAACCGCGGATGCCGTCCTCGGTGGCGGCCCACACCACGGCCACGTCGGCGACCGAACCGTTGGTGATCCACATCTTGGTGCCGTTGAGGATCCAGTCCGAACCCTCCTTGCGGGCGCGCGTGCGCATCGAACCCGGGTCGGAGCCGGAGTCGGGCTCGGTCAGACCGAAGCAGCCGATCGCCTCACCGGCGGCCATCTTCGGCAGCCACTCGTTCTTGTGCTCCTCGGAGCCGAACTTGTGGATCGCCGCCATGGCCAGCGAACCCTGCACGGACACGAAGCTGCGCAGCCCCGAGTCCACCGCTTCCAGTTCGCGGCAGGCCAGGCCGTAGGCGACCGCGCTGGAGCCGCCGCAGCCGTACCCCTCCAGGTGCATGCCGAGGACACCCAGGTCACCGAAGGCCTTGGCCAGGCCGCGCGGGTCGGGGATGGTCCCGGCCTCGAACCAGTCGGCGACGTTCGGCAGGAGCTCGCGGTGGGAGAAGTCGCGCACGGCGTCGCGGACGTCGCGCTCGGTGTCGGACAGCTCCGCGTCCACCGCCAGGAAGTCGAGGGGGTCGGGGGCGGCGGCCTTGCGCCGGGAGTCGCTCATGGAAAGTCCCTTCGTGGTGCTTGCGTGTGTGAGGTCTGGGCTAGCGAACGTCGGTCTGTTGGGCGGCGCCGCTCTTCAGCAGCGCCTCGATCCGGTCCGGGGTCAGTCCCAGTTCGGCCAGGATCTGCGCCGAGTGCTGGCCGAGCAGTGGCGGGGCGGTCATCGGGGCGGGCGTGTGCTCCATCCGGAACCCCGCCCGCACCTGCTCCAGCGGGCCGGATGTGGGGTGCTCCACCGTGCGCAGGACGTCGTCGCCCCTGGCGTCCGCGGTGCGCAGGGCGTCCAGCACACCCCGGACCCGGCCAGCCGGGACCCCGGCCTCGACCAGGACCGTCATCCAGTGCTCGGCTGGTTTCTCCTGGAGGGTCGCGGAGAGTTCCGAGACCAGTTCCTCGCGGTGCGCCACGCGTTGCGGGTTGGTGGAGTACCGGGGGTCGGCGCCGAGGTCGGGGCGGTCGATCGCCGCGCACAGGCGCTGGTACAGGGCGTCGTTCCCGGCCGCGATGACTACTTCCGCGTCCTCGGTCGGGAACACCTGGTACGGGACGATGGTGGTGTGCGCGTTGCCCACGCGGGCCGGTTCGGACCCGGTGACCAGTGCTTGTTGGGTGAGGTTGACCAGGCTGGACAGGGTGGAGTTGATCAGCGAGACGCTGATGTTCTCGCCCCGCCCGGTCACCCGGGCCCGCATCAGCGCACCCAGGATGCCCACGGCCGCGTTCAGGCCGGTGAGGACGTCGGTGAGCGCCACCCCCACCTTGCTGGCCGGGCCGTCCGCGGGACCGGTCGTGGCCATCAGCCCGCTCTCGGCCTGCACGACGATGTCGAATCCCGGCCGCGTGCTGGGCTCGTGCTCGGGGCCGAACCCGCTCACCGAGCAGTACACGACCGCCGGGTTGCGCCTGCTGATCTCCTCGTAGCCCAGCCCGAGCCGGTCGATCACCCCCGGCCGGAAGTTCTGGATCACCACGTCCGAGGTGGCGCACAGGTCCTGGACCGCGGCCAGCCCTTCCGGATCCTTGAGGTCCACGGCCAGGCTGCGCTTGTTCCGGTTGACGGACAGGAAGTAGGCGGCCTCGCCGGGGGAGTGCTCCGCCCGGTGCTCCCCGGTGGGCTCCGCGTAGGGCGGTCCCCAGGAGCGGGTGTCGTCGCCGCGGCCGGGCTGCTCCACCTTCACGACCTCGGCGCCCATGTCCGCGAGCAGCATGGTGGCGTAGGGGCCCGCGAGCACCCGGGACAGGTCGGCCACCCGCACCCCCGCGAGGGGCAGCGGGGCGCCTGTCTCGGATGCGGGTTCAGGGCTGGTCTGACTCATGCGCAGGTCACTCCTTGCCGTCGGGGTTCACGGAGCCGTCGGGCAGCTGATCGCCGTCCCGCAGCTGGTAGTAGGTCTCCAGGCAGCGGCGCAGCGCCGTCGTGAGGGCGGCTCCGGACTGACCCGCGTAACGCGTCTGGACCCGATGGATGATCTCCGCGATGTCCTCGGTCACCGAGGCGCCCTCGACCAGCGCGCGGAAGAAGTCCTTGGCCAGGCCGGTCAGGAGAGTGGTGTCCGCGGCCACGATCCGGCCGTCCGCGGAGTCCACCGCGAGCACGACACCGAGTCGCTGGTACTGGGAATGGCTCGCCACCGAGTCGGGGAGTCGGGCGTAGCCGGAGATGAGCACAACCCTGGGGTTGCGGAAAAGCTGCTGAACACGGTCGTCGCCGTACAAGGAAGGCACCTCTTGTCTGCGGGCATGCGAAAACTCCGACGCACTGGAGTCTCGCGCCTGAAGGGCGGCCGGGGGAAACCGGACACCCGCGACGTGAGGGCAGTTCGGGATCAGTATGACCCGGCCAGGTCCGCCGCTGTCAAGAGGGGCCGTGTTCCAGGCCACAGGAACACACGGATGCGATCCGCGCGCACCTTGTGTTACATTTCGGCACAGGTCACGAGTACCAGCGACAAGCCCCGGCTAGCTGGTCGGCAACCCTCCTTCCGCGGTGGGGTGCCCCGGGTGAGGACCAGGTCCCGACACGACCGTGTCAGACAAGCGCGGACCCCTGAGGAGATGCCGTCATCCGGCGTACCCCGGTGGGTCCCACGACCCACAGAAGAGGTGCCCCATGACCACTGTCATCCCGTTCGACTCCACCCGCTCCAGCCGTTCCGCAGCCCGGATCGCGGCCCGCGAGGCCGACACCGCGAACCCCTGCACGATCGTCACCGCCGACAGCGGGGTCCCCCTGGTCACCGGTGAGTACGTGGACTACGCCAACTTCGACTACGCCGCCAGCGCCCCCTGCCTGACCAGCGTCGCCGATGCCCTCTCCGCCGCCCTGCCGTACTACGCCAGCGTCCACCGCGGCGCCGGACACCACTCGCAGGTCAGCACCGACGCCTACGAGCGCGCCCGCCGCAGCGTCGCCCGCTTCCTGGGCGTGCGCGCCGAGGCCGACGAGTCCGGCTCCGCCGACGCCGTCGTGTTCGTCCGCGGCACCACCGACGCCGTCAACCTGCTGGCCCGTGCCGTCCCCGAGGGCTGCACCGTGGTGGTCTTCGAGTCCGAGCACCACGCCAGCCTGCTCCCGTGGGAGCACCCCGCCTCCCGAGCCGGCGAGGTGGTGCGGCTGCCGCTTCCCGAGACCCCCGAAGCCGCCGTGTCCGCCGCCCGCGCCGCGCTCGCCGAGGCCCCCGAAGGCCCCAGGCTGCTGTGCGTGACCGCGGCCTCCAACGTCACCGGTGAGATCTGGCCGGTGGAGGAGCTGGTCGAGGCCGCCCACGCCGAGGGCGCCCGCGTGCTCGTGGACGCCGCCCAGTACGTTCCGCATCTGCCGTTCAGCCTCGCCGAGACCGGCGCGGACTACGTGGCGCTGTCCGGCCACAAGCTCTACGCGCCCTTCGGATCGGGTGTGCTGGCCGGCCGCTCCGACTGGCTGAGCGCCGCCACCCCCTACCTGGCCGGTGGCGGAGCGACCCAGAAGGTGACCGAGCACGACGTCATCTGGAACGACCTGCCCGCCCGCCACGAGGCCGGAAGCCCCAACGTGCTCGGTGCCGTGGCGCTGGCGGCGGCCTGCGACACCTTCAACACCCAGACGTTGTTCCTGCAGCACATCCGCGAGGCGGCGCTGCTGGAGCGCCTGCGCGCCGGGCTCACCGAGATCGACGGCGTGCACGAGCTGACGCTGTGGGGTGCCGAGCACGCCCGCGTCGGGATCGTGTCGTTCGTGGTCGACGGCCTGCCCGCGGACCTGCTGGCCGCCGCGCTGTCCGCGGAGTACGGCATCGGGGTCCGGGACGGCCTGTTCTGCGCCCACCCGCTCACCCGGCACCTGCTCCCCGAGGGACACACACAGGCGGTGCGGGCGAGCCTGGGCGTGGGGACCGCCGAGGAGCACGTGGACCGGCTGGTGGGCGCGGTCGCGGACCTCGTGGCCCGCGGACCGCGTTGGGAGTACGCCGACTGCGACGGCCGCCTGGCCCCGGTGCCGGACCCGCGCAACGTCCTCTAACCGAGCCGGTGCGTCAGGAGGGCCAGGCCCCACACCAGGGCTGGCAGGGCGATCGTGAGCAGCGTGACCGGCAGCGTCCTCCTCGGGTAGAAGACGAGGTGGCTCAGTGCCGACTGGACCCCGTAGCCGATCAGCGTCAGGAACAGTGTCATCGCCACTGTCAGCGCGCTCGGCTCCCACACCACCACGGAGATACCGAACAACGCGTACAGGACCGCGCTCGGTACGGCCCCGATGACGGGCAGCAACGGGTGGGTGATCAGCCGCCCGCCTCTGCCCAGAGCCCTGACCACGAGGAACAGCACCGTGAACGGCAGGGTGTGGGTCACCAGCACCAGCCCGTAGAAGGTCGCCACCGGGTAGGGGAGCCCTCCGGTTCCGTCCAGTGCGCTGTCCGCGGTGGGCAAAAGGAAGAGCAGCAGTGCGATGTGCGCCGCTCCGGCCCCGCTGAGGCGCGCCACGGCGGAAACCGGCGTGAAACGGGGATCGGACACGTCGGGGGGAACGGGGGACGGGGACACCAACACGACTCCTGGGTGCTCGGGGGAGGAGTGGAAGAGGTCTTCAGGAAGAGGGTGTTCGGGTTTGGGGGCTCGGGACCTCATGCTCACAAAAGCTTGCGACACACGGACCTACATAAGGGGCAATAGGGCACATTTCACTCGGCGGTGTGCGGGGCATCACTTTCGCAAGCTGTACTATCAGGCCCTGACGGCAAGGCGCACCGTCGTCGGACCCGACCGGTCCGCCCCGACGAAGCGCCCTGCCTCCCGCGAGCGAACCGGCTGGGGGAGCGTGAACGTGACGGACGTCCGAGGACCCGAGGCAGGTCCCCTCACGGCCGTGTTCCGAGAACCCGGACCCCTGCGCGTGCCCGGGCAGCAGTCCCGGGTGGTCAGCCTCGGTAACCGCACCCGCGCCTGTGCTCCGCCCGACCCCGTCGAGGCCGAGCGGGTCCGCCTGCACCAGGCCTTCCTCGGCCGGGCCGTCGACTACCTGTGCGCCGACGCCGGGATACGCCAGTTCGTGGACTGGGGCTGTCCGGTGCCCGGCACCGCCGAGCTGATCCGTCGGGCCCACACCGACGCCACGGTGGTGCACGTCGCCCCGACCGGTACGGCCGGGGTCCTGACCGCCGCCGCGGACAACGCGGCCGTCCTGTCCGGGGACGGCTCCGGCCCCGGGGCCGCCTCCCCGCTCCGTCGCCTCCACACCAGCGGGCTCGTCGATTTCGACGAGCCCGTCGCCGTACTGATGACCCGCCCCTTCGGCGAACAGGACCCACCCGCCGGGCTGGACGCCCTCCACTCGATGATGCGCGGCGGCGGCTACCTCGCGCTCACCTCCACCGCGCCCCGCGCGGTGGCGGAAGCGGCCTTCTCCCCCTTCCTCCCCGTCGAACCGGGGGTCGCCGACCTCACCTGGTGGCCCTACCCCGACGAGGACGTGTCCGCCCCGGGATGTGGAACCCTGGCCGGACTGGGTCGTGCGCCTAGGAGAGGAAGGGGAGTGAGTCGATGGCAGTGAACTGGAACGGCGAGATCCAGGCCCAGATGCGGTTCTACTGGGACTTCTCGCTGTGGCCCCGGCTGGAGGGGCTCACCGACGCCGAGTTCTACTGGGAGCCGGTTCCGAACTGCTGGACCGTCCGCCGACTGCCGGACGGTCGCCACGCGCCCGACGGCGCCTACCCCGAACCCGACCCGCCGCCGGTCACCACCATCGCCTGGCGCATGGGCCACCTCGTGGTGGACGTACTGGAGAGCCGGATCAACTGGCACTTCGGCGACCGCACCGCCAACCGCGACGCCATCGACTGGCCCAGCACCGCAGCCGAGGCCCGGCAGCGCCTGCGCAATGCCTATCTCACCTGGTCCGAGCACCTCCAGGAACTCGACGACGAAGCCCTTGCGGTCCCGGTGGGCGGCGCCGAGGCGCCGCAATGGGCGGACTTCCCGCTGGTGGTGCTGATCCTGCACCTGAACCGCGAGTTCATCCACCACGGCGCCGAGATCGCCCTCCTCCGTGACCTCTACCGCGCCCGCCCCCAGGACCAAGACCAAGGCCAGGGCGCAGCGGGCTAGTCCGGTTGGCCCCCTCTCGAAGATGATCTTGCTACCAGGAGCGAAATCGGCGCCGAACTTGCTCCTGGTAGCAAGATCACCAGGGAAGAGGGGGCGGAAGCAACGGGCGCCCTCGGGTACGGAGTCGGGGCGCCGGGCTAGAGCACGTGCAGCGGGTCCACCCGGACCTGGGCGAGATGCTCGTCGCGGCGGGCGCTGCGGGCCGACGCCGCGGTCTTCAGCGCCCGGGTGAGCTCGCCGACCGCCCCGCGCGGCACCCGCAGCAGGGCGCGCTCGGTCTTGTTGGTGCCGCTCTCGGTGCGCTCCGAACCCACCGGCACCGGGCCGAGCAGCTCCGCCCTCTCCGGGAGTTCGATCTGGTCCAGCAGCTCGCGCAGGTGCTCGGGGGCGCCGGTGATCGAGGCCATCGACACCGCCGGTGGAAACCCGAGCTCGCGGCGCTCGGCCAGTTCCCGCTCGGCGAAACCGCCCGGATCCCACCGCACCAGCGACTGCACCACCGGCAGCGAGGCGTCCGCGGACACCACCACCGCGCCGCCCGGCCGCACCAGCGCGGACGCGTTCAGCCAGCGCCGCAGGGTCTCCTCCGAGGCGCGCAGGTCGGCCCGGTTGAGCAGTGCCCACCCGTCCAGCAGGACCGCCGCGGCGAACCCGCCACCGGCGACCACCGGTTCGGCGCCGGGCGTGGCCACCACCAGCGACGGTTTGTTCGCAACCTCGGAGAGCACCTCCTCGCGCCCCGACGTGCGCACGGTCAGCGACGGGAAGGCCCGGCCCAGCTCCTCGGCGGTGCGGCGGGCGCCCACCACCACCGCGCGCATCCGGCTCACCCCGCACTCGGGGCAGGCCCACTGACCGGCCACCCGGCCGCACCAGCCGCACGAGGGCATGGCGTGGGAACCGCGCACGGCCAGCGGCCCGTGGCAGGCGTCGCAGCGCGCCGGTTCGCGGCAGCCCGCACAGGCCAGTGTGTTGAGGTAGCCCCGGCGCGGCACCTGGAACAGCACCGGGCCGCTCTTGGCGCCCTCACGGGCCGCGCGCAGCGCCAGGCTCGGGATCCGCGCGGACCGGGCCGCGCCGTCCCGGGCGAGTTCGCGGTCGTCGCCGGCGGGCCGGATCTGCGGGGCCCGGCTGCGCAGTGTGGCCCGGTCGGAGACCAGCGGGCGCGCCCACCCGGACTCCACCAGCAGCTGGGCGTCGGTGGTGCGGGTGTGCCCGCCGATCAGCGCCGCCGCGTCGGCCTTGTGCGCGCGCATCGCCAGTACCGTGCGCGCGTGCGGGTAGGGGGCGTGCGGGTCCACGTGCACGTCGTCGCCGTCGTCCCACAGGGCCACCAACCCCAGGTCGCGCACGGGCGCGAAGACCGCGGCCCGGGTGCCCACCACCACCTGGACCTGTCCGCGCAGCACCGAGAGCCAGCTCCGGTAGCGCTTGGCCGGACCCAGGTCGGCGGTGAGCGCCACGTGGCGGCCCTCGCCCAGACGGCGGGTGAGCGCGGCGTCCACCGCGGCCACGTCGCGCCCGTCCGGCAGCACCACCACGGTGCCGCGCCCCGCGCCCAGGGTGGCCTCGGCGGCCACGGCGAGGGCGTCGGGCCACTCCGTGCCGGGCAGGGCGTTCCACACCGCGCGGGCCGGTACCCCGCCGTGCAGCGCCTCGATGAAGTCGGGGCCCTCGGGGTAGGCGTCCCAGGGGCCGGGGTCCACCTCCAGCACCGCCGCCTCCACGGTGTCCTGCACCGGGGCGTCGTCGTCGGGGGAGGGCGCCACCTCGGGGTGCTCGGGGGCCTCGGGCGGGTCCTCGTCGGCGGGTTCCACCCCTTCGACGTCTTCGGCCCGGGCCTGCTCCTCGCGCGCGGTCTCTTTCTCCACCCGCGCGTGCCGGGGCGGCACCGCCAGCCTCAGGACGTCGCTCAGGGTGCCCGCGTAGCGGTCGGCCACCGCCCTGGACAGCGCCAGGATCTCGGGGGTGAGCACGGGTTCGGGGGAGACCACCGTCTCCAGGTAGGCCAGCCGTCCGGCGAACTCCGAGCTCTCCACCCGCTCGGCGAGGAAACCCGCCAGCAGACGGCCGTTGAAGCGCACCTTCACCCGGCAGCCAGGCACGGCGGTCTCGTCCATGTCGGCCGGGACCCGGTAGTCGAAGTAGCGGTCCAGGTGCGGCAACGGGGTGTCCACGATGACGCGCGCGACGGGGAGCCGGTCGGCGGGCCTGCGCTTGGCCGGTCGACGGCTCTTCGCGGTCTTCTTCGCGGTGTCGGCCTTCTCCTTCGCCGTTTCCTTCTTCTGCTCCTGCCGAGGCAGGTCGAAGAGGACCTCGTCGGGCGGGCCGGGCTGCGCTGTCATCTCCACTGGTTTATCAGAAGGCACCGACAACACCGCTCTTCCCGGCGGGGAGCCCCCGTCGGGACTGGTAGAACAGTGATCCGTAGGCGCAGCGGATGGGGGACCCGAAATGAAGCTTGTCTTTGCCGGAACACCAGAGGTGGCGGTGCCCTCGCTCCGGGCACTGATCGACTCCGAGCACGAGGTCGCAGCGGTGGTCACCCGGCCCGACGCGCGCTCCGGGCGCGGCCGCAAGGTCTCCGCCAGCCCGGTCGGCGAACTCGCCGAGAACCAGGGTATCGAGGTCCTCAAGCCCGCCAAGGCCGGTGATCCCGAGTTCCTGGCGCGCCTCGCCGAGATCGCCCCCGACTGCTGCCCGGTGGTCGCCTACGGCGCCCTGCTGCCCCAGTCCGCGCTGGACATCCCCAAGCACGGCTGGGTCAACCTGCACTTCTCGCTGCTGCCCGCCTGGCGCGGCGCCGCCCCGGTCCAGCACGCCGTCCTGCACGGCGACGACGTCACCGGCGCCGCCACCTTCCGCATCGTCAAGGAGCTCGACGCCGGCCCGGTCTACGGCACCCTCGCCGAGACGGTCCGCCCCACCGACACCAGCGGTGAACTCCTCGAACGCCTCTCGGTGTCCGGGGCGGGCCTCCTGGTCCGCACCGTCGACGGCATCGCCTCCGGGGAGCTCAGCCCGGTCCCGCAGCCGGACGCCGACGTCTCCTACGCGGGAAAGCTCACCACCCTGGACGCCGAACTCGATTTCACCGCGCCCGCCCAGCGCGTGGACCGGGTGGCTCGCGCCTGCACGCCCGCGCCCGGCGCCTGGACCACCTTCCGCGGTATGCGCCTGAAGGTCGGCCCGGTCCGCCCGGTCACCGACGCGGACCGGCCCGATCTCGAACCCGGTGAGCTGCACGTGGACAAGAAGCGCGTCATCGTCGGCACCAGCACTCACCCCGTCGAACTCGGCGAGGTTCAGCCGCAGGGCAAGAAGGCCATGGCCGCTGTGGACTGGGCGCGTGGCGTGCGTCCCACCGAAGTTGACCGACTGGGCCGCTGAGCTGCCGTACTCTCGGTTCTGGCGTGCGTGAGCGCGCGCCAGAACCCGTCCCCGGCTTGTTGAGGCAGAGCACACGTTGAGCGAGCAGTCCCGGTCCCAGCACCAGCGTCCCCGTAAGGGCGGCAAGCCCAGGCAGGGCGGTGGCCAGCGGTCCGGGCCGCCCCAGCCCCGCGACCCCGCCCGCCGGGTCGCCTATGACGTGTTGCGCGCGGTGGAACAGCGCGACGCCTACGCGAACCTGCTCCTGCCCGCCCTGCTCAACGAGCGCGGTATGTACGGCCGGGACGCGGCGCTGGCCACCGAGCTCACTTACGGCACCCTGCGCTGGCAAGGCACCTATGACGCGATCCTGGAGACCTGCGTCGACCGCTCGCTGTCCTCGGTGGACGCCGAGGTGCTGCCGCTGCTGCGGATGGGCTCCCACCAGTTGCTGTCCACGAACATCCCGCCGCACGCCGCGGTCAGCGAGACCGTGGACCTGGCCCGCCGGGTGGTGGGCCAGCACCGCGGCAAGTTCGTCAACGCGATCCTGCGCAAGGTCAGCGCCCGCGACCTGGACGCGTGGATCGAGGTCATCGCGCCCGACCGTGAGCGCGACCCCAGCGGTTACCTGTCCGTGGTCCAGAGCCACCCGCGCTGGGTGGTCAAGGAACTGGCCCGCGCCCTGGGCGAGCGCGCCAGGGACGGCCTGGTCCGGACCGAGCAGCTGCTGATCGCGCACAACGACCGCCCCAAGGTCACCCTGGTGGCCAAGCCGGGCCGCGCCAAGGTCGCCGACCTCGAGGAGTCCGGGGCGATCCCCGGCCGCTACTCGCCCTTCGCCGCCTACCTGCCCGAGGGAGACCCGGGTGCGATCCGTGAGGTTCGCCAGAACCGGGCCGCCGTCCAGGACGAGGCCAGCCAGCTCGTCGCCCTGGCGTTGACCCGGGTGGACGCCCGCGGCACTGACGGTCTCTGGCTGGACATGTGCGCCGGCCCCGGTGGCAAGGCCGGTCTGCTGGCCTCCCTCGCCGGTCAGGGCGAGGCCCGTCTGGTCGCCGCCGAACTCCAGCCCACCCGCGCGGGCCTGGTCGCGGGCGCCGTGCGCCGCGCACCTCGCGACGCCGGGCGCGCCATCGCCGCGGACGGCACCAGGCCCGCGTGGAAGCCGGGTTCCTTCGACCGGGTTCTGGCGGACGTACCGTGCACGGGCCTGGGTGCCCTGCGCCGCCGCCCCGAGTCCCGCTGGCGCCGCGGCCCGGAGAACGTCACCGCGCTCGCCCCGCTCCAGCACGAACTGCTCACCAACGCGGTCGAGGCGGCGCGCCCCGGCGGCGTGGTCGCCTACGTGACCTGCTCGCCGCACCTGGACGAGACCGACGTGATCGTACGGAAGGTCCTGGACGAGCGCGAGGATCTCGAACTCCTGCGAGCCCCCGACTACCTCGACGAGGTCCCCGACCTCGCCGCCGGCCCGGAGGGCAGGTACGTCCAGTTCTGGCCGCACGTGCACGGCACGGACGCCATGTTCCTCGCCCTGTTCCGCAAGAAGCCGGAGTAAGGGCGAACGAGAGCAGGGACAACCGAGTCGGATCAGGCCCTGTCGGACAGCTCTGCCAGCTCCGACAGGGCCTTGGCCAGTTCCCGGCTCACGTACTGTGCCCGCCGCTCGTGTCCGGGCCCCGTGTAGCCGCGGGGGACCGCCTCGACCAGCATGATCAGCTGCGGGTAGCTCCGGTACAGCGCGAGGCGCGCTCGGGCATGCCCGTCGGGGCCGAGGGTCCTGTGCTCCCGGTCGTGACAGCGCGACGACAGCTGTCCCGAACCTGCCCCATCCAGGGGCGATTCGGACAAATTTTAATCTACGTCGTAAAGGCGAAGATGTGGAAAATCAGCCCGTTATCGTCAACCACGACCCGTGGCACACCTGCCCAACAGTGGCCCGGATACACTGCTGACGTGGCAATTCAGATCTCTCCCAGCATCCTCAGCGCCGATTTCGCGCGCCTCGCCGACGAAGCCGCCGCCGTGCCCGGCGCGGACTGGCTGCACGTCGACGTCATGGACGGACACTTCGTCCCCAACCTCACCCTGGGCCTGCCCATCGTGGAGTCCCTCCTGAAGGCGACTCCCACGCCGCTGGACTGCCACCTGATGATCGAGGACCCCGACCGCTGGGCCCCCGCCTACGCCGAGGCGGGCGCGGGCAGCGTCACCATCCACGCCAGGGCCGCCAGCGCCCCCGTGCGCACCCTGCGCGAGATCCGCAGGCACGGTGCCCGCGCCGGGCTCGCCCTCAACCCCGCCGAGCCGGTCGAGCCCTACGAGGACCTCATCGGTGAGATGGACATGCTCCTGCTGATGACCGTCGAGCCCGGATTCGGCGGTCAGAAGTTCCTCGACCTGGTCCTGCCCAAGATCCGCAAGGCCCGCGAGCTCCTGGACAACCGGGACGCCGCGGTCTGGCTCCAGGTGGACGGCGGGGTCAGCGACGAGACCATCGAGCGCGCCGCCGAGGCCGGGGCGGACGTCTTCGTCGCCGGTTCGGCCGTCTATGGAGCCCAGGACCCGGACAAGGCGATCGAGTCCCTGCGCGCCCAGGCCCAGCGGGTCAGCGAGCTGGCCTGAGCCCGAGTGCCGCAGGCGGCCGCCGCCGTCGGATAACGATCCCGGTGCGGCGTATGTGTGGGCCTGGTCACAGAGGCCCCGCTCGCTCTAAGCTACCCGCGGTAGTCGTTGATTTTTCGCTTGGTCGCGGCTCCGTCTTCCCCTGCACGCGCCACAGGTGCCGGTGTCCGGGGGAGCGGCGCGGCGTGAGCGCGTAGCCAGGCGCGGACCTGTGGAGTACGCGTGAACGCTGGGAACGCCGCATATCTGGCCATGGACGCCCTCTGGGAGGCGGAGAGCTCAGCGATCCGCTGGCTGCAGGGCGGGGGCCACTGGCTGGCCTACCCCCTGGAGGCCGTCACTTTCCTGGGCTCCCAGGGCGTCATCATCGTCCTGCTCGCCGCTGTCTTCTGGAGCGTGCACGCGGGGCTCGGGGCCCGGCTGTTCGTGGCGGTCATCGCCTCGGCGGTGGTGAACAACCTGTTCAAATCGCTGTCCTACGGCTCCCGGCCCTACTGGTTCGACGCGCAGGTCACCGGCTACAGCCACCACAGCGGCTTCGGTATGCCCTCGGGGCACAGCCAGGCCGCCGTGGTGACCTACGGCTATCTGGCGGCCAAGTCCGGCCGCCGGTCCCTGCTCTGGGCCGCCGTCGCCGTGATCGCCCTGGTGGCCTTCTCCCGGATCTACCTGGGAGTGCACTACTTCAGCGACGTGGTGGTCGGCCTGCTGGTCGGCGGGGCGATCCTGTGGGCGGTACTGCGCTACGAGGACCGCGTGCTGGCCTGGTGGCGTTCCCTGGACACGGTGCGCTGGGTGTCCTACCTGCTGGCCTTCGCGCTGGTGCCCTGCCTGGCGGCCACCGCCTGGCAGTTCGGACTCCGCGGTGACTGGGTGGTTCCGGCCGCCGAGTGGATCGGCGCCACCCCGGCCGACCCGGCCGGGCACACCCTCGCCGGGCTCTACACGACCTGCGGCGCACTCCTGGGCGGGATCTGGGGCTTCACCCTGCTGCACCGGCGCGGCTGGTACAGCGCCGAGGGGGCGATCACCGCGCGGGTGGCCCGCTTCGCGCTCGGGATCTCCGTGGTGGTGCTCATCCTGGTGGTGGAGCAGGTCCTCTTCCGGGACCTGACCGGCTTCGCCACGGCCCCGGCGGCCTTCGCGGTCTACGGCGCCGTGGCCTTCTGGGCGACCTACGGCGCGCCGCAGATGTTCGTCCGCAGCGGCCTGGCCACCCGCCCCGAGGAGCCCGCCGCAACCGAGGAGAGCGCTCTCTCGCAGGGAGACTCCGAGTCAGCTGAGTCCGCCGCGAGCGATCAGGTCGCCTCTGAGGACACGCCCGGTGAAAGCCCCGAGCAGTCCACCGGGGACGGGTTCAAGGGCACCGATCAGACATGACCCCTGTCACACCGGCTATGCGGTCAGGCTACCGAGGGGTTAAGATCATGATCGTTTAGACAACAGTCAAACGCGTGCTCCGGGGTCGGTGAAAGTCCGAACCGGCGGTGATAGTCCGCGACCCGGTCGAGTCCATCGACCGGTTGAACCGGTGGAATTCCGGTACCGACGGTTAAAGTCCGGATGGGAGGCAGTGCGCGTTGGGACGGGTCCGAGCCGTACCAACCCTTGGTGTCGGCTCTTGGCATCGTCCTTGTCGTGGACCCGATTTTCCACGCACCTTTTCCCCGGAGCCGTATCAGGCGAAGGGATGTAGGGCGTGTTCACCGGAATCGTGGAAGAACTCGGCAAGGTCATCTCCATCGAACCGGCCGGGGCCAACGGCGAAGCGGTTCTGCTCACCGTGTACGGACCCCTGGCCAGCTCTGACGCCGCGCACGGCGACTCCATCAGCGTCAACGGTGTGTGCCTGACCGTCGTCGACCGGGGGGTGGACACCTTCACCGCCGACGTGATGAAGGAGTCCCTGGACCGCTCCTCCCTCGGCGACCTCGCCCCCGGCTCCCCGGTGAACCTCGAACGGGCCATGCCCGCCCACAGCCGCCTGGGCGGTCACATCGTGCAGGGCCACGTCGACGGCACCGCCACACTCCTGAACCGGAATCCCGGTGACAACTGGGACGTTCTACGTTTCGGCATGTCACCGGAGTTGTCCCCGTACGTGGTGGAGAAGGGCTCCATCACCGTGGACGGCACCAGCCTCACCGTCTCCGCCGTGAGCGCCCCCGGCGCCAAGGACGAGTACTTCGAGGTCAGCCTCATCCCGGCCACCCTGGAGGCCACCACCCTGGGCGGCCTGGCGGTCGGCGCCACCGTGAACATCGAGGTGGACGTCATCGCCAAGTACGTGGAGCGCATCACCGCGGTCGCCCGGACCCGCGGCCAGGGCCAGGCCCGCGTGCAGGACGGCAACCGCGCCTAGCGCCACCCCACCGGCGCCTCCACCCCGGCAGCACCCACCCGGAATCACCCACGACGTACCTTCAGGAGCGGGAATGACCGTCACCGACACCACCCCGGCCGCCGACACCGAGCAGAGCGAGCAGGCCGTCGTCCTCGACCGGATCGAGGACGCCATCGCCGAGTTCGCCGCGGGCAAGGCCATCGTGGTCGTGGACGACGAGGACCGCGAGAACGAGGGCGACATCATCTTCGCCGCCGAGCTCGCCACCCCCGAGCTGCTCGCGTTCATGATCCGCTACACCTCCGGCGTGGTGTGCGTCCCCATGGAGGGCGAGGACCTGGACCGCCTCGACCTGCCGCTGATGACCGCACGCAACGAGGAGAGCCTGCGCACCGCCTACACGGTCACCGTCGACGCCCGCGCGGGTGTCAGCACCGGCATCTCGGCCGCTGACCGCGCGCACACCATCCGCCTGCTCTCCGCCGCTGAGAGCCGCCCCGTGGACTTCGTGCGCCCCGGCCACATCCTGCCGCTGCGCGCCCGCCCGGGCGGCGTCCTGGCCCGCCGCGGCCACACCGAGGCCTCGGTCGACTTCGCCCGCCTGGCCGGTCTGCGCCCCGCCGGTGTGCTCGCCGAGGTGGTCAACGACGACGGCACCATGTCCCGCCTGCCCGAGCTGCGCGAGTTCGCCGACGAGCACGGCCTCAAGCTGGTGTCGGTCGAGCAGCTGGCCGCCTACCGCGCAGCCCTCGGCCAGACCCTCACCGAGGAGGAGGCCAGCCCCGCGCTGGTCACCCGCATGGTCGAGACCCGCATGCCCAACGAACACGGCGAGTGGCGCGCGGTCGGCTTCAAGGGCACCGCCGACGGCGCCGAGCACGTCGCGCTGGTCTTCGGTGACCTGACCGACGGCACCGACGTTCTGGCCCGCCTGCACTCCGAATGCCTGACCGGCGACGCGTTCGGCTCCTACCGCTGCGACTGCGGCGCCCAGCTCGACGCGGCCATGGCCGACATCGCCAAGGAGGGCCGCGGGGTCATCGTGTACATGGGCGGCCACGAGGGCCGGGGGATCGGTCTGCTGCACAAGCTGCGCGCCTACAGCCTCCAGGACCAGGGCGCGGACACCGTCGACGCCAACCTGAACCTGGGCCTGCCGGCCGACGCGCGCGAGTTCGGCGCGGGCGCGCAGATCCTCACCGACCTGGGTGTGTCCTCGGTCCGACTGCTGTCCAACAACCCGGCCAAGACCGAGGGCCTGGAGCGCCACGGCGTGCGGGTGACCGAGCGGGTGGCCATGCCCACCTTCGTCACCGACGACAACCTCGCCTACCTGCTGACCAAGCGCGACCGTATGGGCCACGACCTGGCCGGCGTCGCCAAGTAGGCGAGCTGTCAGCCGAGTCAACAGCCGTGTACGCCTCATCAAGCAGGCGTACATCTCTACCACCACGAACACCCGTCACACACGAAGAAGGGCCGGTCATGAGCGGCGCAGGACGTCCGGACGAACAGCAGGTCGACGCCTCGGGGATGTCGGTCGGCATCGTCGTCACCCGTTGGAACGAGGCCATCGTCGAGCCGATGCTCGCCAACGCGCTCAGTGTGGTGAAGGCCTCGGGGGCGGGTGAGCCCGTCGTGGTGAAGGTCGCCGGGGCGGTGGAGATCCCGGTGGTCGCCCAGGAACTGGCGCGCAAGCACGACGCGGTGATCGCCCTGGGCGCGGTCATCCGCGGCGGTACCCCGCACTTCGACTACGTGTGCCAGTCGGTCACGCACGGGCTCACCGAGGTGGCCCTGCGCGAGTCCACCCCCGTGGGCAACGGTGTGCTCACATGTGACACCCTGGAACAGGCGCGTGACCGCGCTGGCCTGCCGGGAAGCGTCGAGAACAAGGGCGCCGAGGCTGCGCTGGCCGCCCTGGACACGGCGGCGGCCCTGCGCGGGCTGCGCCGCTGACCAACCGCCTTCCGGCTTCCGGTTCGCGCGCCCTGGTAGCGGGTGAGAGTCACGCCCGAGAGCGTGGGGACGGAGCAGTTGGTGCGGACGAGGGAACAACCTGTGGACGAGGCGTCGAAGAAGCCGGTCCTGCCGATGACGTGGCGCCCCCGGGCGGTACGGCTGGTGGCCTACGGCCTGGCGCTGCTGATCGTGGCGACCTTCGTGGTGCTCGCCGTGATCCTGCCCGCGGACTGGAGCGTGCTGGACCGGGTCCTGGCCGTGGGGTTCGGTTTCGTGATCGCTGGCGGGCTGCACATGCTGGGCCGCCCCCGGCTGATCGCCACCGAGAAGAACGTGGTCGTGATCAACGGGATCCGCACCCACTACCTGGCCTGGCCGGAGGTCCTGGACATCAGGATGCCGGTCGGGGAGCCGTGGCCGTGCCTGGACCTGTCGGACGGCACTTCGCTGCCGGTGATGGGCATCCAGAGCACCGACGGCGAGCTCGCCCAGCGCAACCTGGCGGAGTTCCGTTCGATGCTGGCGCGCGGCGAGGGCGAGGAGCCCGAGCTTCCCTGAGCCGGCTGCCCGACGCTGGGCTCTGCCTCCCCTGTTCGTAGACGCAACCGAATCGAGCCCTCGTTTCCTGGAGGAACGGGGGCTCTTCTGTGTTGTCTTGGGCACATAGGTTGGTACCGGAGGCCAGAGCTCCTCCGGGAGTCGTGGAAGAGGTGCCGAGTGCGTGATATCCGAGCGTCCGTGTCCGAGCTGTATGCCTCGGGGGAGACCTTCGCCGTGGCCACGGTCGTCGACACCTACAAGAGCGCCCCGCGCGACGCGGGCGCGGCCATGCTGGTGAGCTCCTCCGGCGAGGTCACCGGCAGTGTCTCGGGCGGTTGCGTGGAGGGCGCGGTCTACGAGGAGGCCCTGGAGGCCATCCGTACCGGCGTCCCGGTCCGCCGCACCTACGGGGTCAGTGACGAGGACGCCTTCAGCGTCGGCCTGACCTGCGGCGGCACCCTGCACATGTTCGTCGAGCCGGTCAACCGTGAGACCTACGCGCAGCTGGGCGCGGTGATCGGTGCCATCGACGAACACCAGCCGGTGGCGGTGGCCACGATCGTCTCCGACCCCTCCGACACCTCTCGCGTGGGCCGCCGCCGCATCGTGTGGCCCGGCCACGCCGAGGGCGACCTGGGCGAGGGCGCAGAGCGCCTGGCCGCCGCGCTGGACGACGATGTGCGCGGCATGCTCGCCCAGGGCAGCACCGGCCTGCTGCACTACGGTGTGGACGGCCAGCGCCGCGGCGACGAGCTGGAGGTGTTCGTCCAGTCCTTCGCCCCGGCGCCCCGGATGCTGGTGTTCGGGGCCATCGACTTCGCGGCCGCGGTGGCCGACCTCGGCACCTACCTGGGCTACCGGGTGACGGTCTGCGACGCCCGCCCGGTCTTCGCCACCCCCAAGCGCTTTCCTACGGCCGAGGAGGTCGTGGTGAAGTGGCCGCACGTGTTCCTGGACGAGATCGCCGACGAGATCGACCAGCGCACGGCGATCTGCGTGCTCACCCACGACCCCAAGTTCGACGTCCCCGTCCTCAAGCGCGCCCTGAGCACCGAGGCTGGGTACATCGGCGCGATGGGCTCCCGGCGCACCCACGAGGACCGGCTGGACCGGCTCCGTGAGGCGGGCGTGGCGGAGGAGGCGCTGGGCCGCCTGCACTCGCCGATCGGCCTCGACCTGGGCGCACGCACCCCCGAGGAGACGGCGGTGTCCATCGCGGCCGAGCTGGTGCAGAGCCGGTGGGGCGGCAGCGGCCGGGCCCTGCGCGAGACCAGCGGCAGGATCCACCGTGAACTGGTTCCGGCCGGATTCGGTCAGCCCGAGGAGTGAACCGAAACAAATCCAGCGTCAAAGTTCCAGTTCAGAGCCTTTCGCCTGGAACGGGGTTCCGATTCTTTCGTCCAGCCGGGCCATTCGGGAACCCCGTCCGTGACATCATCGCGTCATGAGCGCGGGGGACAAGGGAACACTGATAGCGGGCCTGCTACTGGCTGCGGGGTCGGGCAGCAGACTGGGCCGCCCCAAAGCCCTGGTCGAACTCGGCGGTGAACGCCTCGTCGACCGGGGGGTACGCACCCTCGCCGACGGCGGATGCGCCCCCGTCCTGGTGGTCCTGGGCGCGGCGCACGCCACCGTTCCCGAAGCGCTCACCGTGCACAACCCGGACTGGGCCACCGGCATGGGTTCCTCGGTACGGGCCGGGATCGACGCCGCGCCGGACAGCGTGGACGCCCTCGTCTTCGCCCTCGTCGACCAGCCGTTGGTCACCTCCGAGGCGGTCCGCCGCCTGGTGGAAGCCTACGAACAGGGCGCCCGCGCCGCGGTGGCCACCTACAACGGCAACCCCCGCAACCCGGTTCTGCTGGGCCGCGAACACTGGTCAACGGTGCACTCCATGGCCGAGGGGGACGTCGGCGCACGGCCGTTCCTGCGCGCCTACTCCCACCTGCTCACCACCGTGGCCTGCGACGACATCGCCAGCCCCGAGGACATCGACACCGAAGAGGACCTGACCCGCCTCAGCGCGCTGCTGAACAACGCCTAGAGAGCCCGACGGGTCAGCCCAGCTGCTCAGCGAGGATCCCGAAGGTCCGCTCGACGTCCTCGCCCGGGCCCAGGACGATCAGGTCCCTGCCGCTGTTGAGGGCGTCGGGCGGGCAGGTCATGGGTTCGACCGCGAGGTTGGCCCGGTGCAGTTCACCGCCGAGGGTGTCGGAGCTGAACAGCTGGAGCCAGGAGAAGCCCGGCCCCGACCACAGCGCCACCCGGTGCTCGGGACCGCTGAGCCGAACCCAGGCACGGTCCTCGCCGTCCCGGTCCAGATCGGTGAAGGCGGTGTCCAGCAGCGTCGTGCCCAGTGCACGGCCCGGCGCGCGGAGGTCGAACCCGCCCCCGGCCACCGGTACCGGGTCACCTTCGGGGATCATCCTGGAGTCCGTGGGCTGGTAGCTGCCGATTCCGGCTTCCACGTGCGCCTCGCCGCGCTCGGCCAGGTCCCTAAGCGGGGTGCCGAGGGTCAGGTAGGGGTGGAAGCCGAGCCCGAAGGGGGCGTGCGAGGTTCCGGTGTTGCGTGCGGAGGTGGTGACGGTCAGCCCCGTGCCGCCCAGCCGGTAGGTGACGGTCAGCTCCAACGGGAACGGGTACCCCGAGGTGCCGGGGAAGTCCAGCCGCAGGGTCACGGCCTCCTCGGACTCCTCGACCGGGGTCCACTCCACGCCGTCGACCAGCCCGTGAATGGCTGATCCGGTGGCCGGATCATTGACGTCCAGCCGGTACTCGGTGCCCTGGAAGGTGTAGCGGCCCGAGGCCACCCGGTTGGGCCAGGGAGCCAGTACCTGACCCTGACCGGCCAGCGGGCCCTCCGGCCGGGTGTACGGCCAGACCAGGTCCCGTTCCCGCCAGGTGAGCGCCTGCAGCCCGGCTCCGACCCGGTCGACGCGCGCTCCGTACTCACCGGCGCGCAGTTCGAACACCTCGCCCACCTGTTCACCCTTCCCGTCATGCCTCTCCCGGTCCGGCAAGCCGCCGAACCGGGAGATCATAGCGCGCCCGGCACCTCACGAGCCCGCTTGAAACTCTCAGCCCAGCAGCCCGTCCAAGGGGATGAGCACACCGGACCCCAGCGCCAGCAGCCCCGTGGAGAACAGCACCACGAGCATCAGCAGCGAACCCGCCACCGCCAGGCGGAAGGCGCCCAGACGGCGCCGGGCCTTGACCGTGGACTTGGCGGCGGTGCGCCCCAGCACCACCAGCGCCACCGACAGCAGTACCGGGAACCACCAGGAGGCGCCGATCCCGCCGGGCAGCAGCCCGGTCAGCGCGGCGGCGCCGTCCGCCAGCGGGTTGCCGCTGAAGTCGATCAGGCCCGTGTAGGCGTCGGTCACGAAAGCGCTCTCGGGGAAGAAACCCTCCTCGGGACGCAGTGCCCGGCCCAGACCGTCCACCATGCCCAGCAGAGCGGCCGGGTAGGCGAAGCGGCGGCACTTGCCCGCCTTCATCGCGCGCTGGATCTGACCCATGGTCTTCTGGACCCGGCGTTCGGCCTTGTCCTGCCTGCGCTTCTCCTTGGCGGTGGCGGGTTCCTGCGGGCGGGTGGGGTCACCGGGCGCCCTCTGCCCGCCGGGCCCGACCTGCCCTCCGGGAACCGCCCGGTGGTCCGGGCGCGTGGTCGCGGCCTCCGCCCGCCGCTGCTTGGCCGTGGCCACCTTCTCCTGGGTGCTCTCCCAGCGTGCGCGCGCCGAACCGGCCAGCGACGCCCAACGGTCCCGGCGGCGCTCCCGGCCGTCGGCCCGCTCCCGCTCGGCGATCGCGCCGCCGACCCGGTCGGCCTCGGGCAGCAACAGCAGGGCGGTGAGCATCGCGCTGCGGCTGGCCAGCTGGTCACCGCCGTCACGCAGGGCGGTCTTGCGCTGCTCCAGCCACCACGGCGCGTTCGGTGCGGCACTGCGCTGGCTGGGGTGCCAGGACTGGCGGCGCAGCAGCGACCGGTGCTGGGAGGCGGTCTCGGGGACCAGCACCAGCTCCACGGCCCGGGCCCAGGCGGAGTCCATCTCGTGGGCCGCGGGGCGCTGCGGGGCGTCCGTGTTCCCGGTCCCTCCGGCCCCCGAACCCACCACCCGGTCCAGGGTCTCCGCCACCCGGCGCATCAGCAGCGGAACCTCGTGCTGGACCCGCTCCAACAGCACGCACCGCCCCGAACCCCCCGAACGGCAGCCGGGGTGCGGACACCAGTGCTGCGATCCCAGGCCGACCACGCCCGACTCCACGGCCTCGCGCACCACCGCGTGGCGGCTGGCCTCACCGGTGGCCAGGCTCAGGAGACCGTCGGCGCTGATCTCGTGACCGCGAAAACGCGGCGGCATCCCCGGCACATAGCGGGCGGCCAGCGCGCTGATCGCCACGTGCGCGAGGTCGGGCCGGGCATCCAGACCGGTCAGGTAGGCGCGGTCGAAGGTGTAGTCGTTGACCTCCCTGTCCAGCCAGGTGCGCAGCTCCGACCAGTGGCTGCGCAGCCACATCGCACCGGTGTCGGAGCGGTCGAGCAGGTCGAAGGCGAGGCTGGGCGGGTCCTCGTGGAAGGCCCCGGCGAAGTTGATCGGGCGCAGCCGGCTCGCCGTGCGGATCGGCGGCCGCTCACCGGCCAGCCAGGCGGCGACCTCGTCGTACCCCCAACGCGCGGAGGGCGCGAGGGTGAGCAGCCCGCGGGCGAGCAGGCGCCAGCGCTCGTCGGTGATCGCCGAGATGTCCACCTCGGTGTTGCGGGCGGTCAGCCAGTTCCCGCCCCGCTCGGGGCGGCGGCCGGTGGTGAGCTCGTGGACCATGACGCCCAGGGACCACCAGGACGCGGGGGCCTCGCGGCGGCCCTCGATCACCTCGGGGGCGGCGTAGTCCTCGGTGATGGCCTGACCGCCGTAGACCCGGCTCATGGTGGCGCGCACCGCGCCGCCGAAGTCGGTGAGCGCGACCACCGGCGGGTCCAGGGAGCGGACCAGCAGGTTCTCCGGCTTGACGTCGGTGTGGTTGTGCTGGAGTTCGCTCTGCCAGTGGTGCAGGCAGTCGGCGACGGCACGGACCACGGCCCGTGCTCGTTCGTCGTCCATGGGGGACTGGTTGATGACCTCGCGCAGGGTGCCCAGGGAGAAGTACTCCTGGGCCTCCCAGGCCAGGTCCTCGCCCCAGGAGCTGGTGGCGGTCCCGTACCCCTGGATCGCGGGGGTGTACGGCGAGGCGGTGCCCCGCGCGCGCAGGCGGTCCAGCAGCTCGCGGTTGATGTCGTGGCCGGGCCGATAGACCTTCAGAGCCAGGCGGCGCCCGGGGGAGTCGGTGGGTTCGGCGAGGTAGACCACGGCCTCGCCGCCCGCGCCGATGTGGTCCAGGACCTGGTATCGGCGGCGGAGCTCGGCGGGCACGGCGTAGTCGAGGTCGCCCGCGGGGCCGACGACCACGCGGGAGAGCAGGCGGGCCATCCAGTCCAGCAGGGGGCCGAAGAGCATCCGCCACCAGGGGGTGCGGCCCTCGGGCGAACCGGGCGCGCCGGGACCGGCGGCACCGCCGGTGGCGGGTCGGCGGGCGGGACGGTTCGCGTCCAGCCTGGCGGTGGGGGAGGCGGGCGGCTGGACCCGGGTGCCGTCGGCGCCGTTCCCGGGGCGGGCGGCGTCACCGGGCAGAACGGTGGTGCGATCGCTTCCGTTCGGGTGCCCGCCTCCGGCGGGGGAACCCGGGGGGACGATACGGGTGGGCGCCTCGTCGGGACGGGGCTGCTGAGGCTGGGGCGGTCCTCCCGGCCCCGGGTGTGGCTCCGGTGGTGGGGATGCCCCCGGTCGGAACACGCGCGTGACCCAGCGCGTGGCACCCACCGCCGGATTGATGCGCGTGGTGGGTGGAGTGGGGTCGATCCGTTGGGTCGGTGCGTTCTCGTCACCGGGGTCTGGCGTGACCATCGAGGCCGGGGCCATCCTTCGGATAGGCGGTCGGTTGCGGATGTCCGGGGGGATTCCGTGGGAAGGCGGACCCTTCCAGACTAGGTCTTGCGCGCGCCCGATCGGAGTGGTGTGACCACCCCGGTTCGGGCGTGCGGACCGCCTTCCCCCGTACCTGCTTGGACTCCACCGGGACCGCCCGGGTTCCGGTTTTCGTGACTCTTCGTCACAGGTTCCGTGCATTGGTGCCGGGCAGTGGCTGCTCCGCCGCGAACACGGGGCACGGGAGGGATCAGTGCTGGCCGCGGGGGGTGATCCCGAGTTTGGCGCAGGCGTCTTGGTACATGCGCACGACCTCTGCGCGGATCTGGGCGCGCTCGGTCAGCGGCTCGGCCCACGGGATGCGCACCTGGTGTTCGGTGCCGTCCACGGTGACCGCGTAGTCGCCGCCCTGCCCGTCCAGGCCGGTCATCCGGGCGGCGGTGGCGTCCGGCTGCCCGCCCAGGGCGCGGCAGATGAGCAGGGTGTCCTCAGGGTGGTCGCCGTTCATGTGGGCGGTGACGGCGGTGACGACCTCGGGGGCGAAGGGGTTCGGCTGCACGGTGGGGCTCTCCTGCGGTTACTGGCACACGGTCGCGTGGCGCTCGGCGTTGGTGCACGCGCGCGGCACGGTTCCGGCCTCGGAAAAACGTCACGGGGGAGGGTCGCGTGGACCCTCCCCCGTTGACGATATCCGAGGCCTCAGCGAGTTGCTGACGGGGTGTCGTCAAAAACCGGCGCCGTCAGAACCCGGGGCGGTGGTCGTTACCCCGGTCGACCACGTTCGGACACCGTCCCCTCCCGAGGTCTCCCGAGGCCCTCCCCAGGTCCTCGGAAAGCGCCCTGGTCGGACGGCGGCGGAGAAGCCGGGCCTGGACGTCGTACCGCCGCGGCCTAGGCCTCGCGGGTGAATTCGGCGTCGATCTCGATGGTGATCTTGTCGCCGACGACCACGCCGCCGCCGTCCATCGGCATCTCGATGTCGACGCCGAACTTCTTGCGGCTGATGGTGGTGGAGGCGGCGAACCCGGCGCGGTCCAGGCCGTAGGGGTCGACGGTGGAGCCGTTGAACTCCAGGGAGAGCTCGACCGGGTGGGTGTTCTTCTTGATGGTCAGCTCGCCCTTGAGGACGAAGTCCTCGCCCTTGGCCTCGAGGCCGGTGGAGCGGAAGGTGAACTCGGGGTGGTTGTCGGTCTCGAAGAAGTCCGCCGACCGGATGTGGCCGTCACGGTCGCTGTTGTCCGTGTTGATGGAACCGGCGTCGATGGTGGCTTCGACGGAGGCCTTGGTGGGGTCCTCGGGCACGGTCAGCGTGGCGTCGAACTTCTCGAAACGACCGCGGACCTTGCTCACCATCATGTGGCGGACGGAGAACCCGACCACGCTGTGGGCGGCGTCGATCTTCCAGGTGCCGGGCTTGAGTTCCTGAGCGGCCATTGGTGTCTCTCCCTGTGTGTGGGTGACCCGGTTCGGGTCGACTCTCTGTCCAGATTCTCTGCCTGGAAACAAAGTAGCTTAGAAGTATCTTCCCGGGAAGGAGTCTACGTGTTGAGTTTCGAGGAAGCAAGGGCCCGGGCGGAGGGGCTCCCGGCGCTAGAATCAGGCCATGGAGAAGGCTTGGCTCGAACCCGACGAACAGGACGTCTGGCGCGGGTTCCTGCGGATGAACGCCTGGATCTACGACGAACTCGAACACGACCTGCGCACCCGCGACGGGCTCTCCCTCATCGAGTACGGCATCCTCGCGCACCTGTCCGAAGCCCCCGGGCAGCGCATGCGGATGCGCAACCTCGCCGAGACCGTCATCGTCTCCAAGAGCCGCCTGTCCCACCAGATCGCCCGCCTCGAACGCGACGGGAACGTGCGCAGGGAGAACTGCGAGGACGACCGGCGCGGGTTCTGGGCGATCCTCACCGACAAGGGTGCCCAAACCCTGAGCCGGGCCGCCCCGGGACACGCGACCCGGGTGCGCTCGCTGATGTTCGACCGCCTGTCCCGAGAACAGGTCGACCAGCTCCGGAAGATCGTCGACACACTCGGCGGCGACCACCCGGACCACCCGGACCAGGGGGATCCGGTACCGGAGTAGGGGAGGCAGCAGGGGAACAGGGAGAGAACGGACAACTCGGAACTGAGAGGTCCGGCACGGTGAGCTCCCGGGGGTCCGCGCACTTACCCGCAGCCCGGGCCCACCTGCTCCAGGTCCTGTTCCCGGTTTTGGCCCAGGTCTGCGCAGCCCCGACCAGTGTGCCTCTCTCCGCCTCTGCTCGAACCGGTGTCCCCGGTGTTCCGAGGACGATCCCTGAGGGAATGCCATGCGGGATCCAGCCCTGTGCCAGGGGTTCGGGGCTCGGCCGGTTCGGGCCATTCGGCGTTTTCTTCCCGAAACCGCTGGCCCGTAGACCGGGCGCCTGTGAAGCTTGTGCCATGGGGACGGTGCGGGGCGACCGCGCCTCCCGGGGAGGACGGCGGCCGGGCGCGGCCTGAGGAGGGGAGCAGTCACATCTTTCTGTCCGAGAAGCGATCCCGAAACGGACACGCACCCCAGGTAGAGTCGGAGCCTGTGAGCAGACCATCGATCATCGGCGCCCAGAACTTCCGTGACGACGACGGCAGCGCCGACCCGGAAGTCGAAGCTCGCCTGCGTGACCACGCGGCGGGCAAGATCGGTGACCGCCAGGTACTTGCCGCCCTCAGCGAGTCCCGGGTGCTCATCCCGGTGGTGGCCGTGGCCACCGAGACCGAGGAGGGCGTGGGCGGACTCACCAAGGACAAGAACAGCGAGGTGGCCATCCCCATCATGACCGGCAAGGACGGTCGTCGGGGAGTCCTCGCCTTCACCTCCGTGGACGCGGTCCGCCGCTGGCGCCCGGACGCCCGGCCGGTGCCCTTCACCACACAGGACGCCTGCCAGGCCACCCTGGAAGAGAACGCCGACGCCTTGGTCATCGACGTCTCCGGGCCGGTCCCGCACAGCATCCAGGGCCGCTTCCTCACCATGCTCGCCGAGCAGGGGACCGTCCCCGAACCCAAGGACGATCCACAGGTCCTGGCGCTCATCTACCGGGTGACCCACGCCGAGTTCGGGATCGAACGCGTGCGCATCCACCCCTCCGAGCGCGGGGAGATCGGCATCCGCCTGGAACTGGACGAGCGCGACGACGAGTCGCTGCGCCGCGTCGCCGAGCGGCTGACCACCGAACTCCAGCACGTCCTGCCCGGCGGGGTCGAACTCAGCGCCGTCGTCCGCGCCCAACGCGACGACGAGTAGACCCCGGCGACCCCAGACCACCCAGGTCACCGAAGGCTCGCGGGTCGTGTTTGCCGCGCACGCGGTCCAAGGCGATCGGGTTGTCCACAGGAAGCCGCGGGCACTGTCGCGGAGCTCACCCAACAGGTAGCTTCCACACATGCCCACCCCCTTGGTGTTCACGCCGTCTCCGCTGTTGTGGGCGGTCCTCGCGGCCGTCAGCCTCTGCGCGCTCGGCATCGTGGTCGGCCGTGCCACCGGTCGCCTCGTCTACCTCTTCGGATCGGCCGATCCCTCACGGAGTTCCGAACCCCCCGCCGAGGCGGGGTCGCCCTCCGTGCTCAGAACCGCCCGGAGCCGGGCCCTCCCCGGTCAGGAAGGCGCCTCCGACGCACCACTCGGGGCCCCGTCGAGACCTCCGCCCGCTAGCCCCGGCCTCGACCCAGGGGAGGACGACGGGCCACCACCGCCCCGCTGTCCGCACTGCCGGGCCGAACTCCCCTTCGCCAGAGGGTTCCCGGTCGTCACCGCCCGCGCCTTCCGACAGCGCGGCGTCTGCCCCCACTGCGAACGCCGGGTCCGCCCCCACCCGGCCGTCATCATCGGCACCGCCCTGCTCTTCGCACTGGTCGGCGCCCTGGCGCCCTGGCATGTGGGCGACTGGTCCCCGTTCGGCGTGCTGGCACTGCTCTGGCTCATCGCGCTCGGCGTGCCCCTGTCCGTCATCGACCTGCGGGTCATGCGCCTGCCCGACGCCCTCGTCGCTCCGGCCTACCCCGTCGCCGCCCTCCTGCTGGCTGCGGCGGTCCTCCTGCCACCCGTCGGCCCCGACCTCGCACGCGGTTCGCAGGCCCTCGTCGGCATGGTCCTCATCACGGTCCTGTACTGGCTCATGTGGCGGATCAAACCGGGCGGGCTCGGTTTCGGCGACGTCAAACTCTCCGGGCTGACCGGCCTCTACGCGGGCTGGGCCGCCGGTCCGGTGGGCGCGCTGGTCGCCGCGTTCTGGGCCTTCGCGGCTTTCTCCCTGGTGGGTCTGGCCCTGCTGGCACTGCGCCGGATCACCCGCGCCGAACCCCTCCCCCTGGGCCCGTTCATGCTCGCCGCCACTCTCGCCACCGCCCTCGCCGGTCACCCTCTCCTGCCATAACCCAGGACCGGTTCCTCCCACAACCCCGATCCCGGTGATCACCCCGGCACCTGATCCGTGGGAGGATCGTGCACATGTTGCGTTGGCTGACCGCGGGGGAGTCCCACGGACCTGCACTCGTCGCGATTCTGGAGGGCCTTCCGGCCGGTGTGTCCGTCACCTCTGACGACATCGCCGCCGCACTGCTCCGCCGCCGCGCCGGGTACGGTCGGGGTGCCCGGATGAAGTTCGAGAAAGACCAGGTCTCCGTTATCGGAGGCATCCGGCACGGCATCACCCAGGGTGGGCCGGTCGCGATCGAGGTCGGAAACACCGAGTGGCCCAAGTGGGAGAAGGTGATGTCGCCGGACCCGGTTCCCGCTGAGGAACTGGACGGCGTGGCGCGCAACGCGCCGCTCACCCGGCCCCGCCCCGGGCACGCCGACCTCGTCGGCATGCAGAAGTACGGGCACGAGGAGTCCCGGCCGATCCTGGAGCGCGCCAGCGCCCGCGAGACCGCGGCCCGGGTCGCGATCGGCGAGGTCGCCCGGCAGTTCTGCCGCCAGGCGCTCGGTATCGAGATCCTGAGCCACGTGGTCTCCATGGGACCCGTCGCCGTCCCCGAGGGTTCGCCCGAACCCCGCCCGGAGGACCTCGCCGCGATCGACGAGGACCCGCTGCGCTGCTTCGACGCCGAGACCAGCGCTCGCATGGTCGAGGAGGTCGACGACACCAAGAAGTCCGGGGACACCCTGGGCGGCGTCGTCGAGGTGCTCGCCTACAACCTTCCGCCCGGTCTGGGCAGCCACGTGCACTGGGACCGCCGTCTGGACTCCCGCCTGGCCGGAGCCCTCATGGGTATCCAGGCGATCAAGGGCGTGGAGGTCGGCGACGGCTTCCGCACCGCGGCCCGCCGCGGCTCCGAGGCCCACGACGAGATCGAGCCCGGCCCCGACGGCGTGCGCCGCCGCACCAACCGCGCTGGCGGTGTCGAGGGCGGCATGTCCACCGGCGACCCGCTGCGGGTGCGCGCCGCGATGAAGCCCATCGCCACGGTGCCCAACGCGCTGGACACCATCGACATCGAGACCGGCGAGCCCACCAAGGCCAACCACCAGCGCAGCGACGTCACCGCCGTCCCCGCCGCCGGTGTGGTGGCCGAGGCCATGGTCGCCCTGGTCATCGCCGAGGCCGCCATCGAGAAGTTCGGCGGCGATTCGGTCCCCGAGACCGCCCGCAACCTTCAGGGCTACCTGGACTCACTGGCGATCCGCTAGACCCGAACCGTTCACCCCGGCCCGCCCTCCCCCTGGAGGGCGGGCCACCGCTCTTTCGCCCCCGAGGAGTGCTCCGCATGGACAACCCCCGCCTGGTCACCGTCTGGTGGGACCTGTCCGAGTCCGCCCAGACCATCGAGTCCCTGCGCGCCTACCTGCGCGACCAATCCGTCGACGCCTTCGCTGAAGTGCCCGGCCTGCGCCTCAAAGCTTGGATCGCCGACCCCGAAACCGATCGCTGGGGCGCGGTCTTGCTCTGGGAGTCCACCGAGGCTTCCGAGGGGACCGTACCCAGCCGCGCCGCGGAACTCATCGGTTACCCGCCCACCGAAGTCCACGCCTTCGACGTCGAGGCCACCGTCCAGGGACGCTACGAGGACGAGGGACTCAACCACCGGGGCCTCGCCTTCCCCGCTTCCCCCTGAAGCGAGCCCCGTGGGGTTGTGCACAGGCGCTCGCCTCCCCGCACGCGCTGTGCGGTGTTTCTGCTAGACAGGACGCACACGGCAGAGATTTCCTCCTCGCGTTCGCGGGGAGCGGTTCCCCAGAGGTAGGCAGAGCGTGGCAAGAGCGATCGCGGTGCTCATCGGTTCGCCCGGTTCGGGCAAGTCCACCGTCGGCGAGGCGCTGGCCCGTCGGCTCGACGCGGACCTGTTGTGTACCGATACCGAGATCGAGAAGCGCGCGGGCAAGCCCGTCAGCGACATCTTCCTCGAGGACGGCGAAGAGCACTTCCGGGCCCTGGAGCGCGAGGTCGTCGCCGAGGGCCTTCGTGTCTGGGAGGGCGTCATCGCGGTCGGCGGCGGCGCGGTCCTGAACGAGGACACCCGCAAGGACCTGGTCGACCACCACGTGGTCTACCTGCAGGTGGACTTCGGCGAGGCCGCCAAGCGCGTCGGGATGGACGTCGCACGCCCCCTGCTGGCCGGGAACCCGCGTACCCAGTTGCGCAAGCTCCTCAACGAACGCCTCCCCGTCTACGAGGGCCTGGCCTCGGTGACCGTGCCCACCACCGACTACCACCCCGAGGAGATCGTGGACACCATCGTCTCCTCTCTCCCCGACCTCCCCGAAACCACTGGAAAGGCCGACAAGTGACCGTGACCCGGATCGGTGTGGGGGAGCCCACCGGACGCTACGACGTGGTCGTCGGCAGCGGGATCCTCTCCGAACTGCCCTCTCTGGTCGGGGGCGCCGCCCAGGTGGCCGTCATCCACCCCGAGGGTCTGGGCGAGATCGCCCGCCCCGTGGTCGGGGCCCTGGAGGGTGCCGGTTACCGCGTCCGGCCCATGCCGGTGCCTGACGGCGAGGCCGCCAAGACCGCCGCCGTAGCCACCGACCTGTGGTCGCGGCTGGGCTCGTTCAACTTCACCCGAACCGACGCCGTGGTGGGTGTGGGCGGTGGTGCCGCCACCGACCTCGCCGGGTTCGTGGCCGCGACCTGGCTGCGCGGGGTGCGTTCGGTGCTGCTGCCCACCACCCTGCTCGGCATGGTGGACGCCGCTGTCGGCGGTAAGACCGGTATCAACACCCCCGAGGGCAAGAACCTCGTCGGCGCCTTCCACCCCCCGGCCGGGGTGCTGTGCGATCTGGCCACTCTGCCGAGCCTGCCCCAGGCCGACTACATCGGCGGCCTGGCCGAGATCGTCAAGGCCGGGTTCATCGACGACCCCGTCATCTGCGACCTGGTCGAGGACGACCCCGAGGGTGCGGCACTGCCCGAGGGCAAGCACACCCGCGAGCTCATCGAGCGCGCGATCCGGGTCAAGGCCGACGTCGTCTCCGGTGATCTCAAGGAGAGCGGCCGCCGCGAGATCCTCAACTACGGCCACACCCTCGGACACGCCATCGAGCGCGCCGAGAACTACACCTTCCGGCACGGCTACGCGGTCTCCATCGGCATGGTCTTCGCCGCCGAACTCGCCCGTCTGGACGGCCGGATCGACGGTGCCCTGGTCCAGCGGCACCGCTCCGTGCTCACCTCGGTGGGCCTGCCGGTCAGCTACGCCGCCGAGTCCTGGGACGAGCTGCGCGCCACCATGGCCGTGGACAAGAAGGCCCGCGGCGCGACCCTGCGCTTCGTGGTCCTGGACGGCCTGGCCAGTCCGTCGATCCTCAGCGGTCCCTCGCCTGAGCTGCTCGACGCCGCCTACCAGGCGGTCGTGGACGGTTCCTGAGTCCCCGGAAGCCACTAGACTGATCGAAGGCGAGGAGTGCCCGGCCGCTGGCGGACACAGTCCCCGCTAGTAGTGGACGCACCCGTCTGGCGGTGGAAACACCCAACCGCGGACACACCCACCGGCGGCCCCGGGAGCCACGCCTCGCCCCACTGACCACCGACCGGACCAGCGAGTCCGGTCTCCGACGTGTCACACCCCTTGGAGAGACGACCGAAGTGGCCACGACGAACGACATCAAGAACGGCACGACCCTGAAGCTCGACGGAGGCGTTCTCTGGAACGTCCTGGAGTTCCAGCACGTCAAGCCGGGCAAGGGCGGCGCGTTCGTCCGCACCAAGCTGAAGAACGTCCTCACGGGCAAGATCGTCGACAAGACCTTCAACGCCGGTTCCAAGGTCGAGTTCGCCAGCGTCGACCGCCGGGACATGGAGTACCTGTACCACGACGGTGACTCCTTCATCTTCATGGACACCCAGACCTACGACCAGATCCCGGTGCCGGACGCCGTGGTCGGCGAAGCCAAGGGCTTCCTCCTGGAGAACACCAAGGTCACGGTGGCCACCAACGAGGGCAACCCGCTCTACATCGAGATGCCCGCCGCGGTCGAGCTGGAGATCACCCAGACCGACCCGGGCGTCCAGGGCGACCGCTCCACCGGCGGCACCAAGCCCGCCACCGTCCAGACCGGCGCGACCATCCAGGTGCCGCTGTTCGTCACCCAGGGCGAGCGCGTCAAGGTCGACACCCGCACCGGTGACTACCTCGGTCGTGTCAACTGATGAGTGGTGCACGGCGTAAGGCCCGTCGGCGCGCGGTGGAGGTCCTCTACGAATCCGAGGTGCGTTCCACCTCGGTGGAGGACGTCATCAAGCGTCGCCGGGCCCAGCCCGAACCGCCGATCAACGAGTTCACCGAGCTGTTGGCCCGCTCCGTCGATGAGCGGCGCGCACGCATCGACGAACTCCTCGACGAGTACGCCATCGGGTGGACCCTGGAGCGCATGCCGGTCGTGGACCGCAACATCCTCCGGATGGGCGCCTACGAGCTGCTGTGGGCCGAGGACATCCCCGACGGCGTGGCGATCGCCGAGGCCGTCGGTGTGGCCAAGGAGCTTTCCACCGACGAGTCGCCCAACTTCATCAGCGGACTTCTGTCTAGGCTGATGGAGAACAAGTCGACGCTCTCGCTCTGAGACCTCGAGCCGAGGCCGGGCCGGGCGGACCGTGCCCCGTGGCGGGGCGCGGGCACTAGCTGATTGAGGGAACGCAGTTGACTGACAGGAGCGGCACGTCCGCGACCACCGCGAGCGGCTTCGGTACGAGCGGTGCGACCGGTCCCGCGCGGGCGGCCAACACCGCCCGGACCGCCGTGGTCTGGGACGCGCTCTCACAGCTGTTGTCCCGCCTCTCCGACGGTGAGCCCCTGGAAATCGTCGACGCGGGCGGCGGCACCGGTGGCGCCGCCGTCCCGCTCGCCGAGCTCGGTCACCGTGTGACCGTCGTCGAGCCCAGCCCGGACTCCCTGGCCGCCCTGGAGCGCCGCGCCGCGGAGAGCGGTGTCACGGTGCGCGGCGTCCAGGGGGAGACCCAGGACCTGGCCTCGCTCTTCCCGGCCGACAGCGCCGACCTCGTGCTGGTGCACAACGTGCTCGAGTACGTCGACGAACCCGCCGTGGCGCTGGCCGACGTCGCCGGTATCACCCGGCCCGGCGGCGCGGTCAGCCTGCTGGTGACCAACGCCGTCGCCGGTGCCCTGCACCGCGCCCTGGCCGGGCACATCACCGACGCCCAGCACCTGCTCTCGGACGCGGACGGCCGCTGGGGCGAGGCCGACCCCATGCCCCGCCGGTTCACCCGCCAGCAGCTCCTCGAACTCATCGGGCACTCCGGCCTGACCGGGGAGAGCGTGCGCGGGGTGCGCGTGTTCGCCGACGTCCTGCCCGGGCACGCCTGGGAGGGCGACGCCCAGGCCGGGCAGCACCTGGTGGACCTGGAGCGGGCCGCCGCCGACCACCCCGAGCTGATCGGCATCGCCACCCAGCTGCACGCCATCGCGCTCAAGCACTGACGGGGTTTCCCGGGGCTCTCTGTTCCCGGTGCTCCCGTCGCTCTAGTGGATGTCGAAGAGCGTGCTGACGGACTCCCCGTCGTGGATGCGCCGGATCGCCTCGGCCAACGCGGGCGCGATCGACAGCACCCGCAGTTTCGGTGAGGTCTGCTCCGGGGCCAGGGGCACCGTGTTCGTGCACACGATCTCGGCCACGTCGTCCATCGCGGTGAGCCGGTCCAGCGCCCCGTCACTGAACAGCCCGTGCGTGCAGGCGACGCGGATGGAACGCACCTTCTGTTCGCGCAGCCGCTCGATCAGCCCCACGACGGTGCTCCCCCTGGCGATCTCGTCGTCCAGGATGATGATGTCCCGGTCGGCGACGTCACCGATCACCGACGTGACGCTCACCCGGTCGTCACTGAACCGCTGCTTGGCCCCGGACGCCACCGGGGTGCCCAGCCTGCGGGCGAACGCCGAAGCCTCCTTGACGTTGCCGAAGTCGGGGGAGACCACCACCGTGTTGGACAGATCCCCGCCCCGGAAGTGGTCGGCGAGCTCACCGAGCGCGTGCAGGTGGTCCACCGGGACGCTGAAGAACCCGTGGACCTGGGGCGAGTGCAGGGTCATGGCCAGGACCCTGCTGGCGCCCGCGGTGGCGAGCAGATCGGCTACCAGCCGCCCTCCGATGGAGATGCGTGGCGCGTCCTTCTTGTCCGAGCGTGCGTAGGCGAAGTGCGGCATGACCACCGTGGTCCGTGCGGCGGAGGCGCCCCGGGCCGCGTCCAGCATCAGGAGCAGCTCGACGAGGTTCTCCTGCACCGGGGGGACCAGCGGCTGGATGATGAAGACGTCGCGTTCGCGGCAGTTGGCCTGGAGCTGTACTTCCAGGCAGTCGTTGGCGAACCGGGAGACCCGGGTGGGGGAGAGCGGCTTGCCGAGGTCCGCGCAGATCTCCTCCGCGATTTCGGTGTGTGCGCTGCCGGAGAAGATGACGATGTCTCGCATGGGATCCCTGGGATAGGAGCGGGCGGTGCGGCCGAGAGCAGACTACTGGTGCGGACCTCGTGCGCCCGGGTGCCTCCCGTCCCAGCTAAGGCGGGAGGCACCCCGTGTGCTCAGCATGTCCCGTGCGCCCCGCGCACCGTGCCTACCTGGGGCCCGTGCGCCTGGTACGCCCCGGACCAGCCCTGCTTTCGGAGGGCGTCGGGGTGGCCGGTACCGGACGGTGCCCCGGGGCGGGGCGGCTCCGGTCAGGGCATAACCTGGGCCTATGAGCCGACGTCAACTGGAACGCGGTGCCGCTCTGCGGGGTGTGGTCACCCCCGACGGCATCGCTCCGCTGGACGCCGACTTCCCTCCGGACGGCTCCGGTCCGGACGAGGGCTGCCACATCCTGCACCTGGACATGGACGCGTTCTTCGCGAGCGTGGAGCAGCTGCGCCACCCCGAGGCGCGCGGCCGCCCCGTGATCGTGGGCGGTACCGGTCCGCGCAGTGTGGTCTCCTCCGCTGACTACATCGCCCGCCGCCACGGCGTGCACTCGGCGATGCCCATGGCCCAGGCGGTGCGGCTGTGCCCGGACGCCCTGGTCTACCCGCCGGACGGAGCCGCCTACCGGCAGGCCTCCGAAGCCGTCATGGACATCCTGCGCTCGGTCACGCCCCTCGTGCAGCCGTTGTCCCTGGACGAGGCTTTCCTGGACGTCTCCGGCGCCCGCCGGCGTCTGGGCGGCCCTGTGCGCATCGCCGCGATGATCCGCGAACGCGTCCGCCGGGAGCAGCGGCTCACCTGCTCCGTCGGGGTAGCCGCCACCCGTTTCGTGGCCAAGCTCGGCTCCACCCACTGCAAGCCCGACGGGCTGCTGCTGGTCCCCACCACCACCGTGCACGGCTTTCTGGACCCCCTGCCCATCGGGGCGCTGCCCGGGGTCGGGGACAAGACCGAACGCACACTCGTCCGGCTGGGCCTGCGCACCGTCGGCGCCCTGGCCCGGACCGACCCCGAACTCCTGCGCATGGAACTGGGCGAGAAGGCCGGTACCCGCCTGGCCGCGCTGGCCCGGGGCGAGGACCCCAGCCCGGTCGTCGCCGAGACCCCGGACAAGAGCGTGGGCGCGGAGGAGACCTTCTCCGTGGACGTGCATGACCCGGGCTTGGTCGACCGCGAGCTGCTGCGCCTGTCCGAGAAGGTCGCGCACCGGCTGCGCGCCTCGGGGCAGGTGGGGCGCACGGTGAGCGTGAAACTGCGCAGGGCCGACTTCTCCACGATCACCAGGGCGAAGACCCTCTCCGAGACCACGGACGTGGGGAGGGAGATCAGCGCTGTGGCGCGTGCGCTCTACGCGGCGTCGGGGCTGAGGGGTACTCCGCTGCGGCTGGTGGGGGTTCGTGTGGAAGGTGTCGCCCCGGTGGAACTTTCACACCGCCAGTTGGCGTTGGGGGAGGAGGACACGGGTTGGCGGGACGTTGAACGGGTTATGGACCGGGTGAAGGCCCGTTTCGGTCCGGGCGCGATACAGTCGGCCGTATTGGCCAAGAGTGACGAAAACGACGTATGATGCGGCAACTTCCGGGGACCTCTGAGCGTTCTCATGGGTAGAACCGGAGTAAGGGTAAGAAGAGAGGCATGGAAGCCGGTGTTTCCGATACAGGGCGAGGGTATCGTGGCCGTAGTGGGTCAGGTACACACGCAGCTTTTCTTTCCACTAGGCGCTAGTGCACCGTATTCTGGGCATACCACTGACCAAGAGACTGTTTTTCAGTACCCGTCACCCCAACCGGGGACTGCCGTAGGGAGGCGCCGTGCCGCTCTCTGAACACGAGCAGCGCATGCTCGACCAGATCGAGCGGGCGCTGTATGCCGAGGACCCGAAGTTCGCGAACACTGTTCGGCAGACGAACCCCGGAGTCCATTACAAGCGCTGGATCATCAAGGCCGTCATCGGCTTCGTGCTCGGCATGGGGTTGCTGCTCCTGGGGCTGCTGTTGGGAGGCCCGGACGCGTCGCTGGCACTTCCGGTCACCATCAGCGTCCTCGGCTTCATCTTCATGCTGGCCTCCTTCCTCATGGGGGCGAACGCCTGGCGTAAGGCCGCCGGCGGCGCGGAGGCGATGCTCGCGGAGGCCGAGAACGAGCCCAAGAAGCGCAAGGGCGACAAGCGTCCGGGAATGATGAACCGCTTCGAGGAGCGGTGGCGTCGCCGCCAGCAGGGTGAGGAGTAGTAACTCACCCGTGGCGGACACCGGTTCGCCCTCGCGACGGATGCCCTGAGCGCCTGCGTGTTCCATGACGGTGGGGCCCGAGCACGATCATCGTGTGCGGGTCCCACCGTTTTTCATGCCTGACCCCTGAGTCGGCCCCGTCCCGCCCCGACCGGAACGACCCCGATCGGGGTTTCGGACACAGAACGCCCACACCCGAGCACCCACCCGGGGCACGGTTGGGTCCGTGTGTGTCACGCCCGCCTCCAGTGCCCGTGCCTCCTGGAGGCACTCCCACCTGCCTCTCGGGGGGCACGCCTCCACCGGACGCAGCCCACTGACGCGGTCCTCGAAGGTCTCCGGGGCCCACGGGTCACTTCCTGGCCGTGCCCCTGCCCTGGGGCGGCCCGGTCCCTCCCAGGGGACTCAGACGTCCCTGGGGCCACAGACGGCCCAGGCGCCCCTGGAACCTCGTAGGGCCCAGGGGCACCATCGGCCCTCAGGAAGTGGCGGGGACGGCTTCCGCAGCGGTTCTGGGGCGCTGCCAGGGGGCCAGGGAGCGCGGGAGCAGGAGGGCGCGCCAGCGGTCGCTGCCAGAGGCGTTGGCGGACAGGCCCGCCGTGGCCGTGGCCAGGTCGGCGGCCATCTGGGTGCCGGTCTCCGGGTCCGGGGCGTAGCGGGCGGCCTCCTCGGCTCGGGCCAGACGCCAGATGGCGGCGTGGGCCTCGCCGGGCAGGACGCTTCCGTCCTCGCGGAAGGAGCCCAGGCGGGCGGCGGTCGCCCGGGGGCTCTCGGTGAGCACCCAGTCCAGGCCCAGGTCCAGGCAGGTGTCGCGCAGTTCCCGCCAGGCGGTGTGGGCTCCGGCGACCCCGCCCGAGGCCAGGGCGGCCCGGCGGGAGCCGCGGATCAGGGCCCGGGTCAGGGCCGGGGCGGCCAACAGCAGCAGGGCGGCGATCACGCCGACCAACGCGGGCCACCAGGGCATCGCGTTCGAGCTGGTGCTTCCGCCCGCGGTGCCGCCGGCCTCCTCGGTGGGCTCGTCCTCGGGGGAATCGCTGGCCTCGGGGGAGGCGCTGGACTCCTCGGTCGGGGACTCGCTCGGCTCGGGGCCGCTGGGGTCCGTGGGCTCCGGCTCGGGGACGGGCTCGGGTTCGACGTCGGCCCCGGAGGTGTAGTCGGGGACCGTGGCCGAGCCCTGGCCCTGCGAGGAGGCCGGGGTGGGCTCGAAGCGCACCCAGCCCGAACCCTCGAAGTACAGTTCCGGCCAGGCGTGCGCGTCGCTCACCGCCACCGACCAGCGGCCTTCGCCCACCTGCTGACCCGCGGTGTAGCCCACCGCGACCCGGGCCGGGATGTCGGCCTGGCGGGCCATGATCGCCATCGCCCCGGCGAACTGCTCGCAGTAGCCGATCCGGTCGTCCAGGAGGAAGTGCGACAGCGGGTCGGCGTCACTGGGTGTGGCGGGCGGGCTCAGGTCGTACGTGAAGGCGCCGCCGGTGAAGAAGTCCTGAAGGGCGGTGGCACGCGCATAGGCGGAGTCGGCGTTCGCGGTCAGGGAGTCGGTGAGCTCCTGCACGCGGTCGTCGATGCCGTTGGGCAGCCTGAGGTAGTCGTTGGGCAGTGAGCGCGGCGCTCCGGCGTTGGCCAGGTCCTGGGCGTCGGGCTGGTTCTCGGCGGACTCCACCACGAAGTTGAAGCCGGTCGGCGGGGTGTCCGTGGTGAACACCATCAGGGTGTCGGGGTCCACGTACCAGTCGCCGGACACCTCCACCGTGCGCGCCGGGTAGGGCAGCGGCAGGAACTCCATCCGGGGGGCGTCGGAGTCCAGGGACACCCGGGTGGTGACCGAGGTGTCGGACTCCTCCGACCACCCCGGGGGCAGCGGCAGGTCGCCGCCGACCCTGGCGTCGCGGTCGGTGTGCACCGGGGACATCGTCCAGTTCTCGCCGTCGAACTCGTCCAGGACGAAGGTGCGCAGGTACTCGGGGTCCTCGGCGTCGGTGCGGTAGGTCAGCACCGTGCGGTCGGAGGAGGAGGCCAGGTCGCGGCGGAGCGAGACCAGCGGGTGTGTGGTGGTCACGCTGTTGTTCGAGGCGAACTGGTTGCCGTCGGCCATCGTGTAGAAGGCGTCGGTGCGCAGGGAGGGCATCATCAGGGGCAGCGACAGGGCCAGCAGGATCGCGGTGGCCGCGGCGGCGACCACGGTGCCCAGCTGGACGGCGCCCGCGCTGAAGCGGCCGGCAGGGTCGTGCCCGCTCGGGACCCGGACCCCCCACTCACGTCCCCGAACCCACATGTCCGTGGCGAGCAGGGCGAGGAAGCCCGCGGCGCAGACAGCGGCCTGGCCCCAGGTCAGACCGCCGCCGTCCACGGCCAGCGGTACCAGCATCAGCGCCAGCAGCAGGCCGCCGACCATCCCCGGGCAGCGGGCGGTCACCGCCAGGAAGTCCGCGGTGATCGCGAACACCACGAAGGTCAGCGCGATGATCATCCTCAGCCCGTTGGTGGCGGCCACCGGGGGAGCGCTGGTGTTGATGCTGTGCACGCCCTGCTCGAACAGCGTCCAGGTCTGCTCGAAGGTGGCCGCGGTCGGAACGATGCCGAGGAAACCGGTGCCCGGGGCGAGGATCGGCGTGAACAGCAGCGCCGCGACGATCAGCTGGAGGAAGGGCACCGGGAACGCGTTGCGGTCGGTCAGGCGGTACAGCGCGGAGACCACGGCCACCGCGACGATGAGGACCGCGGCCGGGCCCCACCAGTCGCCGCGGATCAGCCCGCCCAGGAGCGGCAGCGCCGCCAGCATCGAGACCATGGCGGCCAGCGGCATCAGTGCTCTGGTCACTCTCAACGGGACCCCTCCCAGGGGATGTGGGGGCCCGCCGGGGTCAGGGGGACCTCCCCGGTGCGGGTGCTGGCAGAGGGCGGGAAACCGGAGCGGCCGGGAAACCCGGAGGAGCCGGGGGAGATCGCCTGCTGCCACAGAGCGGGCAGTTCGGTCGGGTCGGCGACGGGGAGTACTCGCCAGCCGTTGGCGGAGAGTAGTTCAGCGATGCGCCGGGTGTTTTCGGAGGTGTCCCAGGCGGCCCGCACACACAGCACCGCCACGTGCGGTCCGGAGCCGCGCACCCGGGAGAGCGCAGAGGCGTCCTCCGGGGAGAGTGCGCCCAGGACCGCCACCACCAGGCTGGCCGAGGATCCGCGGGCCCCTTCCAGGGTGCTGATCCCGCCGTGGAGACTGCCCGCCTCGGAGGCCTCCACGGTGGCGAGCCCGTCCAGGACGCCGGACGCGTGCTCGGTGAACAGCTGGCCCCGCTCGGTGTGCAGGCGCAGTTCGTGCCCGCTGTCCAGGAGGTTCACCGCGACGGAGGCGGCCACGCTCACCGCGGTCTCCAGGGAGCTCCAGGGGCCCTCTCCGGTGTGGGCCGCGTCCCGGGTGTCCAGGAGCAGGGTGCTGTGCTCCCGCCAGTGCTGTTCGTCCCGGCGCACCATGAGCTCGCCGTGCTTGGCGGTGGAGCGCCAGTGCACCCGGCGCATCTCGTCGCCGTAGCGGTACTCGCGCGGAATGGGGTCCTGCTCACCGGCGCCGTTCACCGAACGGCGCGGCGAGTTCTCACCCTGGGAGCCGTCGGAGGCGCCGAGGACGGCGAGCGGGACCACGGCCGGGGTCACGAGCAGGGGCGTGGGCGCGCCGACCTCACGGGTCACCCGGACACAGCCCAGCGGGTCCACCACGCTCACCCGGAGCGGACCGACGGGGTAGCGGCCGCGGACCGCCGGGCGGACCAGGTAGGTGACGTCGCGGACCGCGCGCGGGGCCAGGTGGCCCACTGTGTACCGGGGTTCGTAACCCAGACGCACCGGCAGGGTGTCCTCGATCCGTACCCAGCTCACCGGCCAGGTGAGGGAGGAGTTGCCGACCCGGATCAGGATCCGGGTGTCCGTCCCGGCCGGGACGCGCGGCGGGTTCAGCGCCCGGCTGTGCACCACCCGGTTGGTCGCCCCGAGGATGGTCAGCGCGGAGATCGGCGGCACCAGGAGCAAGAAGAGGCCCACTCCCACCAGCTCTCGCTGGCCGATGACGAAACCGCACACGAGCGCGACCACGCCGAAGAACAGCATCAGTCCACCGCGGGCGGTGAGGGTTCGGTGCGGGCGCATGGTGCGTCTCTCGGGTTCGAGGGGCTCGGTTCTGCCGGGTTCGGGTCGGACGGCCTGCTCAGCGGGGTTCCGCGGGGAACGGTGACGGGCCCCGGGCCGGGCTCGCTTCCCCGGACCGGTTCCGTACCCGTGGTGACGGGGTGTCCGCCCGGTCGGTTTCATGACCCCGGTCGCCGTTGCCCGACCCGGTCGGGTCTGTGCGACCGGGGCCGGGACCGGCCTGGGGAGATCAGTGTCAGCGAGGCCCGGGGACCGGCAGGCGGGCGACCAGCTTGGCCACGATCTGCTCGGCACTGAGCCGTTCCATCTGTGCTTCGGGTCCGGGCAGCAGCCGGTGGGCCAGGACCGGGACGGCCAGGGCCTGCACGTCGTCGGGGACGACGTAGTGGCGCCCCTCCAGAGCCGCGTGGGCCCGGGCCGCGCGCACCAGGTGCAGGGTGGCGCGGGGCGAGGCGCCCAGCTTGAGTTCGGGTGCGGTCCGGGTGGAGTTGACCAGGTCCACGACGTAGCGGCGCATCCCCGGCGCCATGTGCACGTTGTGGACGCGGTCCACCAGGGAGCGGATCTCGGCCGCGTTGGTGACCGGGGCCAGCTGCTCCAGCGGGGAACGGGAGCTGTGGCTGTCGATCATGTCCAGCTCGGCCTGGGGCGAGGGGTAACCGACGGAGACGCGGGCCATGAACCGGTCCCGCTGCGCCTCGGGCAGGGCGTAGGTGCCCTCCATGTCGGCCGGGTTCTGGGTCGCCACGACCATGAACGGCCGCTCCAGGGCCCGGGTCTGCCCGTCGACGCTGACCTGTCGTTCCTCCATGCATTCCAGGAGGGCTGACTGCGTCTTGGGCGAGGCCCGGTTGATCTCGTCGCCGAGCACGATGTTGGCGAACACGGGGCCCGGGTTGAACTCGAACTCGTTGCGGTCCTGGTGGTAGACGCTGACCCCGGTGATGTCGCTGGGCAGCAGGTCCGGGGTGAACTGCACGCGCTGTACGGAGCAGTCCACGGCCCGGCCCAGGGCCTTGGCCATCATGGTCTTGCCGACGCCGGGGACGTCTTCGACGAGAAGGTGGCCCTCGGCGAGCATGACGGTGAGCGCGATGCGCAGCACCTCGGGTTTGCCCTCGATGACCGTCTCGATCGCGCCGCGGACGCGGTCGGCGACGGCGACAACGGCATTGACGTCCCCTCGGACGTCGCCCCCGTGACCGTCGTGCTGTGTGCCGAGTGACACGAGACCCCTCTCGCTCGGTATGTCTCGGTGTATCGATCCGAGGCTAGGGCCAATCAGACCGATTGCAAACCAAAGTGCCGGAATCGGCCGCCGAATGATTCCTCTGGAGGCCAAAGTGGTGAAAGCGCTCGAATCGGTCCACTGATCATTGGTGGGAGCGTGCTCCCCGACAACGGGTCGGACGTGGAAAACACGCCCGAAGTCGCGCCGGGTGGTGGTTGTCACCATGTGCCGTCGACCCGCTCCCGCCTCGGTGCTCTCCCTGGCTCCTGTCCGGATTCCCCTCCGTCAGGGTGCGACGCACGCGGGCGCTGCGCGGCGGCGCTCGCCCCCCACTGCCGAGCCACCTTTCTGACCTGCGCTTTTGGCGATTCCAAGGCCGATGAAGCCGGGTTGAAGCTGTTGACGGTGGGGAAGAGTGGAGTAAGGTGGGGCACCGTGGAGATGAGGGTGAATTCTCCACTTAGGGGCGAGGGGGTGAGTGTGTGTTCCTCGGCACCCACACACCTCGCCTCGACCAGAAGGGACGGCTGTTCCTTCCCGCGAAGTACCGCGACGAACTGTCGGGGGGTTTGGTGATCACGAAAGGCCAGGAGCACTGTCTCTACGTCTTTCCGACGGCCGAGTTCAGCCGCATCACCGACGCCCTGCGCTCCGCCCCGGTCACCGCCAAGGCGGTTCGCGACTACAGCCGCGTCCTCTTCGCCAGCGCGTCGGACGAGTCCTGTGACAAGCAGGGCAGGGTCACGATCCCGCCGAAACTGCGCGCCTACGCGGGCTTGGACCGCGATTGCGTCGTGATCGGCGCCAACACGCGCCTGGAGATCTGGGACGTCACCGCGTGGTCGGAGTACGAGGCCGAGCAGGAGCAGGCGTTCTCGCAACTCTCAGAGGAGGTGCTGCCCGGGGTGCTGTGACGGCGGGGCGGACATCTCGCCGCCTCGATCCACCAGCAGCACAGAGTCCATGCAATGCCGGGACCGGCAGCGGTCTCCGGAGACGGTCACACGAGCTGGCGCGACTTCCCCGGTGCCAGGTCGTGAGCGCGCGTCCGCCGAAAGGTGGACAATAGCGGCCGTGTCCGGAGGCCCTCCGGTACTTCGGAGGGGCCACGCGAAGGACACCGTGGAGCGCGCCCAGTGCGCTGCACGGACTTCAGGGGGAGACCGCGAGAGCGTGGAGGAACAGCAGCGCATGGGGGACAACCGGCAGCACGAGCGACCCGACGGGGACAGCTCTTCGAACGAGACCGCAGAGCACGGGGACACAGAGCACGGGGACACGCGGCACCAGGTCGCGCAGGACGACATCGAGGCGCGCATCCGTGCCGCACGTGAAGGAATTGATCCTCTACACGTGCCGGTGATGCTCGACCGGATCGTGGAACTGCTCGCCCCGGCGCTCAGCCGTCCCGGGGCGGTCCTCGTCGACGGCACCCTCGGGCTCGGCGGGCACTCCGAGGCCCTGCTCAAGGCCTGCCCCAGCATGCGACTGGTCGGCGTGGACCGGGACACCACCGCCCTGGAGCGCAGCGCCAAGCGCCTGGCGCCCTACGCCGACCGCACCCACTTCGTGCACGCCGTCTACTCCGACATCCCGAGCGCCCTCGACGAGGCCGGGGTTCAGGAAGCCGACGCCGTCCTGCTCGACCTCGGCGTGTCCTCGCCGCAGCTGGACGAGACCGACCGCGGTTTCGCCTACGCCCACGACGCCCCCCTGGACATGCGCATGGACCGCACCCAGGCGCTCACCGCGGCCGAGATCGTCAACGACTACCCCGTCGCCGAGCTCACCCGGGTGCTGCGCACCTACGGCGAGGAACGCTTCGCCTCCCGTGTGGCCAGGGCGATCGAGCGCCGCCGCGCCCAGGGCCGCATCGACTCCACCCGCGAGCTGGCCGAACTGGTCCGCGAGGCCATCCCCGCGGCCACCCGCCGCACCGGCGGCCACCCAGCCAAGCGCACCTTCCAGGGGCTGCGTATCGAGGTCAACGCCGAACTCTCCATCCTCAAGGAGACCCTCCCCGCCGCCATCTCCCGTCTGGGGCTCGGCGGCCGCATCGCGGTGCTGTCCTACCACTCGCTGGAGGACCGGATGACCAAGAAGGCCCTCGCGGCCCTGGCCACCGACACCACGCCCGCCGACCTTCCGGTCCCCCTCCCGGACCGCCAACCGGAACTCCGGCTCCTCACCAGGGGCTCGGAACTCCCCACGGACGAAGAGAACGAGCGCAACCCGCGCGCGCAGTCGGCCCGCCTGCGCGCGGCCGAACGCGTGCGCCGGCCGTCGCGGCAGTAGGGAGAGCAGATGGGCACGAAGACGGACACCCGCCGCACCACCAAGGAGCGGAGCACGACCACCAGGGGGAGCAGGACCACCAAGCGTCCCGCCACGCCCCAACGCACCGCGCGCCCCGCGGCGAGTACCCGCACCACGCGCACCACCCGCTCCGGCGGGGGCGCCCCGGCGCCGAAGATCCCGTTCGTGCTGCTGATCCTGTGCCTGCTCGGCGGCGCGCTGGTGGCCCTGCTGGTGCTGCGCAGCGTCGTCGCCCAGGAGGCCTACACCATCACCAGACTGCAGGCGGAGAACCGCGAGCTCTCCTACGTGGAACAGCAAAAGGAGAAGTCCGTCGCCCACCTGGAGACCTCCGAGCGCATCTCCGGGGAGGCCGAGGAGATGGGCATGGAACAGGGCGAGGCCACGCTCTTCCTGGATCTGGACAGCGGTGAGATCACTGGTGGCGGCGGCGCGGACGCGCAGGAGAACGGCGTCGGCGCCGGAAACGCTGGGAGCGGTGAGTGAGCAACCCCCGGGACCGAAACCCCCGTGACCCCCGCAGACCCGGAGCGACAGGACGCTCCGGGTCCCGGCCCAGCAAGCGCCCCCAGCGCGAACCACGACGCCCGGCCGACGGTTCCCGCGTCCGCCCGGGCGCGGCGGGGGCGGGCCGGGGGAGTACCGCGCGTCCGGCGCGCCGAGCGAGTGAGCGGCCCCGCCGCAGGCCCCCGGCGCCGCCGCCCCCGCCACCCCCGCTGCTGCGCCGCACCTTCCGGGCGGGCGACCCGGCCAAGCGCATCAAGATCGGTGGGGTCATCATCGTCGTCATCATGATGCTGTTCGCCGGGCGGCTCACCCAGATCCAGGGCATCGACGCCGACACCTACGCCGAGGCCGCCGCCAACCTGCGCCTGCAGACCATCGACATCCCGACCCTGCGCGGGCAGATCACCGACGTCAACGGCAACCCGTTCGCGCTGTCGGTGGAGGTGCGCACCGTCTTCGTCGACCCCGAGGAGGTCAAGGAGGAGGAGCGCGACCAGCTCGTGGACGAACTGGTCACCCGCTTCGACCTGGACGAGGACGAGGTGGCTGCCAAGGTCGACGCCACGCCCAGCCGCTACCAGGTGGTGGCCCACCGGATCTCGCCCGGCGACTGGCAGGAGATGCGCGATCTCGGCCTGTCCGGGGTCGGCGCCGAGGTCGACTACGAGCGCGTCTACCCCGAGGAGACCGGCGCCGCCGACCTGGTCGGTTTCGTGGGTTCCGAAGGACACGGCCTGGAGGGGCTGGAGGGCTACCTGGACGAGACGCTCTCCGGTGAGGCGGGCAAGCGCCAGGTGGAGGTGGGCAGCGACGGCACCCAGATCCCCATGGCCGGCGGTCTGGTGCGCGAACCCGAACCCGGCCAGGACGTGCGGCTGACCCTGGACCGCGACCTCCAGTGGTTCGCCCAGCGGGCGCTGGCCGAACGGGTGGAGGAGCTGGACGCCGAAGGCGGCAGCGTCATCGTCACCAACACCGACCACGAGATCCTCGCGATGGCGGACTACCCGTCCTACTCACAGAACGACATCTCCGCCACCGGACCCGAGGAGTGGTCCAACGGCGCGGTGGCCGAGACCTTCGAACCGGGCAGCACCAACAAGGTGATCACCCTGGCCGCGGCGCTGGAGGAGGGGCTCACCACACCGGAGACGGTGTACACCGTGCCCTACTCCCTCCAGTACTACGACCGGACCTTCCGCAACTCCACCAACAACGGCACCCAACGGCTCACGGTCAACGGGATCATGGCCCAGTCCAGCAACGTCGGCACGATCAAGATCGCAGACGAGGTCGGCCGCGGGACGCTGTACGACTTCATGAAGGACTTCGGGCTCGGCCAGCCGACCGGCCTGGCGCTGCCGGGCGAGGAGGCGGGCATCCTCACCGACCCCGACGACTGGTGGGGTACCCAGCTGCCGTCGGTGTCCATCGGGCACGGTCTTTCGGTGAACGCCACCCAGATGGCGCTGGTCTACGCCACCGTGGCCAACGGCGGAGTCCAAGTGGAACCCCGGCTGGTCGCGGGCACGGTCGACCCGGAGGGTGAGTTCACCCCGGCCGGGGAACCGGAGAAGACCCGGGTGGTCAGCGAGGAGACCGCCGAACAGCTCGCCCTGATGCTGGAGGCCGTCACCGGCGACGGGGGCACCGCACCGCAGGCCCGGATCGACGGTTACCGGGTGGCGGGCAAAACCGGTACCGCCAACCGCCTCGACCCCGAGACCGGCGCCTACAACGAGAACGACTACACCGCGACCTTCGCGGGCTTCGCCCCGGCGGACGACCCGGAGCTGATCGTCCAGGTGGTCCTGCACAGCCCGAGGGGGACCATCTACGGCGGTGAGGCCGCGGGGCCGGTGTTCAACGACATCATGTCCTTCGCCCTCAAGACCATGAAGGTTCCTCCGACGGGCACCGAGCCGCCAGCCATCCGCCTCTTCGAGGAGGAAGACGACTCGTAGGGCTGGAGAGGCCCGGAGTCAGACCCGGGTGCGGACGGCGCGGATGTGTTCGGGGCCGGTGCGGCAGCAGCCGCCCACGAACACCGCGCCGTCCGCGCACCATCCGACGGCGGCCTCGCCGAAGCCCTCCGCTTCGGAGCTGCCGGTCCACCGCTGACCGGCGGCGTCCCACACCTCGCCCGAATTCGGGTAGGCCACCGAGGGCAGGCCCACCGCCGCCACCTCGCCCAGCAGGGACGGTACGTTCCGGGGCGGGACGCAGTTCACCCCCACCGCCGCCACCAACCCGCGCCCGTACAGCGGGGCGAGTTCGGCGGCCACCTCCCTCAACGGGGTTCCGTCGCTGATCCGCTCGCCGTCCGCACACGAGAAACTGAACCACGCGCGAACATCCGGGGTCTCCTCCAGCAGCCGCGCCAGCGCCCGGGCCTCCGCCAGTGACGGCAAGGTCTCGCAGGCCACCAGGTCCGCCCCGGCGCCGGTCAGGACCCGCCAGCGCTCCCGGTGCCAGGCGTACAGGCCGTCCTCATCCAGGTCGTAGGCGCCGGTGTACTCCGAACCGTCCGCCAGCGCCGCCCCGTAGGGCCCCACACCGGCGGCCACCAACCCCGAACCGAAGGCGTCGCGCTCGGCCAGCGCCAGCTCCACCGAACGCCCGATGAACCCCAGCGCCTCCGACCGCGAGTACCCCCGCTCGGTGAAGGCCGCCACACTCGCCTGGTAGCTGGCCGTGATGGCCACGTCCGCGCCCGCCTCGAAGTAGTCCCGGTGCACACGCGCGACCAGTTCGGGCTCCTCGGCCAGCAATCGGGCCGACCACAGGCCGCCGCCCAGTTCACAGCCGTAGGCCTCCAACCGCGTGGCCAACCCGCCATCCAGCACCAGCGGCCCAGTCAGATCCATATCCGTGCCACCCCCTCTCCTCGAAGTATCGCGCGTAACCTGGGCGCAACCCCCATCCGGGGCAATAACCGACAACGCAGCGTGGAAATTACCGAGAGGTCCTCCACAGCCGTTAACCTCCACACGTGCCACCGGTAATGCGACCTGAACACACCAAACTCCGTCCACTGTCCGCCCTCGCAGCGCTGCTCGGGCCGGACACCACTCTTCTGCGCCCCGACCTGAGCGCGGACCGTCCAGCGGACCTCCCCGACCGGGAGATCTATGTCCGCGGTATCACCCATGACTCGCGCAAGGTGCAGCAGGGCGACCTGTACGCGGCCCTGCCCGGGACCCGCGCCCACGGCGCGGACTTCTCACAACAGGTAGCCGACGCCGAGGCCGCGGCGATCCTCACCGATGCCGCGGGCGCCGACCGCGCCGCCGAGACCGGCCTGCCCGTGATCGTCGTGCCCGACGCGCGCGCCGCCCTGGGCACCGCCGCCGCCTGGGTCTACGACGACCCGGCCAAGGACCTGCTCCTGGTCGGTACCACCGGCACCAGCGGCAAGACCACGATCAGCTACCTGATCGAGTCCGGGCTGCGCCAGGCCGGGATGAGCACCGGTCTGGTCGGCACCGTGGAGATGCGGGTGGGCGACGAGCGCGTCGCCTCCTCCCTGACCACGCCCGAGGCCACCGACCTGCACGGGCTCTTCGCGGTCATGCGCGAACGCGGCACCACCGCCGCGGCCATGGAGGTCTCCAGCCACGCCCTGGCCCTGGGCCGTGTCGGCGGTACCCGCTACGACGTGGCGATCTTCACCAACCTGTCCCAGGACCACCTGGACTTCCACTCGGACCTGCGCGACTACTTCGACACCAAGGCGCTCCTGTTCACCCCCGAGTACTGCGACATCGCGGTGGTCAACACCGACGACCGCTTCGGTCGTGCCCTCGTGGACATGGTCCAGGGGCGCGGGGCGGTCCCGGTGACCACCTTCGCCGTGGAGGGCGGTTCCGACGCCGGGCCCGACAACGGCATGGACGCCGACTGGAAGGCCGTGGACGTCGAACTGGGCGCCACCGGGAGCACCTTCCGCATCGTCGGCCCCGGCGGTATGGAGGCCCGCGCCTCCGTGGGCCTGCCCGGGCCGTTCAACGTCTCCAACGCCATGGCCGCCGTCGTCGGCCTGGTCGAGGCCGGGATCCCGCTGGAGACCGCCATCGCCGGTGTGGCCGCGGCCCCGGGCGTGCCCGGCCGCATGGAGTCGGTCGAGGTCCGCGGGACCTCCTCGGGCTTCCAGGACTTCGCCGCCCTGGTGGACTACTCGCACAAGCCCGGCGCCATCGAGGCCGTGCTCAGCGCCCTGCGCGAGACCACCGACGGCCAGGTCACCATGGTGGTCGGCTGCGGCGGCGATCGCGACCGCGCCAAGCGCCCGCTGATGGGTGAGGCCGCCGCGCGCCTGGCCGACCAGCTGATCATCACCAACGACAACCCGCGCACCGAGGACCCCGTCGCCATCGCCACCGCGATGCTGGAGGGTGTGTCCAAGGTCCCTGAGGACCAGCGGGCGCGCGTCACGGTGGAGTTCGACCGCGCCGAGGCCATCGGTCTGGGCGTGCACCGCACCGGCCCCGGCGACGTGGTCGTGGTCGCGGGCAAGGGCCACGAGACCGGCCAGTACGTCAAGGGCGAGGTCCTGCCCTTCGACGACCGCGAAGTGCTGCGGACGGCCATCGAGGACGCCCTGCGCGCCCGCGCCAGCGCACGGCTGGGCAACGCCCTCCAGGACGTCCACCGGGCACCCGACGAAGGCTGAGCCTTGGCCGGCTGAAGGCTGAACCCGGGTCTGACCTCGGTTGATCCAACAACACACCGTAAGACGCGCCGCACGCGGTGCCGTCCGCTTTCCGGGACGCGGCCCCAGGCCGCGTCCCGGTGGTGTGCACACCACCGACGTGTACGGATCGCCGCTACCGGACCCGCCGTCGATCACGAAGTGGAGCATATTGCTCTGCACAGGGCCCCGCTGGGACCCCAGACGCCCCAACATGTTCTAAGGTAGGTCCGGCAATCGCAGCCCGACACGTGCCGCCCACGGTCGCGCCCACGACCCGGCACCGGCCGGTCATCGTGGTGAAGCCCGGCGCGGCACCGCGCGCACGGTATCCGCGGTGCCATCCCCTGACCCGAACCCGAGGCCGGGTGGCCAATGCCCCTGGGGCGCCGTGGGCCGGGCCTGACATGAGGAGTGGATTTGATCGCGCTCACGCTCGATCGGATCGCTGAGATCACCCAAACCGCCATCGGCGGATCAGCGCGCCCCGACGCCGTCGTCGACGGCCCCGTCGTCATCGATTCACGACAGGTGGCGCCCGGAGCGCTCTTCGTCGCCCTGAGCGGTGAACGGGTCGACGGACACGACTTCGCCGAGTCCGCCGCGGCGGCCGGAGCGGTCGCGGTCCTGGCCTCGCGCCCGGTCGACGCCCCCCACCTGCTGGTGGACGGCGGTGACGACGAGGTCCTAGCGGCCCTGGCCCGTCTGGCCCGGCACGTGGCCGTCGAACTCAGCGACCCCGCGCGAGGGACAGCCGCGGCCGAGGTCGTGGGGGTCACCGGCTCCTCCGGCAAGACCACCACCAAGGACCTCATCGCCCAGGTCGTCAGCGGCACCGGACCCACCGTGGCGCCCGCCGGCTCGTTCAACAACGAGATCGGCCATCCGCTCACAGTGCTCCGCGCCGACACCGGCACCAAGAACCTGGTCCTGGAGGTCGCCGCCCGCGGCATCGGGCACATCGCGTACCTGTGCCGCGTGGCCCCGCCCCGGATCGGCGTGGTCCTCAACGTCGGCAGCGCCCACATGGGCGAGTTCGGCGGCCGTGAGGCCATCGCCAAGGCCAAGGGCGAGCTGGTGGAGTGCCTGCCGCCCGGCAGCGACCGGCGCGGCGAGGGCGGCGTGGCCGTCCTCAACGCCGACGACCCGCTGGTGCGCGCCATGCACACGCGCACCGACGCCCGCGTGGTGTTCTACGGCACCGCCGAGGACGCCCAGGTGCGCGCCACCGACGTCGTCATCGGAGACAACGGCGCCCCGTCCTTCACGCTCAACCTGCGCGGCCGCACGGCCCGGGTCGAGCTGGGACTGGTCGGCGCCCACCAGGTCAGCAACGCGCTGGCCGCCGCGGCCGTCGCCGACGACCTCGGCATGGACATCCAAGACATCGCCACCGCCCTCGGCGCGGCGACCCCGGTCAGCCGTTGGCGGATGGAGGTCACCGAACACCGCGGTGCCACCCTCGTCAACGACGCCTACAACGCCAACCCCGAATCGATGCGGGCGGCGCTGACCACCCTGGGCGCGCTCGCCCGGGACCGCCGGTCCATCGCGGTGCTCGCCCACATGGCGGAGCTCGGCGATGACGGCCACGCCGAACACGAGAGCGTGGGTGAGCTGGCCGCCCGGACGGGCGTGGCCCACCTGGTCGTGGTCGGCACGGCGGCCGAAGGGATCGCCGTCGGCGCCGAACGCGCCGCACGGCAGGGGTGGTGGGACGGTGAGACCATCCGGGTTCCCGACGCGGAGGCGGCAGCCGACGCGGTGCGCGACCGGATGCGTACAGGAGACGTTGTCATTGTGAAGGGATCGCGCGTGGCTGCGCTCGAAAGGGTCATCGACCTCATCACCAAGGGTGATGTCCAGTGATCGGCATCACCATAGCGGCGGCGTTCTCGCTGATCATCTCCATGGTGCTGATGCCGCCGCTCATCAAGCTCCTGTACCGGTTCAAGTTCGGCCAGGAGGTCCGCGACGACGGCCCCGAGGGCCACAAGACCAAGCAGGGCACGCCCACCATGGGCGGTATCGTCATCATCCTCGGCGCGGTGGTGGGCTACTTCGGCTCCCACCTGGTGCTGTGGCTGATCCAGCCGACCGCCTCCGGGCCCACGGCCTCCGGTCTGCTGGTGATGTTCCTGTTCGTCGGCATGGGCTGTGTCGGCTTCCTGGACGACTTCATCAAGATCTACAAGCGCCGCAGCCTGGGTCTGCGCAGTGGCGCGAAGATGATCGGCCAGGCCATCGTCGGTGTCGGCTTCGCCTACGGCGTCACCCAGTTCCCCAACGGGTACGGCTACACTCCGGCCGCCCCCCAGCTGTCCTTCCTCCGCGACTTCGGCCCCCCGCTGATGCTCGGCGTGTTCATCATCTGGGCGCTGTTCCTCATCGTCGGCTTCTCCAACGCGGTGAACCTCACCGACGGTCTGGACGGCCTGGCCACCGGCGCGGTCATCCTGTCGCTGGCGGCCTACGTCATCATCGGCAACTGGCAGCTGCGCCAGTCCTGCGTGGAGGCCCTCACCTCCAGCTGCTACACGGTCCGCGACCCCCTGGACCTGGCCGTGGTGGCCTCAGCGGTGCTCGGCTCGTGCATCGGCTTCCTGTGGTTCAACGCCCCGCCCGCCAAGATCTTCATGGGCGACACCGGCTCGCTGGCCCTGGGCGGCCTCATCGTGGGTCTGGCCATCACCACCCGCACCCAACTCCTGCTGCTGCTCATCGGCGGTCTGTTCGTCATCATCACGATGTCCGTGATGATCCAGATCACCTCGTTCCGCCTCACCGGCAAACGGGTGTTCCGTATGGCGCCGCTCCAGCACCACTTCGAGCTCAAGGGCTGGGCCGAGACCACCATCGTCATCCGGTTCTGGATCATCCAGGGTCTGTTCATGGCGATCGCCATCGGACTCTTCTACCTGGAATGGATGCCAAGCTAGAGGCATGCCGCACCACCATCCTTCCGACACCTCCCAGACCCCCGCGCCCGCGGGGAAAGACAACCCCTTCGCGGGCGCGCGGGTCTGCGTCGCCGGTCTGGGTGTCTCCGGGCCCCCCGTCGCCAGGGCACTCCTGGCCCGGGGAGCCCGGGTGGTCGTCGTCGACGGCCGTGACGACGACACCACCCGCCCGGTGGCCGCCGCCCTGACCGAGGCCGGAGCCGAGGTCGTCCTGGGCGACACCCCGCTGCCCGAGGACTGCGACCTCGTGGTCACCTCGCCCGGCTGGCGCCCCGACTCCCCACTCCTGGCCCGCGCCGCCGACGCCGGTATCGAGGTCATCGGGGACGTGGAGCTGGCCTGGCGGATCAAGCCCGCCGACCAGGTGTGGCTCGCCATCACCGGCACCAACGGCAAGACCACCACCGTGCGCATGCTGGAGTCCATCCTGCGCGCGGACGGCCGCGACGCCCTCGCCGTCGGCAACGTGGGCACCCCCGTCGTGGACGCCGTGCAGCCCGACTCCGACGGCCACGTCCACGACATCCTCGCCGTGGAGCTGTCCAGCTTCCAGCTGCACTGGTCCAACAGCCTGCGCCCGCACGCCGCCACCGTCCTCAACGTGGCCCCCGACCACCTGGACTGGCACGGCGGGCTCGACCCCTACGCCCGCGCCAAGGGCAGGGTGTTCGCCCGAGGCACCATCCGCGTGGTCAACACCGCGGACGCCTGGTCCGTCCGCCTGGCCGAGGAGGACGGCGACCCGCACACCCCCGTGGTGGGGCTGCGCCTGGACACGCCCCGCACCGGTGAGCTCGGTGTGGTCGAGGACCTACTGGTGGACCGTGCCTTCGTTGCCGAACCGCACAGCAGCGCCGAGGAACTGGCGACCCTGGGCGACGTGCGCCCGGCCGCCCCGCACAACGTCGCCAACGCCCTGGCCGCCGCCGCCCTGGCCCGCTCGGTGGGGGTCGCCCCGGCCTCGATCAAGGCCGGTCTGGCCGCCTTCGTGCCCGAACCCCACCGCATCGCGCACGTGGCCTCGGTCGCGGGCGTGGACTACGTGGACGACTCCAAGGCCACGAACCCGCACGCCGCCGCGGCCTCCCTGAACTCCTACGCCTCCGTGGTGTGGATCGCGGGCGGTCTGCTCAAGGGCGCCGAGGTCGACGACCTGGTCTCCGGTGCCGCGAGCCGCCTGCGCGCGGCGGTGCTGATCGGCGCCGACCGCGAGCGCATCCGCGAGGCCCTGGCCAAGCACGCCCCCCACGTCCCGGTGGTGGAGGTGGAGGGCCCCGAGCCCGGCGCCCCGGCCGGGCACACGGTGATGGACGCCGTCCTCGCCCGGGCCGCCGCCCTGGCCGAGGAGGGCGACACCGTGCTGCTGGCCCCGGCCGCCGCCTCCATGGACATGTTCACCAACTACCCGGAGCGCGGCCGCTTCTTCGCCGAAGCCGTGCACCGGCTGCGTTAGGCGACGGCCCGCCGACTGCCGCGGGTAACCGAAGGCCACCCCTGCGTCACCACTGGCGCGCGGGTGGCCTTCGGTGTGTCGTGTAGCACCCCCGCACCCGGCCAAAGATGGCCAACACGCGGAAAATGTCCACGGTTCCGAACCCGCCGGTACGCAAGGATTGAGGCGCGAATCGGGCGGAGGATGTGGATGGCGACGACAACGGTGCCCGGGGTGTCCCGTTCCAGGGCGCGCACGGCGACCGGCGGGCGCGAACGGGCGCTCTGGCGTGAGTGGGCCCGGTCCCTGGACCGCCCCCTCACCTCCTACTACCTGATCCTCAGTACCGGGGTCATGCTCATCGCCCTGGGACTGGTGATGGTGCTGTCCTCGACGATGGTCAACTCCATCACCGAGACCGGCTCCGCCTTCTCCGTGTTCCAGCGCCAGCTGGTGTCGGCGATGATCGGCCTGCCGCTGATGGTGATCGCCTCCCAGCTGCCGCTGTGGGTCTTCCGCATGGTCGGCTACCCGGCGATGATCCTGTCCGTGGCGCTGCTGTTGCTCACCGCCTTTCAGGGCACCGAGGTCAACGGCGCGATCCGCTGGCTGGAGATCGGCGGCCTGCTCATCCAGCCCTCCGAGCCGGCCAAGATCGCCTTCGCCCTGTGGGGTGCCAACACCCTGGCCCGCAAGGAGGAGCTCAAGGAGCTGACCGAGTGGCGGCACCTGCTCATCCCGCTGCTGCCCGGCTGCGGTCTGCTCGTGCTGCTCGTCCTGCTCGGCTCGGACCTGTCCACCACACTGGTCCTGCTGCTCGTGTTCCTGGGCCTGCTGTGGGTCGTGGGCGCCCCCGGGCGGCTCTTCCTGGGCATGTTCGGACTCGTCCTCGGCCTCGCCGGGATCGTCATCGCCATCGAACCCTTCCGGATGACCCGCATCACGGCGTTCCTCGACCCCGGCGCGGATCCGACCGGCTCCGGCTTCCAGTCCCTGCACGGCCTCTACGCCCTGGGCACCGGCGGTATCTTCGGGGTCGGCATCGGCGCCAGCCGGGAGAAGTGGGGGTTCCTCCCCTTCGCCGAGTCCGACTTCATCTTCGCCATCATCGGCGAGGAGTTCGGTCTCATCGGCACCCTCCTGGTGCTCGGACTGTTCGGCATGCTCGGCTACGCCGGGCTGCGCGTGGCCTACCGCGTCAAGGACTCCTTCTCGCGGCTGGCCGCCTTCGCCATCGTGACCTGGATCCTCGGCCAGGCCATGATCAACATCGCCGCCGTCATCGGCCTGGTCCCGGTCACCGGCATCCCGCTCCCGCTGGTCTCCTACGGTGGTTCGGCGCTCATCCCCACGATGATCGCGCTCGGAGTGCTGCTCGCCATCGCCCGCCAGGAGCCCCAGGCACAGAAGGCCCTGGCGGCCCGGGGTCCCAGTTGGGTCCAAAGGGCTCTAAGCTGGCTTGGCCTGGAGAACATCGTCGCTTCCGTCCAGAATCGGAACGGCTCGGCGTCCTCCAAGCGCACCACCGCGCCGCGTGCCCCGCGCAAGTCGCAGGAGCGCGGCAGCAAGGCTGGTGCCAAGACCACGGCCAAGAACAACAGCGGACCGGTCCCGGCTGGTGACCGGCCAAGGAGGAATCGGCGACGATGAGGGTAGCCCTAGCCGGAGGCGGCACGGCCGGGCATATCGAGCCCGCACTCTCCCTTGCGGACGCGCTCCGGCGCATCGAACCCAACACGGAGATCCTCTGCCTGGGCACCGAGCGGGGTCTGGAGACCCGGCTGGTGCCCATGCGCGGCTACGAACTCGGTCTGATCCCGGCGGTTCCCCTGCCGCGTCGGCTCACCCCGCAGCTGCTCACGGTCCCCGGCAAGCTCGCGGGCGCGCTCAGCGCCGCGGGTGAGCAGCTGGACAAACTCCAGGCCGACGTCATCGTGGGCTTCGGCGGTTACGTGGCCACCCCCGGCTACCTGGCGGCCCGGCGCCGCAAACTCCCCATCGTGGTGCACGAGGCCAACCCCCTCCCGGGCCTGGCCAACCGGCTCGGCGCGCGGCTGACCCCGCACGTGTTCACCGGGCACCCGCACACCCAGATCCGCAACGGCCGCTTCATCGGCATCCCGCTGCGCCAGCAGATCACCTCGCTGGACCGGCTGGCCATGGGCGACAAGGCCCGCGCCTACTTCGGGCTGCGCCCGGACCTGCCCACCCTGCTGATCTTCGGCGGCTCCCAGGGCGCCCAGCGCATCAACGAGACCGCCTTCAACGCCGCCGCGGCCTTCCGCCAGGCGGGCGTGCAGGTCCTGCACGTGGTCGGCCCCAAGAACGCCGACGAACCCCAGGACTTCACCCAGGACGGCATCCCCTACGTCGCCGTCCCCTACGTGGACCGCATGGACATGGCCTACGCCGCCGCCGACGTGGCGATGTGCCGCTCCGGTGCGATGACCTGCGCCGAACTCACGGCCGTGGGCCTGCCCGGCGCGTTCGTTCCACTGGCCATCGGCAACGGTGAGCAGGCCCTCAACGCCCAGCCCATCGTCCAGGCGGGCGGCGGCCTGATGGTCGACAACGCCGACGTCTCGGTCGAGTGGATCGCCAACCAGCTCATCCCGCTGCTCACCGACACCGACCGCGTCGTGGCCATGTCCGAGGCGGCCGCCCGGATGGGCCGACGCGAAGCCGACACCGAACTCGCCCGCGAGGTCCTGGCGATCGCCCGCGGCGACAAACCCACCCCCGAACTGCCGTTGCCCGAGGACGGCGACGACGAAGCCTTCTACGACGACGGGAAAGACACACGATGAGCCTGGTCAAGCCGACCGACCCGGTCCCCGTCGACGAGCTCGGCCGTACCCACTTCATCGGCCTGGGCGGAGCCGGGATGTCCGGCATCGCCCGTGTGCTGCTGCAGTCCGGGGTCGAGGTCTCGGGCAGCGACGCACGCGACAGCGACACCCTGCGCGAGCTCGAGCAGATGGGCGCGCAGGTCTTCGTCGGCCACGCCGCCGAGAACCTGGGCAAGGCCGACACCCTCGTGGTCTCCTCCGCGATCCGCGAGAACAACCCCGAGCTCGCCGAGGCCCGCGCCCGCGGCATCCGTATCCTGCCCCGCGCCGCCGCCCTGGGCGCCCTCCTGCTGGGCCGCGAGGGCATCGCGGTCTCCGGCACCCACGGTAAGACCACCACGACCTCCATGGTCACCGTGGTCCTGCAGCACCTGGGCGTCGACCCCGGCTACGTGATCGGCGGCAAGCTGGTCACCACCGGCCTGGGTGCCGACGCCGGGGTCGGCGAGGCCATCGCGGTGGAGGCCGACGAGAGCGACGGGTCCTTCCTGATGCTCTCGCCCAAGATCGCCGTGGTCACCAACGTCGAGGCCGACCACCTGGACAACTACAGCGGCATCGACGAGATCCACGCCAACTTCGCGAACTTCGTCGACCGGGTCGAGCGCACCCTGATCGTCGGGATCGACGACCCGGGCGCTCGCACTGTCGCCGAGCTGGCTCGTGAACGCGGCAAGAAGGTGCTCACCTACGGGGAAGCCGCCGACGCCGACTACCGGATCACCCGGATCCGCCCCCGCGGCTTCACCACCGAGTTCACCCTCACCCCCGCCGAAGGCGACCCGATCGACGGCACCCTGGCCGTCCCCGGGCTGCACAACGTGCAGAACGCCGCCGCCGCGGTCGCCGTCGCCGACGAGCTCGGCCACGACCTGGAGGTCGCGGTCGAGGGCATCGCCGACTTCGCCGGAGCCGCCCGCCGCTTCGAGCTCAAGGGCGAGGGCAACGGCGTGGGCGTCTACGACAGCTACGCCCACCACCCCACCGAGATCGACGCCGACCTGCGCGCCACCCGCGCCGCTCTGCGCTCCTTCGCCGAGGACGCGAAGGAGAACGGGGAGGAGATCCCCGAGGGCCGGGTCGTCGCGCTGTTCCAGCCGCACCTGTACAGCCGGACCCGGATCTTCGCCGAGGAGTTCGCCACCGCCCTGAGCCTGGCCGACGAGGTCGTGGTGATGGAGATCTACGCGGCCCGTGAGGACCCCGAGCCCGGGGTCACCGGCGAGATCATCACCTCGAAGGTCTCCCACGACGGTGTCCGGTACGTGCCGGGCCACCAGGAGTCCGTGCGCGTGGTGGCCGAGCTGGCCCGCCCCGGGGACATCGTCCTCACCATGGGCGCCGGTGACGTCACCGAGCTGGGGCCGCTGATCGTGGAGGAGCTGGCGCGGGTCGCCGAGGGTACCGAAACCAGCTAGAGGCCAGTTAGAGGAGCACGCACACGTGGGCGCTGACCGGGACGGGGCGAAGGCCCAGGCCACGAAGAAGGCGCAGGCCACGACAGGGGACAGCACGGGGTCGGATCCCTGGAAGGTCGCCTTCGCGGTACTGCTCGTCGTCTCCCTGGTCTGCGTGGTCACGTGGGTGCTGCTCGGCTCGCGCCTGCTCGTGGTGCGCGAGGTCGCCGTCAGCGGTCTGGACCGGGTGTCGCAGGAGGAGGTCGTCGCTGCCGTGGCGGTGGACACGGGGACCCCGTTGATCCGGGTGGACCTGGACCAGGGCCGCGACCGCGCCGAGAGCCTGGACCTGGTCGAGTCCGCGACGGTGACCCGCGGCTGGCCCGCCACCCTCAGGGTGGAGGTCGTCGAGCGGCGTCCCCTGCTCGCCATCCGGGTGGGGGAGGATTACCGGCTGGTCGACGGCGACGGCGTGCGGATCGAGGACTCGGCGAGCCGTCCCGGAACCCACCCGCTGGTCCGGGTCACCGGGGAGATCGAGGGCAACGAGGCGGTTCGGGCCGCCGCGGACATCGTGGAGCAGGCCCCGGACTCCCTCATCGCCCAGATACAGCTCATCGACGCCACCGACACCGATCAGATCACCGTCGAGCTCGGCGACGGCTCACTGGTGGAGTGGGGTGACGCGCACGGCACCTCCGGCAAGAGCGACGTCCTGCGCGTCCTGATGCGCGAGCACCCGCCCCAGGAGGGGCGGGTCTACGACGTCGGAACCCCCGACCTGGCGATCGTCAGGTGAAGCGCGCGCCAAGGAACGCACAGGAGACGGAAGATCCCGGGCAAGGCCCCCTTAGGGGTGTATTAGGGACGCGTCGAGAGCGCTGGCGCGTTCGGAGCTCCCCGCGCGGATCGTCCCGCCAGGACATTCCAGACGCGACGCGCCGAGTGCGCACTTCGCTTCCTTGCGTTATACGCCGTTAGGCTGAGGCCAACATCGGTTGCCCGTACCCGGCGGTCCGCTTACTGTCGGGAAGCACAACCAACGTCAAGAACGTAGCAAAACACGCTTTCAGGGGTACACAGGAACCGTCTCACCCCGCTCCGACAGAGCGGACCGCGGTCCGGCCCACGGGTCGGCCCGGCGAGGGGAAGAGCGGTACCGGTGGCCCCGGGTTCCCCCACTGACAGCCGCCCGACCGGGTGGCCGTTCGGGGGCAACCGAAACGCACACTGAAGAACCGGATGCCGGACCGCCGGCGCACCTGCTGGTCACAGCCAGCACACGCGTAGACGGAACGGCGTATGCGAGCGGAAAGGCCCCTCGTCGTGGCAGCACCGCAGAACTACCTCGCGGTCATCAAAGTCGTCGGCATCGGCGGCGGCGGTGTCAACGCCGTCAACCGAATGATCGAAGAGGGGCTCAAAGGCGTCGAGTTCATCGCGATCAATACCGACGCCCAAGCGCTGCTGATGAGCGACGCGGACGTCAAGCTCGACGTCGGCCGTGAGCTCACCCGTGGCCTTGGCGCAGGCGCCAACCCCGATGTCGGCCGTAAGGCCGCCGAAGACCACCGCGAGGAGATCGAGGAGGTCCTCAAGGGGGCCGACATGGTCTTCGTCACGGCGGGCGAGGGCGGCGGGACCGGCACCGGTGGAGCCCCGGTCGTCGCCAACATCGCCCGCTCCCTCGGAGCGCTCACCATCGGTGTGGTCACCCGCCCCTTCGGTTTCGAGGGCAAGCGGCGGGCGACCCAGGCCGAGTCGGGGATAGCGATGCTCCGCGAGGAGGTCGACACCCTCATCGTCATCCCCAACGACCGCCTGCTGTCCATCTCTGACCGCCAGGTCAGTGTGCTGGACGCCTTCAAGGCGGCCGACCAGGTCCTGCTCTCCGGTGTCCAGGGCATCACCGACCTGATCACCACGCCGGGCCTGATCAACCTGGACTTCGCCGACGTCAAGTCGGTCATGTCGGGGGCCGGATCGGCGCTGATGGGAATCGGATCGGCTCGAGGGGACGACAGGGCCGTGGCAGCGGCCGAACTGGCGATCTCCTCACCACTGCTCGAAGCCAGCATCGACGGGGCACACGGTGTGCTGCTGTCCATCCAGGGCGGCTCCGACCTCGGACTCTTCGAGATCAACGAGGCGGCACAGCTGGTCGCCAACTCCGCGGCGCCCGAGGCCAACATCATCTTCGGTGCCGTCATCGACGACGCCCTGGGTGACGAGGTTCGGGTCACCGTGATCGCGGCGGGCTTCGACGAACCGGAGGTCACCGGAGCCGTGGTGCGGGAGCACCAGCCGGTGGACCCTCCTGAGGCCGTCGCCCCCACGGCAGGCATCACGTCCGGCAGGGAGGGTTCGTCGGCCAAGGCGACGCCGTCCGCCGCTGACGCGAGCGGGGCGCCGGCCACCAGCATGCCGTGGATCGCTCCGTCGCGCCCGGCCCAGCCCGCCCAGGAAGCTCCCGCCATGCCGCCGGTGCAGCCCGCGGTGACGCAGGAGCCGGTCCGGCCCGAGCCCGTCCAGCCGGAACCGGTGCGTTCGGAGTTCGAGCCGACCCAGCCCCATGCCGAGCAGGCCCAGGGCAACGGTTACCCGGTCTCCCACAGCGAGTCCGAGCCGGTCGCCCCGGAGTCCCAGCAGGTCGCTCCGGCCGAGGAGCAGCAGGCCCCGGCCGCCGAGCCGGAAGCCCAGCCGAGCCACATCCACGCGGTCTCGGACGCCTCGGAGCGCCGTGGCGAGGTGCCCACGCCCCGTCGCCGGGTCATTTTCGACGACCCCGACGACCTGGACGTGCCGGAGTTCCTCAAGTAGCCCCTCACCACCCCGGTACCATCGACGTGTCAGCGGCCCCGACCCTTGCGGCGGGGCCGTCGCCGCCCCACGGGAGAGCCAGCGGAGCAGCCGCCAGGTCTCCCTCGGGGCAGAGGGAAGGGCCGCGTCGCGCCGATGGGCAACTTGATCGACCTGGGGCACGGTGTCCGTGCAGCCGTCACCGAACGCAAGGGCGGTGTGAGCCAGCCTCCGTTCGACTCGCTCAACATCGGACTGGGGTCCGGTGACAGCCGCGAGGCGGTCATGGCCAACCGCGCACGCGCGGCCCAGGAACTGGGTTTCGACGTCGACAGCGTCGTGTGGATGAACCAGGTGCACAGCGCCGACGTGCTCGTGGCCACCGAACCCGGCGGGGTCGGCACCTGCGACGGAGTGGTCACCACCCGGCCGGACCTGGTCCTGGCCTCGATGGCCGCCGACTGCCTGCCCGTGCTCGCCGCCGACACCGAAGCCGGTGTGCTGGGGGCGGCCCACTCCGGGCGCCTGGGCACCGCGAACGGGGTGGCGGTCAACCTGGTGCGGACGATGGTCGACCAGGGCGCGCGTGTGGATCACATCACCGTCTTCCTCGGCCCGGCGATCTGCGGCGGCTGCTACGAGGTCCCGCCCGAGCTCCAGGCCGAGACGGCCCAACACACCCCCGAGGCGGCTGCCACCACCCGCCGGGGCACCCCCGGCGTGGACATGGTCGCCGCCGTCACCGCCCAGTTGCGCCGTGCGGGGGTCGCCGACATCACCGCCGACGGCCGCTGCACCCTGGAGACCCCCGAGCTCTTCTCCCACCGCGGAGGAGCGCCCACCGGCAGGTTCGCCTCCTTCCTCTGGCGCGTCTGACCTTCGGAGCATCCGGGTCACCCGGGCCTTCCCCTGGCACCCCGGGCTCCGTACACCTCCGGGGCCACTTTCGGCCACGGCCACCCCAGGACACACCACCGAAGCCGACAGCAGTCAGTAGGGAAAAGGAACACCCGTGTCACACACCGACCCCGCGCGCACTGAACAGATCCGCGCCAACCTCACGGCCGCGCGGGCCAGGATCGGGTCGGCCTGCCACAAGGCCGACCGCGACCCCTCGGAGGTGTCGCTGATCGGCGTGACCAAGACCTATCCCGCCAGTGACGTGCGTATTCTCGCTTCCCTCGGGGTCACCGACGTCGGCGAGAACCGCGACCAGGAAGCGGCCCCCAAGGCCGCCGAGACCGCCGACCTGGGCCTGACCTGGCACTTCGTGGGTCAGCTACAGAGCAACAAGGCCCGATCGGTGGCCTCCTACGCCGACGTCGTGCACTCGGTGGACCGGGCCAAGCTGGCCCGGGCGCTGGGGGACCGTGCGGCCGCCGCCGAGCGGCGTCTGACCTGTCTGGTACAGGTGAACCTGGACACCGACTCTCGGTCGGGGGTCATCGGTCCGCGCGGCGGCGTGGACCCGGCCGACGCGCCCGCGCTCGCCGCACGCATCGCCGAGCACGAGGCGCTCGCCCTCGGCGGGGTGATGGCGGTAGCTCCGCTGGGCGGCGATCCGGACGAAGCCTTCGCCCGTCTGTACGAGGTGGCGGGGCGGATTCGGGATCGCTACCCTCAGGCGACAGTGATCTCCGCCGGGATGAGCGGGGACCTCGAAGCCGCGATCGGGCGAGGCGCGACACACCTGCGACTCGGTACGGCGTTGCTCGGCTCCCGGGGACCGATCGTGGGGTAATGTCCCCACATAGACCTTGGGGCCTGTCTGTGGCGTTCGCCCGAATGAGCGGACACCCCGCGCACGCGGGGCACAGGGGCCGAAGACGGAGGAGTCGGCTGCGGTGAAGGCCGCGGGGACGACGGAGGACATGAGATGGCCGGCGCGATGCGCAAGATGGCGGTCTACCTCGGCCTCGTGGAGGACGACCGTTACGATCACCGCTATGCGGACGAATATGATGAGTTCGACGATTTCGACGAGGTCGTGGACGAGCAGCGTGACCGCGGCGCTGACACCCCACGAGGCGAGGAAGCACGAGGCGACGCTGTGACGGACACCGGCGACTACCTGGGAACGGGTGAGCGACGCGGTGGTACGACCACGACTGCCTCAACCGCCGACCTTGCTCGGATCACCACGCTCCACCCACGCACCTACAACGAGGCGCGTACGATCGGAGAACACTTCCGGGAAGGTACACCGGTGATCATGAACCTGACCGAGATGGTCGACAGCGACGCCAAGCGTCTGGTCGACTTCGCGGCTGGCCTGATCTTCGGTCTCCATGGCAGTATCGAACGCGTAACCAACAAGGTGTTCCTGCTGTCCCCGGCCAACGTCGAGGTGACCGCCGAAGACAAGGCGCGGATCGCCGAGCGAGGGTTCTTCAATCAGAGCTAGACCATCACATTTGTCCAGAGATTGGGTCGGGGAACGACCGTGAGTATCGTCCTGTTCGTGCTGCTGAGTCTGCTTCAGCTGTTTGTCTTCGTGCTGATAGCGAGGGTGGTCCTGGAGATGGTGCAGTCCTTCTCCCGGTCCTGGCGGCCCACCGGGTTCGTGCTCGTGCTCGCTGAGATCGTGTACACGATCACCGACCCGCCACTGAAGTTCCTGCGCAAGTTCATCAAGCCGATCCGGCTGGGGAGTATCGCACTCGACCTGAGTGTGCTGGTCCTCTTCTTCGGTGTGATCATCCTTCAGAGCGTTCTGAGGGGCCTGATGGTGAGCTTCGCGTAAGGGGAACAGGGACAGAAAAGACAACCCCTGATTCCGATATGTGGTCTTGGTCATGATCTGGATTGCCGTAAGGTCACGATCAGGTAGCGTCCCTACGGACAGACTCCAAGCGCGCCAAGGAGACGAACATGCCGCTGACACCCGCCGATGTGCGGAACAAGCAGTTCAGCACTACCCGGCTCCGACCCGGGTATGACGAAGAAGAGGTCGACGCCTTTCTCGACGAGGTCGAGTCTGAGCTGGACCGACTGATCCAGGAGAACGAGGAACTGCGCGGCAAGCTTGCCGAGTGCCTGCGGGGTAAGGTCCCCAACGCCGGCATGCAGGACTTCCAGCAGCCGCAGGAGCAGGCCCCCGAGGCGCCGCAGCAGATGGAGCAGATGCGCCCGGAGCCCGTCCAGGCGCAGCAGCCCATCGAGCCGCAGCCCCAGCCGCCCGCGCCGCAGCCGCAGCCGCAGATGGGCATGACCGGCGCCAACATGGCCATGGGTGGCGAGGAGAACATGGACACGGCCGCCCGTGTCCTGGCGCTCGCCCAGCAGACCGCCGACCAGGCGATCTCCGACGCCCGCCGCGAGGCGGACGAGACCCTCGGCCGCGCCCGCCACGAGTCCGAGGACATCCTCGGCAAGGCGCGCCGTCAGGCCGACCAGATCATCGGTGAGGCCCGGGCCCGTTCCGAGAACCTCGACCGTGACGCTCAGGAGCGCCACCGTCAGGTCATGGGCAGCCTGGTCCAGCAGCGCGAGGAGCTCGAGCACAAGGTCAACGTGCTGAAGGACTTCGAGCGCGAGTACCGCAGCCGCCTGAAGGACTACTTCGAGCGTCAGCTGCGTGAGCTCAACGAGGAGGGCAAGTCCGTCGAGCCCAACCCGAACACCACGGGTGGCTTCCAGACGATGGCCCCCCAGACCGGCGGAACCCCCGCGCTCCAGCAGCACGGCCCCGGCGGTAACCCGTTCGGTCAGCCCGAGCCCGCCCAGCACGGTGGTTTCCACCCGGGTGAGGCCCCGCACGAGCGTCGCTAGATCCCATCGAGCGGCAGTGCGGCTCCGAACAACTGAAAACTCCGGCTCCACACGTGTAAAGGCCCTGGTCGACCCGTGATCCTTAGCCTCCTCGCCACCGTGGCGGTGCTGGCGGCCATCGCCGTCATCGCTGCTGCCCTGGTGCTCGCCGAACCCAACCTGGTGTACATCGCCCTGGGACTCGGCGGGCTGAGCGTCCTCCTCCTGTTGGGCGCGATCATTCAGGGACGGTTCAGCGGGAGCGGAACGGACACGGAGCGGACGGAACGGACGGACGGTTTGGGGAAGTCGTCCGTCCCCGTGATGGCCGCGGCAGCGGCCGGCACGGTAGCGGCCCCGCCGTGGGAACCGGAGGAGTCTGGGCGCGTACCCGCACCGGCTGAGCAGCCGGTGCGGGAATCCGCCCCCTCGGAGCAGCGCGTAGAGCAGATCGCAGAGCACCCCGTGCCCCCGGGGCACCCCGCTCCCGTCAGTGAGCCGCGTCCGGCGGCCGCTGAGGACAGCGAAGAGGAAGCGGAGTTCGAGGTTCCCCGCTGGCAGACCCCCACGCTGGGGAACTGGCCGGAAGCGGCCGTCGAACCGGACTCCGGACCTGAAACAGCACCGGACGAGCCCGCCGAGGCTGAGGTTTCCGAGGCAGGGGCCTCCGCACCGGCCGAGGAACGGGCCGAGGAGCCGGTCGAGGCAGAGACCGCCCCCGAACCCGAGGCGGAGCCCGAAGCAGAGGCCGCCCCGGAGCCCGAGCGGGAAGAACCTCCCGCCGAGGCGTTCACCTACCGCATCCCCACCCGGACCACTCGCGAGGACCGCGAGGAGGCGTCGGTCGAGGACGCCGACCACGAGGAGCCGCCCCAGGAGGGCGAGGAGCCCGTGGCGGACGTCGAGGACGCCGAGGGCCACCAGGAGGCTCCGGTGGAGGAGAACCCCGCCGAAGAGGCTGTGGAGGCCGCTGAGACCGCCGAGGACTCCGAAGAGGACCTTGAGGCTGGGCCGGTGGCCGAGGACGTCCCGGAATCCGGGGAAGAGGCCCCCGAAGCGGAGCCCGTGGCGGAGACACAGATCCCCGAGGAGCCCGAGGACTCGGAACGCTCGGCCGACGTCACCTACGAGCAGCTCGCAGAGGAACAGCCTGCCGAGGACCCGGCTCTGGCCTACGCCGCCATCCTCGACGGCGAGGAGACTGAAGAAGCCTCGGACAAGACCCCTGAGGTCACGGAGGTTCCTGGGGCCGCGGACGAAGCCCCCGAAGCCACGGAGGCGGCCGAGGACTCCGGCTCGGAAGAGACCGACGACACCGGCAACAGCGACGAGGACGGTCAGCCGGACCGCGCCAAGGAGCCGGACTCCTCCTGCTCCAGCTAGCGGCCCCCTCACACCCGAGAACACCACGAACACCCGAGAACACCACGAAGGGCCCGCTCGAAGAACGATGCTGTTGGCGAACCCGGAGCGAAGGGGCCGGAGAAAGCGCTGGGGCCCGGAGAAGCGGAGAGGCTGATCTGGGGCGGCTGATGTGGAGGGGCTTCTCTGTGTCAGGCTCGGGCTCGGGTAGGGCGTCCGGGGTGGGGCTGTGTGCGGCCTGGGGTCTGGGGTCTGGGGTCTGGGGCCTGGGTTTCGGGTTGCGGTTCCCCCGTTTCCCGCCGCTTGATGGTTGCCGTCTGCGCTGCGCGCGTCAAGGTCGTTCGTCCTCGCTTCCAAGGCCGTTTAGTTAGCGCTCCAAGCCAGCTGTCAAGCCCGTAGCACCACCCCACCCAACACAAAGAACGGGACCTCCGATAAAAGCAGGAAATCGACCAAGATCCACCTGCCCCGGAGGCCCCGTTGCCCGACCAGTATGCCACCACCTCCCACACCCACACCCGCACCATCACCGTGGCCGCCGGTATCTACGCCCCCGGCCACCTAGGCGAACTCACCCGCTACCTGCCCTTCGACCTCATCGACGCCGTCCTGGAACACACCCGCACCCAGCAACAACGACTGCGCGCTCTGCCCTCACGGGTCGGGGTCTACTTCGTGCTGGCCCTGAACCTGTTCCCCCACCTGGGATACGCCCGCGTCTGGGACACCCTCGTAGCGGGCCTGCAAAGCCTGCCCCTGCCCCGCCCCAGCCAGGCCGCGCTCGTGCACCTGCGCCGACGCCTGGGCCCCACCCCGTTCAAAACCCTCTTCCAGACCCTGGCGGCTCCCTTGGCCCAACCCACCACCCCAGGAACCCGCTACCGGCACTGGCGCACCGTGGCCTTCGACGCCTGCCACTCGATCAAAGCCCCCGACAGCGCACGCAACCTCACCTGGCTCCGCAAGATCTGCTACCAGCAAGGCACGGAAGGCTACCCCCGCCTGCAGATCACCGCCCTGTGCGAGACCGGTACCCGCTCCCTGCTGGGCGCCACCCTGACCCGCGCCCCCAGCGGCGAACCCGACCAGGCCCGCACCCTGCTCGACCGGCTCACCCCCCAGATGCTGGTCCTGGCCGACCAGGCCTACCAAGGCAACACCTTCCTGGGCGAGGTCGCCGACACCGGAGCCCAACTCCTGATCCGCCTGCGAGAACACCGCCGCCCCCGGGTGGAAACCCTGCTCCCGGACGGCTCTTACCTGACTCACCTGGACGGGCTCAAACTCCGCATCGTCCAAGCCCGCATCACCGCCACCACCCAGGACGGGACACAGGTCAGGGGCGTGTACCGGCTGGCCACCACCCTGCTGGACCACCGCACCGACCCCGCCCGGCAACTGCTGGCCCTGTACCACGAACGCTGGGAGGTGGAATCGGCCTTCTACTCCCTACGACACACCCTGCTGCACCGTCGTGTGCTGCGCTCCCAGGACCCGGCCGGCCTGGAGCAGGAGGTGTGGGCCCTGCTGGTGCTCTACCAGGCGCTGCGCATGCCCATGGTCGAGGCGGTGGAGTCCCGGCCAGGCACCCACGCCGATCGGGCCCCCTTCACCACCGCCCTGAACACCGCCCGTTGCCAGGTCATCACCGCCCAGCAGGTGCTGCCCGACCAAGACGCCCCCGGCCGAGGCGGGGGCATAGTCCAAGCGGTACGGGAGAACCTGCTCCCGGCCCGCCGTGCTCGGATCAGCGCACGCAAGCTCAAGTGTTCCCACCGGCGTTACCGCGAAGCCGACCCCGAGCGGCCCCTGACCACCGATCGGGTGCAGGATCTGGAGTTGGAGATCTTGGCCCCTGCGCCCGAGGCCGTGGCGGGGCCCCAACAGCCCGCGGCCAAGATGGTGCCCGGGATCCGGCCCGGTGGGTCCAAGGAGCGCACGATGCGCCTGTTGGGCTCGGACCTGAGTCGGGGGTGGAGTCCGATCGAGGTCGCTCGGGCGTTGGATTATCCGCATTATCGGAGTCTGGCCACGCAGATGGGGGTGTGGGTCCAGGAGGGGTTCCTGCAACGGACCGCGCATGGCCGATACACGCTGGCTCTGCGGTGGGCGGGGGTGGAGTTGACAGCCCAGCGTGTTCCTTAACTAAACGGCCTTGTCCTCGCTTCGCTGCGGGCGCTCCACCTTGACCCGCTTCGCTGCGACGGCGGTTGGCGGCTGTCGGGAAACGGGGGAGGTGTGGTCCGGGGTGGTAGACGGGCCCCCAGGGGGCCCAACGGCAACTGCACGGCCTTCGGCCGGTGCCCTCCCCAGCCCGGAGCCCAACGCCTGGACGTGTCGCGGCCGGTCATGCGTGCCTGCGAACCACAACCGCGCCCCGCCAGGCCCCCGGGTACGGTTTCGGCCCCTGTTTCAAAGATGATCTTGCTACCAGAAGCGAAATCGGCGCCGAACTTGCTTCTGGTAGCAAGATCATCGGGGGTGAGGGGGTTTCGGAAGCAGCGGACAACCCCAGGCGCGGGTTACGGACACCCCGGCTTTCCCAGAGCCAGCACCCCAGCGCCGAACCCCACCCTCACCACCGCTGGTCCGATGGCACGAGAGACCGGCCGCGACACGTGACCCGATCTGCGCAGGCCTGGGGAGCCTGTTGCCTTCGCTGCCGCTTTTCGTCGCTGACCTTGACCCGCGCAGCGGAGACGGCGGTTGGCGGCTGTCGGGAAACGGGGGAACCGCAACCCGAACCACAGACCGCACACAGACCCCCACCCCGGACGCCCTACCCGAGGCTGAGCCTGGCACGGAGAGGCTCTCCGTGCCAGGCGCTCTGCTTCTCCGGGTCCCAACGCTCCGGATTCGCCAACAGCGTCGATGAACGAGCGGGCCCTTCTGTGCGACAGCGCCTCAGCGCCTCAGCACGTCAACGGTCAGGCGCGGCGGAAGCTGAAGGTCACACCGAACTCCTCCGACTCCGCGGAGTGCGGGGCGTCCTCGCCCGCGCCGGCCACGAAGGCGTCGGCGAGCACCTCACCGGCGATCATCTGACCGTGCTCGGACAGCGCCTGCCGGACGGCCTCGTCCTCGCTGGCCCACCACACGTGGATCCGGTCGGACACGTCCAGGCCGCTGTTCTTGCGGGCCTCCTGGAGCATCCGGACCATCTCGCGGGCCAGACCGGCGCGGCGCAGCTCCGGGGTCAGCTCCAGGTCCAGCGCCACCGTCTCACCGGCCTCGGAGGCCACCGCCCAGCCCTCGCGGGGCTGCTCGGTCACCAGCACCTCGTCGGCGTTGACCTCCACCGGCTCGTCCTCGACCCGCACCTGCGCCCAGCCGGTCTCGCGGACCTGCTCGACCAGCGCGGCCGGGTCGGCGGCCTGGATGGCCTTGGCCACCAGCGGCGTGCGCTTGGCGAACCGCTTGCCCAGGGCGCGGAAGTTCGGCTTGACCACGTAGTCCACGAGGTCGCCGCGAACCGAGGAGAGCGAGTCCAGCCCGGCCACGTTGAGCTCGTCGGCCACCTGCGCGCGCAGCTGCTCCGGCAGGTCGGCGAAGCCCGGAGCGCCCACCATGGCGCGGGCCAAGGGCTGCCGGGTGCGCATGGCCGAGTCCACCCGGGCGGAGCGGCCCAGCTCCACCAGACGGCGGGTCAGCGCCATGTTCTTGGACAGCTCGGGGTCGATCAGGTCCTCGTTCACCTGGGGCCAGGAGGCCAGGTGCACCGAGTCCGGGCCCTCCGGGCGGCGCAGCGCGGACCACACGTGGTCGGTCAGGAACGGCACGATCGGCGCCATCAGCAGGGTGACTGTCTCCAGCGCCTCGAACAGCGTGGCGAAGGCCGCCGCGCCCTCGGGGGTGTCCGCCCCGCCCCAGAACCGGCGGCGGGAACGGCGCACGTACCAGTTGGACACGTCGTCCACGAACGCGGTCAGGCGGCGCCCGGCCCCGGTCGTGTCGAACTTGTCCATCGCCTCGGTGACGTCGCGCACGACCTCGTTGAGCTCGGACAGCAGCCAGCGGTCCAGCAGCGGGCGGTCCTGCGGAGCAGGGGCGTCGGCCAGCTTCGAGTGGTCCCAGCCGCTGCCGGCGTTGGCGTACAGGGTGAAGAAGGACGTGGTGCTGTAGTAGGTCAGCAGCACCTTGCGGACGATCTCCTCCAGGGCGGCGTGACCGACCCGGCGGGCCGTCCACGGCGAACCGCTGGCCAGCATGAACCAGCGCAGGGCGTCCGCGCCGTGCTGGTCCATCACCGGGATGGGCTGCATGACGTTGCCCAGGTGCTTGCTCATCTTGCGGCCGTCCTCGGCGAGGATGTGGCCGAGCACGACCACGTTCTCGAACGAGTTGCGGCCGAACACCAGGGTGCTGACCGCCAGCAGCGAGTAGAACCAGCCACGGGTCTGGTCGATCGCCTCGGAGATGTACTGCGCCGGGAAGTTCTCCTCGAAGGTCTCCTTGTTCTGGTGCGGCGCGCCCCACTGGGCGAACGGCATAGAACCGGAGTCGAACCACGCGTCGATGACCTCGGGCACGCGGCGGGCGACCCGCTGGTCCTCGGGCAGGGACGGGTCGGCTTCGGGGTCGGGGATGACGATGTCGTCCACGTAGGGGCGGTGCGGGTCCAGGTTGGACAGGTCCTGGCCGCTGAGCTCGCTCAGCTCCGCCAGGGACCCGACACAGATCTGGCGGCCGTCGGGGAACTCCCAGATCGGCAGCGGGGTGCCCCAGTAGCGGTTGCGGGACAGCGCCCAGTCGACGTTGCCGCGCAGCCACTCGCCGAAGCGGCCCTCCTTGACGTTCTCCGGCACCCAGTTGGTGACGTCGTTCTGCGCGAGCAGCTCGTCCTTGACCGCGGTGGTGCGGATGTACCAGGACGGGACCGCGTAGTAGAGCAGCGCGGTGTGGCAGCGCCAGCAGTGCGGGTAGGAGTGCTCGTAGTTCTGGTGGCGGAAGAGCAGGCCGCGGTCCTTGAGGTCGCGGACCAGCGTCTTGTCGGCGGTCTTGAAGAAGACCCCGCCGACCAGCGGCAGCTCGGCCTCGAAGGTGCCGTCGGGGCGGACCGGGTTGACCACGGGCAGGCCGTAGGAGCGGCAGACCGTCATGTCGTCGGCGCCGAAGGCGGGGGACTGGTGGACCAGACCCGTACCGTCCTCGACCGTGACGTAGTCGGCGAGCACCACGTAGTGCGCGGGCTCGTCGAAGGGCACCAGGTCGAAGGGGCGCTGATAGGTCCAGCGCTCCATCTCGTCGCCCTCGTAGCTCTCGCCGGTGAGCTCCCAGCCCTCGCCGAGTACCTTCTCGAACAGCGGCTCGGCGACCACGAGGCGCTCGTCGCCGTTGGTGGCCACCACGTACTTGACGTCGGGGTGCACGGCCACCGCGGTGTTGGACACCAGGGTCCACGGGGTGGTCGTCCACACCAGCAGCGCGGTGGGGTGCTCGGGTGAGGCCAGCGGGCCGGAGGTGACCGGGAACCGCACGTACACCGACGGGTCGGTGACGGTCTCGTAGCCCTGGGCCAGTTCGTGGTCGGACAGGGTGGTGCCGCAGCGCGGGCAGTAGGGGCTGATCCGGTAGTCGCGGGACAGCAGGCCCTTGTCCCAGATCTGCTTGAGCGCCCACCACACGGACTCCACGTACTGCGGGTCCATGGTGCGGTAGGCGTCTTCCATGTTCACCCAGTAGCCCATGCGCTCGGTCATGGCGGTGAACGCGTCCACGTTGCGCAGGACGGACTCGCGGCAGCGGTCGTTGAACTCGGCGATGCCGAAGGCCTCGATGTCCTTCTTGCCGCTCAGGCCGAGTTCCTTCTCCACGGCGACCTCGACGGGCAGGCCGTGGCAGTCCCAGCCGGCCTTGCGGTCCACGTGGTAGCCGCGCATGGTGCGGAAGCGCGGGAAGACGTCCTTGAAGGCGCGGGCCTCGACGTGGTGCACGCCGGGCTGGCCGTTCGCGGTGGGCGGGCCCTCGTAGAACACCCAGTTCTCGTTGCCGCGGGTCTGGTCGAGCGACCGCTGGAAGACGTTCTCCTTCGACCAGCGGCCGAGGATCTCGCGCTCCGTCGCGGGCAGGTCGATCTGAGCGGGCAGCTGGGGCAGCGCGCGGGATTCGGGCCGGGGGTCGTCGGTCACCGTCGTACCTTTCTCCATCAGGGGTGTTCCTGACGGAGGGACGAGGCGGAGCCCCGCGGTACCACCCCCCTTGGAGCCGTTTCCCGAGTCCGCTGGACGGATCGGTGGCGGGTCCCACTTCGTTGGGTTCGTGCCGGTTCTACTGGGGCGCGCGCACTGTGTTGACCACTGCGTGCGCGACCTGTTCTTCCGGCGGCTCCGGGGTGATCTTCGCGCTGGTCGTTGCCCCCGGGCTCGCACCGTCCCCGGGTCGCTTGGGCGGTCCAGCCCCCTCTAGGCTGTGTCCGTCCGGTCGGGGCCAGCGTTACTCGTCCCCATCGACACCTGTTCAGGATAACGCAGTGCGGCCAGAGGTGCCGCGCATTAAGTGAGGGGGCGGCCGTGGCGGAGCAGACGCGGGGCGCGGTCCTGGTGACCCTGCCCGACCGCGAGGACGCGGACGAGCTCGCCGAGCAGCTCCTCGAGCAGGGGTACGAGCCCTGCCGGGTGTACCGGGACATGCTCGCCGGCGAGGACGACGCCGAGGACGTGGACTGGGTCATCGAGGTGCTGACCGGCCCGCACGGCGGCCCGGCCACCTTCGACGAACCCCACCTGTTGCTGCTGGCCGAGGACTACGGCGGCTTCGCCGTCGCGGAGTGAGCGTAAGGAAGCGGCCTCGGTGACGCTCCACCGCGGATCACTCCGAGGTCGATGGTTCCGAGAGGCCCCCGCCCGGATCATTGCCTTGGGGCGGTCGATTGCCTAGGCTCACGGCACCACTCACGGCCTTCTCGAAAAGGGGAGACCCCGCAGATCAGGTGGGGTGCGAGGGCTGTGGGGCGTGCGGAGGGGGAGTGCGATGAAGGCCACCGAGGCGGCGGCGCTGCCGGTCCGGCCGGGGGAGGGGCCCTGGACGCCGGAGGAACTCGAGCAGGTCCGGAACCAGTTGGAGAGCGAGATCGTGGCTCAGCGGGAGGAGATCCGCGAGAGCGAGAACGAGGTCGACGAGCTGCTCACCGACCCGGTCGCGGGGGCGGGGGACGATCCCGCGGACACCGGTGCGAAGACCTTCCAACGCGAACACGATCTGGCGTTGGCCTACAATACTCGTGACCTGCTCGCCAAGAACGAGCGGGCGATCGAACGGATGCGCGCGGGGACCTACGGGGTCTGTGAGTCATGCGGCCAGGCCATCGGGAAGGCACGTCTACAGGCCTTCCCGCGTGCGACCCTGTGCGTCACCTGCAAACAGCGCGAGGAGCGTCGCTGACTGAGGTAGAGCCCTCCGGGGACAGCAACATGACCACGACCGACAACACCGTTGCCCGGCCGCGCAGGTACGTACTCCTGTTGTTGGTCGCGCTCGCCGCGATCGTCGCCGACTTCCTGACCAAGGAATGGGTACTGGCGGTCTTCTCCCAGGGCGAGCGCCTCGACGTCATCGGCAGCTTCGTCCAGTTCACCCTGGTCTACAACACCGGCGCCGCGTTCTCGCTCGGCACCGGCTACACCTGGGTGTTCACCGCCATCGCCACCATCGTGGTCCTCGCGATCGCCTACATCGGCTGGCGCGTGCGCAGCGTGTGGTGGGGCGTCACGCTCGGCCTCATGATGGGCGGGGCCGCGGGCAACCTCGTCGACCGCTACTTCCGGGGCGAGACGCCCGGCACCGGAGCGGTCGTCGACTTCATCAGCGTCGGGACCTTTCCGGTCTTCAACATCGCCGACTCCTGCGTGGTGGTGGGGGCCTGCCTGGTGGTGGCACTCACCTTCAAGGGCCTCAACCTGGACGGGACGATGGTCGCGGACGAGACGGCGGAGGAGGACACCGAGAGCGCTGGACCCGCTGAGGCGGGTGACGGCGAGGGCACCGGGGCGCCCGGTGGTACCGCCGGGCAGGACTCCGCCGAGAACGACGGCGGAGAGAACGACAAGGGGAACGGCGCATGAGCGACACAAGGAGCCTCCCCGTCCCTGACGGTCTGGAGGGCGACCGGCTGGATTCCGCGATCGCGCGGATGTTCGGGCTCTCCCGGACCCGTGCCGCGGAGCTGATCGGGGACGGCGGCGTCCTCCTCGACGGCGCCGAGGCGGGCAAGTCCGACCGGGTGCAGGCCGGTTCCTGGCTGGAGGTCACCCTCCCGCCGCCGCCCACCGCCCCCGTCCCGCGGGCCGAGGCGGTCCCGGGCATGCGGATCGTGCACGAGGACACCGACATCATCGTGGTGGACAAGCCGGTCGGCGTGGTCGCGCACCCGACGGTCGGCTGGACCGGCCCCAGCGTCCTGGAGGGCCTGCTGGCCTCGGGCGTGCAACTGGCCACCAGCGGTGCCGCGGAGCGTCAGGGCATCGTGCACCGCCTGGACGCCAACACCACCGGCCTGATGGTGGTCGCCAAGAGCGAGACCGCCTACAGCGTGCTCAAGCGGGCGTTCAAGGAGCGCACCGTGGACAAGCACTACCACACGCTGGTCCAGGGCCACCCGGACCCGCTGCGCGGCACCGTCGACGCCCCGATCGACCGCCACCCCGCCGGTGACGGCCGCTGGGCCGTGGTCGCGGGCGGGCGTCCCTCGGTGACGCACTACGACACCCAGGAGGCCTTCCGGGCCGCCAGCCTGCTGGAGATCAAGCTGGAGACGGGCCGCACCCACCAGATCCGGGTACACATGGCCGCGCTGCGTCACCCCTGCGTAGGTGACCACCTCTACGGCGCCGACCCCACACTCGCCGAGCGGCTGGGTGTCAAGCGCCAGTGGCTGCACGCGGTGCGGCTGGGCTTCGACCACCCCACCGAGCACCGCCCGGTGGAGTTCTCCAGCCCCTACCCGGAGGACCTCGAAGCCGCCGTGGCCAAGCTCCGCGAGGACTAGCTCCGCGCGCTGGATCTCACGCTCTCTCAGTGACCTTTCCGCCGTCCGCCCCTGCTCGGGGTCGGGCGGCGGACGCGTAGTACGCCCTGGCACAGGGCCGCGCCCAGGATGATGACCAGTGCCCCGAGCGGCTGGTTCCAGCTCAGGGTCTCACCGAGCAGGACGACCCCGGCGGTGACCGCGATCACCGGGGCCACATAGGTGACCGTGGTGGCCACGGTCGCTCCGGCGGCCCGCACGATGGCGTAGTTCAGGATGTAGGCGAAGCCGGTGCCGAACACGCCCAGCACGGTCACCGCCAGGACGGCCTTCCAGGTCAGCTCGGTGGGGGCTTCGGTGAGCAGGGGCGCCAGCACCAGCAGGGGCAGGGTGCCGAGCAGCATCTGCAGGGCGCTCAGCTCCAGCGCGGTGTGCGCACTGCCCGCGACGAAGCGGCGCAGGTAGGGGGTGCCGATCCCGTAGCAGGCGGTGGCGCCCACCACCATCAGCATCCCGAGCAGGGCATCGCCGTCGGTCACGTTCACCGTGCTCAGCGAGTTCCACACCCCGAAGACGGTGAGCACCCCGAGGAAGCCGATGCCGAGGCCGAGGACGCGGGTGCGGTCCGGCCGCTCGTCGGACAGGATCAGCATCGCGAACACCACCCCGAACAGCGGGGTCGAGGCGTTGACGATCCCCATCAGCGCGGATGGGATGAGTTGCCCCGCGTAGCCGAACAGGGTGAACGGGATGGTGTTCAGCAGGAGGGCCACCACGAACATGTGCCCCCACAGGCGGGGCGAGGACGGCAGGCGCCCGCGGCTCAGGAACAGGACCGCGAGCAGCGGCAGGGCGCCAGTGGCCATGCGCCCGAGGGCGAGCTGGAGCGGGGCGAGGACCTCGGCACCGGTCTTGATCAGGACGAAGCTCATGCCCCAGATGAGGGCGAGGAGTACGAACTTGGCGCGCCAGCCCAGGAGCGGGTTTCGGGGCTGAGCGGTGCCGGTGGGAACCGGCTCGCGGTAAACCGGGACAACCGGTGCCGAGGCTGTGGGGACAGTGGACATGGGATGTTTCTATCCCTGACAGAACCCTTAGGTCTACTTCGTATTTCTTAACCAGGGCCTTAGAGTTGCTTACATGCTCAGTGTCGACCGGCTCCGGGTCCTGCACGCCATCGCCGCCCACGGCTCGCTCAGCGCCGCCTCCCAGGCCCTGCACGTCACCAACTCCGCCGTCTCCCAGCAACTGACCAAACTCGAACGCGAGGTCGGCCAACCCCTGGTCGAACGGAACGGGCGCGGAGTGCGCCTGACCGACGCCGCCGAACTCCTCGTCGAACACACCTCCCGCATCCTGTCCCTGGTCCACCGCGCCGAAGCCGACCTCGAAGCCCATCGGGGCGAGGTCACCGGCCACCTGAGGCTGTCCGCCACTCCCACGGCGGTACGCGGACTCCTGCCCACCGCCCTCCCGGCCCTGCGCGAGGCCCATCCGGCCCTGCGGGTCGAACTCCTCGAGGCGGAACCCCAGGAGAGCGTCTCCGCCATGGCACGCGGCGACGCCGACCTGGCCCTGGTCGTGGACTGGATGGGCGCGCCGCTGGAACTGCCCCAGGGGATGACGCGCGCCTCGCTCATGGAGGACATAGGGGACATCGCCCTGCCCGCCGACCACCCTCTGGCCCACCGGGAGATCCTGGAGCTCGACGAGATCCTGGACCTGCCCTGGATCAGCTGGACCAGGGGATCCATCTGCGACGACTGGCTGAACGCCATCATCCGCGGCCGGGGCGCCGAACCCGAGATCATTCACTCCGCGGAGGAGCACCAGACCAAACTGGCCCTCATCGCGGCCGGGATCGGAGCGGCCGTCATGCCCCGCCTGGGTCGCGGCCCTCTCCCCGAAGGGGTCCGCGTGGTCCCGGTCCAACCCGCGCTGGTCCGCCAGGTCTACGTCTTCTGGCGCACGGACGCCTCCCGCCGCCCCGCCATCCGGGCAGTGGTCCGCGCCCTACGCGAGGCCGCCGCGACGTACACGGAGTAGTCCCACGGGCCCCAGGCGTGATGTCCGGCGACGCCCACACCGAAGGACTCCCTCGTTCTTGCCGGGCACACCCGGGTGAGGTCGATGGTGACCGCACGGCTCCGGGGCGGGGCGGCCGGTGGGCCGCCCCGTCTTCGGTTCGTCTTCGCTCAGCTCTCGCCGAGCAGGTCCGTCATGGTGGCGGTCGGGCTGATCACCTCCGGGTCGGTGCGCACGTCCACCAGGGTGGGCAGGTCCGAACCCACCGCCTCGGCCAGCGCCTTCTCCAACTCCTCACGGTTGTGCACGGTGGCACCTCTGGCGCCCAGCGCGCGGGCGTACCCCGCCAGGTCCAGGGGGCCGCTGATCTCCGTGCCCGCGATCCGGCCCAGCTCACGAGCCTGGTGCATGGCGATCGTGCCGTACAGCCCGTTCTGAAACACCACGACGGTGATCGCCGCCCCGTGCCGGACCGCCGTCTCCAACTCCTGTCCGGTCATCAGCGCGCCGCCGTCACCGGCCACCGCCACTACTGTCCGCTCGGGCGCGGTGAGCTTGGCGGCCACCGCTGCGGGCACGGCGTACCCCATGGCCCCGCTGGTCGGCGCCAGCTGGGTGTCCGGGTGCCGGAACCACCACCCCCGGTGCAGGAAGGACGCGAAGTTGCCCGCGTCGTTGGTGATCAGGGTGTCTTCGGGCAGGGCCTCGCGCATCCCGGCGATCACCGACCACGGGTGCATGCGGCCGCTCCGGTGCCGACCGGTCTCGGCCGGGACCGTCGCGCTCTCCACCCAGATCCGGCGGGCCGCGCTCCAGTCCCGGTAGGGCGCCTTGACCGGGGCCCCGGCCAGCGAGCGCAGGGCCTCCCCGGCGTCGGCCACCGCGCCGAGCCACACGTCCTTGGTGGCGCCCACCTGCTCGGGGTCGATGTCGATCTGCGCGATGCGGGTGCGCCCGTCGGACTCGGGCAGCCGGTACCCCTGGGTGGTGGTCTCGCTCATCCGGCAGCCCACCACCAGCACCGCGTCGGCGTCGGCCAGCGCGCCCAGCACCGCGCTCGGCGCGCCCAGTCCCAGGTGCCCGAGGTAGAGCGGGTGGTCGTTGGGGAACACGTCCTGCCGCCGCCAGGCGGCGTACACCCCGGCGCTGTACTGCTCGGCCACGCGCACCAGGTCCGCGCGCGCGGACCTGGCCCCGCCGCCGGCGATGATCACCGGGCGCACCGCCCGGGCCAGCCAGGCGGCCAGCCGGTCCCGGTCGCCCCCGCCCAACGGGGGCCGGGGGGCCACGAAGGGGTGTGGTTCGGGCTGCGGGCCGACCCGTTCGCCGAACAGGTCGCCCGGCACCGCGATGGCCACCGGGCCGGGGCGGCCGGTGGTGGCGATCCGGATCGCCCGGGCGGTGACCTCCGCCAGCCGGTCGGCCCGGTGCACGGTGGTGGACCACTTGGTGATGGGCGCGTAGAAGGCGGTCAGGTCCACCTCCTGGAAGGCCTCGCGCCCCAGGCGTTCGGTCTCGGCCTGGCCGAGGAACACGATCATCGGGGTGGAGTCCTGCATGGCGGTGTGCACACCCACCGCGAGGTTGGCCGCGCCGGGGCCGCGGGTGGCGGCGGCCACGGCGGGGACGCCGGTGAGCTTGGCCTCGGCCTCGGCCATGAAGGCGGCGCCGCCCTCGTGCCGGGTGGAGACCAGGGCCATCCCCGGGTGCTGGTCGATGGCGTCCGCCAGTTCGAGGAAGCTCTCGCCGGGGACGGTGTAGCACCGTCTGATCCCGGCGGCGGCCAGGACCGACACCGTCGCGTGCGCGGCGGTGTCGGTGGGGGGTTGGGGCCGTTGTGCGGCAGGGGCCATGGAGGCGGGTCCTTCCATCGTCGCAAGGTCCACTCGGTGCGCGCCGGAGCCTGGGTGTGCCCCGGAACACATGCGGCCGACTCTTGCAGGCGCCCCAAGACCGGTCAAGGCCGGACGCGGCCGCCTGTGGACAACCCCGCCCGGAGCGACCGGAACGGGTCAGTCGGAGGCTTCTTCTTCTCCGAGGAGCCGGTGCCGCGCCGCCGTCGGACGCTTGCGCCGCGGCTCGAGGGCACGGGCGTGCTCGTGCAGGGCGCTGAGCACCGCGTTCACCAGAGGATGCCCCTCGGTGCCGTGCCGGACGGAGACGAACACGTGCCTCCTCGGCGGGCGCCCCCGCAGCGGAAGGACACTGACGCGCGGGAGGTCGATGGCGGTGATCGCCGACCGCGGGGCCAGGGCGACACCGACGCCCGCGCCGACCAGCGCGCTGACCGCGCGGAAGTCGTTCGAGACCGACTCCACGCGCGGCTGGAAACCCGCCTGCTGGCACGCGAGGAGCGTGAGGTCGTGGATCGGGTTCCCCGGCAGCGGGGTGACCCACGCTTCCCCGGCCAGCCGGGACAGTGACAGTTGGGCGCTTGCGGCCAGATCGCTGTCCGAGGGCACGAGCACGTCCAGCGGCTCCGAGTACAGGCGGGCGTGGCTGAACGCCTGCGGAGTCGAGTCCGTGGCCTGCGGGTAGTCCACGGACACGGAGACGTCCACGTTGCCTTCGGCCAGGAGCCGCTGCGCGGCGGCTCCCTCCGCGTCGGTGACGTGCGCCCGCAGGTGTGGCGCCGAGGTCCGCAGTGTGCGGAGCGCGGGGGCCACGACCTCGGTGATCGCCGACGGGAAAGCGGCGATACCCACGGTGCCGACCTCGCCGAGCGCCGACGCGGCCAGGTCGGCCTCCGCCTGCTCGAGGATCGCGGACACCTGCACCGCGTACCCGGCGAGCACGGTCCCCGAGGCGGTGAGCCGAATGTTGCGTCCGTGGCGTTCGAAGAGGTCGAGACCGACCTCCCGCTCCAGCGCCGACAGCTGCTGGGACACCGCGGACGGCGACAGGTAGAGCGACCGGGCCGCGGCGGTGACCGTGCCGTGGAGCGCGACGGATTGGAGTACGCGCAGGCGGCGCGGGTCGATCACGCGATCCCCTTTTAAGTAAATCTGGAAGCTTCTCTGCAGGACTTCGTGATGGACTTAATGATATCCGGTAGGTGATGATCGGGATCATGAAGGCACTCTCCAAACTTCGAGGCGAGCCCGGGCTGACCTTGGGCGAGGTCAAGGATCCCGTGATGGGCCGCGACGAGGTGCTCATCAAGGTCCTGCGCACCGGCATCTGCGGAACCGACCTGCACATCAGCGCCTGGGACCACTGGGCGCGGTCCGTGATCGAGCCGCCGCTCGTCCTCGGGCACGAGTTCGTCGGTGAGGTCGTCGACGTCGGCGGGGGCGTCACCGACGTGAAGGCCGGCGACCTGGTGAGCGGCGAGGGCCACCTGGTCTGCGGCAAATGCCGGAACTGCATGGCCGGCCGCCGCCACCTGTGCATCAGGACGATCGGCCTGGGGGTGAACACGAACGGCGCCTTCGCCGACTACGTCGTGCTCCCCGAGACGAACGCCTGGGTGCACCGCATCCCGATCGACCTCGACGTCGCCGCCATCTTCGACCCCTTCGGCAACGCCGTGCACACGGCGCTGTCCTTCCCCGTCATGAACGAGGACGTCCTGGTCACCGGGGCCGGACCCATCGGGGTCATGGCCGCGGCGACCGCACGGCACGCGGGAGCGCGCAGTGTCGTCGTGACCGACCTGAGCCCGTACCGGCTCGAGCTGGCCCGGAAGATGGGCGCGACCATCGCCGTGGACGTGTCACAGGAGGACCTGGCCGACGTCATGACGGCCAACCACATGAAGGAGGGCTTCGACGTCGCGTTCGAGATGTCGGGGCAGGCCAAGGCCCTCGCTTCGGCGATCTCGACCATGAGCCCCGGCGGCCGCATCGCGATCCTCGGTCTGCCCGCCGATGACGTCTCGGTCGACCTCGCGACCGTGGTGACCCGCATGCTCACGCTCAAGGGCATCTACGGGCGGGAGATGTTCGACACCTGGTACGCGATGTCGGTGCTGCTCGAGAACGGCCTCGACATCAGCCCGATCATCACCCACCGGTTCGGCTACGAACAGCACGAAGAGGCCTTCGCGGTCGCCGCCTCCGGCCGGTGCGGGAAGGTCGTGCTCGACTGGACCACGCCGTCGATCCCGCAGGCGACCTCTCAGGTGAACCCTTAGGCGATCCCGCAGGGCGGGACCGCTTCAACGACGATCAGCGAATAGTAGGAGAGTGACGTGTACGCAGCGATGCGCGACCATCTCACGCGGGAGCTCGAGGGCATCCGTGAGGCGGGGCTGTTCAAGGACCAGCGGCTGATCAGCGGCCCGCAGTCGGCACGGATCAGTGTCGGTGACGACAGCGTCCTCAACTTCTGCGCGAACAACTACCTGGGCCTGGCCGACCACCCCGACCTGATCGAGGCCGCCAAGCGCACGCTCGACGAGGCGGGCTTCGGGATGGCCTCGGTGCGGTTCATCTGCGGAACCCAGGACCTGCACGCGCGGCTGGAGCGTCGACTGTCGGAGTTCCTCCAGGTCGACGACACCATCCTCTACAGCTCGTGTTTCGACGCCAACGGCGGGGTTTTCGAGACGCTCCTGGGCCCCGAGGACGCGGTGATCTCGGACGAGCTGAACCACGCGAGCATCATCGACGGGATCCGGCTCAGCAAGGCGGCCAGGTTCCGGTACAAGAACCGTGACATGGCCGACCTGGAGAAGCAGCTCGTCGCCGCCGCGGATGCCCGTCACCGTCTGATCGTCACCGACGGCGTGTTCTCGATGGACGGCTACCTCGCGCCGCTCGACGAGATCTGCGACCTGGCCGAGCGCCACGACGCGCTCGTCATGGTGGACGACTCCCACGCCGTCGGCTTCGTCGGGCCGAACGGGCGGGGAACCCCCGAGCTGTTCGGCGTCCAGGACCGGGTGGACATCATCACCGGAACGCTCGGCAAGGCGCTGGGCGGCGCCAGCGGCGGATACGTGTCCGCGCATGCCGAGATCGTGGAGATCCTCCGGCAGCGGTCGCGGCCCTACCTCTTCTCGAACTCGCTCGCCCCGATGATCGTCGGAGCCTCCCTGCGCGTGCTCGACATGCTCTCCGAAGCCGACGACCTTCGGACGAAGCTGAACCGGAACGCGGAACTGTTCCGGTCGGAGATCACCGCCGCGGGCTTCGACGTGCTGGACGGGCAGCACCCGATCGTGCCGGTGATGATCGGTGACGCCGCCGAGGCCGCCCGGATGGCGTCCGCGCTTCTGGACAAGGGCGTGTACGTGACGGCGTTCTCCTACCCCGTGGTTCCCATGGGCAAGGCCCGCATCCGGGTCCAGCTCTCGGCGGCACACAGCGAGGAGGACATCCGCACGGCGGTGGCGGCGTTCGCGCAGGTCCGGGACGAGCTCCGCGAAGGCGGTACAGCCTGAGGGCTGGCGCCTCCGCAGGGCTTGAGCAGCGCTTCCTAGCCGACTCCGAGGGCGCGCAGGGCGGCGGTGGTCCCGGCGGCAGCCACGACCACCACCAGGAACGGGGCACGCAGCACCAGGGCGAGCAGAGCCGCGCCCACCCCGGCCATTCTGGCGGTGTCCCAGTTCAGGGACTGTCCGTCGCCCAGCGCCTGCACGGCGATCAGCGCGGCCAGTAGGGCTACGGGGACGGCCAGGGCGAAGCGTTGCAGCCACGGGTTGTCCAGCAGCCGGCGCGGGGCCGCCAGACCCGCGTACTTGAGCAGGTAGCATCCGGCGGCGGTGGCGATCAGCGCGATCCACAGCGTCACGAGCGAACCTCCTCGGTCTGGTCGGCGCCGCTGCCGGGGCTGTTGGCTTCGTTGGCGCCGACGAACGACAGCAGCGCGGCGGAGGCGGCCAGCAGCACCGGTACCCCCGGCGCGAGGAACGGGGTCGCGGCCAGCGCCAGCCCCGCGCCCAGCCCGGCGATCAGCCAGGTACGCGGACCGCCCTCGCGAAGCCGGGGCCACAGCAGCCCCAGGAAGATGGCCGGGCCCACCGCGTCCAGCCCGAACGCGTCGATGTCGCTCACCCGGTCCGTGGCCAGCGCCCCCACCAGGGTCGTGGCCACCCAGAAACCGCCCAGGACCACATAGGTCGTCATGAACGCCGTTCGCGCGGACTCCCGGTCCGGCTGGACCAGCGTCACCGCTGCGGTCTCGTCGATCACCCCGTGCGCGGCCAGGGCCCGGCGGGCACCCCGGTACCCCAGTACGTCGGCCAACCGCAGCCCGTACAGGGTGTTGCGGGCGCCCAGGAGCAGGGCGCCCAACGCTCCGGCGACCAGGCTCCCGCCCCCGGCGATCACCCCGACCAGGGCGAACTGGGAGGCGCCGGTGAACATGAACAGGCTGAGGAACAGGGCCTGGGCGGGGGAGAGCCCGGCGGCCACGGCCGCGGTGCCGAAGGCCAGCCCGGCGGCGCCCACGGCGACACCGATCCCCAGGCTGTCCCGCACTGCAGGCGAGCGGAGTAGAGAGAAGGTCTTCACGTTCGCCCACGTTAGGAGGGTTCGGGCGAAGAGTCTTGAACGTTCTTGCGCCCGGAGCGGGTGGGGATCCGGGCATGCCGAAGGGAGCGGGGTCAGTAGGCGGGGAAGGCCCGGCCGGAAGGGTGGAAGGGTTCGCGTTCGCCTCGGAAGGCCGTCGAGCAGCGGGACAGGGAGCCAGGGGTCAGCTCCGTGACCCGTCCGGCCTGCGCCAGGGACGCCAGGGTCGTTCCGCCCAGGTAGGCGGCGCCGAGCTCGGCCGCGGAGAGTCGCAGGTCTGCGGTGGCGCCGGTGCGTTCGCACCTGACGTCCTCGCCGTCGGCGCGCAGCCGGTAGCGGCCGGTGTTCCACGGGCAGAAGGCGTCGTCCACCTCCAGGACCACGTCCAGCGGTAGGGAGTAGTGACGTTCGGCCAGCGCTCGCTCCACGTCCACCAGACGCACCCACAGGTTGTCGAACACCCCGGTGCTCAGGGCCCCGGCGTCGGTCAGCATGCGCGGCAGAGGGTCGTCGACCGGGCCCTCGTAGTAGAGGCCGGGGTGGGCGTCGATGCTGATGAGCAAGTCCCACAGGGCGGCGTGGGCCCGGGGCCGGGTCGCGGCGAGCTCCACCACATGCACCGTGGCGGGGGTGCCCCGGCTGTCGTCCGCGCCGCGGAAGCGGTAGATCGCGTAGCCCGTCGCCTCACCGCCGGGTTCGGTGTGCACGGCGAAGCGCATCGCTGTCATGCCGCCGCGTACGGGTGGGTCGTCGCGCAGCAGGGCGTCCCAGAAGCGTTCGGGCCGGTCGACCCAGCCGACCGAGCCGGAGCGGACCGTGTCGTGGACCTTCTCCAGCAGCGGGCGGGCCTGTGCGCTGTCGAGCAGCTGGACCCGGCCCTGTCCCGTGTCCACGCCCGGGTGCAGGCGCATCATGCGTTTGTCCCCGCTCACCCGGGCCAGGCGCGAGGCCATCCCGTAGCCGAACCGGCCGTAGATCCCGCCTTCGGAGGCGTTGAGCGCCGCGACCGACTCGCCGTGCGCGCGGACGTCCTCGAACTGGCGGCGGATGATGGAGGTGAGCACACCCCGGCGGCGATGGGTGGGGGAGACCGCGATCAGGGTGACCCCGGCGACCGGCCGCACCGCGCCCGGGACGGTGAGGTCGCGGGAGTAGATCGCGCCGCCGCCGATGATCCGGTCGCCGTCGAAGGCGGCGACGGTGCGTTCGGGTTCGATGCTGCCCTGAACCCCGCGCAGACCCCCTTCCCGCCAGTCCGTGCCGTAGGTATCGCAGGTCATCCGGGCCCAGTCGGTGATCTCGTGCTCGTGCAGCGGGCGCAGGGGGTACGGGTCGCTCATGGGGTCTTTGTACCGTGATGGCTGGTTCCAGTGCCACCGGGTTTCGAGCGTGCCGGGTTTTGGGAGGGCAGGGGGTACGGGTCAGGAGGCGCGTAGGGCGCGTTGGTAGGCGACCGGGGGGACGCCCAGGTGGCGGCGGAAGTGGCGGGTCAGGTGGGGCTGGTCGGCGAAGCCCACCTCCACGGCCACCTCGCCCGCGCGACGCCCCTGGACGAGCAGGGCCCGGGCGCGGTCCACCCGCATCTGGTTCAGGTAGGCGTGCGGGGGCAGTCCGTAGGCGCTCCGGAAGGCCCGGGACAGGGCGAACGCCCCGATCCCCGTGTGCGCCGCCAGCTCTTCCAAGGTCGGCGGATCCACCAGGCGTTCGGCCAACAGCTCCCGTACCCGGAGCACCTCCGGTCGTGCCGCGTGCCCGCCGCCCTCCCTTGCGCGCTCACGGCCGTGGGACCGCAACAGCATGGCGATGCCCTGCCTGGTCAGGGAGGACGCGGTCAGGCGCTCGCCCCGTTCGGCCGCCATGTGTGCCCGCACCAGCACACGGGCGACCTCGGGGGCGTCGATCCCGGACTCGGTGAACCCCGGGGTGCCGCGCATGCCCAGCTCCCGGCCGATGCCCTCGACCACCTCGGGCGCGGGGTAGAAGACCCGGTAGCCCCACCCCTCGGGGATCCCGGCGTGCCCGGTGTGCACCTCGCCGGGGCCGACCACGGCCAGCCCGCCCGGGCCCACCCGTGAGCGTCCGCGCGGATGGGTGTACTCCTCGATCCCGGCGGTGATCATGCCGATGGTGTAGGTGGGGTGTGTGTGCCGGGTGAAGGTCGTGGTGACGAACCGCGCGGTGAGGAGCTCGGTGTCGGGCAGGCCGGAGAAGCGCCAGTACCGCGCGCGCTCCACCCGCGGGTCCTCGACGGTGGGGTGGACCTCACTGGGCAGTTCCAGGCCTCCGGGTTCCATACCCCCAGGTTAGGACGGGCGGGGGCGGGCGGGGGAGGGAGGGCCCGCGCGGATAGCCTGTGCGGATGAGCAAGCCACAGATTCGCCAGGTCCTGGACGAGCGGGACCGCGCGGCCGTCTTCGTCATCCGGGGCGCCGTCTTCGTCGCAGAGCAGCAGGTCCCGATCGAGGAGGAGTGGGACGAGCGGGACACCACCGCCGCCTTCCTCCTCGCCCTCGTGGGCGGGGTGCCGGTGGGCACGGTCCGGCTGGTGGACCAGGGCGACGGTTCCGGGCTCCTGGGCCGGATGGCCGTCCTGCCCGCGGGCCGGGGCAGGGGGACCGGCGCCGCGCTGGTCCGCGCCGCCGAGGACCTGGCGCGCGAGTCGGGGCTCGACCGGGTGGAACTGCACGCGCAGACGCACGCGCTGGGCTTCTACGAGCGGCTGGGTTACACCGCCCACGGCGAGGAGTTCATGGACGCGGGCATCCCTCACCTGCACATGGAGCACAAACTCGGCTGACCGGGCTCCCCGGAAATCTGGCTTCGGGCACCTGGAAGCTCCCCGCTCCCCGTCCGGTGTGACGGGGAGCGCACCCCCGTGCCCTGACCCGTCGGAATACTACCGAGTACGATTCGGTTTTGACGTTGGTGTCCCCCGGTGCGCTCCGCACGCGCACCAGCCAGCCGAGAACGAACACCGACCCGACGAGGAACACATGACGGTCAACACGCAGCCGGTCACCGAGAGCCCCGACGACCCCCGAGCCTTTGGGCTCCCCCTCGTCGACGGTCACGCGATCCCCGCCGAACTGCGCACGTTGGTCTCCCGCGTCCACGACCTCGTCGACGCCGTCGCCAACACCGAGGTCGACACCGACACGCTGGCCGAGACCGCCGCCACCGTCGAGGAGCTGACCGGCCGGCTCAACGTCGCCCGCCGTCAGATCGGCACCATGGTCCGCCGTGAGCTCAGTGACGGCACCACCATGGTCGGTACCATCACCAACATCGTCGAGGGCGAGACCAACCCGGCCGCCCCGCAGCTCTTCCTCGACCGCACCGACGAGGGCCTGCGCGCCGAGATCACCCTCAACACCATCTACCAGGGCCCTCCCGGCCTGGTACACGGCGGCTGGATCGCGGCCATGCTCGACCAGGCCGTCGGCAGCGTTTCGGCCGTGGAGACCAGCCCCGGGCTGACCGCCAAGCTGGAGATCAACTACCGCCGCCCCACTCCGCTGTTCACCCCGCTGGAGATCACCTCCTGGGTGGAGCGGGTCGAGGGTCGCAAGGTCTTCGTCGCCGGTCAGATCCGCGCCCACGGCCAGGTCACCGCCGAGGCCACCGGGCTCATGATCCAGGTCGAGGCCGCCGAGTAACGAGCCCGCCGAACCGGGCGAAGACTCTCCGAGGGGCCGCGCACCGTCCAGGCGGAGCGCGGCCCCTCGCTGTGTAGTAGCATCACCACCGTGACCCACCGCTATTTCGTGTTTAGCCAGCCGACGCACCCGTCGGCCGCTTTCACGTAGGCGGAAACGGGAACGTCGGCAACAGAGCACTCGGGCAGCAGCCCGGTGCTCTTTCGTCTTTTCGGGCGGCCGACGCCCCAGCACACGGTTCCTGGACGGGACGTACGGCCGCGCCGCATCCGCGTACGCATCCAGACCCGAGAGGGAACACCGTGCACGACCGTCACACCGAAACCGCGCCTTCCGTCGAGGCCCCGGCCGCCGAGCAGATCCTCCGGCTGCGCGGCCGGATCGACCAGATGGACGCCGAACTCGCCGAGCTCCTCGAGCGCCGCGCTCTGATCGCCGCCCAGGTCCAGCGGCTCAAGCCGGTCGGCTACTTCGCCGGGCGCGACAGGGGACGCGAGCGTGAACTGGTCGAGCGCATGGCCGAACACGCGCCCCGTCTGGGCGCCGACCGCCTCGCCGAGATCATGGACAGCGTGATCAGCGCCGGGCTGGCCGCCGCCCAGGAGGAAGCGGCCAGTGCAAGCTGACCGGTCTACGGCCGCACCACGTCCACCCACACCAGGCGGTGGTCCGAGCTGGGGAAGGGGTAGTCCCCGGTCAGCCGGAACAGCGGGTCGTCCACGGTGGGCCAGAACACACCGGAGCCGCGTGCGGGCAGCGATCGGGACGGTAGGACGTAGTCCACGCGGAGGTTGCCCGGGCCGGGGACATCGTTGAAGTCCGCGCTGTCCAGCTCCGGGGCGCCCACGTGGTCGTCGTTGGCGCCGCCCTGGCGCTCGGCCGCACCGCGCCCGCCCTGGCTGGAGGGGCGCACGTCCACGATGTGCCGGTGCTCCAGCAACTGGGTCATCGCCTCGGGGTGCCCGTCACCGTCGTTGGGGTCGGCGTTGAGGTCACCCGCGATCACGAACGGAGAGCCGGGGGCGAGGCCGCCAGCATCACCCTGGTCGTCGTAGATGTAGGAACCGGCCCGAGGGGTCACGTAGTCGGCCCAGAAACGGATCTCGTCGTGGTTGCGCGCCACGTTGCGCTTCTCCGGGCCGTCAAAGGCGGGGGGAGTCGGGTGGCTGGCCAGCAGGTGTACGGGGCGGCCGCGTCCGGTGTCGATCGGGATGTCCCAGTGACTCTTGGAGGACAGTCGGAGCACCTCCAGGGCCTGCTCGGAGTAGTACGGCTCGCCGGTCTCGGGGTCGGTGGGCAGCAGCGCACCGGGCATGTCGGCCCACAGGAAGTTCTGGAAGGTGCGCACCTGGTCGGTGACGATCGGGTACCGCGAGTACACGACCATCCCGTACTGGCCGGGGAAGATCCCGTAGCCGAAGGCGTCCTCGGCGTACCCGGGGGTGCCCGGCTCGGTCACCGCCTCGCCGTCGCCGTTTAGGTCCACACCCGAGGCCACACCGGTGTTGACCGGCGCGGAGTACACGTACGGGTACTCGATGGGTTCGGCGCCGTTCTGCCCTACGGACATGTAGTTGTCCTGGAAGAGCCGGGGACCTGAACCCTCCTCGTCGTAGTCGAACTCGTTGACCAGCAGGACGTCGGGGCGCACGTGCTGGATGATCTCGGCGACGTTGCGGGCCTGCTCGCTGTCGGGGGTGGCCAGTTCCTCGGCCAGGGCACCCTGCTCCGGACGCTCCAGGGCGGTGTTGAAGGTCGAGAAGCGCACCTCGTGCGCGCCCGGTGGAGCGGGGACCGACGGCGACTCCGCGGCGGAGGAGGGCAGCGCGGTCAGGGCGGAGGCGGCCAGCACGAGGGTGGCGGTGGAGGCGATACGGCGGGGCCTGTTGGTCACGGAAGGTGGTCCTCTCAGCGGGGGTTCGCGCGCCGGAGCGTAACAGGCGAGCGTGTCCGAACGGTGGACCTCTGCCGTCCGAACAACACCGAAAATCCCTTGGCGGGCCCCTCCCGCCTTGTTTGACTGGCTTGTTATGGCACACAAGGAACCCAACCTCCCCTTCCGCTGGGACATCTCCGGCGGTGACCGGACCGGCTCCCTCACCGATGGAATCGACTACGAACCCGGTTACGTCGATGCCCTCGCCGAGTGCGCGGCCAAGGTCCTGGCCCGCAGCGCCGACGGCGACCTGTACTTCGTGGGGCGTTCCCCCGACAGCGTGTACGACCTGCTCAGCGGGGTGCTCGCCGACACAGACCACCGGGAGCGGCTGCACCGCCTGCCGCTGTCCCTCTACGGCTTCGACGGCGAGGAGGTGACCCCCGACGAACGCGCCCAGCTGCGCACCAACCTCACCGCCTCCGGGATCAGCCCCCGGAGCCTGGCCGCCCGCGAACGCCCCGTGGTCTTCGCGGACCTGGTCCTGCACGGTTCCACCTTCGGCAACCTGCACCGTGAGCTGCGTGACTGGATCGACGACGAAGGGGTGTCCTGGAACCTCATCCGCCGCAGGCTCCGCTACCTCGGCATCACCGTGCGGAAGAAGACCAGCCCCAACACCTGGCGCTGGCAGCAACACGCGGAGTGGACGAGCGACCTGCAGCCCAGCGCCGTGCGCAACGTCTCCATCGACCGATTCCTCTGGGGGCACCTGGGCAACTCCCAGCCCAAGACCGAGCGCTCCTTCCGGCGCTCCCGCTGGTCCGACCCCTCCGTCACCCGTCCGCGCCACGACGAGAAGGCCCGCCAGGGACTCGCCGAGGCCCTGAGCTTCCACGCCCACGGCCGCACCCGCCGAGTCCGCTCCCTCGTCCACCGAACCCTGACCGCCGAACCCGCCTTCCGCGAACCCTGGCTCCGTACCCTCGCCCACAACCTCCGTACCTCCGGCGGAACCTCCCAACCCTGACCCAAAGGCTCAAGAGTCTCCCTGGCCCGGTTCGGTCGGGCTTGGTTCAGCCCAGCCCAGCCCGGCTCGGTCGGGCCCGGTGCAGTCCTGTCCATCCCGGCCCCTCGCACCCGGCGGTGCAGCAGCTTAGTTCCCAGCGTTGTCCGGTTCCGGTTCCCCCGTTTCCCGCCGCTTGATGGTTGCCGTCTGCGCTGCGCGCGTCAAGGTCGTTCGTCCTCGCTTCGCTCCGGGCGCTCCACCTTGACCCGCTTTGCTACGACGGCGGTGGGCGGCTGTCGGGAAACGGGGGAGAAGTGGTCGGGGTGGCCAACGGGCCCTTCGGGCCCCGACCCCTAACTGCCAACTACCTCGGCCTTCGGCCGGCGCCCTCCCCACCCCTGCGCGCACCGGCACTCGTGTCGCGGCCGGTCACTCGCCCGGACGGACCAGCGGTGGCGAGCTCAGTGGTGGTGTCTGGGGTCGGGTGCCTGTTTCGGCCCTCTCTCTGAAGATGATCTTGCTACCAGAAGCAAGTTCGGCGCCGAACTTGCTTCTGGTAGCAAGATCATCGGGGATATAGGGGTTTTGGAAGCAGCGGACAGCCCCAGGCGCGGGTTTCGGGCGCCACACCCCCACGCTGAAAACCGGCCCCACTCGCCCTGCCTGCTTCCGTCCCACCGCCGCGACACGCGGCCCGGCACGCTGGGCCGGCGCGCTGCTTCCGTCGTTGCCGCTGTTCCGTCTCCTGCCGTGACCGGCCGCGACACGAGCACCGTTCCCCACAGGCCTGGGGAGCCCGGGGTCGTCGCTGCCGCTTTTCCGATGGCACGAATGACCGGCCGCGACACGCGACCCGATCCGCGCAGGGCTGGGGGTGCTCCCTCCTTCACCGCCGCTTTCCGTCTCCTGCCGTGACCGGCCGCGACACGTCCAAGTGTTGGGCTCAGACCGGTGGAGGGCACCGGCCGAAGGCCGAGGTAGTTGGGGTTGGGCCCCGACCACTTCTCTCCCGTTTCCCGACAGCCGCCCACCGCCGTCGTAGCAAAGCGGGTCAAGGTGGAGCGCCCTGATTCGGCGAAGCCGCGACGGCGACGACCTTGACGCGCGCAGCGCAGACGGCAACCATCAAGCGGCGGGAAACGGGGGAAACCGGAACCGGAACTGGGCACCGCACACAACGCAGGGAGCCCGGCAGCGGCATCACACAGGGTTCTGCAGGTCTGGTCACTGGGACTGCTCCCCGGGCGCCGGGGATCGGACTCGCGTTGACACAGGTCAGTTCGCCTTGCCGGTATTCCCTCTGTCCCGGTGTTCCCTCCTGTCCGTGTGCTCCCTGTGTCCCCGTGCCGCTCTGTCCCCGTGCCCCCTCTGCCCGTGTACTCCCTGTGCCCCCGGGGTGATCTTCGGAACGATCGGGGATCGTTGTGCCGTTCGGGTGGGGTTGGTTGTCCACAGGCGGCTCCGAAAGTCGTGGGGAAGTCGTAGGCTCAGGAGTCACCACCCTTCCGTCTACCCGCCTGGGGGCACCTGCGTCATGGCCGACTCCTTCGCTCATCTGCACGTCCACACCGAGTACTCGATGCTCGACGGGGCGGCGAAGTTGAAGCCCTTGTTCAAGGAGGCGGCACGGCTGCAGATGCCGGCCGTGGCCATGACCGACCACGGCAACATGTTCGGGGCCTACGAGTTCTTCCAGCAGTCCAGGGGCTCGGGTGTGAAGCCCATCATCGGGATCGAGGCGTATGTCGCGCCGGAGTCGCGCTTCCACAAGAAGCGGGTCTTCTGGGGGCGTTCGAACACGTCGGACGACGCCTCGGCCGAGGGCGGCAAGGACATCTCCGGTGGCGGTCGCTACCTGCACATGACGATGCTCGCCCAGAACGCGCAGGGACTGCGGAACCTCTTCCGGATGTCTTCTCTGGCTTCGTCCGAGGGCTACTACATGAAGCCCCGGATGGACCTGGAGCTCATGCAGCAGTACAACGAGGGCGTCATCGTCTCCACCGGTTGCCCCTCCGGCGGCGTGCAGACGCGTCTGCGCCTGGGCCAGGAAAAGGAGGCGATCGAGTACGCCGCGGGGCTCCAGGACATCTTCGGCAAGGAGAACGTCTTCCTGGAGCTGATGGACCACGGTGTGCCGATCGAGAAGGAGGTCCGTGACGGACTGCTCAAGGTCGGCCGGGAGCTGAGCATTCCGCCGCTGGTCACCAACGACTCGCACTACGTGTACGAGTCGCAGGCCGCGGCGCACGATGCTCTGTTGGCCGTGGGTGTCGGTAAGAACCTGGACGACCCCACCCGGTTCCGGTTCAACGGTTCGGGCTACTACCTCAAGACCGCGGACGAGATGCGCGGGCTGCTCAACTTCGAGGAGTGGGAGCAGGGCTGTAAGAACACCCTGCTCATCGCGGAGCGGATCGCGCCCGATGCCTACAACGAGGTCTTCGCGCACCGGGACCTGATGCCGGAGTTCCCCATTCCGGAGGGGGAGACACAGGCCTCCTGGCTGGCCAAGGAGGTCGAGCGGCTGCTGCCGACGCGGTACCCGGACGGGACGAGTGACGAGGTCCGCCGGCGGGTGGAGTTCGAGCTCGGCATCATCAACGAGATGGGTTTTCCCGCCTACTTCCTCGTGACCGCCGACATCTGCCAGTACGCGCGCAAGGCGGGTATCGCGCTGGGCCCGGGCCGTGGTTCGGCGGCGGGCTCGATGATCGCCTACGTCCTGGGCATCACCGACCTGGACCCGCTGGAGCACGGTCTGCTGTTCGAGCGGTTCCTCAACCCCGAACGTGTGTCCATGCCCGATGTCGACCTCGACTTCGACGAGCGTAGGCGCGGCGAGATGATCGAGTACGTCACCCGCCTGTACGGCGAGGAGCGGGTGGCGCAGATCCTCACCTTCGGCACCATCAAGGCCAAGGCTGCGGTAAAGGACTCGGCGCGAATTCTGGGCATGCCGTACTCGGTCGGCGACCAGATCACCAAGGCCTTCCCCGCGGCGGTCGGCGGTAAGGAGATCCCGCTCGACGCGGTGTTCAACACCGAGAACGAGCGCTACGGCGAGACCACCGAGCTGCGCAACCTGGTCGACAACGACCCCCAGGTCAACAAGGTCATGGAGACCGCGCGCGGTATCGAGGGCCTGACCCGCGGCACCGGTGTGCACGCCGCGGGCGTCATCCTGTCCAAGGAACCCCTGCTCGACGTCATCCCGCTGCACAAGCGTGACTCCGACGGCGCGATCATCACCGGCTTTCCCTATCCTCAGTGCGAGGAGATGGGTCTGCTCAAGATGGACTTCCTGGGCCTGCGCAACCTGACGATCATGGATGATGCGGTCAAGAGCATCAAGGAGGCCGAGGGGACCGACATCGATCTCGCGAAGCTCCCCCTGGATGACAAGAAGACCTACCAGCTGCTCTCCCGGGGCGACACCCTGGGCGTGTTCCAGCTGGACGGCGGCGCGATGCGCAACCTGCTCAAGCGGATGGAGCCGAAGAAGTTCGGTGACATCGCGGCCGTCCTGTCGCTGTACCGCCCCGGTCCGATGGCGGCCAACGCGCACAACGACTACGCCGACCGCTCGAACGGCCGCCAGGAAGTGACCCCGATCCACCCGGATCTCAAGGACGCCCTTGAGCCGATCCTCGGGGAGACCTTCCACCTGCTCGTCTACCAGGAGCAGATCATGGCCATCGCCCAGCAGCTGGCCGGATACACGCTGGGCGGCGCCGACCTGATGCGGCGCGCGATGGGCAAGAAGAAGAAGGAGGCCCTGGAAGAGGAGGAGGCCAAGTTCTTCCCCGGCGCGAAGAAGCGCGGTTTCTCCCACGAGGCCATCCAGGCCCTGTGGGACGTCATGCTCCCGTTCGCGGGCTACGCGTTCAACAAGTCGCACGCCGCGGGCTACGCGCTGGTCTCCTACTGGACCGCCTACCTCAAGGCCAACTACCCGGCCGCCTACATGGCCGCGCTGCTGACCTCGGTCAGTGACGACAAGGACAAGATGGCGGTCTACCTGGCCGAGTGCCGGACCCAGGGAATCAAGGTGCTGCCGCCCGACGTCAACGAGTCCGGTCTGCGCTTCACCCCGGTCGGCAAGGACATCCGCTTCGGTATGGGCGCGGTGCGCAACGTCGGCGCCAACGTGGTGAACTCGATCGTCAAGACCCGCACGGAGAAGGGCAACTACACCTCCTTCACCGACTTCCTCTCCAAGATCGAGTTGGCCGCCTGCAACAAGCGGGTGATCGAGTCGCTGATCAAGGCTGGCGGGTTCGACTCGCTGGGCCAGCCCCGGCGGGAGCTCTACCGCCACCACGAGACCGCGGTCGAGGGCATGATCAGCTCGAAGAAGCAGGAGGCCCACGGCCAGTTCGACCTGTTCGGCGGCGGGGACGACGACAGCGACTCCACTCCCATCGGGCTGAACATCCAGTGGGGTGACGAGGAGTGGGACCGCAAGACCAAACTGGCCTTCGAACGGGAGATGCTGGGGCTGTACGTGTCCAGTCACCCGCTGGCCGGCGCCGAGCGGGTGCTGGCCCGTTCCAGGGACACCTCGATCGCGCAGATCGTCGCCGGTGACCTGGCCCGCGAGCGCGGGGAGGTGCGCATCGCCGGCCTGATCTCCAAGGTCGACAAGCGCACCAACAAGGCGGGCAACCAGTGGGCCATCGCCACGGTGGAGGACCTGGACGCCTCCATGGAGGTGCTGTTCTTTCCCAAGACCTATCCGCTGTACGTGGACGCCCTGTTGGAGGACACCGCGGTCACGGTCAAGGGCCGGCTCAACGACCGGGACGGCACGTACTCGATGTTCACGTCGGAGATGTCGATCCTGGACATCTCGCACATCACCGAGGGCGAGCCGCCGGTGCTGCTCTCGGTGGCGGAGGAGCGCCTGAACCCCGAGCTCGTCGACGACCTGCGCCAGGTGCTGAGCTCGCACAAGGGTGACACCCCGGTGCGGATCCGGGTGGACAACCCGGTGCGCTCCCGGATCTACGCGGTGGACTACTCGGTGCGGATCTCGCCGGAGTTCAACGGTGAGATGAAGAGCCTGCTGGGGGCGTACGCGGTCGACTACTGAACCCGGGTCTCACCTATCTGAACAGCGAGAATCCCCGTGTGCGACACCGCACACGGGGATTTTTCTGTCTTCGCTCTTGCCGAGGTTGAGTTAAAGATATATCTTTGAGCTATCGGTTCACGGAATAACAGTCGTGAACGGTCGAGTTCGCTCGGCGACGATCGACATCAAGGAGAACGACATGACCGCGATGGCACTTCCCGGCCCCTGGTCCTGGGGTGGACGGCGCACCGGGCTCCCCCGACTGCCCTGGACCTGGCGGCCCACCGAAGCCCCGCACGCGCACCACGGTCCGCGACACGGGCACGACGAATCCGGTGAACACGGCGAACACCGCAGCCCGAGGCGGGACGGCTTCGGCCCCCCGCCACCCCCGCCGGGGCCTCCCGGATCACCGCCTCCGCCGCCTCCGTGGCAGGGCGGCGACGGACCCTTCGGGCCGGGCGGACCGTTCGGCCCCGACGGGCCGATGGGCCCCGGCGGCCCCTTCGGCCCGGGTGGCCTCTTCGGGGGCGGGCACGGGCACGGACGAGGCGGAGGACGCCGCGGCACCCGAGCCCGGCGCGGTGACGTGCGCACCGGAATCCTCATGCTGCTGGCCGAGGAGCCGCGCAGCGGCTACGAGATCATCCGCGAGGGCCGCGAGCGCAGCGGCGGCGCCTGGCGCCCCAGCCCCGGCTCCGTCTACCCCATGCTCCAGCAGCTGGAGGACGAGGGCCTGGTCGTCCAGATCGAGGGGGAGGGGCGTCGCCGCCCCTACCAGCTCACCGACGAGGGCATCGCCTACCTCGAGGAGAACGGTGCCGACCTCACCCCGCCGTGGGAGGCGGGCGCGGACGCCTACGCCGACGCCAGGTCCCGCTACGAGGAGATCAGCACCCTGGCCTACCAGCTCTCGGCCGCCGCGTCCCAGGTCGCCCAGGCCGGGACCCCGGAGCAGCTGGAGCGGGCCAAGCGCCTGCTGGCCGAGACCAAGCGGGGGCTCTACCTGATCCTCGCTGACGAGGGCACCGAACCGGGCACCGACGGCGGGCAGTGACGAGTGCGTGCGCTAGCCGCTTGGGGTTCACGCGCTGTGCAGCACCTCGGCGTGGCTCATCTCGCGGACGGCGCCAATCTGGCCGAAGAAGTCGGCGGACGCCGGATCGGAGGGCATCTCCTTCGCGGCGCGTTCTGCCGCCTCACGAGAGTTCCACAGGATAACGTCGCCGATGCTGCCGTCATCGAAGGCGACGAGTGTGGCCGAGAGGAAGTCGGATCCGTAGCGCTCTTTGAGCCGGGCGATCAGCTGCCCCCGGGCAGTGGTCAGGGCGGCCGCGTCATTGGTCTCGAAACGCACGTACTCAAGCGTCATGGAAGAGCTCCCCACATGTAGAGACGGGTGATGTCATGGATTTGATTGTCTAAATCCGTGACATGAAGATATCACGGGTTCGTGTGTGCGAATCCGGTATCCTGTGGGGATGACGACGCGCGAGTTCAGTGACATGCCGTGGATCGGCCACGAACACCCGGTCCTTGACCTGACCAACACTGTCGTCGTCGGCTCCGGTCTCGGACGTGGAGACATCGACTTCTTCGCTGATCCAGGGCTTACGGCAGCGTGGCGTGCCAAGGCCGCTGACCGTGCGCTCGCCCAGTCGCGAATCGTGGAACTGCGTTCACTGCGCACGCTCGTTCGCGCGGCCGTGGATGCCCGTGCTGAGGGGCGGCCCTTGCCCGAACCCGTGCGGGAGGGACTGAACGGGCTCGCCGCCCGTGCGCCCGTCGTCCTCCAGCTTGAAGCGGACGGAGAACTCAGGCACGAGGAGAGCGGCGGCGACGCGTGCGCGGCCGTGGCTCGACAGGCGCTGACCCTCCTCTCGGAGGAGGGGAGTGACCGGCTGCGCCGGTGTGACGCGCCCAGCTGCGGCATGTACTTCCTGCGCACTCGCAAGGACCAGGCGTGGTGCACGGTGGGGTGCGGCAACCGGGCGCGGGCCACACGACGTCGCCGTCCCGGGTGACAGCGTGGGCCTACTCGCCCGTGGCGCCGTCCGCCAGCTCCCGGAGGACGTCCAGGTGCCCGTTGTGCCGCGCGGTCTCCTCGACCATGTGCATGAGCACCCAGCGCAGCGTCACCCGCCCGCGCTCGGTCAGTACCCGGCGGGAGGAGTTTCCCAGCTCCAGGTGGGAGGTGATCTCCCGGGAGCGGTCGCACTGGGCCCCGTACTCCGCGAGGAGCTCGTCCAGGGGGCGCTGCGCCCCGATCCTGAACTCCGCGTCGGGGTCCTCGACCGAATAGGGCGCGACGTCGGGTTGGTTGAGCATCACGACCTCGAACCAGAACGCCTCCACCCAGCGCAGATGGGACACGATGCCGCCGATGGTGGACATCGGTGACGACGGCAGCGGCGCGGACGAGGACAGTTCGGCGGCCAGTCCGGCGCATTTGCGGTGCACCGTGGCCCGGTGCCAGTCCAGCCACGCCAGAAGCATCGTGCGCTCGTCGGCGGCCGTGGGAGGATCGACACGCTCGGACACGGTCAGGGAAGTGCTCTTCTCGCTCATGGCGGTATTCTCCTTCGGGCCATGTCCGGTATCCACTGGTTTTCGGCAGGTCCGGACGGTGAAGAAGAAGGAGCGGCTGATGGCGGAACAGAGCGGCACGGGTGCGTCGGGGCTGGGGCGCGGCCTTGCCGTGGGCGCGGCCTTCTTCGGGGGTGTGGCCCTGCTGGGAGCCCTGCTGGGCCCGCTGTGGTGGTGGCTCGCGCCGCGCCCGGAGGTGGTGGTCCTGCCGGACGGCGGGGTCTTCACCGGGGCCTCGGAGACCGTCTTCGCCGGTGAGGGCTACTTCGTGCTGATCACCGCGCTGGCCGGACTGGTCACCGGTTACGCCACCTACATGCTCCAGTTCTCGCTGGCCCGGCGGCGCTTCCAGGACCTGCGCCTGGTCGGTCTGGTCGCGGGCGCGCTGGGTTCGGTCGCGGCGTCCTTGCTGGTGTGGCGGATCGGTGTCGCCCTGGACGGTCCGGCCCGGGAGCTGGTCCTGGCGGCGGAGACCGGTGACACGGTCATCGCGGCCCTGCAGCTCCAGGCCACCGCTTTCCTGGTCGCCTGGCCCTTCGTGCACATCCTCCAGTACGGGCTGCTGGACGCCTTCAGCCTGCTGCGCGGTGATCAGCCCGGTGTCCCCGAACCGGTCCGGGCCGACCGCCACCCGGACGCCGAGTGGACCCCGGGCGCCCAGGCCCCGAACTCCGAAGACCCGAACCCCCGGGCACAGGCCTCCGGCACGCCGGTGAACGGTGCCCCCGCCCCGCACGCATCCGCCCCGCACGCACCCTCTCCCCACGACACGACGGCGGCCCCCGCCCCGGAGGGGCAGGGGCCGCCGATGGCAGCGGAGGGGGACCGCTCCGGGCCGGAGGGTCCGCGGAGCTGATCCCGCCCCTCACAGGGACTGGATGGAGCCCTTGTACATTTCGTCGAGCTGCTCGCGGTACCGCTCTTCGACGGCCCTGCGGCGCATCTTCAGGCTCGGCGTGATCTCGCCCTGCTCCACCGTCAGCTCACTCGGCAGGATGGTGAAGTCCTTGACGGTCTCGTGCCGGGGCAGGTCCTTGTTGAGCTCGTCGATCGCCTCCTGGACCATCGCCCGGACCTTCGGTTCCTTGGTCAGCCCCACGTAGTTGAGCGCACCCAGCCCGTTGGCCTCGGCCCACACCTCGATCGCCTCGGGGTCCAGGGTCACCAGCGCCACGCAGTACGGCCGGCGGTCTCCGTGCACCACCAGGTTGCCGACGTAGGGGCACAGGGACTTGAACCGGCTCTCGATGCTCTGCGGCGCCACGTACTTGCCGCTGGCGGTCTTGATCAGCTCCTTCTTGCGGTCGGTGATCCGCAGCCGGCCGTTCTCCAGCACGCCGATGTCGCCGGTGGCGAACCAGCCGTCCTCGGTGAGCACGGCCTCGGTGGCGCCGGACAGGTTGTGGTAGCCGCGCATGATGCTGCCGCCGCGCAGCAGGACCTCGCCGTCCTCGGCGATCCGGACCTCGGTGCCCGGAAGGGGAAGCCCGACGCTGCCGAAGCGCACGTCGCCGGGCCGGTTGAGGAAGGCGCCCGCGGAGGTCTCGGTCAGGCCGTAGCCCTCCAGGATGGTGATCCCGGCGCCGTAGAAGAACCGGCCGATGTCGGGGGCCAGCGGAGCGCTGCCGGAGACGAAGAACTTCAGGCGGTCGCCGAAGCGGGCGCGCAGCTTGCTGAACACCAGCTTGTCGGCGAGCTTGTGCTGGACGGCCAGAGCACCGCTGGGCGCTTTACCGTCCTCCTTGAGCCGGGCGACCTTGTCACCCACGCCCACGGCCCACTTGAAGATCTTGTACTTGGCCCCGCCGCCCTCCTTGGCCTGCATGACGACCTTGTTGAACACCTTCTCGAAGATGCGCGGGGCCGCGGCCATGAAGGTCGGCCGCACGACGGCCAGGTTGTCCACGATCTTGTCGACGCGGCCGTCGATGGCGGTCAGGAAGCCCAACCGCAACTGGGCGACCTGCATGACCTTGCCGAAACTGTGCGCCAGCGGCAGCCACAGGTACTGCACGTCGTCCGCGTCCAGCATCTCCCAGCCCTGGGCGCGCATCTCGTCGCCCATGACCTTGAGCGCCTCGGCCTCGTAGAGCCAGTTGGCGTGGTCCAGGCGCACGCCCTTGGGGCGGCCGGTGGTGCCGGAGGTGTAGATGAGCGTGGCCAGGTGCTCGGACTTGACCGAGGCGACCAGCTCGTCGAACAGCTCCGGCTTCTCGGCGTGCACCTCGGCGCCGAGGGCGGCCAGGTCCTCCAGGCCGATGACCCAGTCGTTGTCGCCTCCGGCCGCGCCCTCGAAGGTGATGACCTTGGAGAGCCCCGGCATGGCGCCGCGCTGGTCGACCAGCTTGGCGACCTGCTCGTCGTTCTCGGCGAAGGCCACCATGCTGCCCGAGTCGGAGACGATGTAGGCGCAGTCCGGCGGGGTGGAGGTGGGGTAGATCGTGGTGGAGGCACCGCCCGCGCACAGGATCGCGAGGTCGGCCAGCACCCACTCGATGCGGGTGCTGGAGGCGATGGCGCAGCGAGCCTGGGAGGTCACGCCTAGGGAGTGCAGGCCCAGCGCCAGGTCGCGGACACGGTCACGGGTCTGGTTCCAGGTGAGGGTCTCCCACTTCTCGCTGCCACCGGTAGAGGAAGGGATCGGGTAGGTGAACGCCTCCCGCTCGCCGGATTCGGCGACGCGGGAAGCGAACATGTCGGGGACGGACCGATAGGGGGATGAAGTGTTGCCCATCTCACAAAACTACCCCTGAGTAGGGGGGTCGGCAACACTCCGTGGGCGAATGTGTGGAGGTCCACCGTCTCCTGTGTTCCAGGGGACTCCGGATCGGGGGAGGGGCCGACCGGACCTTTCGCCGGAATCGGTGGGCCTGTCCCGGCTCAGTTCGCGCCGATGGGGGCGGTGACCGCCTCGGTCAGCGCGATCAGGTCCTCGGGGGGCAGCTCCATCTGCAGGCCCCGGCGCCCGGCGGAGACGTAGACCGAACGCAGCCCCGAGACCGAGGAGTCGATCACCGTGCGCAGCCGCTTGCGCTGCCCCAGCGGACTGATGCCGCCGCGCACGTAACCGGTGATCTTCTCGGCCCGCGCCGGGTCGGCCATCACCGCGCGCTTGCCGCCGACCGCCGCCGCCAACGCCTTGAGGTCGAGTGAGCTGCTGACCGGGACCACCCCGACGGTGAACACGCCGTCCACCTCGGCCACCAGGGTCTTGAACACCTGCTCGTGGGGGACCCCGATCGCGTCGGCGGCGTCGGTCCCGTAGGAGTGGCCGTCACCGCCGTCCACCTCGTAGGGGTGCAGGGTGTAGGTGGTCTTGGTCCGGCCGGCGGCCACGGTCGCGGGCGTGGCTTTTCCACTCATGGAGTACCTGGGCTCTCCGCTTCGGGGTCTGTTGATCTTCCGGGCAGGTTACTCCTCCTGCCAGGGCGGAGACCCCCGGGTGAGGCGACACGCCCCCGCTCCTGAACGCTCGCCCGGAGCCGGGCCCCGCCGTCCGCACGAGCGCCCTAGTTGAAGGACACCCCGTTGTTGAGGAAGGGCCCCGCGGGCAGGTTGGGCAGGTCAGGGGCGGCCACGATGCGGTTCTCCCGGCGCAGGAAGCGCGCGGCCACCGCGAGCCGGGTCGCGGCGTTCTCGGCCTCCAGCAGCCGCTGCTTCTCCGCCGAGTCCAGCACGACCGAGACCGACACCGAGTACGACAGGGCGATCGGGTCGCGGGGCAGGTCGGCCGAGACCTCGGAGGCCATCCCGATCGAGGCCAGCCGCTGCTGGTACACCTCGTAAAGATCGCGCACCCGCTCGGCGTGTTCCTTGGCGTCGGGGCCCATCGGCTCCGGCAGCAGGGCCACCGAGGCGGTGGAGTAATCGTCGGGGGAGGAGCGGTCGACATCGTCCAGGTCGGTGATGGTGAACCGGGTCCCGCCCTCGATCACCAGGTCGTAGCGGCCGTCCTCGTAGGTGCGCACGTCACGCACGACCGCTGTGCAGCCGACGGCGCTGACCAGGGGCAGCGAGGGGTGGGCGCTCGAACCCGCGGTGTTGGGCACCCCGGTGTCCGCACCACCCGCGCCCTGCCCGGACTCACTGGCCACCTCGTGGCCCAGTTCGATCCACACGACGCCGAACCGGGCGGGGCCGCGTTCCCGACCGCCCGCCTCACCTCCGGCCAGGGTCGGCCCGAGCAGTTCCGAGACCAGCCGACGGTACCTCTGCTCGAAGACGTGGAGAGGGATCGTCATGCCGGGGAACAACACGGTGTTGAGCGGGAAGATCGGCAGTGCCTCTGGCATGGTTCCAGTATGCCCGCCGCGCCCGGGAGCTCGCTCGTCGGAGCTCCCGGGCGCGGCGGATGAAGCGTTCGGACGGTCGGCTGGGAGACCGTCGGGGTGTCAGGACGCGTCAGGCGGCGCCAGGACTACCGAAGGCGTCAGGACACCGAGGGGCCGGCGGTGCCGGGCGCGCCCTGGCTGCCGTTGTCCTCGCTGGGCATGTCGCGGGCCACGAAGGCCTCCACGTCGAACAGGTTGCCGTTGGCGCGGTCCACGACGTTGAGCAGGGTCGACATCTTGGCGATCTCCTCCACCTGCTCCTGGATGAACCACTGGAGGAACTGCTCACCGGTGTAGTCGTCCTCGTCACGGGCGACCTTGGCCAGACGCAGGAACTGGTCGCTCACCTCTCGCTCCTGGCGCAGGGCCAGGGCGACCAGGTCGCGGGCGACGGCGAAATCGGTCTCGATCTCGTCCACGCCCGGAAGAGCGAACGTCACGTCCATGTCGAGCAGGTAGCGCACGATCATCATCGCGTGGTCGCGCTCCTCGAGCGACTGCTCGTAGAAGACCCGGGCCAGCTGCGGCAGGTCCTGGTCGTCGAACCAGGCCGCGATCGCCACGTACTGGTGCGAGGCCGTGAACTCGTGCCGCACCTGGTCAACCAGGAGGCGGTGGAACTTGGAAAGGCTGCTATCGCTGGTCTTGTTCGAAGTCATGTCACTACAATAACGTATTCAAAAGCGTTATGCGAATCCCGAGAAAAGGCATCTGAATTTGTTAGGCAAGCCTTTCTTTGGCTGGATTAGGTTAGGTGTCCCAAACTTAGGTGAAGCTAATTTCGCGCATTTGCGGGAGAGTGTTCGCGCATGTCCGCCGAAGCGGGGTTCGCGCCGGTCGCGCGGGCCCCGCGCGGGTGTGGTGTCCATCATCCGGACACCGCCACCCATGGATTGGGCCACGCCCCCTAGACTGGGTCCGTGATCAGTCGAATCGACCTCCGAGGCTCCTCAGGCGACCCGCGCGACGCCCTTCCGCGCGCCGAAATCGATGTGGCGGACGCCACCGAACGCGTCCGACCCATCTGCGATGACGTGCGCCATCGCGGAACCGAGGCCCTGGTCGAACTCACCGAGCGCTTCGACGGCGTGCGGCTCACCGACATCCGCGTTCCGAAGAACGCCATCGACTCCGCGCTCGCCGAACTCGACCCCGCCGTGCGCGCCGCGCTGGAGGAGTCCATCCGCCGAGCCCGCAAGGTCCACCACGAGCAGCGCCGCCAGACCCACACCACCCAGGTCGTGTCCGGCGGAACGGTCACCGAGAAGTGGATCCCGGTCAACCGCGTCGGCCTCTACGTGCCGGGCGGCCGCGCCGTCTACCCCTCCAGCGTGATCATGAACGTCGTCCCCGCCCAGGAGGCGGGTGTGTCCTCCCTCGCGGTCACCTCACCGCCCCAGAAGGACTTCGGCGGCCTGCCCCACCCGACCATCCTCGCCGCCTGCGCCCTGCTCGGCGTCGACGAGGTGTACGCGGTCGGCGGAGCCCAGGCCGTGGCGATGTTCGCCTACGGCACGGCCGACTGCGAGCGCGCGGACATGGTCACCGGCCCCGGCAACATCTGGGTGGCCGCCGCCAAACGCCTGCTCAAGGGCGTCATCGGCATCGACGCCGAGGCCGGACCCACCGAGATCGCGGTCCTGGCCGACGCCACCGCCAACCCCGACTACGTCGCCGCCGACCTCATCAGCCAGGCCGAGCACGACGTCGTCGCCGCCTCCGTCCTGGTCACCCCGGACGAGGCGCTGGCGGAGGCGGTCACCGAACGCCTCGCCGCGCGCGTGGCCGCCACCAAGCACAGCGAACGCGTCCGCGAGGCACTGTCCGGCCCGCAGTCCGGCATCGTCCTGGTCGACGACCTCGAACAGGGCCTGGCCGTCGTCGACGCCTACGCGGCCGAACACCTGGAGATCATGACGGCGGACGCCCCGGCCTGGGCCGCGCGCGTGCGCAACGCCGGAGCGATCTTCGTCGGCGACCACTCCCCGGTCTCCCTCGGCGACTACGCCGCCGGGTCCAACCACGTGCTGCCCACCGGCGGCTGCGCCTGCCACACCGGTGGCCTGAGCGTGCAGACCTTCCTGCGCGGGGTGCACATCGTCGAGTACGACCGTGACGCGCTGGCCGACGTCGCCCATCACGTCATCACCCTGGCCGAGGCCGAGGACCTGCCCGCGCACGGCGAGGCCGTCGCCGCCCGCACGGGCCATCGCTCCGACCGGGACTAGAAACCAGTCCAGGACCGAACGCGACCACGACGACGGGAGCGGGCGGGCCCGGGGACGGTGTGACCACCGCCGGTCACACCGGACCCACCCGCCCCTCCCACGACCGACCACGAGTGTGAAACCAGTGAGCTTCACCCTGAACGACCTGCCGCTCCGCGACGACCTGCGCGGACGCTCGCCCTACGGCGCTCCGCAGCTGGACGTGCCGGTGGTCCTCAACACCAACGAGAACCCGCACGCTCCCTCCCCGCGCCTGGCCAAGGCGCTGGCCGAGGCGGTCGCCGACACCGCCCTGGGCCTGAACCGCTACCCCGACCGGGACGCGGTGCACCTGCGCGAGGGGCTGGCCGCCTACCTCGGCCACGGCCTGACCGCCGCCAACGTCTGGGCGGCCAACGGCTCCAACGAGATCCTCCAGCAGCTGCTCCAGGCCTTCGGTGGCCCGGGCCGCACCGCGATGGGCTTCGAGCCGTCCTACTCCATGCACCCGATCATCTCCCGGGGCACCGGGACGGGCTGGGTGGCCGTGCCGCGCGAGGCCGACTTCCGCATCGACGTGGACGCCGCCCTGGCCGCCATCGCCGAGCACCGGCCCAGCGTCATCTTCCTGACCTCGCCCAACAACCCCACCGGTACCGCCCTGGAGATCGCCGACATCGAGCGCATCGCCCGGGCCGCCCCCGGCGTGGTGGTCGTGGACGAGGCCTACGCCGAGTTCCGCCGCGCGGGCAAACCCAGCGCTCTGTCACTGCTCCCGGACCACCCGCGGCTGATCGTTTCGCGCACCATGTCCAAGGCCTTCGCCCTGGCCGGGGCCCGCGTGGGCTACCTCGCCGCGCACCCGGCCGTGGTCGACGCCCTCCAGCTGGTCCGTCTGCCCTACCACCTGTCCGCCGTCACCCAGGCGGTCGCCGTCACCGCCCTGGACCACGCCGACGAACTCCTCGGGGCCGTCGACGACCTGCGCACCGAACGCGACACCCTCGTCGGGTGGCTGCGCGCCCAGGGCTTCTCCGTCGCCGACTCCGACGCCAACTTCGTCCTGTTCGGTGAGTTCGAGGACCGCACCCGCGTCTGGCAGGACCTGCTCGACCAGCAGGTCCTCATCCGCGAGACCGGCCCGCCCGGCTGGCTGCGCGTCACCGTCGGCACCGCCGAGGAGATGGCCGCCTTCCGTACAGCCCTGCTGAAGGCGACCGGCCGCTGACCCACCCCGGTCGGTAGCCCACCGGTAGCCCGCAGGCAACCCACCACAGAACCTCACCACCGCACCACCGAGAAGGACTGGCACCATGAGCCGCACCGGGCGCATCGAACGCGCAACCAAGGAAACCAAGGTCCTGGTCGAGGTCGACCTGGACGGCACCGGCGTCGCCGACGTCTCCACCGGTGTCGGCTTCTTCGACCACATGCTCGACCAGCTCGCCAAGCACGGCCTGTTCGACCTCACCGTGCGCACCGAGGGCGACCTGCACATCGACTCGCACCACACCATGGAGGACACCGCCCTGGCCCTGGGCGCCGCCTTCCGTGAGGCGCTCGGCGACCGGGCGGGTATCCGCCGCTTCGCCGACGCCAAGGTGCCCCTGGACGAGGCTCTGGCCGAGGTGACCGTCGATGTCTCCGGCCGCCCCTACCTGGTGCACAGCGAGCCCGAGGGCATGGCCCCGATCATCGGCCGCGACTACGACACCACCATGACCCGGCACATCTTCGAGTCCTTCGTGGCCCAGGCGCGCGTGGCCCTGCACATCCACGTGCCCTACGGCCGCAACGCCCACCACATCGTGGAGGCCCAGTTCAAGGCGTTCGCCCGCGCCCTGCGCTTCGCCACCGAGAGCGACCCGCGCGTCACCTGGGTGCCCTCCACCAAGGGCGTCCTGTAGATGGACACCGACCTCTGGGGTCTGTTCCTCCTGGTCCTGGCCGGTTTTCTCGCGGGCGGCGTCTACGCGATGTGGGACAAGAGCCGGGTGCTCGCGATCGCCCTGGGCGGCTGCGTCGCCCTCGCCGCGGTCTCCGGCGTGCTGCGGCTCGGCTACTTCTAGGCCGGTGGCCCTCACACCGTCACAGCCCCGCTCCGCAAAGCCCGCTTTCCTCACCAACCGAAGGGCACACACTCGAATGTCACGTGTGGTCGTCTTTGACTACGGGTCGGGCAACCTACGCTCGGCCCAGCGCGCCATGGAGCGCACCGGTGCCGACGTCACCGTCACCTCGGACCCGCGCGCCGCGCTCGACGCCGACGGGCTCGTGGTCCCCGGCGTGGGCGCCTTCAGCGCCTGCATGGCCAGCCTCAGGGCCGCGGGCGGCGACCGGATCATCGGCCGCCGCATCGCCGGTGGCCGTCCGGTCCTGGGGATCTGCGTGGGGATGCAGGTCCTCTTCGACCACGGTGTCGAGCAGGCCGACGTCCGGGCCGAGGACCGGGTCACCGAAGGCTGCGGCGAGTGGCCGGGCGCCGTCGAACACCTCCGGGCGCCCGTGGTTCCCCACATGGGCTGGAACACCGTCACCCCGCCCGAGGGCTCGCGCCTGTTCGAGGGCATCGGCCCGCAGGACCGCTTCTACTTCGTGCACTCCTACGCGGTCCGCCGCTGGGAGTTCGTCAGCCACAGCGACCGCGTCCGCCCGCCCCAGGTGACCTGGGCCGAGCACGGGGAGCCGTTCGTGGCCGCGGTGGAGAACGGTCCGCTCAGCGCCACCCAGTTCCACCCGGAGAAGTCCGGGGACACCGGGGCCCGCGTCCTTGCCAACTGGGTCGACACCCTCTAGAGCCCCTCGCGGGACGTGCGTCCCCGCGTTCCCACACCAGAACCCGTACCAACCGAGCACGAGAAGGCATCCATGACCGGCGAGCACACCCCGTCGCCCCCCGCACTCGAACTGCTTCCCGCCGTGGACGTGGCGGGCGGGCAGGCCGTCCAGCTCGTCCAGGGCAAGGCGGGCTCCGGCGGGCAGTACGGCGACCCCTTCGAAGCCGCCACCGCCTGGCAGAACGCCGGGGCCGAGTGGATCCACCTGGTGGACCTGGACGCCGCCTTCGGCCGCGGCCACAACCGTGACCTGCTGAGCGGCATCGTCGGCCGCCTCGACGTCAAGGTCGAGATGTCCGGCGGCATCCGCGACGACGAGTCGCTGGCCGCCGCCCTGGCCACCGGCTGCACCCGAGTCAACATCGGCACCGCCGCCCTGGAGAATCCGGAGTGGTGCGCCAAGATCATCGCCGAGCACGGCGACAGGATCGCCATCGGCCTGGACGTGCGCGGCACCACCCTGGCCGCCCGCGGCTGGACCCGGGACGGCGGCGACCTGTTCCAGACACTGGAGCGCCTGGAGGCCGAGGGCTGCGCCCGCTACGTCGTCACCGACGTCAACAAGGACGGCACCCTCAAGGGCCCCAACCTGGACCTGCTGCGCACCGTGTGCGAGCGCACCGACAAGCCGGTGGTCGCCAGCGGCGGCGTGTCCAGCCTCGCCGACCTGGAGGCCATCGCCACCCTGGTCCCGCTGGGTGTGGAGGGCGCCATCATGGGCACCGCCCTGTACGAAGGCGCCTTCACCCTGGAAGATGCCCTGGCCACGGTGCGGGGTGCGGACCGGTGAGCCTGGCCATCCGAGTCATCCCCTGCCTGGACGTGGACGCCGGGCGGGTCGTCAAGGGCGTCAACTTCGAGAACCTGCGGGACGCCGGTGACCCCGTCGAGCTCGCGGGCACCTACGACGGCGGCGGCGCCGACGAACTCACCTTCCTGGACGTGACCGCCTCCAGCGGTGACCGGGAGACCACCTACGACGTGGTGCGCCGCACCGCGGACCAGGTGTTCATCCCGCTGACCGTCGGGGGAGGGGTCCGCGCCCCCGAGGACGTGGACCGGCTGCTGCGCGCGGGCGCCGACAAGGTGGGGGTGAACACCGCCGCGATCGCCCGCCCCGAGCTGATCGCGGAGATCGCCGAACGCTTCGGCCGCCAGGTCCTGGTGCTCTCCGCGGACGTGCGCCGAGTGCGTGAGGGCGGTGAGCCCACCCCGAGTGGTTTCGAGGTCACCACCCACGGCGGACGCCGGAGCACCGGTATCGACGCCCTGGAGTGGTGCGAGCGCGCCGCCGAGCTGGGCGCCGGTGAGGTCCTGCTCAACTCCATGGACGCCGACGGCACCAAGGCCGGGTTCGACCTGGAGCTGATCCGGGCGGTGCGTGCCCGGGTGGACGTCCCGCTGATCGCCTCGGGCGGCGCGGGCGCGGTGGAGCACTTCGTCCCGGCGGTGGAGGCGGGGGCGGACGCGGTACTGGCCGCGACCGTCTTCCACTTCGGTGAGTTCACCATCGCCGACGTCAAGAAGAGCCTGAGCGAGGCCGGGTACCCGGTCCGCTAACGGCTGGTGGCGGGAACGGACGGCATCAAAGGCCCGCGCTCCAGTACTTCCCGAACGACCTCGGACTTATCAGGAATCCGGGTCGGCAGTTCGCCGGGGGGCTGGACGGACAGCGCGGCTCCTCACCCTGCCCGCCCCACCGTTCCTCAACCCGTTGCGGGCCCGGGACACCGACCACGGTGTCCCGGGCCCGACGCGTGCACACGCTGCCACCCCGGGGAAGTTCCAGTTGTACGGAATAGGACGGATGCGTCTCGTGCTGAAACAATCCGGTGGAAGCTGTCGGTGCCGCTGGATAGGTTGGCCCGACACGCGCCCCGTGGCCTTCGGCATGCCCGAGGCCGCTCGGGGCGCTGCTTGCTGAGGCCGGAGCAAGCCGGTCGAGAACGGAAGCGGGGGCGTATGGCGCAGGGCACCACGACGGCGAACGAGGAGAGCCGGGAGGAGGCCTCACCCGGCGGCCCGGCGGCCAAAGGCACCTCCAGACCGACTGCGGACCCCCAGCACAAGGGCGTCTTCACCCGCGGGATGCGCGTCCTGGGTGTCGCCGCCCGCACCGAACCGTGGATCTTCCTCGCAGCCGTCACCGGAGCCATGCTGCACGCCGCCGTCAACGTCGGCTCCGCGTTCGTCCTCGGCTACCTCACCGACAACACCATCCTCCCGGCCTTCGCCGCCGGAGAGACCACCGCGGCCGCCCTGATCACCGCGGCCGCGCTGCTCATGGCCGTCGGCATCGGCAAGGCCGTCGGCCTGGCCATCCGGCGCCTGCTCGCCGGACTCATGCAGTTCCGCATGCAGGCCCGCTACCGCCGCGCCGTCGCCCGCAAGTACCTCGAACTCCCCCTGTCCTGGCACCACCGCCACCCCACCGGCCAGCTCCTGTCCAACGCCAACGCCGACGTCGAGGCCGCCTGGCAGCCCCTGGCCCCGCTGCCCATGGTCGTGGGCAGCGTGTTCATGCTGTTCATCGCCGCTGTCGCCATGGTCGTCACCGACCCGGTCCTAGCCCTGGTCGCCTTCGTCGTCTTCCCGGTCCTGGCCGCCGCCAACGTCATCTTCCAGCGCCGCGTCTCCCCGATGGCCTCCCGAGCCCAGGCCCTGCGCGCCGAGGTCAGCGGGGTCGCCCACGAGTCCTTCGACGGCGCCCTGGTCGTCAAGACCCTCGGCCGCGAGGACACCGAGACCGAGCGCTTCACCGAGTCCGCCCACCGCCTGCGCGACGCCCTCATCCAGGTCGGCCGTATGCGCTCCATGTTCGACCCCTTCACCGAGGCCCTGCCCAACTTCGGTGTCCTGGCCGTCCTCCTCCTGGGCATGTGGCGCCTGTCCACCGGGGCCATCGAACCCGGCGAACTCGTCCAGATCGCCTTCCTCTTCACCCTCCTGGCCCTGCCCCTCCGCTCCTTCGGCTGGCTCCTGGGCGACCTGCCCCGCAGCGTCGTCGGCTGGGACCGCGTCCAGTCCGTCCTGCGCGCGGACGGCACCATGGAGTACGGCGAGCGGACCCTGGGCGGCTCCACCCGCGGCATCGCCCTGAGCGCCCGCGGCGTCACCTTCACCTACGCCGACTCCTACGACGCCGAGGGCGGCGGCCGCGACCTCATGGACACCGGAGCCGACCAGGCCCGCACCACCGTGCTCAACGGCGTCGACCTCGATATCGAACCGGGCCGCACCGTCGCCCTCGTCGGCCCCACCGGATCGGGCAAGTCCACCCTCACCACCGTCCTGATGCGGCTGGTCGACCCCGACACCGGCACCGTCTCCTACGACGGCGCGGACCTGCGCGACCTCGCCCGCGACCAGATCCCCGACCACGCGGCGCTCGTACCCCAGGGCACCTTCGTCTTCGAGGACTCCGTCCGCGACAACATCACCCTGGGCACCGCCGGAATCGACGACGACCAGGTCTGGGCCGCCCTGCGCCTGGCCCGCGCCGACGGGTTCATCGCCGAACTCGACGGCGGACTCGACGCCCGGCTCGGCGAGAAGGGCACCACCCTGTCCGGCGGCCAACGCCAGCGCCTGGCCTTGGCCCGCGCCATCGTCCGCCGCCCCCGGCTGCTGATCATGGACGACGCCACCTCGGCCGTGGACCCGCAGATCGAGGCGCAGATCCTGGCCGGGCTGCGCGAACGCGACGACGCCGCGACCGTGGTCGTGGTCGCCTACCGCCGCGCCACCATCGAACTCGCCGACGAGGTCCTCTACATGGAGGGCGGGCGCGTCCTGGCCCGCGGCACCCACACCGAGCTCCTGGAAACCTCCAGCGGCTACAACAAGCTCGTCACCGCCTACGAACGCGCCTCGGCCGAGAACGAGGCCGAGCGCGACCCCGTCCCGGAGGAGCCCGGACCCACGGAACCACACCGCCGCACCACCGGAGGACCCAGAACCGGACACGGAACCGACGGCACCGAGGAGAGCAGCCGATGAGCGCACCAACCCAGGCCCGCCCCGACGACAGATCGGAAAAGGCGGCCGACGGTCGGCGCACCGAACGCGACCCCGTCCTCTCCCTGCACCGCAACGAGGACTCCGCGCTCGGCACCATCAAGCGCGGCCTCCAACTCTCCCCGGAGTTCGCCAAGGGCCTCTGGATCACCCTGCTCTTCGCCGTGGTCGCCACCGGGGGCAAGGTCATCGTCCCGGTCGCCGTCCAGCAGATCATCGACAACGGACTCTCCGGGACCGGCGGCCCCGACCTGGTCTTCGTCACTCGCATGGTGTCGGTCTGCGCCGGGCTGCTCGTGGTCACCATGGTGTGCTCGTACCTGATGAACCTGCGCCTGTACCGGGCCACCGAGTCCGGCCTGGCGACCCTGCGCCGCAAGGCCTTCCGGCACGTGCACGACCTGTCCGTGCTCACCCAGAACAGCGAACGCAAGGGCGCCCTGGTCTCCCGCGTCACCGGCGACGTCGACCAGATCAGCACCTTCATGCAGTGGGGCGGCCTGCTCCTGCTGGTCAGCACCGGCCAGCTCCTGGTCGCCACCACCCTCATGGCGGTCTACTCCTGGCAGCTCACCATCGTGGTGTGGGTCTGCATCCTGCCGCTGCTCTTCGGTGTGCGCTGGCTCCAGAAGCTCCTGTCCAAGGCCTACCTCAAGGTCCGCGAGCGCACCGGCGACATGCTCGGCGCCATCGGCGAGACCGTCATGGGCGCCGCCGTCATCCGCGCCCACGGCACCGAGGAGCGCACCGCCGGACGGATCGACACCACCGTCCTGGCCACCCGCAAGGCCCAGGTGCACGCCCAACGCCTGTCCATGGCTGTCTCGCCCTTCGCCGAGATCGTCGCGGCCGTCGGCAACGTCGCCGTGGTCCTGGTCGGCGTGTGGCTGGGCATCGGCGGCGACCTCACCGCGGGCCAGCTCATCGCCTTCCTGTTCCTGATGACCCTGTTCATCCAGCCGATGATGATGGCCACCGAGATCTTCAACGAGGCCCAGAACGCCATCGCGGGCTGGCGGCGCGTGCTCGGGGTCATGGACACCGTCCCCGACATCGCCGACCCCGGCGAGGCCGGGCGCGTCCTGCCGCGCGGACCGGTCCGGGTCGGCTTCGACAGGGTCACCTACTCCTATCCGGAGGGCCCGGTCGTCCTGGACGACGTGGACGTGGAGATCACCCCGGGCACCCGGGTCGCGGTCGTCGGCGAGACCGGGTCGGGCAAGACCACCTTCGTCAAGCTCCTCACCCGGCTGATGGACCCCGCCGCCGGAACCGTCCGCCTGGACGGGGTGGACCTGCGCGAGGTCGCCTTCTCCTCCCTGCGCGGCCGGGTCGTCATGGTCCCCCAGGAGGGGTTCCTCTTCGACAGCTCCCTGGGTGACAACATCCGCTTCGCCCGCCCGGAGAGCACCGACGCCGAACTCGAGGCCGCCATCACCGAGCTGGGCCTGTCCGACTGGCTGGGCAGCCTCGCCCACGGCCTGGACACCCCGGTCGGCCAGCGCGGCGAGTCCCTGTCAGCGGGGGAGCGCCAGCTCGTGGCGCTCGTGCGCGCCTACATCGCCGACCCGGACCTGCTGGTCCTGGACGAGGCCACCTCGGCCGTGGACCCGCACACCGAGGTCCGCATCCAGCGGGCCCTGGACCGGCTGACCCGCGGCCGCACGTCGGTGGCGATCGCCCACCGGCTGTCCACCGCCGAGGCCGCCGACCGCGTCCTGGTCTTCGACGACGGCCGGATCACCCAGAGCGGCACCCACAGCGAACTCGTGGACCAGCCGGGCGTCTACGCCGACCTGTACGCCTCCTGGGTGCGCTCCTCGGCCTGACCCTTCAGCGACCGGGCCCTCAACGGCCGGACCGTTCCCACCAGTGGGCGGCCAGCAGCTCCGCCACCAGCGGTTCGGTCAGCAGGCTGACGTCCGGGTCGCCGTCACCCGGGTAGCGCACGCTCAGCGCCACCCCCGGCACGCGTTCGCGTCCGGGGGTGGGGCCCACCGCCACGAACGCGCCGCGCAGCTGCCCCAGGTGCTCGGCGAAGCGCTGATCGTAGGTGGAACCGGCGAACAGCAGCGCACGGTAGTCCGTCACCGCGGCGAGGTGGCGGTCCGTGTGCGACCACTCGCCGGTCTCGGCGGAGTGCGCGACCCGGATCGGCCCCCGGCGCAACACCTGAACCGCCTGCTGGGCCGAGGCCAGCCGTTCGGCCGGGGCCACCAGGTGCACGCCGTCGGGGGAGTCCAGCACCTTCGCCGCCTCGGGCACCCACTCCGGGGCGCTCTCCAGCAGGACCCGCGAGGCGTTGGCCACACGCCGCACCAGCCCGGGGAAGTTGGCGCTGCCCCCCGAGGAGGGCGCGCCCAGCCGGTGGCCGAGCAGCAACAGCAGTGCCAGGGCGTGCTGGTAGGCGCGACAGCCCAGGCCAGAGCCTTCCTCGCCGGCCCGCAGCGGCACCAGCAGGTCCGCGTACCGGCCCACCACCGCGTCCTGGTCAGGCGCCAGCACGATCACCGGGGAACGTCCCACGTACCGGTCCAGGACCGCGTGCAGCTCCCGCTGGCCCCCGCCCAGACTCACCGCCACCACGAGCGTCTCCGGACCGGCGGGCGGCTCCTCGGTCGAGGTGGAGAAATCGGTGTGGGCCGCGACGCCCCCGCGCCGCAGCCGCGCCGCCGCCACCTCGCAGGCGTACCGGGCCGCCCCCAGACCGAGGAAGCGCACCGACGCGGGTTCGTCCTCCAGCAGCGCGGGCAGCGCGGCGTAGGGGTCCCAGCGCGGGAAGCGCTGGGCGAGCTCGGTCAACGCGGCGGGTTTCCCCGCCAGGTCGGCGGCCAGGTACTCGGCGGTCACGAAAGCTCCCAAGCTGGCAGAACCGTTGGAACGGCGACGTCACGGACGCACGAACTCTAACCCTCCGCAAGCCGAACCCGGTGAGCATCGCCCGCGCATCGGCCATAACCTGGAGAGCATGAGCGTCACCAACCTCGACCCGGCCATCGCCGCACGTCTGAAGCGCACCGCGGACGGCCTCGTCCCCGCTGTCGTACAACAGCACGACACCGGGGAGGTGCTCATGCTGGCCTGGATGGACGACGAGGCCCTGCACCGCACCCTCAGCACCCGCGACGCCACCTACTGGTCGCGCAGCCGCGGCGAGTACTGGGTCAAGGGCGCCACCTCCGGACACACCCAGAGTGTGGTTTCCGTCGCACTCGACTGTGACGGCGACACCCTGCTGGTCCGAGTCGACCAGACCGGCGCCGCCTGCCACACCGGCGACCACACCTGCTTCGACGCCGGACGGCTGCTGTGACCCCGCAAAAGCCAGAGACCGCCGCGGCCGCCTCCGAGCCCGCCGTCGAGACCGTCGAGAAGGCCGCAGAGAAGGCCGCCGCCTCCCGGGTCCGCCGCGAGTACGGGGTGAGCATGCTCGCCCTGGCCGCTGGCGCCGCGCTCATGTTGGCCGCTTCCGGCCGAATCTGGGCGACCGGTGAGCTCAGCTCGCCCGGGCCGGTGGCCGCCGTGCCCGTGGACATCACCGGAACCGACCTGACCGGCGCCCTCAGCGGCCTCGGCTGGGCCGGACTCGCCGGGATCGCGGGCCTGTACGCGGCCCGCTCCTGGCCGCGCCGCGTCGTCGGCCTGCTGATCGCGGTCTGCGGTGTGTTCGCGCTCACGTCGCTGTGGTCGGCCACCCGCCCCGGGGTCCTCGCCGACGCCGTCCTGGCACTGGCCACCGACACCGCCGGCGCCGCCCAGAGCGCGGGCGCACCCGAACTCCACGCCCTGGGCCCCGCCATGGGAGCGGTCGGTGCCGCCCTGCTGATCCTGACCGGCCTGATCGCGGTAGTGCGTGCCCCTGCCTGGCCCGGCATGGGAAGCCGGTACGATCGGGACGCCGCACCGCGTCCGCGCCAGGCGCAGACACCTGCCGACCTGTGGAAATCGCTGGACGCCGGTGAGGACCCCACACTTGGCGCCCCGGACGACGGCACGCCCGCCGCCACCGCACCGGCGGCCCGTACCGAAACCGGTGACGACACCGAACCCGCACCGCTGGCCGAGGGGCCAGCCCAACCCAAGGAGAGCCACTGATGGCCGACGAGCACCACGAAGAGCACGACGACCACGGCAACACCGTTTCCGCCTGGTTCCTGACCCTCTCCTGGATTGTCGCCTGGACCGTGGCCGCCGTCGCCATCATCTTCGGTGGTGACCTGGTGGTCTGGACCGTCATCGCCCTGGTCGCCAGCGTCGCCCTCGCCGCCGTCGCCGGTGTGATGAAGAAGGTCGGCCTGGGCCGCAAGGAGCCCCGCCCGATCCCGCCGACCCGCGAGGAGTGGGAAGCGGACCGTAAGTCCGCCACCGCGGGCGGTAAGTAGCCGGAACCCGGGCCCAGGCGCGGAACCCGCAGCTCACAACGGGTGAGTAACGGGAAATGGACGAAGGTCCCATAAGGCGGGTACATTCTCCACACCGGTCCAGTCGCCGCTTTGAGCCTGTTCGGCGCTGTCTCGTCGTTCCGGAGTCATTCTCATCCGGCCGCCGTTAGGCCCGGTTCGACCTCACCCTGCCCCGCCGGGCATGCGTGCTCTTCGGTCGTGCCGGGCCAAACCCCTTGTCCTCTTCTGGAAAGACTCTCCACTCATGAGCTATGGTCCCCCGCCCCCCGGCAACCCTGGCCAGCCCCCCGGCGGCCCCGGCGGCTACGGGCCTCCCCCCGGCGGCCCCGGCGGCTACGGGCCTCCCCCCGGCGGCCCCGGCGGCTACGGTCCGCCCAGCGGCGGCCAGCCCGGTTACGGCGGCCAGCCCGGCGGAACCCCGCCCGACAACGGCCTCACCTGGGCCATCGTCTCCGTCTTCTGCTGCTGGCCGTTCGCGATCCCCGCGATCGTCAACGCCGCCAAGGTGAACGACCTGTGGAACCGCGGTGACCAGGCCGGCGCCCTCGATGCCCAGGCCCAGGCCAAGAAGTGGACGAAGATCGCGTTCATCATCGGCGCCATCGTGTGGGTACTGTCCATCGGCGTGAACGCGTGCTCCGCCATCTTCCTGTCCGGCTACTAACCACCACCTGAGCGGTCGACCCACGCTCCCCGCCCCCGCGCACCGTGAAGGCGCGCGGGGGCATCTCCGTTTCCGGCGCCTATGCTGGACCCCGTGCACTCCAACGACGGTTCGGCCGCTCAGTCGCGTCCGACGACGACCGACCCCCACATGACGGCCACGCCCCCGCAGAAGGGCACCGGGCGCCTGGACCGGCTGCTGCGGTCGCTGCATCCCGCCGTGTGGCCGGTGGGGCTCGGCGTCCTGGGGCTGGCGGGCGCCACGCTCCTGCACTTCGTGGACCCCAACGAGCCGGGCAACTACCCCACCTGCCCCTGGCTGCTGCTCACCGGAACCTTCTGCCCCGGCTGCGGCAGCATGCGCGCCATCGCGCTCACCACCCACGGTGACGTCCTCGGCGCGATCAGCATGAACCCCCTCCTGGTGCTGCTGGTCCCCTACATCGCGGTGACCTACGCCCTCTGGCTCGCCCGTTCGGTCAAGCCGCCCAAGCGCAGGCCCAAACTCACCCCCGGGTGGTTCCTCTGGGCCATGACCATCGTCATCACCGCGTACTGGCTCGTGCGCAACCTGCCCTGGTTCTCCTTCCTGGCCCCGGGCACCCCGCTCTTCCCCGGCTGGTGACCAGACCGCCACAAGGCGACCCGATGGACGCGGGTCCCCCGCCAGAGGTACGTTCACCTCAAAGCCTCGGTCACCGTCGGCGAGCGGGCAGGCACCGCCGCCGACCGACCAGCCCCGACCCCTTCGCCCCCTCCTGGAAAGACAGACGCTCATGAGTTACGGCCCTCCGCCCCCCGGCGACCCCGCAGGCCCGCCGCCCGGCGAGGGCTACGGCCAGCCCAGCGGCGGCTACGGTCAGCCCACCGGAGGTTACGGCCCGCCCGTCCCGGAACACGGCTATCCCACCGGCGGCTACGGTCCGCCCGCCTCGGGCTACGGCCCGCCGCATCCGGAGCTCCACGCCCAGATGCCCGGCCCCTACGGCCAGCCGCCGGCCCCCGCGCCCTACGGCCCGCCCGGTGTCTACGGTGTGCAGCCGCCCGTGGGCGAGCCGCCCAAGAACTACATGGTGATCAACATCCTGGGCATCCTCGGCTGCCTCAGCGTGCTCGGCATCATCGGCCTGATCTTCTCCCTCCAGGTCAACAGCAAGTGGCAGATCGGCGACTACGCGGGCGCCGAGTCCGCGTCCAGCACCGCCAAGGTCCTCGGCATCATCAGCATGGTCGGCTTCGTGCTCGTCGCCCTCTACGTGCTCCTGATCATCTTCGGGCTCCTGCTCGCGGCCTTCGTGTAGGACCCGGACACCGGACCGGTGACCGGCCGTCGGCCCCGCCCCCGGACGCGGGGGCGGGGCCCGGAAGTAGGCTGACAGCGTGCAGCAGGATGATCACCCCTCGAACCCCCATCCGGATCCGGCTCCGGGATCACAGCCCGAGCCGCCCCCAAGCCCGCAGCGGCGGTCGCGCACGATCCAGGACGGGCCCGCCCCGATCCCCAGGAGCCGACTCGAAGCCCGGATCGACCGCATCGCCGAGCGCGCCCACCCCGCCACCTGGCCGCTCAGCCTGGCCGCCGTCGCCCTGGCCGGGGCCGCGCTCCTGCACTTCGTTGACCCCAACGAGCCGGGCAACTACCCCACCTGCCCCTGGCTGCTGCTCACCGGAACCTTCTGCCCCGGCTGCGGAACCATGCGTGCCGTCGCGCTCCTGACCCATCTGGACGCCCCCGGCGCGCTCGGTATGAACCCGCTGCTCGTCCTCCTGCTGCCCTTCCTCGCCTACACCTACCTCCGCTGGCTGATCCGCGCCCTGCGCCCGCGCGCACGGCCGCCCGAACCTGGCTCCACCTGGATCGTCTGGACGATCCTGGTGTCCTTCGTCGTCTTCTGGATCGCCCGCAACCTGCCCTGGTTCTCCTTCCTGGCACCCGGAACCCCGCTTCTGCCCACCTGGTGACCCGCATCCGCCCGGCGTGGTGACATGGGGGCGGCGACCCCCCGGCCCCCAAGGGTGGATACGATGACCAGCACACGGTGTGACAGCTGAGCGCCCGAGTCCGCCCAGCCCGCCGCGTCCGGATCCGGACCGACCACCGTGAACCGAACCCATGGACGAGGGAGCTAGAACTGGTGAGCGTGCTCGACGAGATCCTCGACGGAGTACGCGCTGACCTGGCGCAGCGACAGGCGGAACTCCCCCTGGACCGCCTCAAGGCGCAAGCCGAGTCGGTGCCCGTCCCCAAGGACGCCGAAGCCGCCCTGCGCCGCCCCGGCGTCCACGTCATCGCCGAGGTCAAGCGGGCCAGCCCCTCCAAGGGCCCGCTGGCCGCCATCAGCGACCCCGCGGCCCTGGCCCGCGACTACGAGGCCGGCGGCGCCACCCTGATCAGCGTGCTCACCGAGCAGCGCCGGTTCAACGGCAGCCTGGACGACCTGCGCGCCGTCCACGCCGCGGTGGAGACCCCGCTGCTGCGCAAGGACTTCGTCGTGAGCTCCTACCAGCTGTGGGAAGCCCGCGTCTTCGGCGCCTCCGCCATCCTGCTCATCGTCGCAGCCCTCACCCAGGAGGCCCTGGTCTCCCTGGTCGAGCGCGCCCGCTCGCTGGACCTGACCCCGCTGGTCGAGGTCCACGACGAGGAGGAGGTCGCCCGCGCCCTGGACGCCGGAGCGACCGTCATCGGCGTCAACGCGCGCAACCTCAAGACCCTGGAGGTCGACCGGGACACCTTCGCCCGGCTCGCCCCCCTCATCCCGGCCGACCGCGTCAGGATCGCCGAATCCGGCATCCGCGGCCCGCACGACCTGCTGGCCTATGCCGGAGCCGGAGCCGGAGCCGTCCTGGTGGGTGAGAGCCTCGTCCGCGGACGCAACCCGCGCGAGGCCGTCGCCGACCTGGTGACCGCCGGTGCCCACCCCGCACTGCGCGACCGGAACTGACGGGGAAAACACGATGGGAACGACGAAGACGCACACTGAGCGGGCGCGGACAGCCACCGCGCACCCGCTCCGGCGTCGATGGCGATGGCTCTAGGGAGCCCGTAGGCACAGCCCGCGGGTTCCCGTCGCCGCGTTGACCCGAACCAACTCGCGCCGCCGGAGCCAGGCGGCGCACAGCCTTGGTCGGCGCGCGGCCCCCCGCGGCGCGACGCCCCGGGGGGACCTTCCGCGGTCGGCCTCCTCTTTCCCAGGAGAACTTCCCATGAGCCACGCCCAACCGGTGCCCGACGACCGCGGGCACTACGGCCGCTTCGGCGGCCGGTTCGCCCCCGAAGCCCTCATCGCCGCCCTCGACGAGGTCGAGGCCGAATGGGCCAAGGCCAAGGACGACCCGGCCTTCCACACCGAGTTCGACGAGCTCCTCAAGAGCTACGCGGGACGCCCGAGCCTGCTCACCGAGGCCCGCAACTTCGCCAAGCACGCCGGTGGCGCCCGCATCCTGCTCAAGCGCGAGGACCTCAACCACACCGGCTCGCACAAGATCAACAACGTGCTGGGCCAGGCGCTGCTCGCCAAGCGCATGGGCAAGACCCGCGTCATCGCCGAGACCGGTGCCGGCCAGCACGGCGTGGCCACCGCCACCGCCTGCGCCCTGATGAGCCTGGACTGCCGCATCTACATGGGCGAGGAGGACACCCGGCGCCAGGCGCTCAACGTCGCCCGCATGCGCATGCTCGGCGCCGAGGTCGTCCCGGTCACCATCGGCAGCCGCACCCTCAAGGACGCGATCAACGAGACCTTCCGCGACTGGGTGGCCAACGTCGACCACACCCACTACCTCTTCGGGACCGCGGCCGGACCGCACCCCTTCCCCAAGCTCGTGCGCGACCTGCACTTCACCGTCGGCGCCGAGGCCCGCGAACAGGTCCTCGAACTCACCGGGAAGCTGCCCGACGCGGTCGCCGCCTGTGTCGGCGGCGGCTCCAACGCCATCGCGATCTTCGCCGCCTTCATCCCCGACGAGAGCGTGGCCCTGTACGGCTTCGAGGCCGGGGGAGCGGGAGCCGACACCGAGCAGACCGCCGCCTCCATCACCGCGGGCAGCCCCGGCGTCTTCCACGGGGCCCGCACCTTCGTCCTCCAGGACGAATACGGTCAGACCCTGCCCAGCCACTCCATCTCCGCCGGACTCGACTACCCGGCGGTGGGCCCCGAACACGCCCACCTCGCCGACACCGGCCGGGCGACCTACGAGCCCATCACGGACAGCGAGGCCATGGAGGCCTTCCAGCTGCTCTGCCGCACCGAGGGCATCATTCCCGCGATCGAGAGCGCCCACGCGCTGGCCGGAGCGCTCAAGCTCGGCCAGCGCCTGGGACCCGACGCCGTCATCCTGGTGAACCTCTCCGGGCGCGGCGACAAGGACGTCAACACCGCGGCCGCCTACTTCGGCCTCGTCGACTCGGAGGGACAGGCGTAATGGCCGCGACCACACTCCAGACCAAGCTCGCCCAGGCCCGCGAGGCCGACCGCGCCGCACTCGTCGGCTACCTACCCGCCGGGTTCCCCGACGTCGACTCCTCGATCCGGGTCATCCAGGCCATGGTCGAGGGCGGCTGCGACGTCATCGAGGTCGGCCTGCCCTACTCCGACCCCATGATGGACGGCCCCACCATCCAGCGCGCCGCCGACCAGGCGCTGGCCTCGGGCACCACCACCGACGACGTCTTCCGGGTGGTGGAGGCCACCGCCGCCACCGGGGCCGCCGCCCTGGTCATGTCTTACTGGAACCCGATCGAGCGCTACGGCGTGGACCGCTTCGCCACCGAACTGGCCAAGGCGGGCGGGGCCGGGGTCATCACCCCCGACCTCATCCCCGAGGAGGCCGACGAGTGGTTCGCCGCCTCCGACGCCGCCGGGCTGGACCGCATCTTCCTGGTCGCGCCCTCCTCCACGGACCGGCGCCTGGAGCTCACCACCCGCGCCTGCAGCGGGTTCGTGTACGCGGCCTCGCTGATGGGCGTCACCGGCACCCGCACCCAGGTCGCCGACACCGCCGAAACCCTGGTGCGCCGCACCCGCGAGGTCACCGAGGACTCCGGTCTGCCGATCTGCGTGGGCCTGGGCATCTCCACGGCCGCCCAGGCCGCCGAGGTCGCCGCCTACGCCGACGGCGTCATCGTGGGCGCCGGGTTCTGCCAGCGCATCCTGGACGCCCCGGACCTGGAGACCGGACTCATCGCCGTCCGCTCCTTCGCCGAGGACCTCGCCGGGGGCGTCCGGTCCCGATAAGAGAAACCTTCGACTCCTGCGGTGGGCCGCCTCTTCCAGGGGCGGCCCACCGTCTCTTTGTGCCTGGTCAAGCACAAGGTTAAAAGCGTGAGAATCGGGTGAGAGCGACCCCCGAAACCGTCCGAAACAGCCACCCGGCAAGCGATTCGGTGGTGTGATGGCGGTGTCCCCGCCGCCCCGGGACCTCTCGCCCCGCACCGGAGCCCACCGCCCCGTGTCGCAGGGTCACTACACACAGTAGGCTTAGCTCCGATACTCAGAGCGACCAAAAGCGCACCCAAAGCCATGGTTCGCGTGCGACCGACCCCCTCTCCCGAAGGCCTGAAAGATGACGGACACCAACGACGACGCCCTCACCACCCAGCAGCCCACCCGTTGGGAGACCGTCCAGCCCTGGCTCACCCTCGCCTGCCGGATCGGCCTCGCCGCCGTCCTCATCACCGCCGCCGTCACCAAGTTCCCGCCCGCCCTGTCCGTGCAGGCGGTCGAGGCCTACGACCTCTTCCCCACCGAGGTCGCCCAGCTCATCGGCTACACCCTCCCCCTCTTCGAACTCGCCCTCGCCCTGCTGCTCCTGATCGGCCTGGCCACCCGCTACGCCGGCGCCGTCAGCGCCCTGCTCATGGTCGTCTTCATCGCCGGAATCCTCTCCGCGATGGCCCGCGGCCTGAACATCGACTGCGGCTGCTTCGGCGGTGGCGGACAGGTCGAACCGGGCGAGACCACCTACGGGACCTCCATCGCACGCGACATCGCCTTCTTCGCCATGGGCGCGTTCATCGCGATCTGGCCCCGTTCCCCCTTCGCCCTCGACCGCGTCCTCGGGCTCTTCCGGTGACCCCGGAACACGTGCCCACCGGATCACCCGAAACGACGGTCGACCACCCCAAGTAGAACCAGAAACAGAGGAAGACCATGGGGAGTGAAGCGCGCAAGCGCTCCCGCGAGAAACTCAGGGAACAGCGGGAGAAGGAGAAGCGGGCCGCCAAACGCAACCGGACCCTGATCGTCGTCGGCGCCGCCGTGGCAGTCGTCGTGCTCATCGTCGGTATCGGCTTCGCCATCCTCAACTCCGACCGCTCCAATGGCTACGACGGACCGCTGGCCGCCCAGACCCTCCAGGACGACGGCAGCGTCGTGATGGGTGAGGAGGGCGCCTCCGCCCCCGTGGTCGAGGTCTACGCCGACTACCAGTGCCCGGCCTGCCGCCAGTTCGAACTCCACAACGGCGACGTCCTCAAGCAACAGGCCGCCGAAGGCAACGCCATCGTGCACTACCGCACGGTCAGCATCTTCGCCCAGCAGCCCGTGCCCACCAGCTCCAACTCACTCCGCGCCGCCGCCGCGGGCCGGGCCTCCGCCGACCACGGCGTCTTCGTCGAGTACAACGACCTCCTCTTCGAGAACCAGCCCAACGCCGAGAACGAGGGCTACACGGTCAGCAACCTCAAGGAGTGGTTCCGTGAGACCGACGCCACCGAGGAGCAGGCCGCGGAGTTCGACGAACGCCTCGACGCCGAAGCCGCCGTGGTCACCGAGTTCACCGAGGATTTCCTGCCCGATCTCACCGTCGACGCCACCGAACAGATCGGCGAGGAGAACATCGGCCCCATGGTCCTGACCGACCTCATCAGCTGGGGAGCGGACAACGGCCACGACCCCTCCTTCCTGGAGGGCACCTACACGGGCGAGATCATCGACGCCACCGGGACGGCCTACACTCGCTACAGCGGAGAGAACGAGTTCCGCGGCACCCCCTCCGTCTACATCAACGGCGAGTTGCTCGACAACAACACCGCCATGACCGCCCGGGGCCTGAAAGAGGCGATCGCCTCCGCCGGAGACGGCGAAGTCGACACCCGGCCCATGGGCGAGGACGACGGGGGCGACACGGAGTAGAACCCCTGAACAGACCCCCCGCACGCGGGGCGAACCCGAGAGCAGAGCAGTGACATTGTCGTCGACAGCTTCCGAGGGCGCGGCCGAGTTCGGCCGCGCCCTCGCGGCCATTCCCAGCCCGGAGATCAACGCGATCCCCATCGGTCCGTTCCAGATCCACTTCTACGCCCTGTGCATCCTCGCCGGGGTCATCGTCGCGGTCTTCTGGAGCGAACGCCGTTGGAAGGCGATGGGGGGCGAACCCGGCACCATCATGGACATGGCCGTGTGGGCCGTGATCCTCGGTCTGATCGGCGGCCGCCTCTACCACGTCATCAGTGACGCGCACCTGTACTTCGGCCCGGACCGCGAAGCCATCCGCGCCCTCTACGTGTGGGAGGGCGGCCTCGGCATCTGGGGCGCCGTCCCCCTCGGGGCCGTCGGCGTCTGGCTGGTCGCCCGCAAGCGCGGACTGTCGATGTCCAAGCTCGCCTTCGCGATCGCCCCCACGATCCCCCTCGCCCAGGCCATCGGCCGCTGGGGCAACTACTTCAACCAGGAACTGTTCGGCCGCCCCACCGACCTGCCCTGGGCCCTGGAGATCTCCCCCACCCCCGAAGGCCACATGCGCGCCGGCATGGAGGTCGGCGTCACCACCTACCACCCCACCTTCCTCTACGAATCCCTGTGGTGCCTGGTCCTGGCCGTCCTCCTGGCCTACCTCGGACGCCGCTTCGAGAGCTCCCTCCAGGGCGGACGCCTCTTCGCCGTCTACGTCATGGGCTACTGCGTCGGCCGGTTCTGGATCGAGTACCTGCGCGTGGACCCGGCCAACGACTTCTTCGGCATGCGCCTGAACAACTGGACCTCCATCGTCGTCTTCCTCGGCGCCCTCGCCTACTTCGTCTGGGCCGGCCGCCGCCTCGACTCCTTCTCCACCGCCGTCGTCCCGCACGGCCACGACGCCGGAACCCAGGTGTTCGGGGACACAACCGACAGTGAGAAGGCTGACGAAGGCACCGTCTACAGCGCCGTGGACACCGATGATTCGGTGTTCGACCAGGACACGGGCTCTTCTGAGGGAGCCGGAACGGAATACCACCCGAGCCCTGAGCGATCTAGTAGCGAGGGCTCCACGGAGGACGACGCCGGCGCGGACGGCGACGGGAAAAACTCCGGGTCGAAGCCCGAATAGAGCGGGAGAACACCGAAGCCCGGCGCACAGGCCCGTGGCCGACCGCGCCGTACGGCGTTTCCCGCACCAGTCGAGCAGACCACGGGTTGACGATTGAGAAAGACCGTGAGCAGAGCCGAGTCCGGTCCCGGACGCAGACGTCGGCGCGGCGGATCACGCCGCGCCGGCAGCGCCCGCACCGAGGAGTACGTCGAGGACTACGGCACCGAGGAAGGACACGAGGAGCAGTACGATCCGGAGGAGGACTTCTCCGCCGAGTACGGCCACACCTCGTCCAGGTCCGGTGCCGAGCACGACGGCTATGACGACGATCCCGACGCCGGATACGAGGACGACTACGAAGAGCAGGGCCGGGCCGAGGAGCCCGGTCGTTCCGGAGGCCGCCAGAGCCGGCGCAAGGACAGGGGCAAGGACAAGAAGGGCGTGGGACGCGTCTCCGCTTTCTCGGCGTCCGCGATCAAGAAGGTGTCGGTCCTGGGGGAGCGACCCAACCAGATCGTCTACACCCTGGCCGAACAGAGCAAGCGCAAGCGCGGCACCGCCGTGCTCGGCGTGCTGCTCGGCGCCTTCAGTATCGCGCTGGTCGCCCTCCTCGGTGTGCTGAGCTACCAGCTCCTCACCGGGGCCGGCGGCAACACCGACCGCGGTGAGGACAGCATCGTCGCCCCGCCCGACGGGCACAGCACCATCACACCGGATTCGTACCTGTTCGAGCCGGACAACCCCGCGGTCTTCGGCCCCATCGAACACCGGGCCGAAGACGCCGAGCCCATGACCCAGGAGTCGGTCTTCGGCTCGGTCGAGGAGCTCGACATGGCCGGGATGGACCTTCAGCTGCGCGACTCCGAGGTCACCGACTCCTGCACCTCCCTGGTCTGGGGAGAGCAGCTCGGCCAGAGCCTGTTGGACGCCAACTGCCTCAACGCGGCCTCCGGTGTCTACACCGACGGCGACGGGGACTACATCGCCCAGGTGACCCTGTTCGACCTCTCCGACAGCGAAGGCGCCACCGACGTGGCCGCCGCACTGGACCCGACCAACGCCGAGACCGGCGCGGGGTTCCTGCTGACCCGCGAGGCCGAGGGCGTCGAGGGGCTCCGGGACGGCTACAGCCAGGCCAGCACCCAGGTCATGGGCCACTACCTGGCTGTGTACTGGGTCGCGGCCACCGACGGCTCTCCGCCCGGGGACGACCCCGGTATCGCCACCGCGAGCGTGGTCTCCCAGAGCGCCTTCAGCTTCGTCTACGACGAGGTCGTGGCGAACCGACCCGCAGAAGAGGAGGAGTAGGCGCGAGCAGTGACGGGGGAGCCCCGCCCAGCGGTGGCGACAGAACTGTTCGGCCCTGTCGGACGCCCCGATAGGATCTCGGACAGATCGACCCACTCCCGCTAGGACGTGTTCCGCGGACGCCGGTTCCGCGGACGCCGAGGAACACGGCCGAGGGTCGTGACGAGGGGGAGTGGTCCCCCTCCACATCCCGAGCGCAACCGGGCCGGTCACTTCGCGTGACCGGCCCGCATCCACGGAAAGGTCCTTTGGGTGTCCCCTTCTGAACCGCCGACGCCTGGCAGGCCGGGCCGCCGGAGGAAAAACAGCGAGCCCGCCGAGCTTTCGGCCGCGGCAGACCAGTCCGCCCAGTCCGCCCAGGGCCGGGCGGAGAACAGTGCGGACCGTGCGAGCGGTCGCCGCAAGGGCGGCGGCCGACGCAAGAAGGAACCCCGCCGCTTCGGCCGCATGCTGCCCCTGCTGGTCGGCGCGCTGGTCGTGGCGCTCGTCGCGTTGGGCACGGTGCTCTTCTTCGACCTGACCGGCGGCGACGACGAACAGCAGGCCGCCCAGGAGACCCGCCCGGCCCTGTACCGGATCCAGGACTCACGGGACAGCAACATGAACGTGGTGCTGTCCTCGCGCGAGGACGACACCCGCCCGCTCAACGAGGGCGAGCTGTTCGAACGGCACAACTCCGAGATCTCGGGCCAGAGCCTGGACTTCACCCTGCGCGACTCGGACCTGACCGAGGACTGCTCGGCCGCGGTCTGGGGCGACGGGCTCCAACAGGCCCTGACCGATGCGGACTGCACCCAGGCGGGCCGCGCCACCTACGTCTCCGATGACGACATCTTCGGTGTGGTCACGGTGTTCAACCTGGCTGACATCGAGGACAGCCGCGCCGTGGCCCAGGCCATGGAACTGCCCGAGACCGAGGAGGACGAGGAACCGGTCGACCCCGGGTTCGTCCTGCCGCCCTCGGGCAACGACCCCTTCGACCGCCTCGGCGCCGGCTACAGCGCCGCCGACGCGATCATCACCGGTCACTACCTCGTGGTGGTCTGGGTCCAGCCCACGGACTCCGAATCGGTGGAGGAGCGCGTCAGCCTGGTGGCGCCGCTGGTGACCCTGGCCAACTTCCGCAACCCCTTCTTCCGGCGCATCGGCGAGGTCGGCGGCGGTGAGGGGACCGGTACCGAGCAAGGCGCCGGGGACGGCACCGAGGAGGAACTGGTCGAGGACCCGCCCCTGGAGGAGGAGCTCCCGATCGAGGAGCAGGTCGAGCAGCCGGTCGACCCCGGCGAGTAGCCGCGGGCGGCGACCGACGCACAACCGAAGCGCACACGGGGCGGGGCCCGGTGGAAGTCACCTTCCACCGGGCCCCGCCCCCGTCATCTCACCGCTGACCGCCTGTTGGCGCTGACCGCCTGCTCGGGGCTGACCGCGTGTTCCCGCTCAGCCCTTGGCCTGCTGGAGCTCCTCCACCCGGGCCACCAGCTCCGAGGCCAGCACCCGCAGTTCCGAGAACCGGTGCTCGGGCAGGTCCAGCAGGCTGTGCCCGCTCAGCCAGCCCGGAGCCGAGGCCACCGCGTGCCGGGCCGTGCGCTTGTTGGTCGGCCGCCCCCGCCAGGCCGCCACCTCCACCAGCCCGGTCCGCATCGTGGTGGTCAGCGTCCCGTGTGCGCGCCCCTGCACGTGGGCCAGCAGCCGCCCGGTGCTCCCGCCCGGCTCGGGGTTGCGCCTCAACCGGATCGCCGTCAGGTCCGGGGCGCCCAGCCCCCGCAGGAACCGCACCCGCGATCCGGGCTCGACCAGGGCACGGAACTCGCGTTGGCCCGCCTCGTCGCGCACCCACCGCGAGGAGGAGGGCACCAGTACGAAGGTCTCGTCCGTGGTCGCGGCCAGCGCCACCCGGGGGGCCAACCGATCCCACCCGCCGGTCAGGTTGACCACCGCGCACGCCCCGACGGCGGTGGGGGAGTCCATCCAGGTGGACAGGCGCACCCGGACGTCCTTGGTGACCTCGCGGGGCCAGTCACCGACCAGGGCGGGCGCGGCCGCACCCGCGGCGATGTCGGCCTGGTCAGCCTTCTCGTCCTTCTCGGCGCCGTCCGCGTTCGCCGGGTCCTGCGTGCTCTCCACGGCCTCGGCGCTCTCACCCCTGAGCAGATCGGACACCCGCTCCAGCACCGCGGCGGCCCGTTCCAGGGTCAGCCCGCCCTTGGCCTCCTTGGCGTTGGACCCCTGGCTGTACACCCGGGAGGCGTCCCCGCCCGCGAAGAGCAGGGTGCGCGAGAGCGGCCGCAGCACGTACAGGTCGCTGGCGGCACCGATCGACTCCGCGCCCAGGTACCGGTTGAAGTCCGGCCACACCGCCTCCATGAGCAGCCCCGAACGCACCATGCGCGCCTGGGTGGCGGCGGCCAGTTTCGGGGTGGTCTCACTGGCCCCGTAGGCCACCAGCACCCGGCCCCGCTTGGGGTCGGACAGCCCCTCCACCCCGCGCCGCACGAACAGCTCCACCCCGTCGGGGGTGTAGGGCGGGTCGGTGAAGACCAGGTCGGCGCTCTCCCGCAGCGTCGCGGGCAGCCCCAGACGCAGGTCCGCGCTGTAGGTGCGCACCGGCAGCCCCAGCCGCTCGGCCACCGCGTCGATGTGCGCCAGCACCCGCTCGTCCAGGTCCACCACCGACACCCGCACCCCCGGCTGCACCAGGGCCAGCGCCAGGGAGGTCAGGTCGTGGTCGCCCACGCACAGCAGCGTGCGCTGGCTCAGGTCGAACCGGGTGGCCAGGAACAGCGCCCGTCGCAGGGCGGTCTCGGCGGTCGCCGACACATGGTCCAGGTCCAGGTCGGAGGAGGGGCCCTCATGGACCGCGCGCACCAGTTCGGCGGCGGCCCGGGGGTGCTCCGAGAGCAGGTGGGCCACCGGGTCGGCCAGGATCGGGGCGTTCGCGCCGTTGTAGTGGGCGGGCCGCCGCAGCCGGCACCGGTCGCGCTCGGGCTCGCGCACCAGCTCCCCGGCCTCGTCCAGGGACTTGAGCAGGGAGGAGACCACGGCGTAGGCGACACCGCTGGCGCGCACGAGGTCGTTGGCGCTCCACCAACGGCCGTCGGAGAGCAGCGCCAGGATCATCCTGGGCCGCGGGGCGTCGGTGCCGTGCTCGCGCAGGAAGTTCTGTGCCGCCTCGGGGAGGGGCGGATGCTGGTTGGGCCGGGGGGCCGCGGGTGTTTCCAGAACCGGGATCCCCGGTACGCGGGTGGTCTTGTCAGCGGTGGTGGCGCCGGTCTCGTCCGGGCCGGGGGAAATCGGGTGTCCTGCCATCTGCCGATCCTCCCATGTCACGCGGGCTCCACCGGTGGCTCAGCGGTGACTCGGCCCGGGGTGGTTCATGCCGGATGAGGGAGATATCACTTCCCTGGTCACTTCCTCCCCCCTTGGGTGCGGCGTTAACGCCGAGGTAATGTGGGCTCGCGGCGCGCTGTGTTCGTGTGCCTCGGGTGAAGAATCGGCCCCCGGTCGGCGTTTTACCCACTTTGGGAGGTTTAGCGGGGTTCCCTGGTGGAAAAACCGGCTAGGCCAGCCTTCACCGGATGCGAATCCGGGAGGGACACGTGTCACCTTCCACGGATCGGGCACGCACTGACCGACGGCGCACCGCGGCGCCACCTGGTCTAGACCTACGATTCGCATCGTGGCTGGACCAGCATGTATAAGAGAACCTGCCCGCAGCGGGCAGTCCGACCAGCACCGGCGACACGAGGACGTGTACGCGAGACGGTGAACCGGCCGGGCACCCGCACAGCCGGGCCCCCGCCCCACCGGGCGGACACAACAGCATCACGTACGCAGCAGGGCCAATGTCGTCCCGGATGCGCTTTTCACGAAGCCGATCTAAGACGACAGGAGGGTAGATGCCTGCTGGAAACGTGCGGCGTTCGTCCGTCCGAACGAACGCAACCGCCACACCCCAGGGCCTGTACGACCCCACCTTCGAGCACGACGCCTGCGGTGTGGGCTTCGTGGCCGACCTCACTGGACGTCGCAGTCACGACATCGTGCAGAAGGCGCTCACCGTACTGCGCAACCTGGACCACCGCGGCGCCTCCGGCGCCGACCCCGACGACGGCGACGGCGCGGGCATCCTCACCCAGGTTCCGCACGAGCTCTACACCGAGGTCTGCGACTTCCCGCTCCCCGAAGCCGGCACCTACGCCACCGGCATCGGCTTCCTCCCCTCCGACGCCGCCGAGCGCGCCGCCGCCGTGGAGAAGATCAACACCATCGTCACCGACGAGGGCCTGACCCTCCTCGGCTGGCGCGAGGTACCCTTCGAGCCCCAGTACAGCGGCCCCGCAGCCCGCGAGGTCATGCCCTACTTCGGACAGATCTTCATCACCGGCACCGAGGGCACCACCACCGAGGGCCTCGCCGGAATCGACCTCGAGCGCCACGCCTACTGCGTCCGCAAGCGCGCCGAGCACGAGACCGACGTCTACTTCCCGAGCCTGTCCCCGCGCACCATCGCCTACAAGGGCATGCTCACCACCCCGCAGCTGGAGCCGTTCTTCCCGGACCTGTCCGACCGCCGCTACGCCTCCGGTCTGGCCCTGGTCCACTCCCGGTTCTCCACCAACACCTTCCCGTCCTGGCCGCTCGCCCACCCGTTCCGCTTCGTGGCGCACAACGGCGAGATCAACACGGTCAAGGGCAACCGGAACATGATGCGCTCGCGCGAGGCCAAGCTCGCCAGCGACCTCATCCCCGGCGACCTGAACCGCATCTTCCCCATCGTCGACCCCGACGACTCCGACACCGCCTCCTTCGACGACGCCCTGGAACTCCTCCACCTCGGCGGCCGCTCCCTGCCGCACGCGGTCCTGATGATGATCCCGGAGCCCTGGGAGAACCACACCGAGATGGACCCGGCCGTCCGGGCCTTCTACGAGTACCACTCCACGCTCATGGAGCCCTGGGACGGCCCCGCCTCGGTGTCCTTCACCGACGGCACCCTCGTCGGCTCCGTCCTGGACCGCAACGGCCTGCGCCCCGGCCGCTACTGGGTCACCGACGACGGCCTCGTCGTCCTGGCCTCCGAAGCCGGCGTCCTGGACATCGACCCCGCCACCGTCGTGCGCAAGGGCCGCCTGCAGCCCGGCCGTATCTTCGTCGTCGACACCGCCCAGGGGCGGATCATCGAGGACGAGGAGATCAAGGCCGAACTCGCCGCCCAGCACCCCTACCAGGAGTGGATCGACTCCGGCGTCCTGCGCCTGAACGACCTCCCCGAGGCCGAGCCCACCCCGGTCACCGAACTCAACCTCGCCCAGCAGGTCTTCGGCTACACCGAGGAAGAGCTCCGAATCCTCCTCACCCCGATGGCCCGCACCGGTGCCGAGCCGATCGGCTCCATGGGCACCGACACCCCGGTGGCCGCCCTGTCCGACCGCTCGCGCCAGCTCTTCGACTACTTCTCGCAGAACTTCGCGCAGGTCACCAACCCGCCGCTGGACGCCATCCGCGAGGAAATGGTCACCAGCCTCTCCACGCTCCTGGGCGCCGAGCACAACATCCTCGACGCGGCTCCCGGCGACACCCAGCGGCTCGTGCTGCCCACCCCGGTCGTCGACCAGGCCCAGCTCGCCGCCATCGTCGCCGCCGGACAGACCAACCCCGCCCTGAAGACCTTCACCGTCGACGGCACCTACCCCGTCGACGGCGGCGGCGACGCCCTGTCCGACCGCCTGGACGAGATCAACACCGAGGTCTCCGCGGCCATCGCCGACGGCGCCCACATCCTCGTCCTCAGCGACCGCGCCGCCGACTCCGGCCGCGCCCCCGTCCCGTCACTGCTGCTCACCGGATCGGTCCACCACCACCTGGTCCGCGAGAAGGCCCGCACCGAAGTCGGCCTGCTCGTCGAGGCCGGCGACGTGCGCGAAGCCCACCACGTCGCCCTCCTCGTCGGCTACGGCGCCTCCGCGGTCAACCCGTACCTGGCCCTGGAGACCGTCCGCGACCTCGTCGAGCGCGGTGTCATCGGTGGCATCGAAGCCGACCAGGCCGTCGCCAACGTCGTCAAGGCGTTCGGCAAGAGCGTCCTGAAGATCATGTCCAAGATCGGCGTGTCCACGGTCAGCTCCTACACCGGCGCCCAGATCTTCGAGGCCCTTGGCCTGGGCCAGGACGTCATCGACCGCTGCTTCACCGGCACCACCTCCCGCCTGGGCGGCGTCGGCTTCGACGTCCTCGCCGAAGAGGTCGCCATCCGCCACCGCCGCGCCCACACCGCCACCCCCAACGCCCACCGGCGCCTCGAGGTCGGCGGCGAGTACCAGTGGCGCCGCGAGGGCGAACCGCACCTGTTCAACCCCGAGACGGTCTTCAAGCTCCAGCACTCCACCCGGAGCCGCAAGTACGAGATCTTCAAGGAGTACACGAGCAAGGTCGACGACCAGGCCGAGAAGCTCATGACCCTGCGCGGACTCTTCCGCCTCAAGGAGGGCGTGCGCGAGCCCGTCCCCATCGACGAGGTCGAACCCGTCTCGGAGATCGTCAAGCGCTTCTCCACCGGCGCCATGTCCTACGGCTCCATCTCCGCCGAGGCACACGAGACCCTCGCCATCGCGATGAACCGCCTCGGCGGCAAGTCCAACACCGGCGAGGGCGGCGAGGACCCCGCACGCTTCACCCCCGACGCCAACGGCGACCTGCGCCGCAGCGCCATCAAGCAGGTGGCCTCCGGCCGCTTCGGCGTCACCTCGCACTACCTCAGCAACGCCGACGACATCCAGATCAAGATGGCCCAGGGCGCCAAGCCCGGCGAGGGCGGCCAGCTGCCCGGCCACAAGGTCTACCCGTGGGTGGCGCGGACCCGCCACTCCACCCCCGGCGTCGGCCTCATCTCGCCGCCGCCCCACCACGACATCTACTCCATCGAGGACCTCGCCCAGCTCATCCACGACCTCAAGAACGCGAACCCCGCCGCACGGGTCCACGTCAAGCTGGTCTCCGAAGCGGGCGTGGGCACCGTCGCCACCGGCGTGTCCAAGGCGCACGCCGACGTCGTCCTCATCTCCGGCCACGACGGGGGCACCGGCGCCTCGCCGCTCAACTCGCTCAAGCACGCGGGCACCCCCTGGGAGCTCGGCCTCGCCGAAACCCAGCAGACCCTCCTGCTCAACGGCCTGCGCGACCGCATCGTCGTCCAGGCCGACGGCCAGATGAAGACCGGCCGCGACGTCCTCGTCGCCGCGCTGCTCGGCGCCGAGGAGTTCGGTTTCGCCACCGCACCCCTCGTCGTCTCCGGCTGCGTCATGATGCGCGTCTGCCACCTCGACACCTGCCCCGTGGGTGTGGCCACCCAGAACCCCGCCCTCCGGGAGCGGTTCTCCGGCAAGGCCGAGTACGTCGTCAACTTCTTCGAGTTCATTGCCCAGGAAGTCCGCGAGTACCTCGCCCAGCTCGGCTTCCGCAGCCTCGACGAGGCCATCGGCTCCGTCGACCTGCTCGACACCGCCGACGCCGTCGACCACTGGAAGGCCCAGGGCCTGGACCTGTCGCCGATCCTGCACGAGGTCGAGCCCATCGCCGGCGACCACCGCGCCCACCGCCGCAGCCAGGACCACGGCCTCGAAAAGGCCCTGGACAACACCCTCATCCAGCTCAGCGAGGGCGCACTCGACTTCGGCCAGCCGGTCAAGCTCGAACTCCCGGTCCGCAACGTCAACCGCACCGTCGGCACCATGCTCGGCCACGAGGTCACCAAGCGCTACGGCGCCACCGGCCTGCCCGCCGACACCATCGACGTGTCCTTCACCGGATCCGCGGGACAGTCCTTCGGCGCCTTCGTACCCAAGGGCATCACCCTGCGCCTGTCCGGCGACGCCAACGACTACGTCGGCAAGGGCCTCTCCGGCGGCCGCGTCATCGTCCGCCCCGCCGAAAGCTCCACCCTGGTCGCCGAGGACCACATCATCGCCGGAAACGTCATCGGCTACGGCGCCACCTCCGGTGAGATCTTCCTCCGCGGCATCGTCGGCGAACGCTTCTGCGTCCGCAACTCCGGCGCCCTCGCCGTCGTCGAAGGCATTGGCGACCACGGCTGCGAATACATGACCGGCGGCCGCGCCGTCATCCTCGGCCGCACCGGACGCAACTTCGCCGCCGGCATGTCCGGAGGCACCGCCTACGTCCTGGACCTGAACACCGAACGCGTCAACGGCGAAATGGTCGACATCGAGGAGCTCACCGGCGAGGACCGCGCATTCCTCACCGACGCCCTTACCCGCCACCACGCCCTGACCGGCTCCACCGTCGCCGAACGCCTCCTGGCCCAGGGCGACCAGGGCCTCGACCGCATCGCCAAGGTCATGCCGCGCGACTTCAAGCGCGTCCTGCTCGCCCAGGCCGAAGCCGAACGCGAAGGACGCGACGTCAACGAGGCCGTCATGGCCTCCGCGCAGTCCTGAAGTCAGCACACGAAAGGAGGAACAACCATGGCTGACCCCAAGGGTTTCCTGAAGATCACCGAGCGCGAGCTCCCCAAGCACCGCCCCGTCGACGTCCGCATCCAGGACTGGCGCGAGGTCCACGAGGACTTCGACCGAGGAACCGTCACCAAACAGGCCTCACGCTGCATGGACTGCGGCATCCCCTTCTGCCACAACGGATGCCCCCTCGGCAATCTCATCCCCGAGTGGAACAACCTCGTCCACACCCACGACTGGGCCGAAGCGATCGAACGGCTGCACGCCACCAACAACTTCCCCGAATTCACCGGCCGCCTCTGCCCGGCGCCCTGCGAATCGGCCTGCGTCCTCGGCATCAACCAGGACGCCGTCACCATCAAGAACGTCGAGGTCTCCATCATCGACCGCGCGTGGGAGGAAGGCTGGGTCAAGCCACTGCCGCCCACCCACCGCACCGGCAAGAAGGTCGCCGTCGTCGGCTCCGGCCCCGCCGGCCTGGCCGCCGCACAACAGCTCACCCGCGCCGGACACGACGTCACCGTCTACGAGCGCGCCGACCGCATCGGCGGCCTGCTCCGCTACGGCATCCCCGAGTTCAAGATGGAGAAGCGGCACATCGACCGCCGCCTCGCCCAGATGAGCGCCGAAGGCACCACCTTCCGCACCGGCGTCAACATCGGCGTCGACCTCACCGTCGACCAGCTCAAAGCCGACAACGACGCCGTCGTCCTCACCGGCGGCGCCACCAAGTGGCGGGACCTGCCCGCCACCGGTCGCGAACTCAAGGGCATCTACCAGGCCATGGAGTACCTGCCCCTGGCCAACCAGGTGCAGGAAGGCGACCTGGACCGCGCCCCCATCCACGCCGAGGGCAAGCACGTCGTCGTCATCGGCGGCGGCGACACCGGCGCCGACTGCGTCGGCACCGCCCACCGCCAGGGCGCCGCCTCGGTCACCCAGCTCGAGATCATGCCCAAGCCCCCCGCCAAGCGCCCCGACCACCAGCCCTGGCCCACCATGCCGATGCTGTACAAGGTCACCAGCGCCCACGAGGAGGGCGGCAAGCGGATCTACTCCGTCAACACCCTGGAGTTCCTGGGCGACGAGGACGGCAACGTCCGCGCCCTCAAGCTCGTCGAGGTCAAGCGCGGCCCGAACGGCTTCGAACCGGTCGAGGGCACCGAACGCGAGATCCCCGCCGACCTGGTCACCCTCGCCATGGGCTTCGTCGGCCCCGAGAAGGAGGGCATGCTCGACCAGCTCGGCGTCGAACTCGACGGCCGCGGCAACGTGGTCCGCGACAACGACTACAAGACCACCGTCGACGGCGTCTTCTGCGCCGGCGACATGGGCCGAGGCCAGTCGCTCATCGTCTGGGCCATCGCCGAGGGCCGCTCCGCCGCCGCCGGCGTGGACCGCTACCTCACCCAGGACACCACCCTGCCCGTGGCCATCCCGCCCACCGAGCGCCCGCTCGTGTAAGCGCTGTACAGGCACACGGCCAGACACAAACGAATACCGAACGTACCGGGCGCGGGGGTCTACCCCGCGCCCGGTACGCGTTCTAGCATCGACGCATGGTCTACCGCATCATCGGCGAAGGCGCCATGGTCCTGCACATGGCCTTCCTCGTCTACGTGATCATCGGTGGCTACCTCGCCTGGCGCTGGCCACCCATGTTCTGGCCCCACCTCGCCTGCGCCCTCTACGCCCTGGGCATCACCGTCATCGGCTGGGACTGCCCCCTCACTCACGTCGAGAACTGGGGCCGAGAACAGGCAGGCCAGGCCGGCCTTCCACCCGAAGGCTTCATCGAGCACTACCTCACCGGCGTCATCTACCCCGCCGAACACCTGCTCACCGCCCAACTCCTCGTCGCCCTCAGCGTGGCCGTCTCCTGGGCCGGAGCCCTTTACCTGCAACGAAGACGCAAGACGGCAGAGAACCGCGCGTAAAGATCGCGGCTGGATCCCGGCCACGCTATTCACGCCCAGCTCACAGCCGCCTACGGTCAGAAGATGACCGTAGTGACCTGGGACTCCTACCTCGCCGCCGACCACTTCGTCATGCGCAGCGCCCGGCTCGTCGACCGGCACCGCTTCGCCTACCACTTCCAAGCCGGATCAGACCAACCCGTACGCGCAGCCCTGGCCGCCCACCGCAACCTCGACGGCGGCTACGGCAACGCCCTCGACCCCGACATACGCGGCCACGCCAGCCAACCCGCCGCCACCGAGATCGCCCTGCGCTACCTGGACGAACTCGGCACCATCCCCGAGGGCATCGGCCAAGGTGTCTGCCGCCACCTCGCCTCGGTCAGCAACGACGACGGCGGCCTGCCTGTCGTCCTGCCCAACGTCCGCTACACCGAAGCCGCACCCTGGTACCAGAAAACCGACGACTTCCGCAGCCGCCTCGACATCACCGCGATGATCACCGGCCTACTCCACAAGAACAAGATCACCCACCCCTGGCGCGACCGAGCCACCGCCTACTGCTGGAAGCACATCGACGGCCTCAACTGGACCGACCCGCACGAAGCCATCGGCATCTGCGCCTTCTTGCAGTACGTCCCCGACCGAGCCCGCGCCATCAGCGCGATGAACCACATCGCCCGCATGATCCGCGCCGTCTTCGACGTCCACCCGCGAACCACCGGACACGTCCACACACCACTGGACCTCGCCTGCCACCCCGACCACATCGCCCGCCCGCTCTTCAGCGACACCGAGATCGAACGCAACCTCGAAGCCTTCGAGAACCAGCAACGCGCCGACGGCGGCTGGGACGCCTGCTGCGACCACTGGGACACCACCGCCACCCGTGAATGCGAGGGCATGCGCACCATCCAGCGCCTGCGCATCCTGCGCACCTACAGCCGAGTCCAACCGGACCTGCCCCGCCCGCGCCGCGCCGGCTGAGCCCTCGGTGATCTTGCTACCAGAGGCGATTACGGCGCCTTCGGGCCACGTGGTTGTTGCAACGAGGGTCTCGTCGAGGACCCCGGCCGAGGTTGCTTCTGGTAGCAAGATCAACGGGGGAAGGAACGGGAAATCCGCCGTCCGGGCCCTGGAATCAGCCCAGGGCCAGGAACCGCACGCCCGCGGCCTCCAGGGCGGCCCGGTCCGCCTCGGAACCCGCCCGGCCCGTCACCGCGCGCACCGCCGCCAGCGGCCCCCCGGCGGCACCCGCCCGGCCCGGCAGCAGCCGCTCCAGCTCCGCCGGGTCCACCCCCTCGAACAGCACCTCGCGGACCACGCCCAGGGCGGCCGGGCTCGTCCACGGCTCCCGGCCCAGCGCGTCCGCCATGTCCACCCCGTGCAACACCAGCTCCACGACCCGGGTCACCAGGAAGTCCGTCAGGAACATCGGATCACCGTGGCGCGTCACCATGGTCCGGCCCACCGGTTCCCCGACCAAACGCTCCGCCAGCGCGCGCCACGTCTCCCGCAGTACCCGCCCCGGCTCCGCAGCGTCCGCACGCCGCGCCGCCCGCCCCATCGCACTGTCCACCCGCGCCGTGTTCACCTCGGGAGAGAAGCGCACCTCCGGCACGTAGTACCCCGCCGCGGACACCAGCCCGTCCGAAATTTCGGGAGGACTTCCGTCCAAAGCCACCAACACCTGGTTCAGCGAACCCACCGTGTGTACCGACAGCGCCGCCACGTCCCACGGCGCGCACCGGGTCGGCAACTCCACCTCAGAATCCGACAAACCAAGAAGAACACCCTGCAACACCGCGATTTCCGACTCAAGAGCGGACACCACCACAGAACGATCAAGCATCGGCAACCCCTTCAACGAACACGAAACGCCACCAACAGGCCACGCCCCACATCCAACACCCCTCACCCAGGGTCACCACGTTCGCCCCAACTCCACCTCACATACGTGCATTCGCAACCTGGTTTAGACCACTCCATCCCCCAGACGCTCTAAAGTGATACACGTGACACGTCGAGCAAAAATCGTTGCGACCCTTGGCCCCGCCACCTCGAGTCTGGAAACACTCCGGCAACTCGTGGACGCCGGCCTGGACGTCGCACGACTCAACCTCAGCCACGGAACCCACGACGACCACAGCGCCAGCCTGGCCAACCTCAGGCAGGCCGCTGAAGGCGCCAACCGAGCAGTGGGGGTCCTCGCCGACCTCCAAGGACCCAAAATCCGCGTGGGAACCTTCCCCGACGGACCCGTCGAACTCGAAGCCGGCGACGAGTTCACCATCACCATCGAAGACGCACCCGGCACCAAAACCCGCGTCTCCACCACCTACAAGGGGCTCACCAACGACGTCCGCCCCGGCGACCGCGTCCTCATCGACGACGGTCGCGTCGTGCTGGAATGCACCAAAACCACCAGCACCGACGTCCACACCCGCGTCATCTACGGCGGCACCGTCTCCAACCACAAGGGACTCAACCTCCCCGGAGTCGCCGTCAGCGTCCCCGCCCTCACCCAAAAGGACGAGGACGACCTGCGCTGGGCCCTGCACCAACGCGTCGACATGGTCGCGCTCTCCTTCGTCCGCAGCCCCGCCGACGCCGAAGAGTGCCACCGCATCATGGACGAGGAGGGCATCACCGTCCCCCTCATCGCCAAAATCGAAAAGCCCCAGGCGGTCGAGCGCCTCCAGGACATCATCGAGGTCTTCGACGGCGTCATGGTCGCCCGCGGCGACCTCGGCGTCGAACTGCCCCTGGAAAACGTCCCGATGGTCCAAAAGCGCGCCATCGAACGCTGCCGCGACAAGGCCAAACCGGTCATCGTCGCCACCCAGATGCTCGAATCCATGATCAGCGCGCCCCGGCCCACCCGCGCCGAGGCCTCCGACGTCGCCAACGCCGTCCTCGACGGCGCCGACGCCGTCATGCTCTCCGGCGAAACCAGCGTCGGCAAGTACCCCATCGAGACCGTCGAGACCATGGCACGCATCGTCAGCGCCGCCGAACAGGAATCCCTGCGCGCCTCGCACATCCTCAACCGGGTACCCGAAACCACCGGCGGAGCCATCGCCCGAGCCGCGGCCGAGATCGGCGCCACCGTCGGCGCCAAGGCCCTGGTCGCCTTCACCATGTCCGGTGAGACCGCCAGGCGCCTGGCCCGCTACCGCTCACCCATCCCGCTCCTGGCCTTCACCACCGAGGCCAACACCCGAGGCAGGCTCTCCCTGACCTGGGGCACCGAGTGCAACCTGGTCCCGTGGGTCGACAACACCGACGACATGGTCCGCCAGGTCGAGACCGAACTGCTCCAGCTCGGCGACTACCACAAGGGTGACAAGGTCGTCATCGTCGCCGGCAGCCCGCCCGGAACCACCGGTTCCACCAACTCCCTGCGCGTCCACCGACTCGGCGACGCCGTCGCCCTCGGTAACAGCTGAACCAGCTGACGCGTGAACAGGCGCCCTGAGCCGGGGCGCCGATGACGGGCCGCATCAGGTCCGGCCCGGAGGAAGGCGTACTGAGCCGCGCCGACCTCTCCGGGCCGACCGGTGCGGCCGATGTCGTTCCCGGGGCAGGGGAGCGCAGGGGGAGGGGCCTCACGGCCTTCAGACGGCCCCCGCAGACAGCCCCTCTTCAGGTGGCCTCCGAGCGGGCCCCGGCACGGATCTCTACTCCTGGGTGGAGGAGACCCCGCCCTCGAACGTCACCCGGTCCAACGGCATGTCCCACGGCAGCAGGTTCCACGGGCTCTTCGGGTCCTCGTCCAACAGGCCCAGCGCCACCCACACCCGGTCCGCGTCCGGACGGTCATCCGCCACCTCGTCGCCGTCCACACCCTTGTCCGGCCACAGCAGGTAACCGGCGTGGAAGGCCGTGGACAGCTGACCCCACGACGAATAACGGCGCTGCAGATCCGACGCCACCCGGCGCAACAGCGTCTGCGTCTCCACCGGACTCAGCCAGTCCAACGTCGCCCCACCGCAGACCAAGCGGATGACGTGCACCGACTTCCACCACTGGTAGGCGCCGATGATCACCGTCTCGTCGCCCTCGGACACACCCGTGACGGCACGCAGCCGGGCCACCTGCTCCGCGGACAGCCGCACCGTCTCACCGGTGACCTCACCGCCCTGGTCCGAAGGCAGCCGCGAACGCGCCGTCCCCGCCCGCAGGTCCACCGCCAGGTCCAGGCTCGGCCCCGCGTGCAGATCGGTCAGCAGCGCGTTCACCGCCGCCAGCAGCGACTCCCGGTCCACCACCGACCACTGGCGCTCCAGCATCCGCTGGTAACGCCGCCGCAGGTTCGGGCGGGCCACCACGTCCCACGGTTCGGCCAACGCCACCCGGAACGGGGCCGCCACCGCGGCGGCCCACCGCTCCGTGCTCAACGGGGCCTCGGGGTCCTTGGTCCGGATCGCGGGCGACTCACGCGCACCCACCACCAATTCGGCGAAGGAACCGGCCGCCAACGCCACCAACGGCAGGAACGACCAGCCAGGAAGATCCACGGCGACCAGCAGGACCGCCGTCAGCGCCACCGGGGTCAACAACCACGGCTGCCGCCGCCGGGACCCCCAGGCCACCACGACCCAGGCCCCGATCACCAGCGCGCCGATCACCCCGGCCACCGCGGTCAACAACCGTCGCCCCTCTCTCGCACCGAGCCCCTCCTGACAGGGCTTTGTGCCATCAAGGATCAGGTACGCGGCACCTCACAGGCGACCGAACCGACGGGTTGTACTCAGGTTGTGGCCGTGATGTGACCGGTTCAGCCCGCTTGCGCCTACATAAAGTGACAAAAGACCTATTTGGGGTCGAAAGGGTCGGGTAGTTACAGAGGTTCTGGCCAGTCTGTCCCACACTGACCAGAACCCCCGCCACACCCGCCGAAAACCCGCTAACCCAGCGCCTCCACCACCACCTCGGTGGCCTCCGCCACCAGCGCGTTGTCGAACTCAGCCCCCTCCCCGTCACGGCTCGTCAACACAGCCACGACGATCGGGTCACCACCCTCCGGCCACACCACGCCGATGTCGTTGCGCATCCCGCCAGCGCCGCCCGTCTTGTCACCCACGACCCACCCCCGCGGCACACCCGCACGGATCAGCTCATCCCCCGTCGTGTTCCGCACCAACAGGTCCACCAACACCTCACGACGGTCCTCCGGCAACACGTCCCCCAACGTGAACGCCTCCAGACTCCCCGCCAGAGCCTCCGGAGTGCTGGTGTCCCTCTCCTCACCCGGACCCACATCGTTCAACTCGGTCTCCCACCGCACCGGGTTGGTCACCTCGTCACCGGCCAACTCCACCAGAGCCTCCCCGAACCCCTCCGGACCACCGACCTCCGCCAGCAACAGGTTCGCCGCCGCGTTGTCGCTGTAGCGCACCGTCGCGTCACTCAACTCCAACAGCGACATCCCCGAACCCACGTTCTCCTCCGTCACCGGAGAGTGAGCCACCAGATCCTCCTCCCCGTACTCCACCACCCGCTCCATCTCCTCCAACGAGTTCTCCGACAACACCACCCCCGCCAACAAAGCCTTGAACGTCGACAGGAAGGCGAACCGCTCATCCGCCCGGAACGCCACCTCCTCACCCGACCCCGTGTCCAACGCGTACACACCCAACCGGGCGTCGAACTCCTCCTCAAGAGCCCCGAACTCCGCCACATAATCCACCCCGACCGGAGCCTCCGACGGCGCACCACCCGAAGAAGCACCCCCGCCGGCCTCCGCCGCACCACACCCCACCAACGGCACCAAAGCAACCGACGCCACAAACCCACGCCACACCGAACTACGCACAACAACCCCCGCAAAGAAAAGGAGAACGAGCCACAACCAGCCCGCCCCCGCAGTCTCACCACCCACCAACCATGCTGTCCAAGACACAAACAGCCACACCCATGCACATTCGACATAACCTCAGCACATGGACCTCGTCGGAGCCTGCACCGCCTTCATCCACGTCAGCGACCGCGGCAGCTTCACCCACGGCGCCGCAGCCGCCCGCATCCCCCAACCCGTCGCCAGCCGCCGCATCGCCGCCCTCGAAAAACACCTCGGCGCCCCCCTCTTCGACCGCACCACACGAAGCCCCACCCTCACCCAGTTCGGCCACGCCGTCCTCCCCACCGCACGACGCCTCGTCCACCTCGCCCACACCCTCGAACACGACGCCGCCCAAGCCCGCCACACCCCCCTACGCATCGCCGTCCCCACCACCTGCACCACCCACGACCTCGCCCACCTCACCGCCCGAGCCCGCCGACACGACCTCCACCTCGACCCCCACCCCGCCCCACCCGCCCAACGCGACGAACTCCTCCACACCAGACAAGTCCGCACCGCCATCACCGCCGTCCCACCCGACCAGGCCCACTGGACCGTCCCCCTCGGCCTGGCCACCCACCACCCACCCCACGCCAACACCCACTACCTCGAAACACTCCGACCCCACCGAAACGACACCACCCCGCCCCGCCGCGTCTGGATCCAACCCGAAGACGACACACCCCACATCCGCGACCCCCTCACCCACACCGGCGACACCGTCGGCCTCCACCCCACCCAGATCACCCACGCCACCACCCTCACCACCGCCACCGCCGAAATCCTCACCACCCACGACCTCCTCCTCTGCTCACCCCGCCAAGCCGAAGACCTCAACCTCCACTGGCGCCCCCTCGGAGAAACCCAACCCACCCGCACCTACACCGCCACCGGAGAACAATCCGAAACCCTCCGCACCCACCTCCACACCCACGTCGCCCACTGCCTCGGAGCACCCACCCCGTGATCACCCAACGACTCCACACCGAACTCGACCAAGCCGGACTCCACGCCTCATTCCTCGTCCGCGACCTCAACACCGGCCACGAAATCGGCATCAACCCCGACACCCCCTACGCCACCGCCTCCCTCGTCAAAATCCCCCTCGCCCTGGCCACCCTCCAACGCATCCACCAAGGCGAACTCGACGGCGCCACCCCTCTCCACATCAAGCCCGACGGCCCCACCCTCGGCCCCACCGGCCTCGGCCGGTTCCGACACCCCGCCTCCATCGCCATCGACGACCTCCTCCACCTCGCCATGTCCCTCAGCGACAACATCGCCGCCGACGCCCTCTTCGACCTCACCCCGCCCGCCCACGTCACCCAGACCCTCCACCAACACCACATCCACGGCATCACCGTCCGCCACCGCATCCGCGACCTCAACGAGACCCCCGCCGAACGCCTCGCCCCCGACGAAACCCACCTCGCCCACACCCTCGCCATCCAGGCCCAGACCGCCGGACACGGCCACCGCATCCCCCAACTCGACGTCACCCTGGCCAACTCCGGCACCGCCCGGGCCCACGTCGACCTCCTCCAAGCCCTCTGGAAACCCACCACCATCCACCCCGACACCGCCGCCCGCCTACGGGCCCTCATGGCCGACAACCTCATCCGCCACCGCCTCGCCCCCGAGTTCGACACCGACGCCAGCACCTGGTCCTCCAAGACCGGCACCGTCCTCAACCACCGCCACGAAGTCGGCGTCGTCGAACACAAGAGCGGCGAGGCCTACGCCATCGCCGCCCTCACCGCGTCCCAGGTCCCCGCCCGCCAACAGCCCGCTGCTGAAGCCCTCATCGGCCGCGCCGCCCGCATCCTCAGGGACCATCTGCGCGCCAACTGAATCAGTACTTGGGCCCGACGATGCGTTCCATCTTGGCCACTGCATCCTTGCGGGAGATGGACACGATTTGGGCGTTCCGAAGGGGGAGCTCCCGCTTGTTGACGTGGATCTTCCGGGAGTGTAAAGGTAGGGGCTCTGTCCCCATTCCGGTGGTGACGTAGGGCATCAACCTGTCACGCTCGGTGGCGTGTGACGTTAAAGAACTCCTGAAGATCGTCTTCTCCGGCCTGCTGCCCCTGATCATCGAGGCCATCGACGACGGACCCACCATCGGGCTGCGGACCCGCACCCCCGACCAGCCGTCTCCTTGCCCGGTCTGCGGCACCCCCTCCGTCAAGGTGCACGCCTACCACCAGCGCACCCTCACCGACACCCCCGTCGACGGCAAGAACGTGCACGTCACGGTGCGCATACGACGTTTGGTGTGCTCAACCCGCGGTTGCCCCCGCCAAACGTTTCGGGAACAGCTCCCCGGCGTCCTGGTCCGCTACCAGCGGCGCACGCCCCGTCTGGCCACCCAGATCGGCGCGGTAGCGCGGGAGCTGGCAGGCCGGGCCGGCGCCCGGCTGCTCAAGGCCCTGGCCGCACCGGTCTCGAAGAACACCGCGCTACGGACCCTGATGCGCCTGCCCCTTCCCAGGCATCCGGTGCCCCGTGTACTGGGGGTGGACGACTTCGCGCTACGCAAAGGCCGCCGGTATGCCACCGTGCTCACTGACACGACCACCAACGCCCGTATCGAGGTCCTGCCCGACCGCACCGCCGACACCTTGGAAACTTGGCTGCGCGACCGTCCTGGGATCGAGGTCGTGGTGCGCGACGGGTTCGCCGCCTACGCCGAGGCCGTCCGCCGAGCATTGCCCGACGCTGTGCAGGTCGCCGACCGCTGGCACCTGTGGCACAACCTGTCCGAGGCGGTGCGCAAAGACGTCGCCTCCCACAGCACCTGCTGGGCCAAGGCCGGACCTCCCTCCAGAAGCTGGACCGTCAGGAGTCCACCCTCGAGCGCTGGCACCACATCCACGACCTGCTCGACCAGGGCGTGGGGCTGATGGAGTGCGCCCGCCGACTCAACCTGTCCTTGAACACCATCAAGCGCTACGCCCGCATCGGCGAGCCCGACCGGCTGCGCCAAGCCCCGCAGTACCGCGCTGGCCTGGTCGACCCCTACCGCGACTACCTACGCAAACGAAAGGAGGAGAACCCGGCCGTGCCCGTGCAACGGCTCTTCGGCGAGATCAGCCGACTCGGCTATGAGGGCAGCCTCAACCTGCTCTACAAGTACATCAACCAGGGTCGACTCGACAGCGACCGGGAAGCGATCTCACCCAAGGCCTTCAGCGCGCTGCTCCTGGCCCACCCCAACCGGCTCACACCCGAGGAGAGCCAGACTCTCGCCGAGCTGACCGGGGCCTGCCCGGAGATGGCCCGGCTTGGCGACCACATCAGCGGCTTCGCCCAGCTCCTGGCACCTGCCCCGGGCAACGCCGAGGCCCTGACCGGGTGGATTGCCGGAGTTGGTGAGGACGATCTGCCGCACCTTCACGCCTTCACCCGCGGCCTGGACCAGGACCGGGCCGCGGTCGACGCGGCCCTGACCCTGCCCTTCCACAACGGAGGCACGGAGGGTGTGAACACCAGGTCGAAGCTGCTCAAACGCCAGATGTACGGGCGAGCCGGGTTCCCGTTGCTCCGCCACCGCATCCTCCTGCAGTGAGCTCACTGAACGTCACCACCGAAATGGGGACAGAGCCCTTAACTTGACACACCCGATCTTCCAAGCGATGCCCAGCCGATCCAGGGCACGAGTGAAGATTTCGATGATGTCCGTCGACGTGTTGGTGAAGTGGTAGCGCGGGTACTCGTAGTGGGTCGCTCCACCGTCCGGTCGCCGCTTGGGTATTCGGTTGATGGCTCGGCATCCATCAGAGTGAATGAACCCGCGTATGAGGGCTTCGGACTGCTCATCAGCGATCTCCTGCTGCCAGGGCTCCAAAACGATCGACCGCGAGTGCTTGTGTCCAGGGCCGTGCTGGGGGAAGATGCACGGCCAGTGCTTGGAGGCACCCTTGATCGCTACGCTGCCTGGCCGCTTGGCTTTGAAGGACTTGATCGGGAAGACGGCCTCCATCGCGGCCGTGCAGTAGCTGATCAGCTGCGGGTACTTGTTGTCGTAGTGGATCCACAGCACGTAGACATCGCGCCTGCCGAGGGTGATGTGCCCATCTCCGAGGTAAGCGCCGAGAAGGTAGGCGTATGCCTCGTGATTCAGCTTTCCGTCCGAGCACTTCGGGCAGTACATGGTGCGGTCCGCGCGGCGGGCCTCGGTCTCGGGGTTCCGGCGGCGGCCGTAGCGCCAGTGCCTAACTGCGTATATGGAGACACCGCAGCGGGCAGCGATCTCCCTATCAGTCAGACCTTGGGCTTTGAGCTGGAAGGTCTCGTCAACGATCGTGCGTGAGTACATAGGGTGCATGGTTGCTCACGCTTCGGACATTTTCGGGGGAGAGGTCCTCTGAGCAGCAAAAAAGCCACCCGTGAGGGTGGCTCTGGTACCCCGAGTGGGATTCGAACCCACACTGTGCGCCTTTTGAGGGCGCCTTCTCTGCCGTTGGAATATCGGGGCAAGGTGTGCCAAGTCGGACATCTTGGCAGGTGTTCGGTTTTGGTGGCGGTCCGCCAACGGTGAAGTCACGATTGACCGGCATTGCCGGGGCCGACGCACAGCATACTAGCGGATCTCGGTAACCTCGTGTACGTGACGAGGACGCAGAGCCGTGTGGTGATCGCGGAAGACGAGGCCCTGATCCGCCTGGATCTCAAGGAGATGCTCGAGGAGGACGGTTACGCCGTCGTCGGGGAGGCAGGCGATGGTGAGGCCGCTATTCGGCTTGCCCAGGAGCTGAGGCCCGACCTGGTGATCACCGACATCAAGATGCCGGTGCTGGACGGCCTTTCCGCCGCTGAGCGGATCGCCGGGGAGCGTATCGCCCCGGTCGTGATCCTGACGGCCTTCTCGCAGCGCGAGCTGGTCGAGCGGGCGCGGGAGGCCGGGGCCATGGCCTATCTGGTCAAGCCCTTCAGCAAGTCGGACCTGGTGCCGGCGATCGAGATGGCGACCTCCCGTTACGCCGAACTGGCGGCATTGGAGGCGGAGGTCAGCAGCCTCACGGACCGGCTCGAGACGCGCAAGCTCGTCGAGCAGGCCAAGGGGCTGTTGCAGAGCCGCCACGGGATGAGCGAGCCCGAGGCGTTCAGGTGGATCCAGAAGAACTCCATGGACCGGCGCCTGACCATGCGCAAGGTGGCCGAGACCGTCGTCGAGACGCTCGGCGGACAGCAGGGCTAACCGGCCGAACCGAGAAGTACTGAAGCAGGGGCCGTACCCGACCGGGTACGGCCCCTGCTTGTGTTCTCGGGGGGCGCCACGCGGAGAAAACCTACAGATCGGCAGGTTGCGGCGTTGGAAGCTAGACGGTTGTTCAGGTTCAACGCGGATCCTGTACCGGTTTGGTCTCGTTTGCGCACAATGGGGTGACGGTTGGGTCACGTGGCTTAAGCGATGCTGAATGACCAGCCTAAACCGGGCTAAACTCACCGCACCGAACAGCTAAAGGACAGCGGCGGCCGAATGCGAGCATTCGGTGCTGCCGACCTCAGATGCGCAAGGAGCGCGCGTGCGCACACGCCTCGTGACCGTGTTGCTCGCCCTGATCACCGCATTCCTGGTGATTCCCGGGGCAGTGGCGACGGCAGACGAACAGGGCGGTGAGTCGCTGCACGGTCAGATCGGTCAGCCGGACGACCGGGACCAGGGTGTCGAAGGCATCCTGATCACGGTCTTCCAGGGTGAGGACGAGATCGATGCGGTGGAAACCGACTCTGATGGAATTTGGGAAGTGGAGTTGCCCGAACCGGGTGACTACCGCGTAGTACTGGACCAGGAGTCCGTCCCCAGCGAGTTCGCCGTACGCGAGACGAGTCTCGTCGTCGATGGTGTGGCCGAGGTGGAGGTCGACCCCAACGAACAGCGGCGCGTCCTCATCGTGTTGGAGAGCCCCGGTGCATCAGCCGGGCAGGACGAGAGTTCTCCCTCGCCCGACGACGAGGCGACGGAGGATGACGAGGCGTCCGAGGAGGACGTCGTCGCGGTCGAGGGCGTCAGCGGCGGTTTCGGTGAGCGCTTCGTGCAGCTCGCCGCGGCCGGTGTGCTGTTCGGCCTGGTCATCGCGATCTCCGCGATCGGCCTCTCACTGATCTTCGGTACGACGCAGGTCATCAACTTCTCGCACGGTGACATGGTCACCTTCGGTGCGATGATGGCGCTGCTGTTCAGTACCGGTGCCGCGGGGCTGGGCAACTCCCTGCTGGCGATCTTCGCCGGTCTGGGGGTCGCGATCCTGCTGGGCGCCTTCATGGAGGGCAAGCTCAACCGGACGACGCTGATCGTCATCCAGTGGTCGGCGGTCTTCGGCGGTATCGCCCTGGCGACGCTGTTTGGCGTGCTGGGTGATGACCTCGGCTGGCGGGTGCCGCTGTGGGTGGCCGCGGGTATCGCGGTGATCATGGGCGGTGTCCTGGGCGGCACGATGGAGCGCTACCTGTGGCGGCCGCTGCGTAAGCGCAACGTGGCCCTGATCCAGATGTTCATTGTCTCGATCGGTCTGGCGCTGATCCTGCGGCACGTGATCCTGGTGCTCTTCGGGGCCAACCGGACGCGTTACTCCGGTTTCCAGGTGCAGGAGATGGTGCACTTCGGGCCGATCTCGATGCCCCCGCGTGACCTGGTGATCATGGGGGTCGCGGTCGCGGTCCTGGTGTTGGTGGCCTGCCTGCTGCAGTTCACCCGTATCGGCAAGGCGATGCGCGCGGTCTCGGACAACCGGGACCTGGCGGAGTCGTCGGGTATCGACGTGGACCGGGTCACGCTGTACGTGTGGTTCCTCGGTGGCGGTCTGGCGTCCCTGGGCGGTGTGCTCTTCGGCCTGAACCAGGTCGTGGACTACGAGATGGGCTTCCGTCTGCTGCTGCTGATGTTCGCCGCGGTGATCCTGGGCGGTCTGGGCACGGCCTACGGTGCGATGGTCGGCGGTCTCGCGGTCGGCCTGGTGGCGATGCTGTCCACTCTGTGGTTCCCCACACAGCTCATGCAAGCGTGGGCTCTGGCCCTGATGATCCTCATGCTGCTGATCAGGCCCCAGGGTCTGCTCGGTCGGCGCGAGCGGGTCGGCTAGGAGAGGTAGACGATGGATATTTTCTTGATCCTCGCCGAGTCCGCCCGATCCGCGGTGGGACCGGTGGCCGCGATCTACGCGCTGGCCGCGATCGGGTTGAACCTGCACTTCGGTTACACGGGGTTGCTGAACTTCGGTCAGGTCGGGTTCATGCTGGTGGGCGCCTATGGCGTGGGTATCAGCGTGGCGGTGTTCGAGCTGCCGTTGCTGGTCGGGTTCGCGCTGGGTGTGGCCTGTGCGGTGGTGTTGGCGTTGCTGTTGGGTATTCCGACGCTGAGGTTGCGTGCGGACTATCTGGCGATCACGACGATCGCCGCGGCCGAGGTTTTGCGGTTGGTGTACCGGGCCGGGTTCGCGGAGCCGCTGACCAACGGTGTGTACGGGTTGCAGAACCTGTCGGGTGAGTTCCGTACGTGGAACCTGATCTTCGATCCGGGTGATCGGTACGGGATCGGCGCGTTCTCGTTCAGCGGTAACCACATGTGGCTGATGACGGTGGCGTGGGGTCTGGTGGCGTTGACGGCGTTGCTGACCTGGCTGCTGATGCACAGCCCGTGGGGCCGTGTGGTGAAGGGCATCCGTGAGGACGAGGAGGCGGTGCGCAGCCTCGGTAAGAACGTGTTCGCCTACAAGATGCAGGTGCTGGTCCTGGGCGGCGTGATCGGTGCGCTGGCGGGTTGTCTGATGGCGGTGCACCAGGGTGCGATCCAGCCGGACCAGTTCAAGCCGCAGGTGACGTTCTTCCTGTGGGTGATCCTGCTGCTGGGTGGTGCGGGCCGTGTGTTCGGTCCGATCGTCGGTTCGATGGCGTTCTGGTTCCTGATGACCTTCACGGACAGGTTCCTGCGGGGTCTGGGTGCCGAGGGTTATCTGCCTTTCCTGTCGGGTCCGGACTTCGGTGCCATCCAGCTGGCGTTCGTCGGTGTGATGCTGGTGCTGTTGATCGTCTTCCGGCCGCAGGGTCTGATCGGTGACCGCAAGGAGATGTTGATCAATGTCAAGTGACGAGGTGAACGCCTCCGGGGCGGGTGTCGAGGTCGACCGGATGGTCGGGGCGGTTCCGGAGCCGGGTTCGGTGAAGTCGGATCCGATTCTGATCGCTGACGGGGTGAAGCGTTCGTTCGGTGGTCTGACCGCCGTGGACGTGAAGCACCTGGAGGTGCAGCGGGGGACGATCACGGCGTTGATCGGTCCGAACGGTGCCGGTAAGTCGACGATGTTCAACCTGTTGACCGGTTTCGACCGGGTCGACGGTGGTCGTTGGTCGTTCGAGGGCAGGCAGATCAACGGTAAGAGCGGTCACCAGGTGGCGCGGGCCGGGATGGTGCGGACGTTCCAGCTGACCAAGGCGCTGACGCGGATGACGGTGCTCGACAACATGTTGTTGGGTGCTCCGGGTCAGACGGGTGAGCGGATGGCCGGTGCGTTCCTTCGCCCGGTGTGGGGTCGTCAGGAGAAGGCCAACACCGTCAAGGCGATGGATCTGCTGGAGCGCTTCAAGCTGATCGACAAGCGCCAGGACATGGCGGGTTCGTTGTCGGGTGGTCAGCGCAAGCTGTTGGAGATGGCTCGTGCGCTGATGACCGATCCGAGCATGATCATGCTGGACGAGCCGATGGCGGGTGTGAACCCGGCGTTGGTGCAGTCGCTGCTGCACCACATCACGTCGTTGCGTGATGAGGGCAAGACGGTGCTGTTCGTCGAGCACGACATGGACGTGATCATGGGGATCAGCGACTGGATCGTGGTGTTGGCTCAGGGGCGGGTGATCGCGGAGGGTCGGCCTTCGGACATCCGGTCCAACCAGCAGGTGATCGACGCCTACCTGGGTGCCCAGGACGTCGAGGGCGAGGCCCAGGGGAGTGGCGATGACTGAGGAGAACGGGAAGCTGCGCCCGGAGCCGGAGGAGGTTCCGGTGGAGGCGGAGGAGGCCGTGGTCGTCCAGGAGCACCGTGAGGAGATCCTGGAGCAGGCCATGGAGGAGTCCTTGGAGGTGGGTGGTCCGGAGGACTACCTGCTGTTGGCCAAGGACGTGGTGGCCGGTTACGTGCCGGGGGTGAACATCCTGAACGGGTGCACCCTGACTCTCACCGAGGGTGAGGTCGTGGCGATCATCGGCCCGAACGGTGCCGGCAAGTCGACGCTGATCAAGACGATCTTCGGGTTGCTTCCGGTTCGCGGGGGCGATCTGACGCTGCGGGGTTCGAGTATCGCGGGGTTGGCGGCGCACACGTTGGTGGAGCGGGGTGTGGGTTATGTCCCGCAGACGCGCAACGTGTTCCCGTCGTTGACGATCGAGGAGAACCTCCAGATGGGGGCTTTCCTGCGGCCGCGGACGTTCAATGAGCGGTTCGGTGTGGTGGCGGGTCTGTTCCCGTTGCTGGCGGACCGGCGTCGGGCGAAGGCGGGGTCGCTGTCGGGTGGTGAGCGTCAGATGGTGGCCATGGGCCGGGCGCTGATGATGGATCCGTCGGTGCTGCTGTTGGACGAGCCGACCGCGGGGTTGTCGCCGATCTACCAGGAGGAGGTCTTCCAGCGGGTCAAGGAGGTCAACTCCACGGGTGTTTCGGTGATCATGGTGGAGCAGAACGCGCGGCGTTGTCTGCAGATCTGTGACCGCGGTTATGTGCTGGACCAGGGCCGGAACGCGTACACGGGTTCGGGTCGGGACCTGTTGAACGATCCGAACGTGATCGAGCTGTACCTGGGGACGCTCGCGAAGGGCTGATCCGGGAGTTGTGGAGGGGCGGGACCCGTTGCGGGTCCCGCCCCCTTCTTGGTGCTCGGGCCGGTGTGCGGCGCTGGTGTCCGCTTCGGATCGGGCCGGGTCAGTCGTTGGTGTACTCGATGTAGTCGAGGATTTCGTAGCCGTCGGGGCCGAAGTGGAAGACCTCGAAGGTGGCGGCGGTGGGGTCGCCGTTGTCGTCGAAGTCGATGTTGCCGCTGGTGCCCTGGTAGTCGATGGCCTGGCCGTCGTTGATGAGGTCGCGGCAGGCGGCGAAGGTGGTGCATTCGGTGCCGTTGGGGCGGCTGACCTCGGCGATGTGCTCGACGTAGACGGTGGGGTCGGTGGATCCGGCTGATTCGGCCGCCAGGGCGATCGTGGTGACGCAGTCGAAGATGTGCGGCGCGAACTGGAAGACCTCCAGGCTGGGGTCGAACTCGCGCAGGCCTTCGTTGAACTCGGGGTTGTCGGCGCTGGGGGCGATGCCGGTGGTGCCGGTGATGGCGTCGGGCGAGGCGACCCCGATGGTTTGGCCGAGGTCGGGGTCGTTGAGACCGTCGGTGAGGTAGAACTGGCTTTCGATGCCGCTTTCGATCAGTGCGGCCATGAGCTGTGTGCCCTCCTGGAAGGAGATGAGGGCGACGGCGTCGGCTTCCGCGGTGACCGCGGAGGTGATGACGGCGCCGAAGTTGGTGGCGTCGGGGTCGTAGGTCTCGGCGAGGACGACGTTGGCGCCCAGGGCGTTGAGTTCGGCTTCGACGGCGTTGAGGTAGCCGTTGCCGTAGTCGTCGGCGCGGGCGATGAGGGCGACGTCGGCGTGGTTGTCGTCGAGGATCTTCTGGGCGAGGACGGGTCCGGCGAGCAGGTCGCTGGGTGCGGTGCGGAAGTAGTAGCCGCCGTCGTCGATGTCGGTGAGGTCGGGTGAGGTGTTGGAGCCCGAGCACTGGACGATCTGTGCGCCGGTGATGGTGTCGTAGCTGGCCTGGGTCATGGCTGAGGCGGCGGCGCCGATGACGGCGTTGACGTTGTCGGAGACGAGGTTGTTGGCTGCCTGGTTGGCCTGGGCGGCGTCGCCGGCCTCGTCGGCTTGGATGGGTGGGGGGACCTCGTTGCCGAGGATGCCGCCGGCTTTGTTGATTTCGTCGATGGCGTAGTCGACGGCGGCTATCTGGGGTGGGGCGAGGAAGGCGAGGGCACCGGTTTGGGGGTAGAGGAGGCCGTAGGTGAACGCGGTGTCGTCGTCGTTGCCCAGGTCGAGGCCTTCGCCGCAGGCGGTGAGGGTGAGGGCGAGGCTGAGGGCTGCTGCGGACAGGGTCAGGGTTTTGTGGGTCGGCATGGCGGTGGTCCGTTCGGGTGGCGGGGTGCGGCCGGTGTCCGGGGCCGTGGGGCGTTGTGCGGGGGAGGTCGGGGCTGGTTGTGGTGTGAGTGCCTGGTTCGTGCGGGGTGTCACCGTGGGAGTGGAGGGTGGCGGGTGGGGTCGCGGTGGCGTTCTGAGGGGTGGGGGCCGTTGGGGGCCTGGTGGTGTTGCTGCGGGCCGTGGAGCGGCTGTTTCGCGCGTATATACGGCTAGGCACGGCGCGCGGGTGTGCGGCCGTGCCGGTGCGGGAGCGTTCGGGGTACAGATGAGTCCGGGGGTGCGGGGTGGTGTCCCCGCACCCCCGGACGGTGCGCGTCGCTGACGTTGGCTCCTACCGGGGAACGCGTGTTCTCAGGTGGGGTGCGGCGCTAGGTGTGGTCGGCGGTTACTCGTTCGCCGAGTACTCCTCGAAGCCGAGGGTCTCGTAGCCGTCGTCGCCGAAGTGGAAGACCTCGAAGGTGGCGGCGGTGGGGTCGCCGTTGTCGTCGAAGTCGATGTTGCCGCTGGTGCCCTGGAAGTCGATGTCCTCGCCGTCGTTGATGAGGTCACGGCATTCGGCGAAGCTGAAGCACTCGGTGCCCTCGGGGCGGCTGATCTCCGGCAGGTGCTCGACGTAGTCGGAGCCGTTCACGGACCCGGCGGCCTCGGCGGCCAGAGCGATCGCGGTGACGCAGTCGAAGACCTGCGGGGCGAACTGGAAGACGTCGAGTTCCGGGGCGAAGTCACGCAGGCCGTCGTTGAACTCGGGGTTGTCCGCGCCGGGAGCGACGCCGGTGACGCCGTCGATGACGCTGGGGTCGTCCTCGTTGACGGTCTCACCGAGCTCCGGGTCGTTGAGGCCGTCGGTGATGTAGAGCTGGTCGCCCTCGATGCCGGCCTCGATGAGCTCGGCCATGACCTGGGCGCCCTCCTGGAAGGAGATCAGCGCGATCGCGTCGGGGTCTTCGCCGGTGACCGAGTTGATCACGGAGGCGAAGTTGGTGGCGTCGGGGTCGTAGCTCTCTGTGGTGACCACGTTGGCGCCCTGGGCCTCGAGCTCCTCCTCGACAGCACGGAGGTAGCCGTCGCCGTAGTCGTCGGCGCGGGCGACGATGGCGATGTCGACGTGGTTGTCGTCGATCATCTGGCGGGCCAGGACCGGGCCGGAGAGCAGGTCGCTGGGCGCGGTGCGGAAGTAGTAGCCGCCGTCGTCGATGTCGGTGAGGTCGGGTGCGGTGTTGGAGCCCGAGCACTGGACGATCTCGGCCGCGGTGATGGTGTCGTAGCTGGCCTGGGTCATGCTGGAGGCCGCGGCGCCGATGACGGCGTTGACGTCGGCCGAGACGAGGTCGTTGGCCGCCTGGTTGGCCTGGGCGGCGTCGCCGGCCTCGTCGCCTTCGACGATGGCGGGGACGTCGTTGCCGAGGATGCCGCCGGCGTCGTTGATCTCGGAGATCGCGTACTTGGCGGCTTCGATCTGGGGCGGGCCGAGGAAGGCGAGGGCACCGGTCTGGGGGTAGAGGATGCCGAAGGTGAATTCTTCGCCGGCCTCGCCGTTGCCGCCACCGCCGCCGTTGGCGCCGTTGTCTCCGTCACCGTTGCCACATGCGGTCAGCCCGAGCACGAGGGCCGCGGTTGCGGCAGTGAGTCCTAGGACCTTCTTGCTTGCCATGATCGTGGTCACTCCGTTCAACCGGCTGTTCTGCGCAGCCGTGGCGATGGTGCTGGTACGTCCTGATGCCCGCTGATGCCCGTGTTGTGTGGCATGACTTAATCAGGAGCGTTAGCGGAGCTTAATCAGGTATCGGGTGTCAGTGGAAGTCATGCGGGTGTGTTGCGGCTCAGTCGCCTTCTGCTTGTTATGAGTCTGTAGCCGTGGTGTGGCCGCTCGTTGGACGTGTCCTGACCGTGTCGGGGTGCTTGGTGGCTGGTTGTCATGGTGTGGTGCCGTGGCGTGCTGTTTTGTCCAGCGCTGGTGTCTGGGCTGGTGGGGTTAGGAGGGCTTCACTTCTGGTGGTGGTCGTGCTTACGACGACGGGCCCCGCCTCCGGTCGCGCTGGTGCGCGGGGTCCGGGGTGCGGGGCCCGTGGGGTCGGTGGAGCTGGTGTGTCTGCCGGGGCGCTGTCGTCAGGGTGCGTGCTGTTACTGGGGTGCGTCGCGCAGCATGCAGGTCAGCCGGGAGGTGCACACCTTCTTGCCGTTGTCGTCGGTGATGGTGATGTCCCAGGTGGCGAGGGTGCGGCCCAGGTGGACGGGGGTGGCTACCCCGGTGACGTGGCCTTCGGTGGCGGAGCGGTGGTGGGTCGCGTTGATCTCGATGCCCACGGCGATGCGGGCGAACTGCTGGGCGTGGATGGTGGAGCCGATGGATCCGAGGGACTCGGCGAGGACGCAGGAGGCGCCGCCGTGCAGGAGCCCGAAGGGCTGGCGGTTGCCTTCGACCGGCATGCGGCCCACGACGCGTTCGGTGGAGGCCTCGGTGATCTCGATGCCCATGGTCTGGCCCAGTCCGCCGATGAGTGCGCCGGAGTCGATGAGTTCGCGCAGTGTGTCGGCGTCTGTGGTCATGGTGGTGCCTTCCGATCCGGTCAGGTGATCCCGTATCCGGTCGAACCGACCGGGGTGGGGGTGCTGTTCCCACGGCGATGGCCTCGGGATGTCTGCTGCGCATCCTAGGATTTGTTCTGTGGTGACCAAGCGAGAGACCCCCGAACAGACATCCCCGGCCGACGGCGGGCGCCCCCGCCTGCTTCTTCTGGACGGCCACTCGATGGCCTTCCGCGCGTTCTTCGCGCTTCCGGTGGAGAAGTTCGGTACGAGTACCGGACAGTCCACCAACGCCGTCTACGGCTTCGCGTCCATGCTGGTGAAGCTGTTGCGCGATGAGGAGCCGACGCACGTCGCGGTGGCGTGGGACCTGTCGGGTCCCACCTTCCGGGACGAGGAGTACGAGGACTACAAGGGGGGCCGTTCGCAGACCCCGCCGGAGTTCCCCTCCCAGGTGCCGCTGACGCAGGACCTGATGCGGTTGATCGGGGTGACCAACCTGTCGGCGCCGGGGTTCGAGGCCGACGACGTGATCGCCACGCTCGCGCACCAGGGCGGTGCGGCCGGGATGGAGGTGCTGATCGCCTCCGGTGACCGGGACGCTTTCCAGCTGGTGACCGAGGACTGCACGGTGCTCTACCCGGGCAAGAGCCTGTCGGACCTGCGCCGGATGGACCCGGAGGCGGTCCAGGACAAGTACGGGGTGAGCCCGGAGCGGTACCGGGACCTGGCGGCGCTGGTGGGGGAGAAGGCCGACAACCTGCCGGGTGTGCCGGGGGTGGGTCCCAAGACCGCCGCCAAGTGGATCCAGAAGTTCGGTTCGCTGGAGGAGCTGGTCACCCGGGCTGACGAGGTGCCGGGTAAGGCGGGGCAGAACTTCCGCGACCACCTGGACGACGTGCTGCGCAACCAGCGGCTGAACAAGCTGGTCACCGACGTGGCGTTGGATGCGGGTGTGGCGGATCTGGCGCTGGGCGAGGCCGACCGGGCCGGGGTCGACGCCCTCTTCGACAACCTGGAGTTCGCCTCCAACCTGCGTGAGCGCCTGTACGCGGTGATCCGCTCGGGTGGGGCCGAGGCGGAGGGTGCCGGGGACGGCGAGCCCGCCGAGGGCTTCGAGGTGGACGTGACGGTCGCCGTGACCGGAGGGGTGGCGGCCTGGCTGGCCGAGCACGCAGCGGCCGAGGGACTCAGCGAGCAGGCCCCGGCGGGGCTGGCCGTGGAGGGCGTCTGGGGGCAGGGGACCGGCCGGGTGGACGCCCTGGCCGTCACCGTGCCGAGCGGGGCTTCGCTGTTCGTGGACCCCACCCAGTTGGACGCGGCCGACACCGAGGCGCTGGCGGCGTTTCTGGCGGACGCGGAGCGGCCCAAGGTGGTGCACGAGTACAAGGGCGCGCTGCTGGCCCTGGGGGCGCACGGGTGGTCGTTGGGCGGGGTGGTCAGTGACTCCGCGTTGGCGGCGTACCTGGTGCAGCCGGGGCAGCGCCGGTTCGACCTGGCGGATCTGTGCCGCAAGTACCTGGGCCGGGAGCTGGAGGAGGACACCGACGGTGCCCAGATGACCCTGGACCTGGGTGAGGAGGGCGGTAGCGGGCGCGGTCACGCCCTGGCGGTGCGGGCGGCTGCCACCCGGGACCTGGCGGGTGTGCTCGCCGCGGAGCTGGACAAGCGGGGTGGTACCCACCTGTTGCACGAGGTGGAGCTGCCGCTGGTGGACGTGCTGGCGCGGTTGGAGCGTGCGGGTATCGCCGCGGACCGTGAGTACCTGGAGGGGTTGCGGGCGGAGTTCGCCGCGGCCGCCCGGGGCGCGGTGGAGCGTGCGCACGAGATCGTGGGCCGCGAGTTCAACCTGGGTTCGCCCAAGCAGTTGCAGCAGGTGCTGTTCGAGGACCTGGAGCTGCCCAGGACCAAGAAGATCAAGTCGGGGTACACCACGGACGCGGACGCGTTGGCGTGGCTGGCGACGCAGACCGACAGCGAGCTGCCGGGGGTGCTGCTGCACCACCGGGACCAGACGAAGCTGCGGACGACCGTCGAGGGTCTGCTGAAGACGGTCGGGGACGACGGGCGGATCCACACCACGTTCAACCAGACGGTGGCGGCGACGGGGCGGCTCAGTTCGACCGACCCGAACCTGCAGAACATTCCGGTGCGCACGGACGTGGGGCGGCGGATCCGGCGGGCGTTCGTGGTCGGTGCGGGCTTCGAGGAGTTGCTCACGGCGGACTACAGCCAGATCGAGCTGCGTATCATGGCGCACCTGTCGGGTGAGAAGGCGCTGATCGACGCGTTCAACAGCGGGTACGACTTCCACGCGCAGATGGCCTCGCAGGTCTTCGGTATCGCGGTGGAGGAGGTCGACGGTGAGGCGCGTTCCAAGATCAAGGCGATGAGTTACGGGTTGGCGTACGGGCTGAGCGCGTACGGGCTGTCGCAGCAGCTGGGGATCGAGCCGGCTGAGGCGAAGAAGCTGATGGAGGACTACTTCGCGAGCTTCGGCGGGGTGCGCGACTACCTGAACGAGGTCGTGGACGAGGCCCGCAAGGTGGGGTACACCGAGACGATCCTGGGCCGGCGCCGCTACCTGCCGGACCTGACGAGCGACAACCGCCAGCGCCGGGAGATGGCCGAGCGGATGGCGTTGAACGCGCCGATCCAGGGTTCGGCGGCCGACATCATCAAGGTGGCGATGCTGCAGGTGGACGCGGCGCTGACCGAGGGCGGGTTCGCTTCCCGGGTGCTGTTGCAGGTGCACGACGAGCTCGTGGTGGAGCTCGCGCCGGGTGAGCGCGAGGCGGTCGAAAACCTCGTGACGCACGAGATGGGCTCGGCCTATGATCTGCGTGTTCCGCTGGGCGTTTCGGTCGGCAGCGGGCAGAACTGGCATGACGCCGCGCACTAGGGCGCGGCGGCGCTGACTTCGGAGGTGGGGACGGTGGCGGGGCAGGAAGAGACCACGGGAGGTCTGGCCGTGGGACCCGTGACCGTTCCCGCCGACGCGTTGACGTGGCGGTTCTCCCGGTCCTCGGGGCCGGGCGGGCAGCATGTGAACACGTCGGACACCCGGGTGTCGCTGTCGTTGGACGTGGCCTCGTGCCGGGCGCTGGGCGCCACGCGGCGTGCGCGCGCCCTGGAGCGGCTCCAGGGGCGGCTGGTGGACGGGGTGTTGACGGTGTCGGCGCAGACGCACCGGTCCCAGGTCCGTAACCGGGTCGAGGCGCGGGAGCGGCTGGCGGCGATCTTGGCGGAGGCGATCGCGCCCCCGCCGCCGGAGCGCCGCAAGACGCGGCCGAGCCGGTCGGCGAAGCGTCGTCGGCTGGAGGCCAAGCGCCGCCGCGGTGACGTGAAGAAGGCGCGTTCGCGTCCGCCGCTGGACTGACGGCCGGCGTCCCGGGGCTGCCCTGGATGAGTCTCGGTGAGTTTCGGTGGGTCGCGGGTGTGCTCCGGGTTCGCTCCGAGTGAGCTTCGGGTGTGTCCTGGTGGCGGCCGGGCCGCTTTCCGATGGCGGTCGGGCGGCTCCCGGATGGCTGTGGAACCGCCTTCCGGTGACGTTCGGGGCGCGTCTTGGTGATTTTTTCCGGACGTGTCCGACGGGTCCCCCGGGGGCAGGGTGCGGGGCGCTGCTTGCCCTGTTGGACATGGGCGGGCGCCTAGTTGATCTTCGCCACCGGGCTCCGGTAAATTGCGGCCGATATGGCCTTCGTCGGGTTGGCGGTCCGGGGTTCCGATTGACCAGGACGCCCTTGTCTCATATTCTGGCGTCAGTGTTGTGGGTTCGTGCGGGCGTCCGCTGTCTCAGTAGGGGGCAGGAGGGTTGCACCGCTTCGGTCTCCAAATCTGGACCCGGCGGCTGGCGGTCACGGACGGCTCGTTCCGTAATGTGACCCTCGCTTCTTACTTCTGGACGGCGGATCGACGGGCTCGAACCTGCAACGTGCCCATTTTCTGAACCTGTCCGTATCCGGAGTCCACCCACAAATGACGAGCAGCACCGAGGCCACCTCGACACCCCAGGTAGCGGTCAACGACATCGGGTCCGAGGAAGCCTTCCTCGCGGCGATCGACGAGACCATCAAGTACTTCAACGACGGTGACATTGTCGAGGGCACCATCGTGAAGGTCGATCGAGACGAGGTCTTGCTCGACATCGGCTACAAGACCGAGGGTGTGATCCCCTCCCGGGAACTGTCGATCAAGCACGACGTCGACCCCGGTGAGGTCGTTGCTGTCGGCGACCAGGTCGAAGCCCTCGTTCTCCAGAAGGAGGACAAGGAAGGCCGTCTGATCCTGTCCAAGAAGCGCGCTCAGTACGAGCGGGCCTGGGGCACGATCGAGAAGATCAAGGAAGAGGACGGCGTCGTCACCGGCACCGTCATCGAGGTCGTCAAGGGCGGCCTCATCCTCGACATCGGCCTGCGCGGCTTCCTGCCCGCGTCGCTGGTCGAGATGCGTCGCGTCCGCGACCTGCAGCCCTACGTCGGCCGCGAGCTCGAAGCGAAGATCATCGAGCTGGACAAGAACCGCAACAACGTGGTCCTGTCCCGTCGCGCCTGGCTGGAGCAGACCCAGTCCGAGGTTCGCCAGACGTTCCTCAACACCCTCCAGAAGGGTCAGATCCGCAAGGGCGTCGTCTCCTCGATCGTCAACTTCGGTGCCTTCGTGGACCTGGGTGGCGTCGACGGTCTGGTGCACGTCTCCGAGCTGTCCTGGAAGCACATCGACCACCCGAGCGAGGTTGTCGAGGTCGGCCAGGAGGTCACCGTCGAGGTTCTCGACGTTGACATGGAGCGCGAGCGCGTCTCCCTGTCGCTCAAGGCGACCCAGGAAGACCCGTGGCAGCAGTTCGCCCGGACCCACCAGATCGGCCAGGTCGTCCCCGGCAAGGTCACCAAGCTGGTTCCGTTCGGTGCGTTCGTCCGCGTCGAAGAGGGCATCGAGGGTCTGGTCCACATCTCCGAGCTGGCCGAGCGCCACGTCGAGGTGCCGGAGCAGGTCGTCCAGGTCGGCACCGAGATCTTCGTCAAGATCATCGACATCGACCTCGACCGCCGTCGCATCAGCCTCTCGCTGAAGCAGGCCAACGAGAGCGTCTCGCCCGACCAGGTGGACTTCGACCCCACCCTGTACGGCATGGCCGCGGACTACGACGAGCAGGGCAACTACAAGTACCCCGAGGGCTTCGACGCGGACAGCGGCGAGTGGCTCGAGGGCTTCGAGGCCCAGCGCGACGAGTGGGAGCGCAGCTACGCCGAGGCGCAGGCTCGCTTCGAGGCTCACCGCAAGCAGGTTGAGGAGGCGCTCGCGGCCGAGGCCGACGCCGCCAACGCTCCTGCTCCGGAGGAGGAAGAGGAGGACTACACCGGTGGTGCCGCGCAGAACACCGGCGGTTCGTCGTCCAGCTCCGACTCCACCAGCGGCGCGCTCGCCTCTGACGAGGCGCTGGCCGCCCTCCGCGAGAAGCTCGCGGGCGGCGAGGCCTAAAGGTCTCATCGCCGGGCTCCGGCCCGAGTGACGGTTTGTTGAAGGGCCGCCCCCACCTGGTGGGGGCGGCCCTTCGCCGTGGTACGCCCGGCATGGGCAGTTGCTTGAGGGTGAAAGTCCCTTGCGGGAGGAGATGGTGCCAACCGCGAGCCGGAGGCAACGGCGTCATCGCGAGGTGGGGTCGGAAGGAAGCCCGAGGCGAAACCCTGCACTGAGGAACACGAACCGTGTATGAGGCAGTCCGACCGGGGTGAGCCAGCCACGGATGGCGAAGCCCGTCACCGTCAAGACGGTCGGGGTGTAAACACGGCAGGCGTAGGGGGAAAGTGGCTGTTCTTATCCGGGGAGGTCTGTCTGGGTGTCGGTTTGCTGAGTTGTCGCTGCGCCGACGGGTCCGCTCGCAAGGGTGGGTCTGACCAGGCAGAAGTCAGCAGAGGCCATAGTACTGACCGGCAGGTCAGGAAGGGCTGAACGTCGAGTGGAGCAGAAGGAGGGGGCTTGCTCGGTTGGGTCGTAATGATCGCTGTAAGCCGGTCTGAGAGCCGGTCCACCGTGGGGCGGAGAGGGTGCATTCCCTCAGAGCTGCTTCATGCTGGTGCGTAGGCGGCCACGGCGCAGTTCCCAAGAGCTGGATCCATGGGTCCGGGCCTTGATGGCCGGGCCGGTCGTCGTCTGAGACGGCTTGACGAACCGCCAGGTGCGGGCCCGCATGCCTGGTGGTGTGGGAGGCGGGTCGGGTGACCCGACCCGCCTACCCGATGTACGCCCGGCATGGGCAGTTGCTTGAGGGTGAAAGTCCCTTGCGGGAGGAGATGGTGCCAACCGCGAGCCGGAGGCAACGGCGTCATCGCGAGGTGGGGTCGGAAGGAAGCCCGAGGCGAAACCCTGCACTGAGGAACACGAACCGTGTATGAGGCAGTCCGACCGGGGTGAGCCAGCCACGGATGGCGAAGCCCGTCACCGTCAAGACGGTCGGGGTGTAAACACGGCAGGCGTAGGGGAAAGTGGCTGTTCTTATCCGGGGAGGTCTGTCTGGGTGTCGGTTTGCTGAGTTGTCGCTGCGCCGACGGGTCCGCTCGCAAGGGTGGGTCTGACCAGGCAGAAGTCAGCAGAGGCCATAGTACTGACCGGCAGGTCAGGAAGGGCTGAACGTCGAGTGGAGCAGAAGGAGGGGGCTTGCTCGGTTGGGTCGTAATGATCGCTGTAAGCCGGTCTGAGAGCCGGTCCACCGTGGGGCGGAGAGGGTGCATTCCCTCAGAGCTGCTTCATGCTGGTGCGTAGGCGGCCACGGCGCAGTTCCCAAGAGCTGGATCCATGGGTCCGGGCCTTGATGGCCGGGCCGGTCGTCGTCTGAGACGGCTTGACGAACCGCCAGGTGCGGGCCCGCATGCCTGGTGGTGTGGGAGGCGGGTCGGGTGACCCGACCCGCCTACCCGATGTACGCCCGGCATGGGCAGTTGCTTGAGGGTGAAAGTCCCTTGCGGGAGGAGATGGTGCCAACCGCGAGCCGGAGGCAACGGCGTCATCGCGAGGTGGGGTCGGAAGGAAGCCCGAGGCGAAACCCTGCACTGAGGAACACGAACCGTGTATGAGGCAGTCCGACCGGGGTGAGCCAGCCACGGATGGCGAAGCCCGTCACCGTCAAGACGGTCGGGGTGTAAACACGGCAGGCGTAGGGGGAAAGTGGCTGTTCTTATCCGGGGAGGTCTGTCTGGGTGTCGGTTTGCTGAGTTGTCGCTGCGCCGACGGGTCCGCTCGCAAGGGTGGGTCTGACCAGGCAGAAGTCAGCAGAGGCCATAGTACTGACCGGCAGGTCAGGAAGGGCTGAACGTCGAGTGGAGCAGAAGGAGGGGGCTTGCTCGGTTGGGTCGTAATGATCGCTGTAAGCCGGTCTGAGAGCCGGTCCACCGTGGGGCGGAGAGGGTGCATTCCCTCAGAGCTGCTTCATGCTGGTGCGTAGGCGGCCACGGCGCAGTTCCCAAGAGCTGGATCCATGGGTCCGGGCCTTGATGGCCGGGCCGGTCGTCGTCTGAGACGGCTTGACGAACCGCCAGGTGCGGGCCCGCATGCCTGGTGGTGTGGGAGGCGGGTCGGGTGACCCGACCCGCCTACCCGATGTACGCCCGGCATGGGCAGTTGCTTGAGGGTGAAAGTCCCTTGCGGGAGGAGATGGTGCCAACCGCGAGCCGGAGGCAACGGCGTCATCGCGAGGTGGGGTCGGGAGGAAGCCCGAGGCGAAACCCTGCACTGAGGAACACGAACCGTGTATGAGGCAGTCCGACCGGGGTGAGCCAGCCACGGATGGCGAAGCCCGTCACCGTCAAGACGGTCGGGGTGTAAACACGGCAGGCGTAGGGGGAAAGTGGCTGTTCTTACCTGGGGAGGTCTGTCTGGGTGTCGGTTTGCTGAGTTGTCGCTGCGCCGACGGGTCCGCTCGCAAGGGTGGGTCTGACCAGGCAGAAGTCAGCAGAGGCCATAGTACTGACCGGCAGGTCAGGAAGGGCTGAACGTCGAGTGGAGCAGAAGGAGGGGGCTTGCTCGGTTGGGTCGTAATGATCGCTGTAAGCCGGTCTGAGAGCCGGTCCACCGTGGGGCGGAGAGGGTGCATTCCCTCAGAGCTGCTTCATGCTGGTGCGTAGGCGGCCACGGCGCAGTTCCCAAGAGCTGGATCCATGGGTCCGGGCCTTGATGGCCGGGCCGGTCGTCGTCTGAGACGGCTTGACGAACCGCCAGGTGCGGGCCCGCATGCCTGGTGGTGTGGGAGGCGGGTCGGGTGACCCGACCCGCCTACCCGATGTGCGCCCTGACACCCTAGGGTTCTTCCTGGGCCCCCGAGGGCGGGGGCCGTTTTGAGGAGACGACGTGTTCGACATCCACCCGGCCACCCCGGATGACGCCGGTGAGATCTTCACCCTGCAGCGTGCCGCCTACGTCGACGAGGCCCAGGCCTACGGAGACCCGTTCATCCTGCCGCTCACCGAAGGGCTGTCCCGGATCGAGGGGCTGCTCGCCGCCGACGAGGCCCTGGTGCTCAAGGCCGTGGCCGGGCACCGCCTGGTCGGGGCGGTGCGGGCCGGGACCACCGAGACCACCGGGGTGGTCGGCCGCCTCGTGGTCGCCCCGGACCAGCGCCGACGGGGGATCGCCCGGGCGCTGCTGACCCGGGTGGAGCGGGATCTGCGCGAACGCAGGCCCGACCTGACGGCGCTGACCCTGTTCACCGGGGCGCAGAGCCCGGAGAACCAGCGCCTGTACCGGGCGCTGGGCTACGCCGAGACCCACCGGGAACGGGTCGCCGACCACCTGGTGATGGTGCACATGCGTAAGGAGTTGGAGCAGGTGGCGAGTTCGAGCAGGTGACCGCGGGGTCGGCGTGACGTGGTCCGGCCCGGGGCTCTAGGGTTTGGCCATGCTGAAAGTGGGACTCACCGGCGGGATCGGTTCGGGTAAGAGCGCGGTGTCCTCCGCGCTGTCCTCCTACGGTGCGGTGGTGATCGACGCCGACGCCATCGCCCGCGAGGTCGTCGAGCCCGGCACCCCGGGGCTGGCGGAGGTCGTCGCCGAGTTCGGGGAGGGGGTGCTCACCCCCGAGGGGCGGCTGGACCGGCCCAGACTCGGGGAGATCGTCTTCGCCGACGAGGCCCGGCTGGCCGGCCTCAACGCCATCGTGCACCCCCGCGTGGCCGAGCGCAGCGGCCAGCTCATGGAGGAGGCGCTGGCCTCCGACGCCAAGGTCGTGGTCTACGACGTGCCGCTGCTGGTGGAGAACGGGCTGGAGTCGCTCTACGACGTCGTGGTCGTGGTGGACACCCCGGACGAGGTCCGTGTGGAACGCGTCTCCAGGGACCGGGGGATGCCGCGCGAGCAGGTGCGGGCCCGGATCGACGCCCAGGCCGACCGGCGGACCCGGCTGGCCTCGGCCGACCTGGTGGTGGACAACTCCGGTACTCGCGAGGAACTCGCCGAACGCGTCGCCGAGCTGTGGCGCGACCTCTTGGAGCGTGCCGGTTAGCAGTGCACAGCCGGTTCCATCCGGCAGGGTGGTGCCCCTGGCTCCACAGCGAGGGCCGCGGCGCCCGGGCCAGGTTGCGGCCCCTCTTCACGGATGATCTTGCTACCAGAAGCGAAATCGGCGCCCTCGGGTTTCGTGGTTTTGGGAGAGGTGTCCGGTTCGGGTGGGCCCGGCTCACGCTGCGATGTCGAACCAGTCCCTGACGATCTCTCGGATTAACCCACGCACCCCCAGGTCGGGCACCCTGCACGATATTCGGTGTTCGATCACCTGCCTTCTGAGCGCGGCGATCATGTCCGAGAACGCCAGATCGGTCTTGGACTGATACCAGGGCTGGTCGCGGCGGCGGGCGGCCACGTCCGCTTGCCCCTGGCCGTGCCACCGATACCAGACCACCACCAAGCTGTAGGCCAGCAGCTGGAAGGGGACCGTGCGCTCCACCGCGGCGCGGGTGCGGTTGTGGGCCTGCTCCAAACCCAGATGGGCTCGACTGTCCTGGAAACACACCTCGATCGGCCACCGGTCCGCATAGCGCCGCACGATCTCTTCAGCAGGGCTGGTGGTGTCGGTGCTCAGCAACGCCACCTTGTAGGCCTTGGGGCTGTGCGGGTCGCGCACCACAATCAGGCGCAGGGGTGTGGGACCCAGGGAGCGCACCCACCGGCAGTCGATGACGGCCATCTCCTGACCGGTGTCGTCGCCCAAAGCGACGAAGTTGGCGGTCGCGGCGATCTGTTCGGGGGTGCCCAACCGGGGGCCCGCGTAGCGGGGACGGCCGGGCCGGGTGGGGGTGCCCGCCGGTGCGGGCGGGGGTGCCTGGTGCAGGACCGCGTTGGCCGCCAGGCGAAAGGTCCAGGTCAGGTTGGGTGGAAGGACGCGCAGGGCCGGGCTGTGGTAGGCCGAGTCGGCTACCACGTGGATGGTGCGGTCGGGGAACTGGTGGGCCAGGCGGGTGGCCAGAGCGATCGCGGTCTCGGTCTTGGTGGGCCGCTGTTCGGTTTCTTCCTCGTCCTGATTGGTGGGGCCGCTGGTGGGGGTGGTGGCCTGCAGCACCTGGTCCAGGGCCTGGTCGTGGGCGGCCTGGGCGGCGGCTAGTTCTTGGGCGCACCGGTTCAGGCGCTCTTTCAGGGCGGGGGTGGGGTCGGGGCCGGGCAGGCGGTGCCCCGCCGGTAGGGCGGCTTGCTTGGCTTGGCGGAGTTGCAGACCATGGCGGGCTTGGTCGTAGCGGGAGCGGGCGCTGTCCACAACGCGGGCGGTGGCGGCGGTCCAGGACAGGTTCGCGGTCCGGGGGTGGGGCACCGGGCCGTTGTGGCCTGCTGTGCCGGGGCTTGGTTTGGTGGGGCAGGGCCGCCAGCACGCGGTCAGCACGGGTAGGGCCAGGGCTGTGGTCCTGCCGGGCAGGCGCACGGCCAGGGCGGTGACCACGAAGCACACACCCCAGGCCAGGGGGTTGTTCTTGGGTCGGGCTCCGTTGTGTTGGCGGAACCGGCCCCAGACGCGGCGGCCCGACCGTTTGATCAGGGTGTCATCGATGACCAGGGTCAGGTCCTGGCCCGGGCGGGTGAAGGCCTGGGCGATGAGGTGGGCCATGGTCTGGCCCAGGTGGTGGGGGTTCCATTTGCGGCGGGAGAAGAAGGCGTGGGCGCGGTCGTGGTGCCAGTGGCGGGCCAGGCCGGAGCCGGTGAGCATGCCGCACACGGTGCGGGGTCCGGTGTGGGTGATCAGCCCGGTGAGTAGGGCGGTGAAGGTGGTGAAGGTGGGTTGGGTGAAGTGGGGCCAAAAGTGGTTGAGCAGGCGTTGCAGGGTCGGGGGTAGGGTGGGGTGTGGGAGCATCAGCGAGCCTTTAGACGGGACTGGTTGATGCTCCCTTTGTCATGTGCGGGGCGGGTGGTTGTCCAGGTTCACACCAAAGCACTCAGAAGCGGACATAGCTCCGAGAACCACGAAACCCGAGGGCGCCGAACTCGCTCCTGGTAGCAAGATCACGGTGGATACAGAGGGTGCTGATCTGTGGCGGCGGATGACTCTGGCGGCGAGCTCGGGGGTGAAGGTCGCCGGGGCGCTGGAGGACAAGGTGCGCACTACCGATCCGCAGGAGGGCGGGGGCACCGGATGGGAGGGGGCAACCTCGGTGCTGGTTTCGCCTCCGGTCGGTGACGGTTCGGTAATCGGTGAGAGTTCGGGCTTCCTAGGGTTCGGGGTTCTCGTCCTGGGCTTTGGGGTGCAGGGCGTCGGACAGGGAGCTGCCCGCGGCCACGGCCTCCCGGACGAGTTCCTCGCGGACGGTGTGCGCGGCCTGGACGCTCAGCAGGCTGGAGTCGAGTTCGTCGGTGCGGACCGGGTCCTGGCCCGAGTTGAGGGCGAGGTCGGCGTAGTCCCCGGCGCGGTCGGCGATCTCCTGGCACTGTTCCCACTCGCGGTGGGCGGTGACGGCGGCGTGGACGCGTTCGCCGTAGGCGGCCAGGGTATCGACCCGGGTGGAGATGGCTTTGTGCGCGCGGGTGACGGCCTCGTTCTGGGGCGCCAGGGCCTGTGTGACCTGGTCGGAGACGGCGTTCTTGCGGCGTTGGAGGATTTCGCGGCGCAGGGTGCGCAGGCGCAGGAGTTCCTGGGCCAGCCGCCACTCCTCCTCCTTGAGCAGGGGCAGGGTGTGGGTGGCGTCGAAGGAGTCGCCCAGGACGCGGCGGCCCTCCTCGACACGGTCGGTGGCCTGCTGGAGGCGGGCGAACAGGTGTGCTTCGGGTTCCTCGCGGCGGGTGGCGTAGCTGGAGGGGCGGCCGAAGTCCTCGGGCAGGACGTATCTGTCGTGGTTCTCCGCGGACAGGCGTGCGGCCATGCCCGGGCGCATGACGGCTCCGCCGCCGGCGACGGCCGCGGTGAGGTAGAGGGCGGCCAGCGAGGGGTCGCCGGGTAGGACGGTCCCGAGCGGTCCCAGGACCTGGTCGAGGGCGACCCGGGCGCCGAGGACGCCGACGATGGAGAGGGGCAGCGCCCAGAAGCTGTGCATGACCAGGTCGGCCCAGTCGTCGGTGGTGCCGTTGCGGTAGGAGACCAGGCCGAGGACGAAGGCGGTCGTGCCCAGGCACAGGAGGATGCTCAGCGGCAGGACGAGCGGGTTGACCAGGAGGGCGAGGGCGGCGGCGGTGGTGCATCCGAGGCTGAGCGCGAGAGCGCTCTCACGCCAGGTGGGACGGCCCGGTGGTCCTTTGGCCTTCGGTATGAGGCGTTCGGGGCGGGCGCTGAGGCGTTCGATGGTCCGTGCGGGTAGGACCGGGTCGAAGGTGGGACGACAGGGGTGGGACACGGCGTGCACCTCACTCGTGGGGCACAGGGTTTCCGGGCGCTCCCCTCGATGGTAACTCGCTATGGTTCGTCCGAACCGGGATGTCGTAGGCGGTCGGTAGCGTTGGGGTGAGGGGACATGCGGGCGATGGGGAGAACTAGTGCGACCGGTCAGTGACATCAAGCGCAGTGAGGCGCCCTTCGAGGTCGTCTCGGAGATGACCCCGGCGGGGGACCAGCCGAGTGCGATCAAGGAGATCACCCGGCGGGTGCGCGCGGGTGACGAGCACACCGTGCTGCTGGGCGCCACGGGCACCGGTAAGACGGCGACGGTGGCGTGGACCGTGGAGCAGTTGCAGCGGCCCACGCTGGTGATGCAGCCGAACAAGACTCTGGCGGCGCAGTTCGCCAATGAGCTGCGGCAGATGCTGCCGAACAACGCGGTCGAGTACTTCGTCTCCTATTACGACTACTACCAGCCCGAGGCGTACGTCCCGCAGAGTGACACCTACATCGAGAAGGACTCGTCGATCAACGACGAGGTGGAGCGGCTGCGGCACTCGGCGACCAACTCGCTTCTGACGCGGCGGGACACGATCGTGGTGGCGTCGGTCTCGTGCATCTACGGTCTGGGCACCCCGCAGGAGTACGTGGACCGGATGGCCCAGCTCTCGGTGGGCATGGAGGTGGACCGGGACGATCTGCTGCGCCGTCTGGTGGAGATGCAGTACACGCGTAACGACATGGCGTTCACGCGGGGGACGTTCCGGGTGCGCGGGGACACGATCGAGATCATCCCGGTGTACGAGGAGCTGGCGATCCGCATCGAGATGTTCGGTGACGAGGTCGAGCGGTTGCTGACGCTGCACCCGCTCACCGGTGAGGTGTTGGGGGAGAGCCAGGAGATGTTCATCTTCCCGGCCTCGCACTACGTGGCCGGTGAGGAGCGCACGGAGCGGGCGATCGGCACGATCGAGGCGGAGCTGGGCGAGCGGCTGTCCGAGTTGGAGGGTCAGGGCAAGCTGCTGGAGGCGCAGCGGCTGCGGATGCGCACGACTCATGATCTGGAGATGATGCGCCAGCTGGGGTCGTGCTCGGGGATCGAGAACTACTCGCGGCACTTCGACGACCGTGAGCCGGGCAGCGCGCCCAACACGCTGTTGGACTACTTCCCCGAGGACTTCCTGCTGGTCCTGGACGAGTCGCACGTGACGGTGCCGCAGATCGGTGCGATGTACGAGGGTGACGCGGCGCGTAAGCGGACCCTGGTGGACCACGGTTTCCGGTTGCCGTCGGCGATGGACAACCGGCCGCTGAAGTGGGAGGAGTTCACCAAGCGGATCGGGCAGTCGGTGTACCTGTCGGCCACGCCCGGCAAGTACGAGCTGCGGCAGAGCGGCGGGGACGTGGTGGAGCAGGTCATCCGGCCGACCGGGCTGGTGGACCCGCAGGTGGTGGTGAAGCCGACCGACGGGCAGATCGACGACCTGGTGCACGAGATCCGGAAGCGGGCCGAGCGCTCGGAGCGGGTGCTGGTGACCACGCTGACGAAGAAGATGGCCGAGGACCTCACGGACTACTTCGCGGAGCTGGGCATCCGGGTGCGGTACCTGCACAGCGAGGTGGACACGCTGCGCCGGGTGGAGCTGCTGCGCGAGCTGCGCGTGGGCGAGTTCGACGTGCTGGTGGGCATCAACCTGCTGCGTGAGGGCCTGGACCTGCCGGAGGTGTCGCTGGTGGCGATCCTGGACGCGGACAAGGAGGGTTTCCTGCGTTCGGAGACCTCGCTGATCCAGACGATCGGGCGTGCGGCGCGTAACGTCGACGGCCAGGTGCACATGTACGCGGACAACGTCACGGACTCGATGCGGGCGGCGATCGACGAGACCACCCGGCGCCGGGACAAGCAGCTGGCGTACAACGCCGAGCACGGGATCGACCCGACGCCGCTGCGCAAGCAGATCGCGGACATCCTGGACACCCTGAACCGGGAGGACATCGACACCGAGGAGTTGATGTCGACGGGGTACCGGCAGGGCGGCAAGTCGGCGAAGGCTCCGGTTCCGGCGTTGGGTGAGCGGGCGGACGTGGCGAACATGCCGCGGGCGGAGCTGGCCGGGCTCATCGAGCAGTTGAGCGCGCAGATGCACCAGGCCGCGACCGACCTGCAGTTCGAGCTGGCGGCCCGGTTGCGGGACGAGATCGGTGAGTTGAAGCGCGAGCTCCGGGGGATGGACGCGGCCGGCATGCAATGAGCGGAGTGCCTGCCGGTGCGGGGTTCGCGGCTTCGCGGCCTCCCAAGCCACATCTCCCTTGGTATCGAAATGGGAACGATCACAAAACGCCCAGGTCGCGAAGTTACCTTCGCGTGACATACTCTTGTGCTTTGCGTAGGGCGTATGTCGCTTTTGTCTTTTTCTGGCGTGGGGGAGTCCATGGTCGGTCGGGTGTGGGGCAGCGTGGGTGCTGTGGCGCTGTCGGGTCTCTTGGTGGCCGGCTGCGGAACGGATCCGGGCCGAGGCGAACCGGAGGAGGTCGAACCCGGCTCTGACCTGGGTCAGGAGTCGCGAGGCGAGGAGTCGGGCGCCGACGCTGCCGAGGACAACGTGGTCAACGACGAGGTGATCCTGGTGGTCGACAACGGCACCCAGGTGCACGAGGACTGCGCCAACCGCAAGGTGGTGGTCTCGGCCGACGACGCCGTCGTGGTGCTGGACGGCCCTTGCGGGCTGGTGAAGGCCACCGGGCGCAACTCCGTCGTGGAGGTGGGCGCCGCCGAGAAGATCGTGCTGGTGGGCGTGGACAATCAGGTCTCCTTCGCCTCCGGCGACCCCGAGGTGGTCAACCAGGGGCGCAATACCACGGTCAGCGAGGGCGGCAGCGCCCAGTACTGAGGTCCGCCCCTGCCGCGGCGGTGGGCCGTAGCGGCGGTTTGACCGCCCCGCCACCCGAGAGTGACCTTCGATCCGTTACCGTGGTGCGCGTCTGTTCGCACCCGCACACGGGTGTGCGCGGCACCGGGTGGGCCGGGGAAGGTTCCGTGGACTCCTCTTCTCCAGCTTTTCGGTCACCCGTACCGCTTCGAGGAGGTACGGTCGATTCCGTCCCGCCGCACCGGTTTCGTTCGGAAGACGGCACGACGGCAGGGCGGGGCACCGCGACGCGACCGCGTCCGCGACGGCCCCGCGGGGCCGGGGACGTGCGCTTGACGAAGGACCCGCTAGGGGAGGGGTGGATGAGCGGTTATGTCGCGCGGGTGCGACACGACGAGTCGCCCGGAGGCGACGTCGGACTCGACCCGTTGGTGCGTTCCGCCGCCCAGCGCTGGGCGGAGTCGGACCCCCTGCTTCCCGAACCCGTGGGCTTCGCGCCCAACTCCTACCCGCTGCTGACCGTCAGCGACGAGGACGGTCGAACCGTCGCCGCGGGCAGCATGCACTACACCTGGTACCAGCCGGGCGAGGTCGGCCGGATCTGGGGCGTGCCCGACCAGCACTGGCTCACCCCCATCGTCGGCGGCCCCGAACCCGCCCGCGCCCTGGACTCCCTGCTGACCAGCTGGCGCGACCAGCTCGAGGACCTGCCCACCGGCACCGGCTCGGAATCGGCCGCCCTGGTGAGCTGGCCCGCCCGCGACGTGGCCGGGATCATCCCGCTGCAACGCCACGGCCTGCAGCCCTACACCGTGCTCGCCGCCCGCCAGCGCCGCCGCGGGGTCCCGCCCTCGCTGCCGCCGCGCGACGTCGCCATCCGTCTGGCCGACATCAGCGATCTGACCCAGGTGGTCGGACTGCTGATGGAGGAGCACCGCTACGAACAGCACTTCGGTGGCGTGTTCCTGCAGCCCGACACCGCCGAGCAGACCCGTAAGGTCGCCGCACGGGCGCTCAACCGTTCGCGTTCGTGGATCTGGCTGGCCGAACGCCGCGGCCGGGCCGTGGGCCTGCTGTGGGTGTCCCCGCCCGAACGCTCCCGCTGGGCGAAGTCCCTGGTCAAGGCGCGCCCGATCGCGCACATCGGCTACGGGGTGGTCTCCGCGGCCGAACGCGGCCACGGCATCGGCACCGCCCTGGTCAGCCAGGCCCACCAGGCGCTGGACAGTCACGGGGTGGGTGTGTCCGTGCTCAACTACGCCGCGATGAACCCCCTCTCGGGGCCGTTCTGGCACCGCATGGGCTACCGCCCGGTCTGGACGACCTGGGAGGTCCGTCCCGCCCTCGCCCTGCGCTGACGTCCATCTGAGCCCCTCCCAAGGGTGTTCGTGGTGCCCCGGTGGTCACCGGGGCACACGTGTGCCCCGGGTGAGTGCCACCCGGTGACGGGGATCACCCTGCCGGCTGGTTAGCCTGGGCGCGCAAGCGCAGCGTGGCGAGAGGTGGAGTCGATGGCCGGGGACGATCGTGGGCCCGAGGGTGCCGAGCACGTGGAGATCGTGGAGGTGGGTCCGCGTGACGGCCTCCAGAACGAGGCCACCGTGTTGTCGGTCGAGGACCGGATCGAGCTGATCGACCGGGCGGTGGCGGCCGGGGTGCGGCGGATCGAGGCGGTCAGTTTCGTCAACCCCAAACGGGTGCCGCAGATGGCCGGGGCCGAGGAGGTCATGGCCGGGGTCGAGCGCGAGCCCGGGGTGTCCTTCATCGGGCTGGCGCTGAACCGGCGCGGCCTGGACCGGGCGCTGGCGGCCGGGGTGTCCGAGGTCAACGTGGCGGTACCGGCCACCGACGGCTTCTGTACGCGCAACCAGGGCTGCACGGTCGACGAGATGCTGGACTCCCTGGCCGACATGGACCGGGCCCTGGAGGGCACCGGGGTGCCGTTGAGCGTCACCGTCTCCACCGCCTTCGGCTGTCCGTTCGACGGTGAGGTCGACCCGGAGCGCGTGGTGGAGGTCGTGCGGCGGATCGCGGACACCGGAGCGGTGGAGATCGCCCTGGCCGACACGATCGGGGTGGGTGTCCCGGCGCAGGTGCGGGACTTGTTGCGCCGCAGCGCCGAGGTGGCGGGCGGGCGGACCCTGCGCTGTCACTTCCACAACACCCGCAACACCGGTTACGCGAACGCGCTCGCGGCGGTGGAAGAGGGGGTCCGGGTCCTGGACTCCAGTCTGGGCGGTTTCGGTGGCTGCCCGTTCGCCCCGGCCGCCACCGGCAACATCGCCACCGAGGACCTGCTGTACATGCTGCACCGCAGTGGTCTGCGCACCGGGGTGAGCCTGTCCGGGGCGGCCGCGCTGGGCGACTGGATGGGGGAGCGGCTGGTCAAGATCCCGCCCGCCTACCTGGGCCGCGCCGGGGCCTTCCCCGCCTGAGGCCGGGGAGCGCCTAACGCCCCAGGGGCGGGCGTTGCTCACACTCGCGGACCCTCGGCAGGTCAACGGGCGGCCCCGGGCCGTGCCGCCCCGGGTGTTGCCTTCGCCACCCGGGGCGGCGCGCCCGGGACGGCGAACGCCGTACCGCCAGCGGTTCACGGTAATCGCGCAGGTCGGGGCGGGGAACACGGCGGAGGCGCTTGGCGTTCCCTGGTGTGGGCGAACGGGGGGCCTGTTATCCTGGTGCCCCGTGGAGTCCGGCGTACCGGAGCGGCATCGCCGCCGCTCGGAACCGGACCACCGCACGGCCGCTCAGCTCGCCCGAGCCCGCCGTAGCCACTCAACCCACGGGAGCAACACTTTGGCATCCGCCGCGAGTACCAAGCACCTTTTCGTTACTGGCGGCGTCGCCTCCAGTCTTGGCAAGGGCCTGACCGCCTCCAGCCTGGGTCGACTCCTGAAGTCGCGCGGCCTGCGGGTCACCATGCAGAAGCTGGACCCCTACCTCAACGTGGACCCCGGGACGATGAACCCGTTCCAGCACGGTGAGGTCTTCGTGACCGACGACGGCGCCGAGACCGACCTGGACGTGGGTCACTACGAGCGCTTCCTCGACGTCGAGCTCTCCGCCTCGGCCAACGTCACCACCGGCCAGGTCTACTCCAGCGTGATCGCCAAGGAGCGCCAGGGCGCCTACCTCGGTGACACCGTGCAGGTCATCCCGCACATCACCAACGAGATCAAGTCGCGCATCTACGCGATGGACGCGATGGACGTCGACATCGTCATCACCGAGATCGGCGGCACGGTCGGCGACATCGAGTCGCAGCCCTTCCTCGAGGCGGTCCGCCAGATCCGGCACGAGATCGGCCGGGAGAACTGTTTCTTCCTGCACGTCTCGCTCATCCCGTTCCTGGGCCCGTCCGGCGAGATGAAGACCAAGCCGACCCAGCACTCGGTCGCCGCCCTGCGCAGCATCGGCATCCAACCCGACGCCATCGTGTGCCGCGCGGACCGTCCCGTCACGCAGAGCCTGAAGTCCAAGATCAGCCTCATGTGCGACGTGGACGAGGCGGGCGTGGTCTCCACCCCCGACGCCCCCTCCATCTACGACATCCCCAAGGTCCTGCACCGTGAGGGCCTGGACGCCTACGTCGTCCGCCGCCTGGGCATGCCCTTCCGGGACGTGGACTGGACCGAGTGGGACGAGCTGCTGCGCCGTGTGCACCAGCCCGACCACGAGGTCACCATCGCCATGGTCGGCAAGTACATCGACCTGCCCGACGCCTACCTGTCGGTCAGCGAGGCCCTGCGCGCCGGCGGTTTCGCCACCAACACCCGCGTCAACATCCGCTGGGTGGCCAGTGACAACTGCGCCAGCCCCTCGGGTGCGGCCGCCGAGCTGGACGGCGCCGACGGCGTCCTGATCCCGGGCGGTTTCGGCGTGCGCGGTATCGAGGGCAAGCTCGGCGCGATCCGCTACGCCCGTGAGAACGGTGTTCCGCTGCTGGGCATCTGCCTGGGCCTTCAGGGCCTGGTCATCGAGTACGCGCGCAACGTGCTCGGCCTGGAGGGCGCCAACAGCCTGGAGTTCGACGACAAGGCGGTGGACGCGGTCATCGCGACCATGGCCGACCAGGAGGACGTCGTCGCGGGCGACCGCGACATGGGCGGCACCATGCGGCTGGGCCTGTACCCGGCCGACCTGGGCGAGGGCACCCTGGCCCGTGAGCTGTACGACGGCGCCGAGCAGGTCTCCGAGCGCCACCGCCACCGGTTCGAGGTCAACAACGCCTACCGGCCCCAGCTGGAGGAGGCGGGCCTGGTGTTCTCCGGACTCTCCCCTGATGGCAAGCTGGTGGAGTACGTGGAACTGCCCCGGGACGTGCACCCGTTCTTCATCGCGACGCAGGCGCACCCGGAGCTGCGCTCCCGCCCGACCAACGCGAACCCGCTCTTCCGCGGCCTGATCTCCGCTTCGCTGGAGCACAAGACCTCCTCACGGGAGGTCTCCTAACGGGGAGCGATCCGGCGGGTGGGGCCCGAGCCTGAGAGGGGCCGCATGGCCGACCACACCCGCCCGGTCATCGAAGAGACGACGGGGGCGTCCGCGAGGATCGCGGACGCCCCCGAGTCGTGGCCCGTGGAGCGCTCCGAGGAACGCTACCGGGGCGCCAAGTGCGGGATGCGCACGGACTGGGTGGAGATGCCCGGCGCCAACGGTGACGGTCGGACCGTGGCCGCCCGCGACTACATGGACCACCCGGGCGCCGCGGCGATCGTGGCCCTGGACGACCGGGGACGGGTGCTGGTGCAGCGCCAGTACCGCCACCCCACCCGGCACACGCTGTGGGAGCTGCCCGCCGGACTGATCGACGGTGAGGGCGAAGGGCCGCTGGCCACCGCCCAACGCGAGCTGGTGGAGGAGTCCTCGCTGCGCGCCGCCACCTGGCACAAACTTCCGGACTTCTTCCCCAGCACCGGCTTCTCCAACGAACGCATCCACGTGTTCCTGGCCCGGGACCTGAGCGAGGTACCCGCCGAGGAGATCGACTTCGTGCGCGAGCACGAGGAGACCGACCTGGCAGCGGAGTGGCTGCCGCTCCCCGAGGCGGTGCGCGCGGTCCTGGAGGGGCGCCTGCACAACGGGGCGACGGTCATCGGGATCCTGGCCGCGCACGCGGCGTCTCAGGACGGTTTCGCCTCCCTGCCCGCGGCCTCGGACGACTGAGCCGCCGATGGGGGCAGAACCGCTGGAAACGGAGTCGGTGGAGGCGGACCCGCTGCGGACGGGACCGCTGGAGACCGACCTCGACGCCGGGCCGTTGGGCCAGGTGCGCTCCGCCTTCCTGGACCACCTGAGCGTCGAGCGCGCCCTGGCCGACAACACCCTGCTGGCCTACCGCCGTGACCTGCGGCGTTACATTGTCTACCTGGACGACCAGGGGGTCGCTGACCTGTCCGGAGCGACCTCCGGGCACGTCGGCGCGTTCCTGGGCGCCCTGCGCGAGGGGGACGAGGAGCACGCCCCGCTGAGCGCCGCCTCGGCCGGGCGCACCCTGGCCGCGGTGCGCGGACTGCACCGGTTCGCGGTGCGCGAGGGGTGGACCACCGAGGACCCGGCCGCTTCGGTGACCGCCCCGGCGCCGCCGATGCGCCTGCCCAAGGCGATCCCCCTGGACACGGTGGAGCGGCTGCTGGAGGCGGCGGGCCCGGCGCGGGCTCCGGCCTCGGCCGCCCGCGCCGACCTGCTGGCCCAGCGCGACCGCGCCCTGCTGGAGGTGCTCTACGGCACCGGGGCGCGGGTGTCCGAGGCGGTGGGGCTGGACGTGGACGACGTCGCGGACGCGGTGGACGCCGTGGACGACCAGGGTACGGTCGGGCTGGTGCGTTTCCGCGGCAAGGGCGGCAAGGAGCGCCTGGTTCCGCTGGGCTCCTACGCGCGCGGTGCCCTGGGCGCCTACCTGACCCGGGTGCGGCCGGTACTGGCCGCTTCCGGACGGGGCGGCGGACCGGCGCTGTTCCTGAACGCGCGCGGCGGTCGGCTGACCCGTCAGGGCGGTTGGGCGCTGCTGTCGGCGGTGGCCGGGCGGGCCGGGGTGGAGGGCATCTCCCCGCACACCCTGCGGCACTCCTTCGCCACCCACCTGCTCGACGGCGGGGCGGACATCCGCATCGTGCAGGAGCTGCTGGGGCACAGTTCGGTCACTACCACGCAGGTCTACACGCTGGTGACGGTGGAGAGGCTGCGTGAGGTGTACGCCTCCAGCCATCCCAGAGCGCGGCGTTCAGGTGGCGGAAGCGGTCCGGTGTGACGCGGAGAGCCTTGCTGGTAGGGGGAGCCGTGGAGCGTTCGGGGTGAGTCCGACGTGCGTCATGTGTACCCTTCTCCTACGAGAAGGACGGGTACGTGCGAGCGGTTCCTCCCGGTTGTGCAGGCGGGGGAATCCTGGTCGGATCATGTTGAAGTGCGTCGTGTCGTCGTTCTAGAGTCGCCGCACAGAGGTACGTTGCTGTCGACATATTGAGTTTCCGACGGCGGCCAGTCGTGGGAGATGTCAAGAGTCCCATCGGGCCGTGGCCGGTCCGTAGGGGAGGTCAAGGGTTGTGAACTGGTCGGAGAACGACGAGGCGGCGAACACCGCACCCGTTGGCGGGGGTGACCTCACCGACCGGGTGAACAACCCGTGGGGGACGACACGTAACACGGGGGCGGATCTGCACACCAAGAGACCCGTGCGTACATATCCGGAGCCGACGCCGCTCGACGAACACGGTCCGGCACGGATTGTAGCACTCTGTAACCAGAAGGGTGGGGTCGGTAAGACCACCACCACCATCAACCTCGGCGCCGCCATCGCCGAGTACGGCAGACGGGTGCTGCTGGTCGACTTCGACCCGCAGGGCGCGCTGTCCGTGGGACTGGGCCGACTGGACCCGCGCGAGCTGGACCTGACCGTCTACAACCTGCTCATGCAGCGGGACGTGACGGTGGAGGACGTCCTGCTCAAGACGGACATCGAGGGTCTGGACCTGATCCCGAGCAACATCGACCTGTCAGCCGCCGAGGTGCAGCTGGTCGGCGAGGTGGCCCGTGAGCAGATGCTCGGACGCGCGCTGCGCCCGGTCATCAACGACTACGACGTCATCCTCATCGACTGCCAGCCGTCGCTCGGTCTGCTGACCGTCAACGCGCTGACCGCCGCTGACGGGGTCATCGTGCCGCTGGAGTGCGAGTTCTTCGCGCTGCGCGGTGTGGCACTGCTGATGGACACGATCCAGAAGGTGCAGGAGCGCCTCAACGAGGACCTGGTCATCGACGGGTTCCTCGGCACGATGTACGACCCGCGCACCCTGCACGCCCGCGAGGTGCTGTCCACGATCGTGGACGGGTTCGGCGACAAGGTGTACGGCACGGTCATCAACCGCACGGTGCGTTTTCCGGACGCCACTGTGGCGGGTGAGCCGATCACCAGGTTCGACTCGTCCTCGGCCGGGGCCAACGCCTACCGGTCCCTGGCCAAGGAGGTGCTGGCGAGGTGGCCTCTCAGCGGTCACGACGAGTGACGCTACCCGGGGCGGACGAGCTGTTCTTCCGCCCTTCCGGCTCCGAGGAGGAGCCGGTCGAGACCGAGCGCCAGTACCAGGTACCGGAACAGGACCGAAAGAACACGGCCGAGACCTCGTCGGAACGGCCCGCGCGCAAGTCGAACGGCCGCTCCAAGGCCAAGGTGCGCCGCGCGCCCAAGCCGAGCGGGCGTCAGCGCCACGACGAGAAGATCACCGTCTACGTCTCCGGGCCCGAGCTGCTGGCCCTGGAACAGACCCGGCTCTCGCTCCGAGCGGAGCACGGGCTCTCGGCCGACCGCGGCCGCCTCGTTCGGGAGGCCGTCGCCGTACTTCTCGCCGACTTCGAGGAGCACGGCGAGAGCAGCATGCTGGTGCGGCGGTTGACCGAGGACTGACAGCCCCGAACCCGACCGCTGGGGGAGCGGACGGAACACGGGGAAGAAGGATTGGGGGTGTCACCGGCTGATCCGGGCCGGTGACACCCTTCTGTCATGTGTCTGCCCCGAGCTCGTCGAGGAAGTCGTAGACGTCTCCGGCGTTGAAGAACCGCCACCCGTTGTGGTTCTTCAGGGAGGGGAGATGTCCGGTGCTCTCCAGCCGCTTGACAGTGCTGGTGCTGAGTTCGAGGACCCTGGCGGCCTCTCCGGTGCTGAAGTACATCTCCCGGTGGGTCTCCATGAGGACCTCGCGGCTGTCGACGGCCATCAGCGGTCCTCCAGGTAGATCCCCGCGTACTGACGGATGATCTGGTGCACGACGTCCGCCACGTGCCCCGGGTCCCCGGAACAGAGGTCGCCGCCGGGAGAGGTCCACCGGTAGCCTCGCCCGCTCCAGGAGATTTCCACCTTCTGCCGGAGGTAGGGGTCGTTGACGATCAGGTTGTTGCCCTCGATGTAGCGGAGAATGCGCCGCTGCCCGAAGGCGTCGGAGAGGAGTTGCATGGGGTTGAGTCGTTTGGTCGTTTGAAGCTGTCCATAACCGTCCATGCGTCCAGAGTCGTGCCACAAGCCTTTGCTCCACAGGAATTGATTTATAGCTCCAATGGGTCTGGTCTGGCCTGGAACGCGATGCGTAATGTGTGGAGCATGGCGGAGCATACTTTCGGGTCATACCTCGCAAAAGAACGCAAGCGTGCTGGTCACACGATTCGACGTCTCGCCAAGAAGGCAGGGAAATCGTCGTCCACGATTTCCCGCTGGGAGAATGACCAATTTGTCCCGGCTCGTGACGATGCTCTGGGGCTGGACAAGGCGTTGGAGCTGCGCGGCGCCCTGTTCCGCAAATGGGAGGGGTTTACGGCCGAGTCGACCCTGCTCCCCTGGATGCAGGACGCGGGGAAGCTGGAAGAAGCCGCGTCGCTGATCGAGTACGTGTCCCCCGTGTTGGTCCCAGGACTGTTGCAATCCCCTTCATACGCGGAGATCGTCTTCCGCGAAGGGCAGCCGTTGTTGCCCGCCTATGAGGTTCAGCGGCTGGCCGCGCTGCGGTGCGCGCGCTATGAACAGCTTCGGGCCCAGAATGACCCGTGGGTGTCCGCTGTCTTCCCCGTATCGGCACTGCTGTGTGTTCCCGAAGCAGTCCGTGCCGAACAGGTGTCCCACCTGCTGTCATTGGAGAAGGTGTCGCTTCACCTGGTTCCGGAGGGGTCGGCCTTGATCGGGGTCATCACACCGATGCTGATGGTCCGGTTGCTTGAAGGCGGAAAGGCTGCGAGTGCGGATCATCTGACCGGTAATGTCGTCTACGGAGAAACAGACGACTTCGATCGACTGACGGAACTGGTGAAACGCGCGTTCGCGATCGCTCTCCCCGAACCACAGTCGCGAAAATTGTTGGAGGAACTACCGTGAGTGACTGGCACAAGTCCAGCTACAGCAACACCGGCGGTCAGTGTGTCGAGGTCCGTGAGACTCCGGCGGGTGCGGACGTCCGGGACACCCAGAACCGGGACACGGCGACGCTGTCGTTCCCCGCTGCTGAGTGGCGCGCCCTTCTCGACACGGAGCGCTGAGACTCGACACGTGAGGTCCCCGACGCGAACCAGATGCTGCTGGCGAATCCGGGTGGGGGCCGAGGGCTTCGGGTGGGTGAAGGTGTCCGAAACCTGGACTGACACGTGTCCGTTGCTTCCGTAACCGTCAGGTCCTCGGTGATCTTGCTACCAGGAGCAAGTTCGGCGCCGATTTCGCCTCTGGTAGCAAGATCACGCTGAAAGGAGGGGCCGAAACCCGGCCGGGGTGGCGCTTCGATCGGTCTGTCCACCGGGCCGGGTGGCCGAGTGGGTGGCCGGGTGGGGGTGCTCGCCGGGTCGGGGGAGCGGTGTCTTCGCCGTCGCTGTTCGTCGGGGCGCCTGACCGGCCGTGACACGAGCACCGATCCCCGCTGAGCTGGGGGCGCTCCTTCCTTCGCTGCCGCTTTCCGTGGCCCACCTTGACCGGCCGCGACACGTTCAGGCGTTGCCCGCAGGCCGGTGGAGGGCTCCGGCCGAAGGCCGTGCAGCGTGCAGTTGGCAGTTGCCGTTGGGCCCCTTGGGGGCCGTCTGCCACCCCGACCGCTCCTCCCCCGTTTGCCGATGGCCGCCCACCGCCGTCGTAGCGAAGCGGGTCAGGGTGGAGCGCCCTGCGGGCGAAGCCCTCGATGCGACGACCTTGAGGCGCGCAGCGCAGACGGCAACCATCGAGCGGCGGGGAGCGGGGCCCGACCCGGCCTCCGCCTGGACTCGCCAACAGCATCCGGACCACGTCGGGGCCTCGCGTCGTGATTACCCATCTGGGCGAGCAAGCTGGGAAGCTGGGTGAATGAGTGCCGAGTCCTCCGAGGAAGCCACCTCCACCAGCGAAGACGTTGGTTTCCAGGTACACCTGGACAACTTCGAGGGGCCCTTCGACCTACTCCTCGGGCTGATCTCCAAGCACAAGCTGGACATCACCGAGGTATCGCTGTCGAAGGTCACCGACGAGTTCATCGCGCACATCCGCACGTTCGGCGACGACTGGGACCTGGACCAGGCCAGTAACTTCCTGCTGGTCGCGGCCACCCTCCTCGACCTCAAGGCCGCACGGCTCCTCCCGCGCGGCGACGTCGAGGACGAAGCCGACCTCGCCCTGCTCGAAGCCCGCGACCTGCTGTTCGCCCGGCTGCTCCAGTACCGGGCCTACAAGGAGGTCGCCTCGTTCATGCGCGAGCGGCTGGCCGCACAGGGCCGCCGGTACGCGCGAGCCGTCCCCTTGGAAGAACAGTTCGCGGGGATGCGCCCGGACGTGTTCTTCAAGCTCGGCCCGCAGGAGTTCGCCGCCCTGGCCGGGATGGTGTTCACGCCCAAGGAACCGCCGAGCGTCTCGGTCACCCACATCCACCTCACCAAGACGTCGGTGAAGGAACAAGGTGAGCTGATGGCGGCCGAACTGCGCGAGGCGGGACGGCTGACGTTCGCGCAGCTGACGGTCGAGTGCACCGGTACCTTCGAGGTCGTCGCCCGGTTCCTCGCCCTGCTGGAGCTGTACCGGGCCTCGAACGTCGGCTTCGACCAGCCCGAACCACTGGGCGAACTCACCGTCACCTGGACCGGCGGCGACGCGGACGTCGAGCTGGAGTCCGAATACGACGAAGAGGCGGGACCCGCCGCCGAGACCACATCCGGGGAGCAGTCATGACCGCAGAGCACACCGCCGGTGTGGGTGATGTCTCCGTGCCGCCCGTCCCGCCCACCCTGCGCCGCGATTTGGAAGCAGTGCTCATGGTGGTGGACCAGCCCGTCTCCGAGTACGACCTGGCCCGCGCCATGGACGTGCCACTGGACCTGGTCACCCGCGCCCTGGAGGAGCTCTCCCGGGAATACACCGCACAGGGCCGTGGTTTCGACCTACGTGCGGTGGCCGACGGGTGGCGTGTGTACACGCGGCCCGAGTGCGCCGACATCGTCGAGCACTTCCTCAAGGAAGGGCAGGAAGTGCGGCTCACCCAGGCCGCACTGGAGACGATGGCCGTCGTCGCCTACCGCCAACCGGTCTCACGTGGCAGGGTCTCCGCGGTACGTGGGGTCAACTGCGACGGGGTTATGCGTACCCTCGTACTGAGGGGCCTGATCGAAGAGGCCGGACACGATCCCGAGTCCGGTGCGCTGCTGTATCGGACCACTTCCTATTTCCTGGAACGGCTGGGCCTGCGAGGCCTGGACGAACTGCCTGATCTGGCGCCGTTCCTCCCCGACGACATCGAAGGTCTTGACGACACCGGTGAGCACACCTAATAACGAACGTTCCCGTGGTGCACGGGACGACGCCCCGCGCGGTGAGCGCGGCGACTACGACAACCGCGGCGGCCGAGGCCCCCGCGACGACCGAAACCGGGACGACCGCCGTGGTGGCGGACGCTACGAGCGGGACGACCGCCCCCGACGCGATGACCGCGGTCGCGACGACCGCAGCCGTGGTGGTTACCAGGGCCGGGACGACAACCGAGGCCGCGGTGGTTACCAGGGCCGCGATGACAAGCGTGACGACAGGCGCGGTGGCGGCTACCAGAGCCGTGACGACCGTGGTGGCCGTTCCTTCGAGCGTCGCGACGACCGTGACCGTCGCCCGCAGGGCCGTGACGACCGGGGCCGCGATGACCGTGGCCGTGGTGGTTACCAGGGCCGTGATGACAAGCGCGGCGGTGGTTACCAGGGTCGTGACGACCGTGGTGGCCGTTCCTTCGAGCGTCGTGATGACCGTGACCGTCGTCCGCAGGGCCGTGACGACAGCCGTGGTGGTCGCTTCGACCGTGACGACCGTCCGCGCCGCGACGACCGCAGCCGTGACGACCGCGGCCGTGGCGGTTACCAGGGCCGTGACGACAACCGCGGTGGTGGTTTCAAGAGCCGCGATGACCGTGGCGGGCGCTCCTTCGAGCGCCGTGACGACAACCGCGGCGGCTACCGGGGCGACCGCGACCGTCGTGACGACCGGGGCCGCGATGACCGTGGCCGTGGTGGTTACCAGGGCCGCGATGACAAGCGTGACGACAAGCGCGGTGGCGGCTACCAGAGCCGTGACGACCGTGGCCGTGGTGGTTACCAGGGTCGTGACGACCGTGGTGGCCGTTCCTTCGAGCGTCGTGATGACCGTGACCGTCGTCCGCAGGGCCGTGACGACAGCCGTGGTGGTCGCTTCGACCGTGACGACCGTCCGCGCCGCGACGATCGGGGCCGCGACGACCGCCCCCGTCGCGACGACCGGCACGGTGGCGACTTCAAGAACCGTGAGGACCGTCCCCGCCGGGACGCCCAGGGCCGCCGCATGGCGGGTGGCGACAAGCGCGGCGGCGGTTACCAGCGCCGTGACGACAACCGTGGCGGACGTCCGCGGAACCGTGACGACCGCCCCCGCCGTGACGAGGGCCGCGACCCCGACCAGCGCCCGATCCGTCGCGATCACGCCCCGGTCCGGGACGTCAAGAGCGAGAACCAGCTCTCCAAGGCCGCCCGTGAGCGCCTCAACGCCCTGCGCGCGGACTACAACCCGCGTGACGAGGACCGGCACGCCGGTGACCCCCGGGACACCTACACGGATGTGCCCAACGGCATCCGGCTCCAGAAGGCGCTGGCCGCGGCCGGTGTCGCCAGCCGTCGCGCCAGCGAGGAGATGATCGCGGCCGGCCGGGTGAGCGTGGACGGCCAGATCGTCCGCCGCTTCGGTGCCCGGGTCGACCCCGAGGCCTCCGAGATCCGCGTGGACGACATGCGCGTGGTCACCGCCCCGGACAAGCTGTACTTCGCGCTGAACAAGCCGCGCGGCGTGGTCAGCACCATGTGGGACCCGGAGGGCCGCCCGACTCTGGCCGACTACGCCGGTCAGACCGCCGAGCGCATCTTCCACGTGGGCCGTCTGGACACCGAGACCGAGGGTCTCATCCTGCTGACCAACGACGGTGACCTCGCCAACCGGCTCACCCACCCGCGCTACAAGGTCATCAAGACCTACGTCGCGAAGGTGGACGGCCCGGTGCCGCACCGCGTGGTGCGCCAGATCGAGAAGGGCGTGGAGCTGGACGACGGGCCGGTCAAGGTCGACTCCTTCCGCGTGGTCGACAACGACTCCGACCAGGCCATGGTGGAGATCCGTCTGCACGAGGGCCGCAAGCACATCGTGCGTCGCCTCATGGAGGCGGTGGGCCACCCGGTCGCGGACCTGGCGCGTACCCAGGTCGGTCCGATCGACCTGAACAACCTGCGTCTGGGCACCATGCGGGCGCTCAGCTCGCGTGAGGTCGGCGAGCTGTACAAGGCCGCGGGCCTCTAACCACGAGGTCTGTCGCTACAGTTGACGGCGGTCGCACCCCGAACACGGGGAGCGGCCGCCGTCTCTCGTTTCCTCTGCGAGGGTCGGCCCGGATGACGAGGACTGAAGGCGGGATCGAACGTGGCGGTACGGGCCATCCGCGGTGCGGTGCAGGTCGACGCGGACGAACGCGAACAGGTGCTGGAGGCCACGGCCGAGCTGGTGGCCGAGGTGATGCGGCGCAACGAGCTCACCACGGACGACGTGATCAGCGTGGTGTTCACCGCGACCCCTGACCTGACCAGCGAGTTCCCCGCGCTGGCGGCGCGCAAGGTGGGTTTCGCCGACGTTCCGCTGATGTGCGCGACCGAGATCGCCGTTCCGCACGCCCTGCCGCGTGTGGTGCGGCTGATGGCGCACGTGGAGACCGACCGGACCCGCTCCGAGGTCCAGCACGTCTACCTGCGGGGCGCCCAGGCACTGCGGCTGGACATCGCCCAGTAATCGGGGTCCTCCGGGCAAGGGGCAACACCATCAACGACGTCAGCGCGGACCAGGCGAATTCGGATATCGCCTGGTCCGCATTGGTCATCGGATCATCGGATCGAATGGACCTCGGGGTGAGTGAACAGGCCCCCGAGGTCTTGTTGTAAGGTTTCTTTACGGTTCGGGTTGCCCGCCCGGCCGTGAGCCGTGTGCCGCCGCGGGAGTTCTCCGAATTCCTCGCGGCGGGGCGCTGGATCGGAACCACAAGTTCCGGACAGCACTTCTTTTACGCCAGCCCAGGGCCTTTCTTTGTGTGCCTCGAAACCCCTTCCGGTTTTCGTCGTGCGAAATGACCCTTTGTTTCGGGCTGTCCCAGTGGACAGTTCGGACTGGAACGGAGAAGTCGTGCGTAAGTCCATCGGTGTCCGGCTCGAACGCCGCACCATGTTCGTCGAGGAGACGTTCGACGTCGCCCGGGAACTCCAAGCGGAGTTCGGGGAGCGGGCCGTCTACCTACTGGAGTCGCTGGGCGGCCCCGACCGGGACCGTGAACGGGCGATCATCGGCATCGGCCCCCTGGTCACCACCGAGGTGCTGGACAGCCGGATCGAGATCACCGGCGACACCGCACTCCGAGAGGCGCTGTGGGGAACGCTGCGGGAGGCGGTACCGGGCCTGACCCGGCAGCAGGAGCAGGCCGGGGGCGGGGCGGTGTTGGACGAGCCCACCCGCCTCTGGGACGTCCTGCGGGAGATCACCGGCTGCTTCGACGCACCGCAGGCCTCGGACGCGCGGCCCGACTTCGGGTTCCTGACCGTCCTGTCCTACGACGCCGTCCAGTACGTCGAGGCGCTGCCGCGCTCCATCCCGCGCGACCGGGCTCGGGTCCCGGACCTGGCGCTCACCCTGTACGCCTCGATCCTCGAGGTCGACCTGCGGACCGGCGCAGGAACCCTGACCACCGCGCACAGCGATTTATGGCAGGCGGTCGACCCGGACCGGGTGGCCGCGGCCGTCGAACGCGCCGCAGCCAGAGCCGGAGCCGCTTCCGGAGCCGCAGCAGCAGCCCCTGAAACCGGGCCCCGGCCGCACCCGCCGAGCACGGACGCGGAGGCCTCCCCCGAAGTGCTCCGGGACGACTACCTGGGCTGGGTCGGCATCGCTCTGGAGCACATCCGGGACGGCGACGTCTACCAGGTGCAGCTCGGCTACGACGTCACGCTGGACAGCGGGCTCCAGCCGTGGGAGATCTACGCGCGCATGCGCCGCACCAACCCGTCGCCGTTCATGGGCATGCTCCCGCTGCGGGACACCACCCTGCTCAGCGCCAGCCCCGAACTGCACGTCCTCCTCCAGGGCGGCGGCGCGACCATGCGCCCCATCGCCGGGACCGCCCGCCGCACCGGTGACGAGAGCGCCGACGAGGCGGCGGTCCACTACCTGAGGACCGCGGAGAAGGAGCACGCCGAGCACATCATGCTGGTGGACCTGTGCCGCAACGACCTGGGCCGGGTCGCGGTGCCCGGTTCGGTGCGCACCCCGGTGATGATGGCGGTGGAACCCTATTCGCACGTCTTCCACCTGGTCTCGACCGTTACGGCGACGGTGGAGCCGGGGTTCGACGTCTTCGACGTCATCAGGGCCACCTTTCCGGCCGGGACCATGACCGGCGCTCCGAAGGTGCGGGCGATGGAGGTCATCGAGTCACTCGAATCCAGCCCACGCGGTCTCTACGCGGGCGTATTCGGGGTGATCGGTATCGGCGGATACGCCAATCTCGCCCTCACCATCCGCTCCGTCTTCTGCTCCGGGAACACCGTTTCCTCCCGCGCCTCGGCGGGAATCGTGGCGGATTCGGTTCCGCGGTCGGAATGGGACGAGACGCGCGCCAAACTCAGCGCCGCGGTCGAGGCGACGACGGGCGGGACTCTGGCATGAGGGTTCTTCTGGTCGACGCGTTCGACAGCTTTTCACACATCATCTACCAGTACCTCAGAATGGCGGGCGCCCAGACCCGGGTCGTCCGCTCCGGTGACCTGAGCCCGGCCGACGTCCTGGCCGCCCCGGAGGACGCCGTGGTGCTCGGCCCCGGGCCGGGGCACCCCGCCAAGTCCGGCCACGTCGAGATCCTTCAGGCCGTCGCGGGCGCCAAGCCCGTCCTAGGGATCTGCCTCGGGCACCAGGCCATCGCCCTGGCCTACGAGGGCACGGTCGACCACGCGGTCCGGCCGATGCACGGCAAGAGCAGCCTGGTGCGCCACGACGGACAGGGCCTGTTCGCGGGGCTGAGCGGGCAGGTGAGCGTGGTCCGCTACCACTCGCTCGCCGTCCGCCGGTTGCCCGAACCCGGGCCGCTCGTGGTCACCGCCGAGGCCGACGACGGCACGGTCATGGGTCTGCGCCACCGGACCCTGCCGGTCGAGGGAGTGCAGTTCCACCCCGAGAGCATCTCGACGGGCACCGGCTTCGAGATGATCGCCAACTTCGTCCGGGGAGGGCGCTCATGACGGCGGCGAACACAGGATTCCCCGACCCGGAACTCCCGGACACGGGTCCCACGGACACGGCACTCCCGAACCCGGAACTCCCGGACACAGGGCTCTCGTTCGTGGCCGTCAACGGCTCCGCAAGGGCGAACGGAAGCAGCGCCGCCGCGCTGGCCGTCGCCCAGGAGCACCTCGCCGAGAGCGGCGTCCAGCTGGAGGTCATCCACCTGGCCGAGCGGCGGATCCAGGCCTGCCGGTGCGGAGGATGCAACTCCCGGAGCACCCCCTGCCCGGTCGACGACGACGTCGCCGACATCGTCCGCGTCATGACCGGGGCGGACGGGATCGTCTACACCGCGCCCGTGTACGGCTACGGCGCCTCCTCCCTCATGCAGACCTTCATCGAGCGCGCCGGGGTCGGGCGGCTGCGGTTCGACCGGCCGCTCACCAACAAGGTCGGGGGAGTGGTGGTGGTCGGCCGCCGCTACGCACACGAGTCCGTACACGCGCAGATGCTGCACAACCTGCTCCTGAACCGGCTCATCATCCCGGGCAGCGGGTTTCCGGCCACGGTGCGCGCGGGCGGCCCCGACACCGTCACCCGCGACACGGAGGGCATGTCGGCGATGCTGGCCATGCTCGACCGGATGCTGGCACTGGCCGAGGCGCTGCGCGGGCGGCCGATCCCCGTTCCCCTCGGTGTCGAGACCCGGTTGGGGGTGCTGTCGTGAGCACCGGGGCCGCGGCGCCGTCGGTCCTGCGCTCGTCCGACTTCCGGTTCATGCTGTCCGGCCGCGCCGCCTCGACCGCGGCCACGGCCGTGACCTGGGTGCTCCTGCCGCTGCACGTGTACGACATCACCGGTTCGGCGACCGCCGCCGCCTCGATGAGCGCGATGAACGTCGTGCCCTTCCTGCTCTTCGGGCTGTTCGCCGGGGCCTACGTCGACCGGTTGCGCCCGCGCACGGTGATGGTCGTGGTCGAGGTGGTCAGTGCGTTGGTGCTGCTCCTGGTCCCGGCCGTCGTCCTGCTGTCGGAACCGCCGTTCGCCGTCTTCCTGGTGATCGGGTTCCTGGCGTCGAGCGCCTTCGTCTGGTTCGACGTGGCGTCCTCGGCGCTCGTGCCCGCCGTCGCGGGACCCGAGCGCATCTTCCAGGCCAACGGCCACCTGTGGATGGCTGCGACGATCGTGAACGCGGTCGCAGCCCCGGCCGGGTTCTTCCTGCTGGACAGGATCGGTCTGGCCGGGGCCTTCCTGGTGATCGCCGGGGCCTACGTGGTCTCGGCGGTCCTCACCTCCTTCCTGAGGGCCGGACGCAGCGCCGCCGACGGGGCACAGGGGAGGGAGGGGAACCGGGTCGGCTGGTCGGAGATCCTCGAAGGCCTCCGGTTCATCCGCTCCGACCGGGTGGTGGGCGTGCTCACCCTGGCCGGGGCGGGGATCGGGATCTCCGGCGGCGCCGTCTACAGCACCATCGTGGTCTTCTCCGACCTGTCGCTGGACCTGCGCACGGACGACATCCGGGTTGGCTGGATCATCGCCGGGTGCAGCGTCGGCGCCCTGATCGCGGCCGTGCTGACGCCCCGGCTCAGGTCCCTGGACCCGGTACTGGTGTCGGCGGTGACGCTCGCCGTCGACGTGGTCCTCCTGGTCGCCTACGCGTGGTCACCGGGCTGGGTGGTGGCGCTGGTCCTGCTCGCGGGATGGAACACGGCCCACACCATCGCGATGATCGTGAGCATCTCGGTGCGCCAGCAGCGCTGTCCCGCCCACCTCCAGGGCCGGGTCAACGCCGTCGGCCGGATGGCGGCCTGGGGCGCGGTGCCGCTGGGCGGCGGGCTGTGCGGTGTGCTGATCGACCTCACCGGTCAGGCACCGGCCGCTCTCACGATCATGGCGCTGCCCTCGCTGGCCGCGTTCGGTTTCGTGCTTTCTGTGGTTTTCGTGCGGCGTGCTGAGTCGCCTGATGTGTCGAAGGAGAACGCGTGAAGGTCCTTTTCGTGGCGTACAGCCGCAGCAGCCTCGGCCACGTGGTCCGCTGCGTGACCGCGGCCGAACTTCTGGTCGCGGCCGGGCACGACGCCGTCGTGGCCTGCCATGAGTCCGTGCGCGCCGTCGTGGAGTCGCGGGGGGTCGGCTGGCGGCCGGTCCGCGAGATCGAACCGGCCCCGGCCTGGACCGGGATCCGCGACCGGGAGGCGCTGCGCGGGTTCGTCCGCGGCCGCCTGGCCAGCCCGGCTTACGTGTCGATGTGCCTGGAGGACGAGCTCGCTCTCATCGACGACTACGCACCCGACGCGGTGGTGGCGGACATGCGCAACACGGCCCCGGTCGCCGCGTCCCTGCGGGGGATCCCCGCGTGCAGCCTGCACAACCTGCGGCTGTTCCAGAACCCCATGCACGTCATCCTGCCCGAGCTGCTGGTGACGCTGGACGGGGCCGGGGTGGGCGAGGAACACGCCCGAGCGGTGTTGGGGGACACGATGCTCGTCCCCGACCTACCGGTGCTCGACCCGCTGACCGAGGTGCCCGCCGAGACCATGGCGCTGGTGGCCTCCCTGGTCCCCGAGATCCGGCACGTCGGCCCGATCGTGGCAGCGGACACACTGCGCGTCGCGGGCACCCCGCGCGCGGAGCTGCCGCAGCGGCGCGGCCGGGACCGGCTCGTCTCCGTGCTTCTGGGCGGCGGCGCCTGGTCGCAGGCCGTGCTCGACGGCCTGGTGGCCGCCCTGCCCGCGGACGTTCAGGCGGAGGTCGTGCTCGCCCGCGAGCCCGAGGGCGAGGTGGCGCGTGCCTATCCCGAGCGGGTCCGGGTCACGGGGTTCCGCCGGGACGCGGTCGACCTCATGCGCGCCTCGGACGCGGCGGTGGTGCATGGCGGGCACGGCACCCTGGTGGACGGGCTGATCGCCGGGACACCCATGGTCTGCGTCCCGGAGACCGCCGAACAGGAGCGGAACGGGCGGCGGGTGGCCGAACTCGGGATGGCGGAGGTCCTGTCGGCCGACGCCCTGACCGATCGCCTCGGTGTCGCGGTCAAGGCCGCTCTGTCCGCCGAGCGTCAGGAGGCCTCGGAACACTTCGCCGGAAGGCTGCGCGGGACCGCAGCGGCCGGGGACCTGGTCGCGGCCGTGGAGAGGAGCGCGATCCTCTCATGAGCACGGACACGGACACGGACATGGACAGGGGCATCAGCCTGACCTGGGCGATCATGACCCACGCCCGCCGTCGCGAGCACGCCGAGCGCCTGGCCGGGCTCTGCTCCGAGCCGGCCCCGACGGTCGTCGAGGACCCCGGGGCGGGCTCCACGATCGTGACCTCCGCGGCGGCGTGGGCGACGGCCGCGGGTGCGAGCCACCACATCGTGCTCCAGGACGACGCCCTGCCGGTCGAGGGCCTGGCCGCACGCGTGGTCGACCTGGTATCCCGGGCGCCCGACGCCGCGATCAGCCTGTTCACCGAGTGGGGGTGCCGTACCGCGACCCGGGTCCGGATCGCTGCCCTGGCGGGCGAGGCCACGGCACCGGTCGTCGACCCCTACGTGCCGTCGTTGGCGCTGGTCCTGCCGACCCCGGTGGCGCTGGCGTTCGCCGAACACGCGCGCGGGCTCGACCCCGCCACCCCGGACGACGTCGCGCTGCGGGGTTTCCTCAACGACCGGGGCGTGCGCCAGCTGGTCTCGGTGCCCAACCTCGTGGAACACGACACGAACGGAACCACCCCGAGCCTGACCGGGAACGCCTTCCAGGGGGTGCGACGATCCGTCTGCTTCGGACCACCGCCCCGGGCTGAGGAGAATGTGTCTTCGGGGAGCGCTCCCCGGTTGGCGCACATCGGCTGGATGCGCGCCACGGCCGAGGTCTTCGATGATTCTCCCCAAGCGCCGCCGGCGTTCGTCGGAACCCCGGTCGCGCAGGCGCTGCCCGAACAGGTCGAACCCGCCCTGTTGGCCGAGCGCTTCGAGGAGACGATCACTCGCGTCGCGCGCGAACACGGGCCCGAGCTCACCCGGTTGCTTCACCGGACCGTGCTGTTCGAGCTCTGGACGGTCTGGTACGCCAACGGGCTGGGCTCCGGACTGCGTGCTGAGCACCTCGAACGCGGCCGCCTCGATCCCGTGGCGGAGGCGGCGCTGGGGACCGTCCTACCCGGGGTCTTCCGCCGCTACGTGCCCGTCGAGACCCTGGAAACCGTCCGGGACCACACCGTCACCTTCGTGCTGGACGCCATGCGGTACGGGGCGGCCGAGCCGACCGAGGTGCGAGAGGAGTGGCTCAAGGGCTGACGAGGAACCACGGGAGGGCCGGTGGCCGATGGGCCCCGCACCCCGGATTCAGGGGGCGGGGCCCGGACCGTTCCGTTGAACAGTTGCGCGGGCGGCGCCGTGCGCGGGCGGGCGGCCAGGTCACGAGGCCGTAGGCTGGGAGGGTGCCCACTCACGTGGGCATCGAGTACGAGCTGAAGCGAGTCGAGGGAGCGTTGTGGGCGAGGAGACGGCCGGTGCGGGGCGGGCGGAACTGCGTCGGGTCACGGTGGTGGGCACGGGCCTGATCGGAACGTCCATCGCGCTCGCCCTGCGCGCCCGCGACGTGGACGTCACCCTCTTCGACCCCGATACCGCCTCTCTGCGGCTGGCCTGCGACCTCGGCGCCGGGCGTCCGCTGGACGAGACGGCCGAGTCCGCGCCCGCCGACATCGCGGTGATCGCGGCCCCGCCCGCCGTCGTCCCGGCGGTGCTCCGTCAGGCCCAGGACCGCGGCCTCGCCCAGGTGTACACCGACGTGGCCAGCGTGAAGTCGAGTGTGCTGGAAGGCGCCGAACAACTCGGCTGCGATATGGCGACCTTCGTGCCCGGCCACCCCATGGGCGGTCGGGAGAAGCACGGCCCCGGCGCCGCCCGCGCCGACCTGTTCCTCGGCCGTTCCTGGGCGCTATGCCCCACCGGCAAGGCGGACCCCGGTTCAGTCGCGGCCGTCACCGAGCTGGCCCGCCTGTGCGGGGCCGACCCGCTGGTGCTGGAGGCGCAGGCGCACGACCGTGCGGTGGCTCTGGTCTCGCATGCCCCGCACGTGGCATCCTCAGCGGTGGCCGCCCGGCTGGTTGGCGGGGACGAGACCGCGCTGACCCTGGCCGGGCAGGGCGTGCGCGACGTGACCCGCATCGCCGGGGGCGACCCGTCCATGTGGGCGGAGATCCTCACCCACAACGCCGGACCCGTGGCCGATGTCCTACGCGAGGTGGCCGCGGACCTGGCCGCGACCGCGGAGGCGCTGCACGCCCAGTCCGCAGCCGCCTCTGCGACGGCCTCCGACTCCGCGGACGGCCCGGAAACGGACGAGATGGAGCCTGTCCGTGACCTGCTCGCCCGGGGGCGCAGCGGACACGGCCGAATCCCTGGCAAGCACGGTGCGGTCCGCCGCCCTGAGTACACGGTCATCCCCGTGGTCATCCCCGACGAGCCCGGCGCGCTGGGCCGACTGTTCGCGGCGGCCGCTACCGCGGGAGTCAACATCGAGGACGTACGGATCGAGCACACCCCCGGCCTGCCGCTGGGTGTGGCTGAGCTTTACCTGCTCCCCGAGGCCGTGGACACCCTCGCCGAGGCGCTCTCCGCCGACGGCTGGTCGGTGCACCCGGGGGTGTGACCCGCCCGTGAGCGCGTGTGGTGCCGTGTGTTCTGGTGGGGAGCTCCGTAAGTAAACTCACGGAGCTCCGCGAGCGTTTTACGGAGCTCCGCACGCAGGTAGGCTGAGGCGTTGGCGGTAGCAAGTACGGCCGTCACCCAGGCACAGTGATTTCGGGAGTCAGCAGCAGTGAGCGCGCAGGGCAAGGGCATCGTCATCGCCATCGACGGTCCCTCCGGGTCGGGCAAGTCGAGCACGGCCAAGGGTGTCGCCAAGGCGCGGGACCTGCGCTACCTCGACACCGGGGCCATGTACCGGGCCCTGACCTGGTGGATGCTGGACAACAAGATCGACGTCAACGACGCCGCCGCGGTGGCCGCCAACGTCGAGCGACCCGTCATCGTGATGGGCAGTGACCCGTCCGCCCCCACCGTGACGGTGGACGGCCGTGACGTGGCTGCCGAGATCCGCGGCAAGGAGGTCACCACCAACGTCAGCGCCGTCTCGGCCGTGCCCGAGGCGCGTGAGCTGCTGGTGCGGACCCAGCGCGAGGTCATCGAGGCTGCCCGCGACGAGAGCGCGGGTATCGTGGTCGAGGGCCGTGACATCACGACCGTCGTCGCCCCCGAGGCCCCCGTCAAGCTGTTCCTGACCGCCAGCGCCGAGGCGCGTGCGCAGCGGCGCAGCAAGGAGGTCCGGACCGGTGACGTCGCGGCGACCCAGGCCGACCTGGCCCGTCGTGACAAGCTGGACTCCAGCCGCAAGCACTCGCCGCTGACGCAGACCGCCGACGCCACCGAGCTCGACACCACCGGCCTGACCCTCGACGAGGTCATCGCCCTGGTCGTCAAGCTGGCCGACGAGGCCCGCGAGGCTCAGGCCTCCTAACGGCCGACGGCGCGCGGGCGTCGCACCTGCCCCACCGGGCGGGAGGCCGGGGAGAGACCGGCCACACCACCCCCGTCAGGGGGAACACAAGATCATCCACGGGGGTTGCCCCTCGTGGCAGGACACGGGCGCCCGCAGCGGCGCCCGTGAGTGATTCACGTGGCGATCGCGTCGAATCCTTGACACATCCTCACGGCACGCATCCTGGGCGCGTGAGGACCTGGAACCGGGAGTATGAGTACATGAGTGAGTTCGACGTATCCGACGTGGGCGTGGCGCCCGAGGGCGAGGAGGCGGCACTGCCCGTCGTCGCCGTCGTCGGCCGACCCAACGTCGGTAAGTCCAGTCTGGTCAACCGGATCATCGGCCGCCGTGAGGCCGTGGTCGAGGACGTCCCGGGTGTGACCCGTGACCGGGTGGCCTACGACGCCGAGTGGCAGAACCACCGCTTCACGCTGGTGGACACCGGCGGTTGGGAGACCAGCGTCAGCGGCCTGGCCGCGATGGTCGCCCGCCAGGCCGAGTACGCCGCGCAGACCGCCGACGTGATCCTGTTCGTGGTCGACGCGACCGTGGGCATCACCGACGCCGACGCCGCGGTCACCCGCGTCCTGCGCGCCACCAAGAAGCCCGTGGTGCTGGCCGCCAACAAGGTCGACGGCGGGCAGCAGGAGGCTGACGCGCTTGGCCTGTGGAACCTGGGCGTGGGTCAGCCCTTCGCGATCAGCGCCCTGCACGGCCGCGGTACCGGCGACATGCTGGACGCCGTCGTGGAGGCCTTCCCCGAGACCCCCGAGGGTCAGGGGGAGGACGACGACGAGGACGGCCCGTCCCGGATCGCCCTGCTGGGCCGCCCCAACGTGGGCAAGTCCAGCCTGCTGAACCGGCTCGCCGGTGAGGACCGCGTGGTCGTGGACTCCGTGGCGGGTACCACCCGTGACGCGGTCGACGAGCTGATCGAGCTGGGCGGCAAGACCTGGAAGTTCATCGACACCGCCGGTATCCGCCGCCGGTTCCGCGCACTCCAGGGCGCCGACTACTACGCGACCATGCGCACCGGCACCGCCCTGGAGCGGGCCGAGGTGGCCGTGGTGCTGATGGACGTCAGCGAGCCGCTGGCCGAGCAGGACATCCGGGTCGTGGAGCAGGTCGTGGAGGCCGGTCGCGGTCTGGTCCTGGCCTTCAACAAGTGGGACATCCTCGACGAGGAGCGCCGCGTCTACCTGGAGAAGGAGATCGACCGCCAGCTGGCGCGGGTCTCCTGGGCGCCCCGGGTGAACATCTCCGCGGCCACCGGCCGCCACATGGAGCGGCTCGTTCCGGCGATCGAGACCAGTCTGGCCGGTTTCAACCAGCGCATCTCCACGGGTCAGCTCAACAACTGGCTCAAGGAGCTGGTGGCGGCCACCCCGCCGCCGGTGCGTGGCGGCAAGCAGCCCAAGATCCTGTTCGCCACCCAGGCCGGTGCGCGTCCGCCGCACTTCATCCTGTTCACGACCGGTTTCCTCGAGGACAACTACCGCCGCTTCATCGAGCGCCGGCTGCGCGAGGACTTCGGCTTCGAGGGGACCCCGGTGCACATCAGCATGCGGATCCGCGAGAAGAAGGGCGCGACCCCGGGCCGCGCCTCCAAGGGCAGTGTGCGTCCGGACCGCAAGCCGCGCGGCGGCGGCCGCCGCTAACCCGGCGTTCAGCCCTCGGCCCGTGACCGGACACCGTCCCGGTCACGGGCTTCGTCGTTTTCCGGACGGGTACGTCGGCCACCGTGGTGAGGGGGCGCGGGTCGCCCGTCAACCGGCCCCGTGCCCTTCGGCCAGTGGCGGTGCTGGAATCGGGAGGTCGGACCCACCAGCCAGGCGGACGTCCACCCGCGAACCCATGGCTTCAGTCATGGGCGCTCGCCTGGGATCGCTGCTGCGCCTTCCACGCCCGGTGGAGTTCGCGGCGGCGTTCGTAATCCCTCTTGGCCCGCAGGCGTGGGTCGGCCTCGGGGCTCAGGGCGGCTGGGCCCATGACCTGCAGGAGCGCGTAGTTGATACGGAACCCCATCCTGTACAGCAAGGAGAACGAGTCTTTCCCGTGCGGTTTGTCCATGGCCGTTTCCCTCGCAGTTCGGTGGAGTCGCTGGCGCTCACCCGGGGCTCGTGGAGAAGCCCCTTCCTTGAGCCATATTGTTAGTGCACTAAATGATAGCCCACGAACATGCGAGGCGGGCTTCGGGGAAACTGCCTGCGCGGCCACGGACTCTCCTTCTGCGCGATCGAGGGCGCACCGACGGTCCAGCTGCGGGGACTCAATCCCGATCCGGTGTTCGTGGGCTAAGTATTAGTGAGCTAATCCTGAGTATGATCGTCTTACGCGTGCTGGAGCAGACACATCGAGGTGGGTTATTTGGCCGAGGAGCAGCAGCTGGACGATCCGCTGGCCCTGGAACACCAGGTCTGCTTCTCTCTGGCGGTGGCCTCGCGCATGGTCATCGGCCTGTACCGGCCGGTGCTGGCGCCCCTCGGGCTCACGCATCCCCAGTACCTGGTCATGCTGGCGTTGTGGCAGTTCGAACCGCTGTCCGTCGGTGAGATCGCGCAGATGTTGGAGTTGGAGTCCGCAACGGTCTCGCCGCTGCTCAAGCGTCTTGAGGCCTCAGGGCTGGTAGTGCGGGAGAGAGCGGCCGAGAACGAGCGTCGGCTGACGGTCAGGCTCACTCCACAAGGCCGTGAACTGCGCAGCCAGGCGGAGTCCATCCCCGCCCAGATGATGGAACGCCTGGGTCTTGACATGGGCCAACTCCAGGATCTGAACAGCGCGCTCCAACAGGTGATCACCAAAGCGGGCCGCGCCGAGGCAGGGGAGCCCGGCTCCAAGAGCGGCGACGGCTCCGGCTGAGGGCACGGCCGACAGGCCATCAGAAGGGGCGCTCCGCCGTCGTGGCGGAGCGCCCCTTTCGTCGTGCGGTCCTGGGAGCCGGTCAGGAACGGTCGGAAGCGGTCAGGAGTCCGAGGGCAGGCGGCGGACGTTGCTGCCGCGGATCCCCGATCCGAAATCACCGCTCTTCCTCGGATAGGGCAGCTTCCCGGACGTGCCCGGTTCGCGCTCGGGCACCGGGATGGCCGGGGCGCCGGGTAGCGGCTGCCCGGCGCTCTCCTTCATCCGCCAGACCACCAGCACACCCACGGCCCCGGCGGCCATCACCAGCCAGGCGGGCGAGTACAGGTTGCCGGTGGACTGCACCAACGACTCGGCGATCAGCGGGGTGGTGCCACCGAACAGCGCCACCGAGACGTTGAAGCTGATCGCCAGCGCGCCGTAGCGGACCTTGGTCGGAAAGAAGGACGGTAGCGCGGCGGGCGCCGCCCCGGAGAAGTGCACCAGGGTGATCGCCAGCACCACCACGCCCAGGGCCGCCGTCCATACGCTGCCCTGTTGCAGCATCCAGAAAGCGGGCAGGGACAGCACGATCGCGAAGACGCTGCCCGAGAGCAGGATCGGCCTGCGGCCCACGCGGTCGCTCATGAACCCGAACAGGGTCACCGTGGCCAGCATGAACACCATCGCGCCCAGGGTGACCACCAGGGCCAGGGTCGTGCTGTACCCCAGCTCCGCCTCCAGGTAGGTGGGCAGGTAGGCGGTCACCATGTAGTTGTTCACGTTGAAGACCAGGACCAGCCCGATGCACAGCACCATGGCGCGCCACTGGCCCACGACGGTCTCACGCAGCTGGCCCTTGCGCCGCTCGCCCCGGGAGTCCTTGGCGAAACCGTCGGTGTTCTGGTTGAAGACCGGGGTGTCGTCCAGCTTGAGCCGCAGGTAGAGGCCGACCGCGCCGAGTGGCAGGGCGAGCAGGAACGGCACCCGCCAGCCCCAGTCCTGCATGGTGTCGGAGCCCAGCAGCAGGGTCATCACGGTGACGATGGCGGCGCCGCCGACGTAGCCGCTGACCGTGCCGAACTCCAACCAGGAGGCGAGGAAGCCGCGGCGCTTGTCCGGCGCGTACTCGGCGATGAACGTGGTGGCCCCGCCGTACTCGCCACCGGTGGAGAAGCCCTGCAGCATGCGGGCGACCAGCAGCAGGATCGGCGCGGCGATGCCGATGGTGGCGGCCGAGGGGATGAGGCCGATGGCGAACGTGCTGACCGCCATGAGCAGCATGGTGAACGCCAGCACGTGCTTGCGGCCGACCCGGTCGCCGAGCGGGCCGAAGAACATACCGCCGAGCGGGCGTACGAGGAAGGCCGCGGCGAAAGTGGTGAAGGTGGCGATGAGCTGCACGCCGGGCGACTGCGCCGGGTAGAAGACCAGCCCGATCGTCACGGCGAGATAGCTGTAGACACCGAAGTCGTACCACTCGGTCGCGTTGCCGATCGCCGCGGCGGTGACGGCCTTGCGGGTGGCCTTGTGATCGGTCTTCAGGGCCTGCTGCCCCTGACGCGGTTGTTCGCTCACGTCTCTCCCTGGGTGAAATCACCTGGAGTACATAGATAAGCACCTTGGGTGACGAAAGCGTGGGAGGTGTACGTGTCGTCCGCGGGTAGCGTTGCAGCATGCGCAAAGTGCTGGTCAGTGCCTGCCTGATGGGCCGCCGGGTCCGCTACGACGGACGGGCCAAACCGGTGGGGGACGACACGGTCACCCGCTGGCGGGAGGAGGGGCGCCTGGTCGTGCACTGCCCCGAGATCGCCGGGGGGCTGTCCGTACCCAGACCGCCCGCCGAGATCGAACCTGACGCGGACGCCGCTGACGTGCTCGCCGGCCGGGCCCGCATCCTCACCCCCGAGGGCGCGGACGTGACCGACCACTTCGTGTCCGGGGCGCGTTCGGCCCTGGCCACCGCCCAGACCCACGGGGTGGTGTTGGCCCTGCTCAAGGAATCCAGTCCCTCGTGCGGGCTGCACGAGGTCTACGACGGGACCTTCCAGGGGCGCAAGGTGCCGGGGGAGGGCGTGACCGCGCACCTGCTCCGCGAGCACGGGGTGGTGGTGTTCAACGAGAACGAGGTCGCGCAGGCGGCGGACCGGCTCCGGGGCCTGGAACAGGACTGAAGTGTTCCGGAGGGCTGAGCCTTCCGGAGAACGAGCAGGCCCCGGACACATGCCGGGGGCGCCGCCGTGGTGGCGACGCCCCCCAGCCCGGACCCGGGGCTCGGATCAGTCCTTGACGACCTCGTAGCGCAGGCAGGCGAAGGCGCCCGCGAGCTTGGCCTCCAGCGGGCGCAGCTGGACCCGTCCGTCCAGCAGGGGCGCCCCGCCGCCCAGGCTGACCGGCGCGACGGACACCCGAATCTCGTCCAACAGGCCCAGCCGGGCCAGGTCGGCGGCGATCCGTCCGCCGCCGACCACCCAGATGTCGCGGCCGTCGGCGGCCTTGCTCATCTCCGCGTGCAGGTCCCGCAGTTCCTGGTCGGTGTCGGCGCTGGTGAACCTGAGGTCGCCCTCGACCCGGGGGAGCTCCCGGTGGGTGAGCACCCAGGTGGGCACCGCGTACGGCCAGGGCTTGTCGCCCTCGTGCTCGTGGATCCACTCGTAGGTGGTCGCACCCATCACGATGGCCCCGGCGCTCTTGATGAACTCGGCGGTCGAGTCGAGTGCCTCGGTGTCCTCCTCGTCCGAGTGCCCGCCCTCCACGGCGAACAGCCACTCCAGCGAGTTGTCCTGGTCGGCGATGAACCCGTCCAGGCTGGTGGCGGTCTCGTAGACGGTTCTGCTCATGTGGTTTCTCCCCGTTTCCTCGATGCTTCGTACCGGTTCCGCCGGTTTCAGACTTTTCGGGCCCGCTCGTACCGCTCCTGCAACCACTCCAGCGGGTCGCCGTGGTCCGCCCCGACCCCGGCCGCTCGCAGCATGTGCCGAACGCTCAGCCTGCGGTGCGCCGAGTAGGTGAGCACGTGAGCGACCACTCCGCCGAGCAGGAAGCTCTCCGGCGGGTCGCACAGGGCGTCGATGAGCCGGTCGCCCCAGGCGTCCCGCCGTCCGATGTCGGTGACGGCGGCGATCCAGCGTGACCCCGCGTCCTCGTGCCGCAGCCGCAGCGACTCCGGGTCGTCGCCCCCGTGCTCGGGGGTGTCCGCGCCCTCGATGGAGGCCAGCCACATCTCCTTGGCCCGCACCAGGCGGTCCAGGGTGGTGGCGATGGACTCCTCCGGGCCGTCCCAGGTCAGCGTCGTCCGGCCCGGTTCGCGGACCTTGCGGTACTCCGCCTCGGGCAGGTCCGCGGCGAGCCGGATCAGCAGCGCGGTGTCGTCGACGTCGTGGTGGACCTGGAGCGTGGTCACGTCCATGCTGGGGCGGCCTTTCGGTTGCTCCTCCACCCACAGGTGGATCGGCGGGTGGAAGTGGACGCCGTTGGGCGCGGGCAGCCAGCGGCCGCTGCCCGCCGTGGTGGCGCTGGGCGGATGACCGAAGGCGCGTGCGAAGGCCCGCGTGAACCCCTCCACGGATTCGTATCCGGCCGTGAACGCCGCGTCGGTGACGCTGGTGCCCTGCCCGATCTGCCAGGCGGCCCGCTCCAGCAGGACCCGGCGGCGCAGCGCCACCGGGGACTCGCCGGTGTCCCGGGACAGCACCCGGCTGAAGTGGAAGGGCGAGGCGTGCGCCTGCCCGGCCATCTCGCTGAGCCGGGTGTTGTCCTCGGACAGGACCGCGTCGAGCAGTTCACGCAGACGGTCCCGCCCGGAAGGGGGTTCGGTGGTGGGTTCGGTCATGTGACCAGTATGTTCGCGGAGACCCCACCGTCGCTTGACCGTTCTTGCGCAGTGTCGGCGGGTGGAGTGGCGGCCGGACCCTGTCGTCAACCGGTCCCCTGAGAGCTGAAACCATGGTGCGAACGCTCCGGGAGATGCGATAGAGTCGTCCCCGTTGGCAGCGCCGGACACGGCGACTGCCCAGCGGCCGGGACGTAGCGCAGTTTGGTAGCGCACTTGACTGGGGGTCAAGGGGTCGTGGGTTCAAATCCCGCCGTCCCGACAGGGAAGTTTCAGTTCGTAGAGGGGTCCACCATCTGGTGGGCCCCTTTCTGCGTCTCTGGTGGGGTAGGAGTGGGGTGGAACCGGGGTCGTGCGGGGTGTTGTCCCGCGTCGTGCGGCGTCTCGTTCACCGCGGTTGCCGCGGATCGGCGCAACGGTCGTGGCTGGCGGCGGTAGACACGTTCGGTGGTGTCGTTGTGTCCGACCAACAGGGAGATCTCCTCGATGCTCACCTCGTGGTCGGACAGGAGGGACACGAACGTGTGCCGCGGCTCTCGCGCGGTCCACTCCCTCTCGTTCAATCCCGCCTTTCCCGTGATCGTACGCAGCTCCCGCAGGACGTTGTGGCGGTCCAACGGGGTGCCGACGCGTGCGCAGAGCACCAGGCTGTTGTCCTGCCACAGCTCCGCCACCGCCAGGCGCTAGCGGGCCTGGGCGTTCCCCCGGGTGATGACCGCGTTGCGCAACCTGGCGGTTGGCTTGCTGAAGGTGGCGGGATCGGTCAACATCGCCAAGACCACTCCTGCGATCCGGTGCCTACCCGAACACGCGCTCCCGTTCTTCGAGATCAGTCACGAACCCGAGCTCTCGGGAACTCGGACGCGCCCTGCCCCGAGCGCTCCCGCGGCGTTGGGTGGTGAGCGTCTCAGTGGCGCGCGCGTTGGCGGTGCGGGTGTGCCTGCGTCAGAACTGCTCACTGCTGCCTGGCGGCGGAACACGACGCGCGGCACCCTCGTGCGAGGCGTTGGGACGCTCCTCGGCGACGAGGACGAATCCGCTGTTCACAGGTGGGCGCGCAGCCCGGTGAGCAGTGTGTCGAGGTATCGGTCGATGGTCCCGTGGACGTCGTCGCTGTTGCCCTCGGTCCGCAGGCGAACCGCGTGGGCGATGCCGCACATGAGCGGGAGCACGTCGCCCGGCTGCATGTCGGGGGCGATGAGGCCGTCGGCCTTCGCGCGGCCCAGAAGCGTCGCGAGGGTCTCATCGAGTTCGGCACACAACTCGGTGGTCTCCTCGGTGACCGGTTCGGGTGAGGAGAAGACCGGTTGCAGGGTCGGGTCGGCCAACTGCGCCCGTAGCCCGGCCCGGAGGAAGCCACGGAGCGCGGCCCAGTGGTCGGGTGTCGCCAGTGCGTTGCGCCCCTCGGCCAGCAGCTGTTCGATTCCTGGCCTGGCCAGGGCTTCCAGCAGCGCCTCCGGGGACGGGAAGTGCCGGTAGACCGTCGCCACACCGAGTTTGGCGGCCCGCGACACCTCGTTGAGTTGCAGTGGGTGCCCGTCCTGCACGAAACCGCGGCCGGCATCGAGGATGCGCTGCCGGTTTCGGACAGCGTCCCTGCGTAGCTTCGCCTGCTCTGCCATGGACACGAGCATAGCGGATGACTTATCTGTTTTTGTGCTACGTTCAAAGAGATAATTTATCCGATTAGGCCTCAGGAGTACCCGTGTCTTTCACCGTTGACCAGGTCCCGGCTCTGCCCGAGGGGTTCGCCGACCAGTTCACCAGTCGGACCGTCGATGTCGGCAGCGTACGGATCCACGCGGTGGTCGGTGGACAGGGACCGCCACTGCTGCTTCTGCCCGCGTGGCCGCAGTTCTGGTACCAGTGGCGGTTGATCATGCCGGAGCTGGCGGAGCACTTCAGCGTGGTCGCCGCCGACGTGCGCGGAGTCGGCGGCAGCGACAAGCCAGCCAGGGGGTACGACGTCGCCGCGCTGGCCGGGGACATGGCCGGGCTGATGACCCGGCTCGGGCACGAGTCGTTCGCGGTGGCCGGATACGACCTGGGCATGCTCGTGGGCTACACACTGAGCGCGACCCACCCCAGGCGTGTTACCAAGCTCGTGGTCGGTGAGTCCGTCCTGCCGGGGGTATCTCCCTCGCCCCCGCTCCTTATGCCGAAGCCGCAGAACGAGTACCTGTGGCACTTCGCTTTCAACCGGCTGGCGGAGATCAACGAGCGGATGGTCTCCGGCCGGGAGGAGGTCTACTTCGGCCACCAGTTCACCTCCAAAGCGGCTCACCCGGACGCGATCTCCCCGGACGCGGTCGCCCTGTACGTCGACGCGGTCCGCGATCCAGCAGCACTGCACGCCAGCTTCGAGTTCTACCGCGACGAAACCACCGCGGAACAGATCGGCGCGCTGATGGCGGCGGGACCGCTACCGATACCGGTTCTCGCTATCGGCGGCCAATACGGTGCCGGCGCCAGCGTCGCCGAAGCCATGCGGCACGCCGCGGCCGACGTCACCGGCGTGATCGCTCCCGGAGTCGGCCACTTCCTCGCCGAGGAAGCTCCCGGCTGGCTCACCACCGAACTGACCGCGTTCCTCACCGCCTAACCCCAGGGGTTGACAGTCATGGAAAAACTCACCATCCAGGTAGGCGCCGATCGGCGCAGCTACCGGTACATCGCCCCGACCGAACCGAAGCCGGGAGCACCGCTGCTGCTGGCACTGCACGGCACCACGCAGACCGGGGCGGCCATGCGGAGGTTCAGCGGCCGCACCCTCGATGCCCTCGCCGGCACCGTCGGCGCCGACCTGGTGTACCTGGACGGGTACCGGCGCGCTTGGAACGACGGCCGCATCACCAAGACCTCCGCTGCCCAGAAGAAGGACATCGACGACGTCGCCTTCATCCGCGCGGTCATCGACCTGTTCGACCGGCCCGCGGTCGTGATCGGTTACTCCAACGGCGGACAGATGCTGCACCGCTTCATCCGTGAAACGCGCGGGCACCTGTCCGGAGCCGTGTTCATCGCCGCAGGGCTTCCGGTGTCGGAGGACTTCGCGCTCAACGACACCGCGCCCGACGAGGTCCCCGTCCTGCTTCTCCAGGGCACCGGCGACAAGGTCATGCCAGCCGACGGAGGTGCGACCAGCCTCTTCGGAAGTGCGCGCGGCCCGATCAGGTCCGCCCTTGACACCGCCGCGGCGTACGCTGGCGGAGCCGAACCCACCGTGACGCGGTCCGCCACGAGCACCCGGTACGACTGGGCCCGGGTGCGTCTGATCACGCAGACCGGCGCCGGGCACGTCATCCCGAACCGCAGGACGGCCCCGCCGATCGTGGGTCCTTCCCATCACGACATCGACACAGGCGAGGAGATTCGCGACTTCCTCGCCCTGTGAACCCGCTTCATTCGCCGAGCAGCTGTCGCAGCGATGAGACAGAGCACTTCGGTTGTGGATCCGGGTTGCCCTGACCTGCCACCGTTTCCCGGACTACCGGTCGGGTTCCCCACAGCTACGGGCAGGCGAAGTAGCTGCCAGCGGACTCGTCCTCGGCCCAGGGCCGCGGCACCGGAGCTGGGACGAGACCGGCAGCAACCAAGCTCGACAACGGTCGTTCGATCAACGGCTCCTTCAGTCTCGCATCCGGACTGGTCGCCGCCCTTGGCGAAATCCGTCCGGCTACTGAGAGTCCGTCTCATGTGGATTCTCTGGCCCAGCGCGATAGTCGAGCGTTCGCCGCCGGACGGGCCGGGGGAGCTGTTCCAGCGGGGGTGCCCGAGGCGCCCACCGGGCGTCAGGGTGGTGGCTGGAGCAGACTCGGGGCCGCGAGGTATTGGCCGCGATCATCTTCGTGGCGACCACCGGCTGCAGGTGGGCTCAGCTCCCATCGGTGTTCGGGTCCTCCGGTTCCTACGGGCCCACGGCGCACCGGCGTTCCGCCCGGGGGAGTGGAGCCCGCGCGTGCGCGAAGCCGCACCGCCCGGTCCTGGGCGAACCTGCATGACAGTCGAGCTTGGCAACCCTTGGTTCGCGCGGTATCTCCCATCAGCTCCAGACGGGGCCGCGGGCGGCGCAGAAGAGGCAAGAACCACGGAGACAAGGACTGCGATTGCCGCCACCCTCGCCGACGGCTCCGCGAACGCGCGATCTCCATCGCTTGACCCGCAGGGCCTGGAGCCCTCAAAACGGCGGGGCGGCACCGGAGGCAGGTCGAACGCACCATGGCCTGTGGCTGGCCGGGTGCCGCCGAGCCCACCGCCACTACGAGCGCGAGGCAGGGTGTTTCCTCGTGTTCGTCCGTATCGCCTGCACGTTGATTTGCTTCCTCCGACTCACCAAAGGAGATGGGTTCCAGGACCACCGCGACATCGAAGTGCTTCCGGCTGGCGGTGGCACCGCGCATCCGGCTGTCCATCGGGATCTGTCCGAATGGACGCAGTCCGGTGTGCTCGCCAACAGGTGCTCGATCTCGCTCGGGCGGCGTGACTGGTCATGGACGGGAGGCGAGCCGGGCCGGAGTCTGCCTCCGCGTGTGTGGACCAGAGCCACGGGTGAGGGTGACGCTACGCCCTACGTCTCGCTCGCCCGCTCCCGGGCGAGCAGCCCGGTCAACGTGATGCCGAGGATGTCGGCGTACGCGGTGGCGAAGTCCATACGGGATTCGTGCAGTCGGGGATCGGCGGTGGCCTCCGTCATCGCCTGGGTCGGGCTGCAGAAGGGCCAGAGGCCGGCCAACGCCACGGTCGCGACTCGGGTCATGTGAAGCGCGCCCGCGTCACCGATCCCGGGGACGCGGCACCGGACCAACCGGGCCAGACGCTGTCGGTGCTCCAACTCGGCGAGCTTGTGGCGGCGGATCGAATCGACGGAGACGTTGCGTTCGAGCACGGTTGCCAACTGGCTCCACAGCTGGCACAGGAGCGGGTCCGCGGCCAGTGTGCGGGCCCAGCTCTCGACCAGCGGCCCGGAACCTCCGGGGCCGGAGCCGAGCTCGCTTTCCAGAGCGAGGAGCCAGCGGTCACGGCCGCGCTGGAGTAGTTCGAGCAGTACACCCTCCCGGGTCCCGAAGTAGCGCACCACATTGCTCTTCGGCGTGCCGAGCCGCCTGCTGAGCTCGCGCAGGCTCAGGTCCTGCACCGGTACGTCGGCGAGAAGTGCCTCGGCCTCCTCCAGGATCGCCGAGCGACGTTGATCCTGCTGCTCGGGTCGTCGCGCGCGCTGGAATTCGGTGGCGGGCCGGCCGGTCATCAGCGTTCCTCCAAGTTCGAACCGTCGGATCAAAGCTTAGCGGTCCAGTGGACTCTTGATATCGGTCCACTGGACCGCTAAGTTGGTCGCTGTCTGCCGGGATCACTCGGTGGGCAGACGACTTCAAGGGGAGCGAGCCACGATGAAAGCCTTCGACACCCTGTACATCGGGGGGCAGTGGCGCGAACCGAGTGCGCCCGGTGTCCTGGAGGTGCGGTCGCCTCACGACCGCGCGCTCATCGGCACCACGCCCTACGCCAGGCCGACCGACGTCGACCGAGCGGTGCTGGCGGCACGCCGTGCTTTTGACGAGGGTCCCTGGCCCCGACTGTCAGCACAGGAACGACTCACGGCCGTCGCACGTCTGTGCGACCTGCACGCCGGACGCGCTGAGGAGCTCGCGTCGCTGGTGACCTCGGAGAACGGATCACCCCTGTGGTTCACCCGGTGGTTGCACGCGTCCGGGATTCCAGAGCAGAACCACGCGTACCTGCGGGCCGCGCGGGAGCCGGACTGGGAGGCGCAGATCGGAGCCGTCGGCGATACGCGCACCGTGGTGCGCCGCGTACCGGTGGGGGTGGTGGCCGCGGTCATCCCGTGGAACGCACCACATCAGTCGGCGCTTGCGAAGATGGTGCCCGCGCTACTGGCGGGCTGCACCGTGGTCCTCAAGGCCTCGCCGGAGACCGCGCTCGACGCCCTGGCGCTTGCCGAGATCGTCGAGCGGGCCGGGTTTCCCGAGGGAGTGGTCAGTATCCTCCCAGCGGGGAGGGAGACGAGCGAATACCTCGTTTCGCACTCTGGCATCGACAAGATCGCCTTCACCGGATCGACCGCCGCCGGAAGGCGGATCGCTTCCATCGCAGGTCAGCAGCTCAAGCGAGTCAGCTTGGAACTGGGCGGCAAGTCCGCGTCGATCGTCCTCCCGGACGCGGATTTCGACGACACGGTCGCTCGCCTGAAGACACTCTCCCTCGCTAACAACGGTGAGAACTGTGTGGCACACACGAGGATCCTCGCGCCACGCAGCCGTTACGCCGAGTTCGTCTCCGAGCTGGCGGCCATGGTCGACTCCCTCGAAGTCGGTGATCCGGCGGACCCGGGCACCTATGTCGGGCCGATGGTCCGAGCCGAACAGCAGAGGCGGGTTCTGGACTATCTCGAACTGGGCGTGTCCGAGGGGGCCCGAGTGGCTGCCGGCGGACCGGGTGTGCCTGAGGGGCTTGAGGGTGGTTACTACGTGCGCCCGACCGTCTTCACCGGCGTGGACAACGGGATGCGGATCGCGCAGGAGGAAATATTCGGGCCGGTGCTCTCCGTCATCCCGTTCGGGGACGAGGACGAGGCCGTCCGGATCGCCGAAGACTCCCCATACGGGCTCGGGGGTGGGGTATGGACGGCCGACCCCGAACACGGCGCGGCCGTCGCCCGCAGGATCCGGTCCGGCTACCTCACGGTGAACGGGGCGTCCATCTCTCCATCGGCTCCGTTCGGTGGCTTCAGGGCCAGTGGGATCGGCCGCGAGTTCGGCACGATCGGCCTCTCCCAGTACATCGAGCACCAGACCATCGCCTATTGAGCAATGGGTGATGCATGGCCGACGCATGGATCACCCGTCGAGGTCCTCGCCCGGGTGGCCGGCGCCACCCGGATCAGGGGCGCTCCGGTGCGGGTCGGGCCTCCAGGGCTCGCAACAGGTGGGCGACCAGGCCGTCGAGGTAACCGGGTCCGAGATCGACCCGGCGCACGTTCATGCGCCAGTACAAGGGTGCGGCGATCAGATCGAGCGCGAGTTCGAGATCGGTGTCGGTCGGGAGTTCGCCACGTTCGATCGCGCGGAGCAGGGTGGCCGCTCCGAGTTCGCGACGGGGTTCTCCCACGGCCGTGTGGATCGCCTGGGCCAGCGCCGGGTTGCGTCCGGCCTCCGCGGACAGGTCGGGCAGGATCGGCGAGAAGCGGGGGTGGGCCAGCCAGGCGTGCACCGCCTCCAGGGTGGCGCGCAGGTCACCGGCGAAGGACCCGGTGTCGGGGACCTCGCCCATCGGGACGCTGAACTCCGCCAGTGCCGCGATCACCATCTCCTGTTTGGACGGCCACCGCCGGTACAGCGAACTCTTGCCGGTCCCGGCCCGTTTGGCCACGGCTTCCATCGACAGCCGCCCGTAGCCCTGCTCGGCCAGTTCGTCCAGGACGGCTGCGGAGATGGCCGAGGTGACCTGGGGGCGCAGGACCGCGGCACCGGTCGGGTTGCGTCGCACCTTTTCGCTCATCCCGCCATCATACGTGTGGACGAGACGGTACCGTCCGGCTATGGTTGTGGTCGAGACGGTACCGTATCGTCCGTATTGCAGTAAGGATGCCTCCGATGGGTGAGTCACCCAAGAGCGCCAGCGCCCTGATCGACGAGGGTGTGCGGCTGCTACTGGCCAAGGACATGCTCGGTTTCGCCGACCTGTGGGCCGAGGACGGGACCATGGAGTTCCCGTTCGCCCCGCAAGGCGCTCCCCGGCGGCTCGAGGGCCGAACCGCCGTTCGCGAGTACCTGCGCCACTACACCGACCACATGGACGTGCGGGCAGTGCCCGAGCGGACCGTGCACGTCACCACCGACCCGAACGTGGTGATCGCCGAACTCGAGGTGACGGGCGTGGCCGTGGCGACCGGACGCGACTACCGTTTGGCCTACGTCGCCGTCGTCACCGCGCGCAACGGCGAGATCGCCCACTACCGCGACTACTGGGACCCGCTGGCCGCCCAGGAGGTCATGGGCGGGACCGCCGGTGAGCCGAACCCCTTCCCCGAGGGCGGGGCCGCCGCGTGAGCTCCTCGGGCACGGTGCTCGTCACCGGGGGTACGGGGACCACAGGCAGCCGGGTCGCGCGGGGGTTGCGCGATGAGGGGGTCGCGGTCAGGATCGCGACCAGGAAGCCGAACGAGGCAGACCCCGAGCACGTCCGGTTCGACTGGGCCGACCCGTCCACCCACGCCCCGGTCCTGGAGGGGGTCGAACGCGTGTACCTGGTCGCGCCGATCGGCGTGGCCGCACCCGAGCCGATGGTCGAACCCTTCCTGGCCATGGCACTGAGCGCGGGGGTGCGCCGGGTGGTGCTGTTGAGCTCGTCCGCGGTCGACGAGGGAGCACCGGGACCGGGTGCCCTGCACCGGATGGTGCGCCGGACCGTACCGGAGTGGACGGTGCTGCGGCCCTCCTGGTTCATGCAGAACTTCCTGGGGGACCATCCCGTCGGGGCGGGCATCAGAACAAGCGGTGAGATCGTGACCGCCACCGGGCAAGGCCGGGTCGCGTTCGTGGACCCCGCTGACATCGCGGCCGTGGCGGTTCGGGCTCTGGCGGACACCGTGTCGCATGACACCGCGCACGTGATCACCGGCCCCGAACCGCTGAGCTACGCGGACGCGGCGGCCGTCGTCTCCCGGGTCACGGGACGGAAGGTCCGCCACCGCTCCGTGGGCGTGGCCGAACTGGTCTCCCGCCTGGTGTCCGGGGGTGTGCCGGAGGAGTTCGCCACCCTGCTCGCCGGACTCGACGCGGACATCCGCGACGGTGGGCAGGAGTGGGTCACCACCACGGTCTCCGATCTCACCGGCCGCCCCGCCCGGTCATTCGCGGAGTTCGTCCGGGCACACCGGGACCACTTCTGAGCGGTGCGGACACCTGGCCAGGCGCCTCGTGAACACGGCTCTTCTCGCCCCAGCCCTCCACGGATGTGGGGCGGTCGGCTCCGGCCAGACAAGCGTGCTGCCCGACACACGACGGCGCCCCGCCGGAAAACTCCGACGGGGCGCCGCCTCATTCTGTTCCGGGGCGCTGGACCGGGGCGTGTCCGGTGGGTCCCGGCTGCTGGTCCTGACAGGCCCTCCTCGGTTGGAGGCGCGGCCACTCGTGAGATTGACGCTCTGCTTGGTGGGGCGGATGTGGGGGAGGAAGAGGGAAGCCACGGGTGCCCCTCCGTGACCGTTCCCTACCGCAGGTGGCCAGTGCCCTTGCTCTGGCCAGGTGTTTCGTGGGTTTCGACGACCTTCCTCGACCTCTTGCGGCCAGGTCCACCTTGGACGGGGCAAGGGGCCGTGGGTTCAGATCCCGCTGTCCCGACAGAGCAACGTGACTTCCTCCCCACGGCTGAAGCCGGGGGTCTGCGCCGCTGGAAACAGGATCAGATCAGGGGCCACCTTTGGGCCGGCCCTTTCCGTGTCCCCGACGGGGCGGGGCCGCACCGGGGGTCTGGGCAAAGCCGTGAGCGGGGCCGAGGCTACGGGGTGTCCGGTGCCGTGCGGGGTCTGGCCCGTTTCGCGGCGGCTCGCTGGCGCAGACGGATGCCGACCGCGCTGGCGACGAGTAGTACGGCGCCCGCGACGAGTAGGACACCGGCTGCCGACACCTCACCGTCGGTGAGCTCCCAGACGAGCCGCGGAACCGAGACCGTGGCGGCGAGCACGCCGAACACGAGCGCCGAGCCGGGGCCGCGCGCCGTCGAACGCCAGAGCGCGAACAGGGTGAACAGGCCCGCCGTGACGGCGAGTTCGGCGACGTGGTTCACCGGCGTTTCCAGCATCAGCGCACCCGTGTAGGAGGTCACCGCGCCGAGCCCGACCGCGGTCCCCTGCTCGCGCAGCACGCCAACCACCGCGAGGGCGATCCCGATCACGCCGAGGAGGAGCAGACCCGCACCGGCTGCCGAGGACGCGGTCTGCCAGCCGGTGGAGGAGAATCCGCTCCCGCTGTCCGAGCCGACGAGCTCGTAAACCACCTCCTGCACTCCGAAACCGACGAGGAATGCGCTCATGCCCCAAACGGCCACCAGCCCGGGCGCGGAGCGCAGCAGCGCGTAGGCGGTCACGGCGACTGCCAGCCCGGCAGCGGAGGCCCAGGTGGCAGCGCTCGGTACGAACTCGGCAGGTAGTGCTTCCTCCATGGCTTCGGCGACGGCGAAGGCCGCGGAGAGCGACGCCAACGCGAACAGGGCACCACCGATCCGGCGGCGAACCGGGGCGGTCTCCGCCGACCGGAGCAGCAGGGACCGGCCTCCGGCCATGGCGAACCCCGCGCCGACGAGCACGGCGGCGACCACCGCGAGCAGGGTGATCCGCACGCCTACGTCCAAGGCGTCCCATGCGGTGGCCATGAACGTGACCACGGCCGCCAGCACCAGCCCGCCGCCGACATAGCCCAGTACCTCCGCCCAGCGGCTCTTGGTCTCGGAGCGCCCCTCGGTCGCCTCCAGAGCGGCGACGACCGCGTCGGCCTGCCCGCGGTCGATCACCCCCTGTTCGACCAGCCTGCGCAACGCCTCAGCGTGATCCCCATCGCGTGCCTGCATCAGGTGCCGCCTTCCCATCGTCCACGAACCGCCCTCTGCCGTCCGCCCCGGCCCCGCGGTGCGGATGCCTTGGTGACTGGGGCCAGCATCCCCCATCCCAACGCAAAACGGCCGCGCTGTCCTGAGCATGGATACTCAGAGCACCGACTGGTCGGGCACAAGGGAGGTCGGGGTGGTCGATCAGGGAATCGTGTAGGCGCACCCGGTACGCGTGCCCGCGACAGAGACACCGCACAGGCAGGCGTCGATCCTCCTCACGTTGATCGCGCACCCGGTCAGCATGGGGGAAGTCGGGTCCGGGCCGGCCCTCGGTAGCGGCTGCGGCGGTTTCCGCACGTCGTGATCGATGGAAGAGTCGTTCACTTCGGGGAGGACGTCAAGCGTGCGGCCACGAAGGGAAAGAGCAGGACCGTGATGGCTCCGGCGGTCACCATGACGGAAGCGACGGTGTCGTCGATGACCCCCGAGGACACCGCGACCTGGGTCACGGCCACGATGATGGGCAGACCCGTCGCGGCGTACAGACCGAGTGCGGCCTGGTCGCCCCTGGCCGTCAACCCCGAGTGCGTCGTGGTCCACCGCTCGCGGAGGAACACCGGCAGTCCGCGCACCAGCAGGATCACGGCGACGAAGCCGAGCAACAGGGGCCACTGGGCCACGACGGCGGAAAGGTCGATGCTCATACCGCTGGTCACGAAGAACACCGGGATCAGCAGACTGAAACCGACGATCTCGACCTTGTGCATGATCTCGGCCGCGTGTTCGGGAGCCGTGGCGCTGAGCGCGGCGTTCAGCAGCAGACCCGCCGCGAAGGCGCCCAGGGCGACGTCGAGTTCGAGCACGGCGGTCAGCAGCATGAGCGTCACCAGGACCAGCACGGTGACGCGCAGAGTGGTCTGCATGGTCGTGTTGGAGGCGTCCGCGAAGGCCCTCCTCAACAGGGGGAGGCGGCTGAAGAAACGTCCGGGGACCATCACCACCGCCACCGCGGCCACCGAGAACAGGACCAGGACCGCGGCGGCCTGCCAGGTGCCCCTGGTGGACAGCAGCAGTGACATCGCCACGATCGGCAGGAGCTCGCCGTAGGCGCCGTGCACCATGGCGGCCCGCCCCAACGGCGTTCCCATCGCACCGGAGTCCTTGAGGATGGGCAGCAGGGTTCCCAGGGCCGTCGACGTCGAGGCGATCGCCAGCACGATCGCGACGTGCACGTCCCCCTCCAGCAGGAGCATCCCCGCTCCGAAGCCCAGCAGGGCGCACAGACCCCAGGTCAGGGCGGCGTGCCTGCCCTGCCTGCCGCGCATGTCGGTGGTGTTGACCTCGAAGCCCGCCAACAGGAACAGGAAACCCAGGCCGAGTTCTCGCAGGAAGTGGACCGCTTCGGTCTCGGCGGCCAGCCCCAGGGCGTGCGGGCCGATGACCGTGCCGAACACCAGCAGCCAGACCACGTCCGGCACCTTGCGCCGGGTGACCAACGCCAGGACCGGGCCGAGCACCGCCGCCAGGGCGATCCACCACATCGACGCCAGATTGTCCACGAGCATGTGTGCCTCGGCCATGCGGGAATGCTAACGAAGAGGGGGATGACCTGCTCGGAAGCGGGATCGTCCTTGACCGAACACCTGCCTGGGAGCTGCTTTCCTCCTCGACCGGGTGAGTCGCGGCAGTGATCCCGTCGGCTCCAGCGGGCTTCAGCCCGCTGCGGATGAAGGGGACCGGTGGTGCACCTGCTGGCCGTGATGAACCCGAACCGGCGCCCTTCCTGCGTCTGCGACGGGGTAGTACCTTGACCCGGTGCCCTCACCGAAACATTCCCCCTTCTCCGATTTCACCGACATCGACGCCTTCACCCGGATCCCCAGGATCACCGCCGTTGCCGCCGGAGGCGACGGCCAGGTGGTCGCCTCGGTCTCGGAGGCCGACGAGCACGGGTCCAAGCGAAGCTCGGCCCTGTGGGCGCTCGACCCGCAAGGACTGCTCCCGGCCCGACGACTGACCTTCGGCAAGGACGGAGAGCACGCGCCGCGGTTCGCCCCCGACGGTTCGCTCCTGTTCACCTCCCCTCGTCCGGACCCGGAGGAAGAGACAGAGAAGGGCACCAACGCCGTCTGGCGCCTGCCCCCGCACGGGGAAGCGAACCCGGTCGCCTCGACCCCCGGCGGCCTCGGCATCCTCGGGATCGCGGACGACGGCTCGATCCTCGCGACGACCAGCGTGCTGGCCGGGGCCGCCCTGGACGACGACGCCGAGCGCCGCAAGGCCCGTAAGGAGGCCAAACAGAGCGCCATCTGGCACACCGGCATGCCGATCCGCCACTGGGACCGCGAACTCGGGGACGTCAGCCCGCGCCTGGTGCTCGTCTCCCCCGAAGGGGAGGTCAGCGATCTCACCGAAGACGCCGACACCGTGGCCCTGAGCAGCGCTTCGGCCGACCTGTCCCCGGACGGCCGTACCGTCGCGACGACCTGGACCGAACGGGTCCAGGGCGGGCAGACCCGCACCGGTGTCGTTCTCATCGACACCGAGACCCGCGAACGCACCACCCTGCTGGCCGCTGACGACCACCGGGAGTACGGCTCGCCGTTGTTCTCCCCGGACGGCGCCCACCTCGTGGTGAAGCGGAGCACGGTCTCCACGCCCACCGACACCAGCTACGGCTACCTGGAGATCCACCCGCTGGCGGGCGGTGAACCGGTGATCGCCGACCTCGGCGACCTCACGTTCAGGGAGTACGCCTGGAGCCACGACGGCACCCTGCTGGTCGCCGGTGACCTGCACTCCTCCGGGGCCGTGCTGGCCGTCGACCCGCGCACCGCGAAGGTGCGGACTCTGGCGGACTCCGGCGTGTTCACCTGCCTGGCCCCCGCCCCGGACGGGTCCGTGTACGCGCTGCGCTCCGATGTCACCACCCCGCCGCGGCCGGTCCGGATCACCCCCGGTGATGAAGTGCGCGAACTCCCGGCCCCTGGAGCGGTAGCGGCGCTGCCGGGCCGTCTGGAACGGGTGCGAACCGAGGTCGACGGCGTACACGTCGGCGGATGGTTGTGCCTGCCCGACACCGCTCAGGAGCCCGAACCGGCCCCGACGATGCTGTGGATCCACGGCGGTCCGCACACCTCCTTCAACGCGTGGTCCTGGCGCTGGTGCCCGTGGCTGGCGGTCGCCCGCGGCTACGCCGTGCTGATGCCCGACCCCGCCATGTCCACCGGCTACGGCCACGCCGGGCTGAACCGCGGCTGGCCCCGGCGCCCGGACGTGGTCTTCACGGAGTGCGAGGCACTGCTCGAGGCCGCGCTGGAGCGCCCGGACCTGGACGGTTCCCGCACGGCGGTGCTCGGCGCGTCCTTCGGCGGCTTCATGGCCAGCTGGATCGCCGGGCACACCGACCGCTTCTCGGCGGTCGTCACCCACGCCGGGTCGTGGGCGATGGGCCAGCAGCACCGCACCACCGACGCGGCCGCGCACAAGATGCGCGTCCACGGCCACGAGGACGAGCAGCCGGAGTGGTACCTGAACAACTCCCCGCACCTGAGCGCGGCCCGGGTGTCCACACCGGTGCTGATCACCCACGGCAACCGGGACTACCGGGTGCCGATCAGCGAGGCCCTGCGGATGTGGTGGGACCTGGTCTCGGCCTGGGCTGGCCCGCCGGAGACGATGCCGCACCGGTTCCTGCAGCTGACCGGCGAGAACCACTGGGTGCTCACCCCGTCCAACAGCCGCGTGTGGAACGAGACGGTGCTGGCCTTCTGCGACCAGCACGTCCTGGGAGCCGACCCGGTCCCCGACGTCCTGCCCTGGTGAACCCCGATCCGCCCCCGCTAGCCGAACGAGCGAGTTGAACGACACCCCCGTGGCGGTGCGCGTTACCGGGAGCACGGGCCCGGTTCGGCATGAACCGGGCCTTCGCGTTGTTCTTGACTGTCGGCGGACGACGGGAGGAGCGGTCGTGGCGGAAGCTCGGGTAGGCGCACTGCCGGGTGCGGTGGACGTCGTGGTGGTGGGGGCCGGGCAGGCCGGGCTCTCGGTGGCCTGGCACCTGCGGCGGTTGGGGCTCGGACCCGGGTCCGGGTTCGTGGTACTGGACCGGGGGCCCGACGCGGGCGGGGCCTGGCAGTTCCGCTGGGAGGCGCTGCGCCTGGACAAGGCGCACCGGGTCCACGACCTGCCCGGGATGCGCGAGATGGGGCTGAGCTTCGACACCGCCGACGCTTCCAGACCCGCCCGGGACGTGGTGCGGGAGTACTACGAACGCTACGAGCGGTGGTTCGGGCTCAACGTCCTGCGGCCGATCCGGGTCGGCGCGGTCCGTGCGGAGGAGGCGGGGTTTCTCGTCGCGACCGACAAGGGCGACGTGCGGGCGCGGGTGGTGGTCAACGCCAGCGGTACCTGGGCCCGGCCCTTCCGGCCCTACTTCGCCGGGGCCCCGGACTTCCGCGGCGTGCAGATCTCCACCCCGCAGTACCGGGCGGCCGAGGACTTCGCCGGGATGCGGGTGCTGGTGGTCGGCGGGGGCACCTCGGCGGTGGGGTTCCTCCGTGAACTGGAGGGGGTGGCCGCGGGCACGGTCTGGGCCACCCGGCGGCCGGTCGAGTTCACCGACGATCCCGAGGGCGGGGTCCGCGCCGTCCGGCAGGCGGACGAGGCGGCCCGGGCGGGTCTGCCGCTGCCCAGCATCATCCACGGCACCGGTCTGCCCGCCACCCCCGAGAACCTCGCGGCCCGGGACCGGGGTCTCCTGGTGGCCAGGCCCATGTTCACCGCGATCGAACCCGACGGGGTCCGCTGGGCCGACGGCTCCTTCGAGCCGGTCGACGCCATCATCTGGGCCACCGGCTTCCGTGCCGAACTCACCCATCTGGCGCCGTTGCGGCTGCGCGAGCCCGGCGGCGGGGTGCGGGTGGAGAACGGGCGCTCCGCCCGCGAACCGCGCCTGTTCCTCGCCGGGTTCGGGCCGCAGGCCAGCACCATCGGCGCCAACAGGGCCGGTCGCACGGTGGCCCGCCAGGTCATGGACGCACTCCGCTCAGGGCCCGGGGCGCCGGATCGGGAGCTTCGAGACCATGGTGGGGGCGCGGTGCTATGAGCGGTGCGCAAGTCGCCCGAGCCGCTCGGTTGAACGGGCGCTGCACCGCGAAGAAGTTATGAGGGTCGCGCCCGCGCTCCCTGTCTCCCGGCGGGGACCGAAATGGTTCGGAAACCCCCTGCGGACCACCGCTGCCGGAGCAGGCTCGGGACCTAGGATCGGTTTCGGATCCAGTTCCCTGAGCACCGGAGGTAGCGGGTATGCGGGCCAACAAGCTTCCCACCGAGGAGATCGAACGGGACCCGGCGGCCTTCGCCGACCGGGTCACGGAGGACGGCCGCTTCGGGTTCGCCGCGGAAGCGGATCGCTACCGGCTGGTCGTCAGCCGGGCCTGCCCGTGGGCGCACCGAGTGGTGATGACGCGGCGGCTCATGGGGTTGGAGAGGGCCGTCTCGCTGGCGGTCACCGACCCGGTCCAGGAGATCATCGAGGGCGATCCGCACTGGGTGTTCACCGCGCGGACCGGCAGTCCGGACGGCCGGGACCCCATTCTGGGCATCCACGCCCTGCGGGAGGCCTATCTGGCCCGTGACCCGGAGTACGACGGCGGTGTGAGCGTGCCCGGGTTGGTCGACGTCACCAGCGGGCACCTGGTGTCCAACGACTTCGACCAGATCAGTGAGGACATGGCCACCGAGTGGGGGTCCCTGGCCCGGGACGGTGCCCCGGAGCTGTACCCGCAGGCGCTGCGCGAAGAGATCGACGCCGTGAGCGCGCAGGTGTACCAGGACCTCAACAACGGTGTCTATCGCTGCGGGTTCGCCCCCGACCAGCGGAGCTACGACAGGGCGGTCGCCGCCGTCTTCGACCGGCTGGACGCCCTGGAAGAGCACCTGACCGGCCGCCGCTACCTGGTGGGCGAGCACATCACCCTCGCCGATCTGAGGCTGTGGGCCACCCTGGTGCGGTTCGACGCCGTCTACCACGGCCACTTCAAGTGCAACCGCCGCAAACTCGTCGAGTATCCGGCGCTGTGGGCCTACGCCCGTGACCTCTACCAGACCTCCGGGTTCGGCGACACCACCGACCTCGAACACATCAGGATGCACTACTACCGGGTGCAGACGGGGATCAACCCGACCGGTGTGGTCGCGGTCGGCCCCGATCCGCGGGGCTGGCTCACCGAACACGGCCGTGAGGCGCTCGGCGGCAGCCCCTTCGGCGAGGGCACCCCTCCCGGCTCCGCCCCGGACGACGAGCGCGTCCGGCCCCTGGCGGAGCAGGGCCGTGGTGTCGGGGAGGTGTGGGACGCGCAGGAGCGCTGAGCCGTCGCCCGGGCGGCCCGGCATCCAAGGCGCCGGTGGAAGGGGAAAGGCCTGACGGTCAGAGGAGGGCGAAGTGCTCGTGTAGCAGGCGCACCGCCTCGGTGACGGCCGGTCGGCGGGAGGTGCCCTCGCGCCAGAGGGCCGAGACCCCGCGTACCGGGGTGGGTTCCAGGGGCTTGACCACCAGGGTGTCGGGGACGGAACCCCGGCCCAGGCGGGGGACGATCGCGAGGCCCAGACCGACCTCGACCAGGGCGATCTGGGTCTGGTACTCGGCCACGAAGTGCGCGACGTCCGGTTCGGCGCGGACCGGGCGCAGCGTGCGCATCAGCCAGTCGTGGCAGACCGTCCCGGGCGGTTGGCAGATCCAGCGGGCCGCGGCCACGTCCTTCCGGTTCAGCACCGGCAGCGCGGCGAGGGGGTGATCGCGGGGCAGGACGACGTCGCACCGGTCCTCGCCGAGCACGGTGCGTACCACCCCGTCGGGGACGGTCATCGGCGCGATGTCCCAGTCGTGCACGACGGCCAGGTCCACGGTGCCCTGCGCGACCATGTGCGGGGTGGCGTGCGGGTCCTCCTCGACCACCCGCAGATCCAGATCGGGGTACCTGCGGGTGAGCTCGGCCAGGGGGCGGGGGAGCAGGCCGCGGGCCGCGGTGGAGAAGGCGGCTACGGTCAGCCTTCCCGAAGGCCTGCCGCGCTGTTCCTCCAACGCCACCTCGGCGGTCTCCATGATGGCGAGCATCCGGGCAGTCCTGTCCACGAGCATGCCCGCGGCGTCGGTGAGCACCACCCCGCGCCCCTGGCGTTCCAGGAGCGGAGTACCGGTCTCCCGTTCGAGTTTGGTGACCTGCTGGGAGACGGCCGAGGGCGTGTAGCCGAGTGCCTTGGCTGCAGCGCTGACCGAACCGTGCACGTGAACCGCGTGCAGGGCCCGGAGCCGGGAGAGGTCGAGCACGGGAACTCCTTCCGGGCGGCGGGATCGTAGGCGAATTCTTAAGCAGTGCTGAAACCAACCTAGTAGGAGGTTTCGCTGGTGCTAAAGCCGGGGTGACGCCATGATCGGTTCCATGCCTGCGCGTCACTCCCTTCTCGCCGTGCTTGTCGCGGCCGTGTGGGGGGTCAACTTCGTCGTGATCGAAGTCGGCCTCGACCACTTCCCGCCGTTGCTGTTCTCCGCCCTGCGGTTCCTGGCGGCCGCCCTGCCCGCGGTCTTCTTCGTACGCCGCCCCGGGGTCGCGTTCGGCTGGATCGTCCTGGTGGGGCTGGTACTGGGGGTGGCCAAGTTCGGGCTGGTCTTCACCGGCATGGACCTCGGCATGCCCGCCGGGCTGACCTCGCTGGTCCTCCAGGTCCAGGCGGTGTTCACCGCCTTCTTCGCGGTGCTCTTCCTACGGGAGAGCCTGCGCCCGGTCCGCTACCTCGGGATGGGCGTCGCCCTGTGCGGAATCGGGGTCGCCGCCTACGACCACGGCGGCTCGGGGCCGCTGACCGCGTTCGTGCTGGTCGTGGCAGCCGCGGCGTTCTGGGGACTGTCCAACGTGATCACCCGTAGGGCGGCCCCACCGGACGCGCTGAGCTGGATGGTCTGGGTCAGCGTGGTGCCACCGCTGCCGCTGCTCGTGCTTTCCCTGCTGATGGAGGGGCCCGAGGCGGGGCTGGCCGCGGTGCGGGGTCTGGACCTGGCCGGGGTGGGCGCGATCCTCTTCGTGGCCTGGGCTGCCACGGTGTTCGGTTTCGGCGCCTGGGGGTACCTGCTGCGGCAGAACGAGGCCTCCGCCGTGGCGCCCTACTCGTTGCTGGTGCCGGTGTTCGGGATGGCCTCGGCGGCCCTGTTCCTCGGCGAGGCCGTCCGTCCGCTGAGCCTGGTGGCCGCGGTGCTCCTGGTGGGCGGGGTGGCGCTCACGGCGCTGGGCGGACGATCGAGCAAGGCGTTGGGTGCGGGCTCCCCGGAACCGGCGGGGAACCCGCGCTGAGCCAGCGGTGTTGAGCGGACTGCCGGACTGCCTGGCGGCGCTAGCGAGCCGGGTGGTGGGCGGCGACGAGGAGTTCGACGTTGCGGTCCTGGGGTCCGCCGTAGTTGGCCGGGTCGGCGTACAGGTCGTTCACGGACAGCTCCCGGTACAGCGAGGCCAGACCCTCCACGGAGAAGTCGCCGTGGTCCACCTGGTAGGGGCTGTCGGCCTCCAACAGGGTGGTGAACAGCGACATCGTGCCGTCCGCGTTGTCCACGATCTCGATGCTGCGGGCCAGCTGCGGGTGGTCGATGTGCGAGGCGGTGTTGATCTCCCAGAACCCGCGCTCCGGGACGCGGGAGGTGTGCGCCCGCACCCTGTTGTAGTGGGTGTGGCCGTTCACCCAGGCCAGGACGTTGGGGTAACGCTTGAGCATGGCCACCAGGATCTCGCCGGTGAAGCGGAGTTCGGCCGGGCGGCGCCGGTCCGGCAGCGGGTTGTTCATCGTGCCACTGGTGTGGTGGCTGAACAGCACGAACAGCTCGTCGGTCACCTGCTGGGTGCGTCGGCGGCCGAGCAGGTCGTAGTAGACCGAGCTGGACGCGCGCAGGGTCCTCTCCACCCAGTCGTACTGCCGCTTGCCGATGGAACCGTTGGCCAGCCCCGCGAGCGTGGTCGTGTCCATACTGATCCCGGTGACGCCCTCGGCGATCGGGAAGGTGTAGAAGCAGTCCACCCCGTCAGCGTTGGCCTCGGTGTAGCCGTGGCCGACCGGCCCGGGGCCGGTGTTGTCCTCCGCCAGGTGGGCGGCGACGAAGCCCGCCGTGTCGAAGGGCCTGCGCCGCTCGTCCGGGGTGACGGTGGAGGTCAGAGCGGCGGTGGACATCGTTTCGGCGTCGTCGGGGCTCTCGACCTCGTCGGGGATGTCGCCGAGCTGCTCCTCCTCGGTCATGGCCTCGGCCATCTGCTCGGTGACGTCGTCGTCGGCGAACATCAGCTTGCGGTCGCCGACGTAGACCTCGCCCAGGGTGCGAGCGGGCAGGGTCCCCGCCGGGGTGTGGTCGTGGTTGCCGATGGTGCAGTACCAGGGCACGTCCAGCCCGGGGCTGTGGAACTCGGCCGTGGCGGCGGCCAGGTAGCCGGGCAGGTGGGGGAAGCCGCCCCGGTCCTTGTAGCGGTCCGGGTTCTGGCTCTCCGGCTGCCAGTACAGCTCGGAGCCGCAGCTCTGCACGCCCTCGAACAGCCCTGGGGCACCGGTGTCCGGTGTGAGCGAGCCCCCGTTGAGGATCGTCATGAGCCAGTCGAGCTCGATCTCCTCGTGGTTGTCGGTGTTGTCGCCCGTGGTCATCATGAAGTCGAAGGGGCGGCCGGTCACCGGGCCGTTCCGGAGCGAGTTCACCCTCTTGACCAGCGCCGAAGCACCCACCATGGCGAGCGCCTCCTGCGGCCGGTGCGCGCTGGAACCGATGATGGGGTGGGTGTACTCGAACCGCACCGGGCTCTGCACGTCCAGCACGTGCAGGTCGGTGAACTGCACGAAGGCGGCCAGCGGCTCGCGCCGTTCGTCGCGACCGGACTGGGCGGGGACCAGGTCCTCGCGGACCTCCATCGGCCAGCCGGGTCCGGCAGTGAGCAGCTGGTAGTCGTCGCCGACGGGGGAGGCGACCTGGGCGAAGGTGGTGCCCTCGGGGTCGGTGATCCGGTCGAGGGTCTGCCGGACGCGTTCGTCGTGAGTCGCGGCGGAGACGGGGAGAGCGGGCAGACCGAGGGCGAACCCCAGGCCTGTGGAGGCGGTGAGGAATCCGCGCCGGTTGAGGGAAGCCATGGGTGACGGCGTCCTTTCGGCCCTGCCGGGGGCCTGTGGGAGAGCGGGGGCGCCGTCATTAAAGGCCGGAGTCAGGGCGGCGGGCAACGGGGGCGCGGCCGCCGGTGCCGGGCCCGGTTCCGTACGGCCCGGGCAGGGTGGGTACGATCACCGGTTCGGCTCGTTGCGGCCGCTGGCCCGTCGGCGAGGTCCTACCGAGAGTGATCGCTCGGCGTCCGCCCGCACGTCGGCGACCCGTGGCGGGCTGTTCGCCCGCGCCGTGATGAACCGTCATAAAGGTGAGTGCTTCTCACGTTTGGCCGGATGCGGCCAATGCTGCTCCCGATCCGGCCTCGCCCCGGAGCAGGGTTCGGGCGAGAAGGTTCAGACGAGAGGGCTCAGGCGAGGAAGCCCCGGATGAGGGACTCGCTGCCCTCCAGGTGTTCGCGTGCCGCGCGCACCGCCGCCTCGGGGTCCGCGTCCCGGACCGCCTGAACCATCTGGCGGTGCTGGGTGTTGCTGTGCTCCAGGTTGCGCACCAGCATCGGCATGGCGTCGAGCAGGTCGTTCACGCGCATGCGCACCTCGGTCAGCGAACGGGTGAGCGAGGCGGAACCGGTGAGTTCGGCCAGGGTCAGGTGCAGGACCGTGTCCAGGCGCCGGTAGTCATCCACCTCGGCCCCCTCCACCGCCGCCAGCCGCTCGGAGAGCAGCCGGTCCTGGTCGGGGGTGAGCCCTTTCTCGGCCAGCACCACGGCCGCGCCGGTCTCCAGGGCCCGGCGGTGGGTGAACAGGTCGTCCAGGTCCGTGCCGGTGTCCCGCAGGACCCGCTGGGCCTCGCTCCGGCTCGGCTTGGGACGCACGTACGTGACGAAGGCGCCGCCGAACCGCCCGCGCCTGGACTCCACGTACCCGGCCTCCTGGAGGGCGCGCAGGGAGTCGCGGAGGATGACCCGGCTGACCCCGAGCCGCGCGGCGAGTTCGCGCTCGGCGGGAAAGCGCTCCCCGTGCCCGACCACACCCAACCGGATCGCGGACAGCAGCCGCTCCACCGTCTCCTCGAACGGGTTCCCGGTGCGCACGGGGCGGAACACGGCCTGGGCCGCGACCCCGGCCGGACCGTTGTCCGTAGCGCTTGCCGGGTCGCCGTCCGCGGTGCCCGCCGGACTGCTGTCCGAATGGTGCATGTTCGTTCCTTTTCCTTTTTCGATGGTGATGTGCGGCCGAGCCGGGTTCGATGGGGTGTCCCATTGACAGTCCTCGGCGGGGCTGGTTGCATGTTCCACCATTGGTCTGAGATCGAACCATACTCCCAGACGCCACGACGCTGACAAGGAGCCCCAGGTGCGAGCGCACGGCAGCCTCCCCCCACTGTCGCTGGACCAACTCAGAATCGAGGCCGCCTCCGGCGAGGTCGACACCGTCCTGGTCGCCTTCACCGACATGGAGGGCCGCCTCCAGGGCAAACGGCTCTCCGCCCGCTACTTCCTGGAGGAGACCCTCGAGCACGGTACGGAGGGCTGCAACTACCTGCTCGCCGTGGACGTGGACATGAACACCGTCGACGGGTACGCCATGTCCTCCTGGGAGACCGGCTACGGCGACTTCGTGATGGCACCGGACCTGTCCACCCTGCGGCGCACCCCCTGGGCCGAGGGTGCGGTCATGGTCACCGCCGACCTCACCTGGCACGACGGCGGCCCGGTCGCCGCCTCGCCCCGCCAGGTCCTGGACCACCAGCGCCAACGCCTCGCCGAACACGGCTGGCAGGCCTACGCGGGCACCGAACTCGAGTTCGTGGTCTACCGGGACACCTACGAACAGGCCTGGAACAGCGCCTACCGCGACCTCACCCCCGCCAACCAGTACAACGTCGACTACTCGGTCCTGGGCGGCGCCCGCGTCGAACCCCTGCTGCGCCGCGTCCGCAACGAGATGACCGGCGCCGGACTGTACGTGGAGTCGGCCAAGGGCGAGTGCAACCTCGGCCAGCACGAGATCGTCTTCCGCTACGACGAGGTCCAGCGCACCTGCGACCAGCACAGCGTCTACAAGAACGGCGCCAAGGAGATCGCCGCGCAGGAGGGCATGTCGCTCACCTTCATGGCCAAACCCAACGACCGCGAGGGCAACTCCTGCCACATCCACCTCTCACTGCGCGACGATGACGGAACCCCGGTCATGGCCGAGGGCCAGGGGCTGTCGGAGACCGGCCGCCACTTCCTGGGCGGCCAGCTCGCCGCGCTGCGCGAGCTCACCCTGCTGCTGGCGCCCAACATCAACTCCTACAAGCGCTTCGTCCCGGGCAGTTTCGCGCCCACCACCGTCGCCTGGGGCCACGACAACCGCACCTGCGCGCTGCGGGTGGTCGGCCACGGGCCCTCGCTGCGGGTGGAGAACCGGGTCCCCGGCGGCGATGTGAACCCCTACCTGGCCAGCGCCGCCATGGTCGCGGCCGGACTGCACGGGGTCGAGCACGGCATCGAACCGGGCGAGCCGCTCACCGGCAACGCCTACACCTCGGGCCTGCCCACCGTCCCCACCACCCTGCGCGAGGCCCTGGAACTGTGGGAGGGCAGCGCGCTGGCCCGCGAGGCCTTCGGCGAGGAGGTCGTCGCCCACTACGCCAACCGCGCCCGCGTCGAACTGGCGGCCTTCGACGCCGCCGTCACCGACTGGGAGATGTTCCGCGGCTTCGAGCGGATGTAGCGGATCCAGATGACAGGGAGGGACACCCGGTGAACACCGACGAGAGCACGCCGCCCGAGCGGCCGAAGCAGTTCGCACAACAAGGGCAGCGCGAGCAGAAGGTGGTCGACCCGGCCAGCGGGGAGGTGGTGGCCACCGTCCCCCTGGCCTCCGAGGCCGAGACCGACGCCGCCGTCGTCCGCGCCGCCGCGGCCTTCCCCGCCTGGCGCGACACCCCGCCGGGCGAACGCGCCCGGCTGCTGCGCGCCGTGGCCGAGCGCATCGACGCCCACACCGAGGAGCTCGCCCAGCTGGAGGTCGCCAACGCCGGGCACCCCGTCGGCCAGGCCCGCTGGGAGGCGGGCAACGCCAGGGACGTGTTCACCTACTTCTCGGCCGCACCCGAGCGCGCCACCGGACGGCAGATCCCCGTCCCCGGCGGCTGGAGCGTCACCTTCGCCGACCCCCTCGGCGTGGTCGGCGTCATCGTCCCCTGGAACTTCCCGATGCCGGTCCTGTCCTGGGGCACCGCACCCGCCCTGGCAGCGGGCAACACCGTCATCGTCAAACCCGCCGAACTCACCCCGCTCACCGCCCTGCGCATCGGCGAACTCGCCCGGGAAGCGGGCCTGCCCGACGGAGTCCTGCAGGTCCTGCCCGGCACCGGGCCGGTGGCCGGAGCGCGCCTGGTCCGCCACCCCGACGTCGCCAAGATCGTCTTCACCGGCTCCACCCGGGTGGGCAAGGGCATCATGGCGGCGGCCGCCGACGACCTCACCCGCCTCACCCTCGAACTCGGCGGCAAGAGCGCCAACATCGTCTTCGCCGACGCCGACCTGGACAAGGCCGCGGCCGCCGCGCCCATGGCCGCCTTCGACAACGCCGGACAGGACTGCTGTGCCCGCTCCCGCCTGCTCGTCCAGGCCGACGTGTACGAACGCTTCCTGGAACTCCTGCGCCCGGCCGTCGAGGGGATCACCGTCGGCGACCCCCTCGACCCCGACACCGAGATGGGTCCGCTGATCAGCGCCGCCCAGCGCGACCGCGTCGCCGCCTACGTGGACGGCGCCACCGTCCTCTTCCAGGGGAGCGCGCCCCGGGGACCCGGTTTCTGGTTCCCGCCCACCGTGCTCGCCACCCACGACCCGGCCGAACCCGCCTTCCGCGAGGAGATCTTCGGCCCGGTCCTGTCCGTACTGCCCTTCGAGACCGAGGCCGACGCGGTACGCATCGCCAACGACACCGAGTTCGGGCTGGCCGGATCAGTCTGGACCCGCGACATCGGGCGCGCCCTGCGGGTCTCCCGCGCCGTCCGCGCCGGAAACCTGTCGGTGAACTCGCACTCGGCCGTGCGCTACTGGACGCCCTTCGGCGGGATGGGCCAGTCCGGCCTGGGCCGCGAACTGGGCCCCGACGCCCTGGACGCCTTCACCGAGACCAGGACCGTCTTCCTCTCCGACGACACCTGACGGGCCCACCGGACCGACCGCCCCACGGCCCACCCGAGGGGCCCACTTCTGACAGACCCCGTCTGGCGGATCCACCCCTGAACTGGAGGAACACCATGCAGCGATTCCAGGACCGCGTCGCCGTCATCACCGGGGCGGCGGGCGGTATCGGCCGAGCCACCGCGCTCCGCCTTTCGGAGGAGGGCGCCACCGTCGTCGCCGTCGACCTCGACGAGGAGGGCGGCAAGAGCGTGGCCGAGGCCACCGGAGGCGGGTTCATCCGCGCCGACGTCACCGACGAAGCCGCGGTCGAAGCCCTCTTCGCCCGGGTCAAGGCCGAGTACGGCAGCGTGGACGTGGCCTTCAACAACGCCGGGATCTCACCTCCCGACGACGACTCCATCCTCACCACCAGCCTCGACGCCTGGCGGCGGGTCCAGGAGGTTAACCTCACCTCCGTGTACCTGTGCTGCAAGTACGCCCTGCCGCACATGCGCGCACAGGGCAAGGGGGCGATCGTCAACACCGCGTCGTTCGTCGCCACCATGGGTGCCGCCACATCCCAGGTGTCCTACACCGCCAGCAAGGGCGGGGTGCTCGCACTCAGCCGCGAACTGGGCGTGCAGTTCGCCCGCGAGGGCATCCGGGTGAACGCGCTCTCTCCGGGGCCGGTGGACACACCCCTGCTGCGGGAACTGTTCGCCAAGGACCCCGAACGCGCCGCCCGCCGCCTGGTCCACGTCCCGCTGGGCCGTTTCGCCGACGCCACCGAGATCGCCGCCGCGGTGGCCTTCCTGGCCAGTGACGACGCCTCGTTCGTCACCGCCTCCAACTTCCTCGTGGACGGCGGTATCTCCGGCGCCTACGTCACCCCGATCTAGGCTCGTCCCAGGCCCGCCGCCGCCCCGAACCCGGCGAACCCCGATCCCCGCCCCGAAGGAGGCCGCTCTCATGCCACCGGTCGTCGGCATCACCGCCTACGCGGAACAGGCCCGCTGGGGCGAGGCCTGGGACCTGCCCGCCACCCTGCTGCCCCGGCACTACGTGGACTCCGTCGCCGCCACCGGGGCGGTACCCCTCCTGCTGCCACCGGTCGCGGGGATCACCGGGGCGCTGGACCGGCTGGACGGGCTGCTGCTGGCCGGGGGCGGCGACATCGACCCCGGCCGCTACGGAGCTCCGACCGGAACGCACACCGCCGGGGTTCAGGCGGGTCGCGACACCGCCGAGGTGGACCTGCTGGCCGGAGCGCTCGCCCGGGGTCTGCCGGTCCTGGGGGTGTGCCGGGGTATGCAGCTGCTCAACGTCTGCCGCGGCGGCACCCTCAACCAGCACGTGCCCGACGTGGTGGGCCACACCGGGCACCGCCAGCGCACCGGGATCTTCGACACCCACCCGGTCACCGTCGCCGAACACTCCCGCACCGCCCGGGTGCTGGGCCGCACCATGCTCGACGTGCCCACCTACCACCACCAGTCCGTCGCCGCTCTGGGCCGCAACGTCTCCGCCACCGCCTGGGCCGAGGACGGCACGGTCGAGGCGATCGAGTACACGGACGTGTTCAACGTGCTCGGCGTGCAGTGGCACCCGGAGATGGGCACCGACCCCGCCCTTTTCACCTGGCTCACTGAACGCGCAGGCGAAGGAGCCACCGAACACTGAGCCTTCAGCGTCGCCGGGCCGACACGCCTTCGCAGCCACTCTCAGCACCCCGATTCCTCACTCTGGGTGACTGGCTGTTAGGTTGACCGGCGGCATGTCGGATATCAGCGGAAAGTGAAGTGGCCCGGGTGGCGGAGGAGAAGGAGCACGGACGCGTGCGGAGCGCGTTGGTGTGGATCGGGGCAGGGCTGCTGCTCGGGTCCGCGCTGTGGGCGCTGGCCACCGCTTTCGCGATCGGTGAAGGACTGCTGGAGGAGGTGGGCGGCTGGTGGATCGCCGCCGTCGTCATCGCCTGCTTCGTGCTGGCGTTCGGGATTCGCTGGCAGGAACACCCCCACGTGTACGTGAGCGATCACAGCACCGTGCTGTACCGGTGCTGGATGGTTCTGTTCTGCCTCGCAGGGCTGGCCCTGCTCGGGCTCTACTCCCTGGCCGACCCCTTCAGGTTCTTCGGTTCGGTCCCGCTGTTCGACACCCTGTCACCGTTCGTGCACCTGTGGCTGGCGATGTGCGCCTTCGCTCTGGGAGCCGTGTTCATGCTGCTCTCGTGGCGGGTCCCCAACCCGAGGCCGTTCGGGCGGAGCATGACCCTGCTCGGCGCCGGTGCGCTGGCGGTGGTCGTCCTCGGGGGCGCGATCGTTCTGGTCGTTCCCCGGGAACAGCACCGGGTGGCCGACGAGCTCGGCGAGCCCGCTCCGGTCCCGGCCGAGGTTTCCCAGGTCGGCTGGGAGTGGCAGCCGCCGCAGGGCGCCTCAGTAGTCGAGGTGCGTGTGGGAAGCCACGGGCCGCTGGCCCTCCTCCGGGACGGGGTCGTGTCACTGGACGGCGAGACCGGCGAGGTGCTGTGGTCCTACCTGCGCCCCCACGACCCGGTCCATGACGTGTGGCGCGACGATGGCAGCGTGTTCGTGAGCTACGAGACCCGAGCCGCCTGGGGTGACTCCGGACAGCTGGTGACGGTGCGGCTGGACGAGCGGACCGGGGAGGTGCGCGGTGAGACTGCCGTCGCCCTCCCGGACTGGCCCGAAGAACCGTTCCGCGAGCCCGGCGCAGTGAAGCGTGAGGCGCTGTCGTTGCCCGAGGAGTGCGTGGTCTCGTCGTGGGACGTGCAGAGTCACGACGGCTTCTTGCTCGCCCCGGTCGGATGCCTCGTTGACGCGGACACGGAGACCCTCGAGAGTGTGGCCCGCTCCGGCTCTCCGTTCGACTGGCCGGACGTCGAGGTGGACGTCATGGTCGTCGCGGTCGACCGATTCGAGGAGAGGGAGCTCTGGCATACGGAATGGCCCGCCCGATCAGAAGAGGATTTCCACTTCCCGCGCCTGTCCTTGGTGGAAGGGCCGCCCGGAGAGCAGCAGGTTCTCCTGAAAGAGGGATGGCGGGAGGGTGTCGCGCTGTTGGACCTGGGGACCGGGGAGGAGGTCGTGGCGCTTCCGGACGACCTGATGGCCGGTGACTCCTCGCGTACCTGGGTGTCGTACGCCGATCCAGACGGCTCCGTCGTCGCCGTGGACACCACTGAGCGGGGCCGCTGGGAAGAGCCACAGTTTACGTTCCACCAGGTGAACGCGGCCGGGGAGATCATCGATACGGCCGTGGTTGAAGGGGCTCACCTGGAGAACGTGGTCGATACCAGTGGCATCGCCGTATTGGACGGGTCCCTGCTCATCGGATGGGACGGACACGTGGTGGACGCGCCCTTCGGGGAGGTCACCCAGTGGAGTGCGGAGTCCTTCCTGCCGGTCTCGGATGTCAGCGGCGCGGGCCTGAAAGTGGTTCCCGGTGCGGTCGTGGTGAGCGAGGGCGGAAAGCCGGGGCTCACCGGCATGGTGCCCTGACCCACCCGCAGCAGACCTCCGAGGCACTGCTAGCTTTTCGTGGCGGAAAGTGGCCTTTCGGTCACGAGATCACGGAGTGGTAGGCGGTGCGGGGTGGTGCGCGAGCGGCGCACGGAGAAGGCCCTGTCCTGGGTCGGGGCGGGCACGGTCGCGGGGGCGCTGCTCCTGGCGGCGGTGACCGTGGCCCTGCACTGGGCGGGCCAGGACACTGCGGTGTTCCAGGAAGCCGGGTTGGCCTGGTTCTGGGCTTGCGTGATCGGCGGGTTCGTCCTGGTGCTCGGGGTGCGCTGGAAGAACGTGCGTGCCGGTGAAGCAGCGGATGCGGAGAGCGGCTGGGATTACGCCCTGTGCCTGGCCGGGGCAGCGGCCCTCACCGCCCTCATCGCGGGCAACGGCGTGCTCTTGGGCGCGGACGCTCCTGAAATCGGCGCGCTCTCCCTGATCGAGCTGAGGATGGCGGTCGTGGTCTGCGCTGTCCCCCTGGGTGTGCTGCTCATGCTGACCGTCGTGCGCCGACCGCTCCTACCGCCCCGAAGCCGCTCTCTGCCGCCCTTCGCCGCGGGCGTGCTTGCCGTTGCGTTGGTCGGGGTGACCGTGCCGTTGCTCCTCGTCGATGAGGAGGAGGGCGGTGTACGGCACGTCGTCGCCGAGGACCTGCCGGGGGTGGCGGCATTCCCGGAACGGGTCAACCGGTCCGGGTGGATCTGGGAACCCGAGCAGTCGGGCACGATCGACCGGATCGTTCGGGGGGCTCACGGCCCCCTCGTGGTCCTCAGCGACGGTGTGGTGTCCCTGGACGGGACCGACGGCACGGAGATCTGGTCGTACCGTGAGCCCGCTGCCAGGGACGCCACGGTCTGGGTGGGAAACGGACACGTGCTCTTCACCCGAGTTCCGGAGCGGGACGAGGATGCCGCGGAACAGGGCGAGGACGCACCCGAAGAGCTGGCCACCCGGGTGTTCGACGTGGTCAACGGTGCACTGGTCACCGAGTTCAGCGCAGACACAGGTGAGGCTTCGGAAAGCAGTGCTCGTGCTCTCGTGGGCTGGTCGGACGGTGTCCGCGTGCATTCCGACCGGCGCGATGGCGTCGAGCGGGACGAGGCGCCCGGGGTGAGCGCCTGGGACGCGGAGTCCGGCGAGGAACTGTGGTACCTGAACCCGGCCCCCGAACCGGGGATGGCCTGTGCGGGTGAGCCGCCCCGGGTACGCGCGGAGACGGTCGTGTTCGCCGTGGCCTGTGTCCGCGAGGAGGATCTCACCGGCAGTACACGGGAGATCGAATCCCTTATCCGTGACGAGGAACCCGACAAGCGGTTCAGGGTGGTCTCCGTGGATCTGCGTACCGGTGAGGAGCAGTGGAGCTACGAGTTGGAGGGGGAGGGGGTTTTCGTCCCCGACCGGCCGTGGGCGGCCCCGGGTGCGGACGGCCGGGGCAGTGTCCTCGCCGTGCAGGGCTACTACTCGTCTGACCCGGTCCTCCTGCTGGACCCGGAGAGCGGAGAGGAACTCATGTACCTGAGCGAGGACATGGTCGAGGCGGAGGAGGGTCTTTACCGGGAGGCGGTCATCGACGTTGACGGCAGCGGCATCACCATGCTGTTCTCCCGGTCGGGCGAGGGGGCTGAGGTCGGCCGCATCGATCCGGACGGCAACCGCACACCGCTGATCGGAGCGGGTGGTGCCTACGCCAGTCGTTACAGCCACAGGGCTGTACTGCCGGAGCAGGTGGTGTTCACCACTGACGAATCCGAAAGGGCCGGGGACCGGGCCCAGGTCAGCGTGGCCTCGCACGGGGAGCTGTTCGGTGGGGGACTGCGCAACCGGATCGTTCTGGGAAGCCGGGCAGACGTGGGACAGCTCGTGGCTGTCCGCGGTGGGGTCGCCGTCCTACTGACCGAGCCGCGCCACCAGGGTGCGCGGGTGGAAGGTCTGGTGCCGTGATGCGTTGGATCAGTGCGGACACGATCTGGCGGCTGATCTCCTGGGCGGGCACCGGGGCAGTTCTAGGCGGGGTGCTCGCGTTGGTGGGAGCCGCGTTGCTGAGCCCCGCGGAGCGCTGGGGTGAGACCTTTCCGCTGCTTCACTGGGGGCTGGGCGGCGCGATCGTTCTGCTCACCGCTGCCTGGGCTCTGCCCGGCGGTGAGCACACACCCGGGTCGGGGTGGGATCGTCGCCCCGGTGAGGGTTCGGGTCCGCTCCGTGCGGCGGCCGTCCTTGTGGGGTGCCTGGCGGTGCTGGTGGCCCTGCGGGAGGTCCCGGGCGCCCGGACTCCGGTTCGCGCGTCGGGGGAGGGGGAACCGCTGCCGGACGTCCTGGTGGACTTCGGGGCTGTCTCCCACCTGTGGTACCTGTCCGCGCTCACGCTGCTGGCGGGCGCACTGATGCTCGCCGTCGCCGGGCGCCCCGAACCGCTCCGGCCAGCCTCCGGGCGGCCCCGGATACAGGCGGTATCGGCTGGGCTGGCCCCGGTCGTCGCCCTCGCGGTGCTCGCCGTCCCCCCGGTCTTGGACCGGGACCCTTCCGTGCACACCCTCGCCGAACCGCTCGCCTCGGCCAAGGCGGCAGCTTCGGTCCACGGTGACGAGGTCACCTGGGTTTGGGAGCACCCCGAAGCGGGATCGGCGGGTGAGATCTCCGTGGCCGCGACGGACACCGGGGCGCTGATCCACGGCCCTCGGGGCGTGTGGGCCCTGGACAGCCGGGACGGCAGCGAACGCTGGCGGTTCCAGCCGGTCGGTGAGGTTCTGTGGTCCGAGCCCACCCCCGACGGCGAACGCGTGGCGGTGCTGTACCGAGACGAGACCGGAGCGGACCACGAGCAGCGGTCCGTGGCGGTGCTGGCCGCCGACACCGGTCGGCCGGTCGGTTATCACCGGATCCGAGACGAGGCGGACCGCCTTCTCCTGACCGACCGAGCTTTCCTGCAGGTGGAGGAGAGCGGCCGCTTCACCCTCCGGGACCATGAATCCGGGGAGGCGACCCTCTACCGGAGAGACAGGGGATGTGCACAGACCGGTGCTCCGGTCATCGCGGATGCCAGGATCCTGGTCCCCGAGGAGTGTCCCCCGGACGAGGACGACGCCGAGTCGGCAGAGGAGGAGTCCCACCAACTGCGAGTACTGACCGAGGCGGGTGGCACCTACGGCAGACGCGAGATCCCCGGTCCCGTGGAACAGGTGCTCTCCGCCCCCGACGGCTGGGCCGTGGTGGTCCACTACGGCGGTGACGACCCGGGGGTGCTGGCCGTCCGCAGCAGGAACAGGGGTGTGACCGCTGAGAACCTGCCCACCGAACCCGGCAGGGTGGTTCCTGTCGACGGTGAGCTGCTGATGCACACCGAGACCGACGAGGACACCGACCAGGTCGAGTACCGCCTGGAGCGGCCGGTGGTCGGCGAACCGGGCGGGGACATCCCCGACACCGAGACCGTGGACAGCCTCGTGTTCGCCACTCCGGCCCCCGTTCCGGAGAGCGTCGCGGTCAGCCCCGAGCTGTTCGCCGGGGTCCGCGCGGAGGGGCCCGACGGGAACGAACCGGCCGTCCTGCTCGTCGGTTCCTGGGGTGCCGACGGCATCGAGGTCCCGCTGGACTCGGCTGCCGAGGGCCTGGCCCCGGACGGCTCGACCTTCGGAGTGGCGCTGGCCCCGCACGCGATCGTGGTGTCCGGCTTCTCCGTCGGTGACCGCGCCCAGGTCATCGGTGTGGGATCCGGCGCAGTGAGCTGACTCCCGCCTTGACCCCTGAGCTGCCCTGGTCTGAACGGCCCCGCCGATGCGGTAGGGTTTTACCTGTTGGCGGGGGCGGAAACGCCGCCGCTCAGCGGACGGGACGTAGCGCAGTTTGGTAGCGCACTTGACTGGGGGTCAAGGGGTCGTGGGTTCAAATCCCGCCGTCCCGACAGAGCAGTAGCGGTTCATAGAGGGGTCCACCATCTGGTGGGCCCCTTTCTGCGTCTCGGGTGGGGTGGAGCCGGGGCGTGTGGGATGTTGTCCCGCGTCGTGCGGGATCTCCTTCATCGTGGCCGCCGCGGAACGGCGCGGCACCAGTTTGCTGTCCTGACACGGCTCCGCCGCTGCCGCGTGGCGCCGTTCGAGCCCGTTGGGGCGGTCGGGATACCTTGCGGCCTCCGTTGCGGCCTCAGTTTCGTCTCCACGTCGTGGAGATGGCGCGATCGCCTTCACCCTTGTGGTCGCAGGTGATTCACGCTTGGCCGGGCTTCGTGCCGAGCGGTGCGTACGAGTCGCTGATCCAGGGGTTCCGCGCCTCGGTGCGGAGCGTGCGCGGCGGTTCGGTGACGGGTCGCCTCCCAGCGGGCCCTTCGTCGTGTGTACGCGGGCCCGGTCTTCGGTGCTCCGCGCCCCAGACTCCGTCCCTGCTCTGACTTCCCACTGCGGGCGCCGCCCGGGTTCCCGTTGGTATCCGGCTTTCACCCCTACCCCCTGGGGGTGTCGTACTGCTAGCATTTGGGTATGAAAATCATTTTCATTGAGGTGGATCGATGAGTGATGGCACGCTGACCCGACCGGGAGCCCCCGTCCTCGGCCGCCGGGCCCTCCTGCGCGGTTCCCTCGGTCTGGCCGCGGCGGCGGCGCTCCCCCTGACGGCGTGTTCGGGCGACGAGGAGGCTACCGACGGCAGGCTCCGGATGGGAGTGGCCGGAGCCGCGCTGGAGACGCTCAACGTCCCGGTCGCCTCGGCCATCTCCGACTACGTCACGATGTTCGCCCTCTTCGACCCACTCGTGGTCCTGCGCGGCGAGGACGTGGTCATGCGCCTGGCGGAGGAGATCGAGGCCAACGACGACGCCACCGAGTACACCGTCCGGATCCGCGAGGGCGTGGAGTTCCACGACGGCCGCCCCCTCACGGCCGAGGACGTCCGCTACAGCCTGGCCCTGCTCGCCGACCCCGAGGAGAGCCCCAACTACGCCCAGTTCTACGCGGACCTGGACCGGGACGGCCTGGAGGTCCTCGACCCGCTCACTCTCAGGGTCCCCCTCATGCGTCCCCGCGCCGACTTCGTCGAGGCCGGGCTCGCGACCTTCTCCCTGGTCTTCCCCGACGGAACCACCGGCGAGGCGTGGGAGGAAGGCATCGGCTCGGGGCCCTACCGGCTCGCCTCCACCGACTCCGGCGGCCGGGTGCTGGAACGCAACGACGCCTACTGGGACGAGCCCGCGGTGCTCGACGAGGTCGAGATCGTCTCCATCAACGACGCCGAGACCCGGATGAACGCCCTGCGCGGCGGCCAGATCGACTACGCGCACGCCGTCAGCCCGGCCAACGCGGCCGCGGCCGACGACTCCATCGAGATCGTCCGCGGCGGCACCTCCGACTCCGGTTTCCTCGCCCTGCACATGAACACCACCCTGGAGCCCTTCGACGACCCGGACGTGCGGCTCGCCGTCAAGCTCCTGGTCGACCGCCAGGCGATGGTCGACACGGTCCTCCACGGCCAGGGAACCGTCGGCAACGACCTCGTCGGCCAAGGGCTGGCCGACTTCGCCGACGACGTGCCCCAGCGCGAACGCGATGTCGAGCAGGCCCGGGAACTGCTGGAGTCGGCCGGGGTCAGCGAGGTCACCCTGCGAGTCGCCGAGCTCGTCCCCGGCATGACCGCGGCGGCGGAACTGCTGGTGGAGCAGGCCGCCGAGGCGGGGCTGACCGTGCGGCTCGACGAGGTGGCAGCCGACACCTACTTCGCCGACATGGAGACCCTCATGTCGACCCCGTTCCAGTCCCTGTACTGGGCGAACCGTCCGGCGGCCACGCACGTCGCGGGCTTCACCGGCGAACGGGGCGGGTTCAACGTCACCGGGCTCTCCGGCGGAGAGTACGACGAGATGCTCGACGCCATGCAGGCCACCGTGGACGACGACGAGCGCAGGGAGGCCCTGGCGGCGATCCAGCACTACCTGTGGGAGCAGGGCGGCGACGTCGTCTGGGGCTTCGCCGAACAACTCGACGCCACCGTGCCCGGTGTCTCCGGCATCGAGTACACCCAGGCCCTGCCACGGCTCGACCGCCTGTCGATGTCGTGAGCGCGCGCCGCACCGGGATCTCGGTCGCCCGCCGCCTGCCGGGGATCGTCCTCCTGCTGCTGGCGGTGAGCGCGGCGCTCTTCTGGTCGGTCGAGGTCCTGCCCGGGGACCCGGCCAGCCAGGCCCTGGGCGCCCAGGCCGACCCCGAACGCGTGGCCGCGCTGCGCGAGCGGCTCGGCCTTGACCGCCCGGTCGGCGTGCGTTACCTCGACTGGCTCTCCGGCGTCCTCACCGGGGACCTGGGCGAGAGCGCGGTCACCGGCCTGCCGGTGGCCCCGCTCGTCGCCGACCGCGCGGCCCGCAGCCTGGTCCTGGGCGCGAGCGCCCTGCTGGTCGTGGTCCTGGTGGCCGTCCCGGCGGGCGTCGCGGCGGGCGCCCGCCCCGGCGCGCTCCGCGATCGGGCGGCCTCGCTCGGCGCGCTGCTGGTGCTCTCGGTCCCCGAGTTCGTCCTGGCCGCGCTTCTGGTGAGCGTCCTGGCCCACGGACTGGGCTGGTTCCCGCCGGTGTCCCTGGTCGGTGACGGGTTCGGGGCCCTGACCGAGCCCGACAAGCTCGTCCTGCCGACACTGACCCTGGCCGCCGTGGCCGGTGCCTTCGTCCTGCGCCTGACCCGCGCGGCCGTGGCCGAGGCCGCCGGAGCGCCGCACGTGGAGGCCGCGCGCCTGGCCGGGGTGCCCGAACACCGGGTCCTGGCCCGCCACCTGCTGCCCTCGGTGCGCGGGCCCGTCGCCCAGGCCGTGGCCCTGGCGGTTCCGTACACGGTCGGCGGCGCGCTCGTCGTGGAGGCGGCCTTCGGCTACCCCGGTCTGGGCGCCCTGACCGCCGAGGCGATCGGGCGCAGGGACGCCGCGGTGGTCAGCGGGGCGGGCATCGTCCTGGCGGGCGCGGCGGCCCTCGGCTTCCTCGTCGCCGAACTCGCCGGAGCGGCGTCCCCGGACCGGACACCACAGCGAACGGGGGCGCTCCGGTGACCCCGGCCTCACGGACACGTTCCCGGACCCTGTCCCGGACGACCGACGCGGTCGGCTGGGTGCTCCTGTGCCTGCCCGGAGGGCTCGCCCTGGCGGCGGCCTTTCTCGGCCCCCTGGCGGTCGGCCCCGGGCAGACCAGTTCCCAGGGCCGGCCCTTCCAACCGCCAGGCGACGGGCTGCCCCTGGGCACCGACCACCTGGGCCGCGACGTGTGGGCGGTCCTGCTCGACGCCGGACCCGCGCTCATCCTGCTGCCGTTGGCCGCCACCGCCCTGAGCACCCTGCTCGGCACCGTCCTGGGCCTGCTCACCGGCTGGTACGGGGGACACCTCAGCTCCCTCGTCCTGCGTTCGGGCGAACTCCTGCTCGTGGTCCCGCCACTGCTGGTCACCCTGCTGGCCGCAAACGCCGCGTCGGGACCCACCGTCCTGGTCGTGGTCATCGCCCTGGTCGGCACCCCCGCCACCTTGCGCTTCACCCGAGCCGCGACGCTCACCGCCGTCTCGCGCGGCCACGTCGAGCACTCGGTGGCCCTGGGCGAGCGCACACCGGTCGTCTTCGTGCGCGACGTGCTGCCCACCATCGCGGCGCCGGTCCTGGCCGACGCCGGGCTGCGACTGGTGAGCGCGGTCTACGTGGTGGCCTCGATCGGCTTCCTCGGGTTCGGCGGCCCGACCCTCGGAGACAGCTGGGCGCGCATGACCGCCGACAACCTGTCGGGAGTCCCGCTCAACCCGTGGGCGCTCGCGGCACCGGCCGCGTGCGTGGTCGCCCTCGCCGTCTCCGTGAACCTCATCGCCGACCGGTGCGCCGACCGGTTCAGGAGGGGAATGTGACAGCCGAGACACTGGTCGTGGAGAACCTCTCGGTCACCGACCCGGCCGGGGCGCCCGTGTTGTCCGGAGTCGGACTGCGACTCTCGGCGGGTGAGCGCCTCGCGGTCGTGGGGGAGTCGGGGGCGGGCAAGTCGACGCTTGCCCTGGCCGCCCTGGGCGTGGTCCGGCCGGGGCTGCGCAGGGCCCACGGAAGCGTGCTCGTGGCGGGCGAGGACGTCTTCGCGCTCTCCGAGCGGGCCCGGCGGCGGCTGCGCCGCACCACCACCGCCTGGCTCAGCCAGGACCCGGCGTCCGCGCTCACCCCCACGATGGCGGTGCGCGAGCTGATCGCCGAGCAGCTCGGCCGCGCCTCACGCGCTGAGGTCGCCGAACGGCTCCGTGCCCTGGACCTGCCCGACGACGCCGCCTTCCAGGACCGCCTGCCGCACCAGCTCTCCGGCGGCCAGCAGCGTCGGGTGGCGCTGGCCCGTGCCCTGGCCGCGCGCCCCCGCCTGGTGGTCCTCGACGAACCCACCGCGGGCCTGGACCCGGCGGCCGCCCGCACCCTCGTCACCGAGGTAGGGCGACTCCAGCGCGAACTCGGCTTCGCGCTGCTGGCCATCACCCACGACCTGGGGCTCATGGCACGCGAGTGCGACGAGGTGCTCGTGTTGGACGGCGGGCGCGTGGCCGACCGCGGACCGGACGCCCTCGCCCGGATCAGCGCGGACGCCGGGGCCGAACCCACCCCGCGCGCGTTCGTGACGGACCGCCGCGAGCCCGGGTCCGACCACCACGCACCCGCGCCCGGCATCGACGGTCCCGGGTCCGGCCGCATGGACACGCGTCCCCTGCTGAGGGTCGAGTCCCTCGCCGTGGGCCACGGTGCCGGGGACCTGCTACGCGGTGTGGACTTCGAGGTCTCGGCGGGAGAGGCCGTCGCCCTCGTCGGCCCCAGCGGCTCCGGCAAGAGCACCCTCGCCCGATGCCTGGCCGGGCTGCACCCGCCCTCCTCGGGCACCGTGACCCTGGACGGGCGCGTGCTGGCTCCCCGGGCCCGGCGCCGCACCGCCGACCAGCGCGCCCACCTCCAGCTGGTGGGCCAGGACCCCCTGGGAGCACTGCACCCGCGCCGGTCGGTGCGCTCCTCGATCAGCGGCCCCGCACGCCTGCTGCGCGGCTTGTCCCGGGCCGCGGCGGCCGAGGAGGCCACCGCCCTGCTCGACCTCGTCGGACTTCCGGTCGGTCTGGGCGATCGACGGCCGCGTGAACTCTCCGGCGGCCAGCGCCAGCGCGTCGTCCTGGCCCGCGCCCTGGCCGTCCGCCCGCGCCTGCTCGTGTGCGACGAGGTCACCTCCGCGCTGGACCGTGCCACCGCGCGCGAGGTGACCGGGCTCATCGACGAGCTGCGCACGCACCGGGGCCTGGCGGTCCTGCACGTCACCCACGACCCCGACGTCGTCCGGAGCGGCTGTGAGCGGGTCCTCGCCCTCTCCGACGGCACTGTCGCCGACCGGGACCGGGAACCCGCGGCGCCCACCGCCGTCGGCGCACCGGCACCACCACCCTGACCGCGAACGACACAAGGAGGCGACCCATGAGCGTCGATGCCACCACCGAGGAGCCGAGCGCGCAGGAGCGGCCACCGCCCGACGGGACCGCGCGGGAGGAGGAGCCGTCCGACTCCGTGGCCCAACGGGTCGCTGCCCTGCTGCCCTTCGCCCGCGAGGACCGTGCGAGCTACGTGCTCTCCGCCGTGCTCGCGACCGCGGGCACCCTGGCCCTGCTCGGGCAGTTCTACGTCATCTACCTCGCCATCGACGGCGTCGTCGCTGACGAGGCCACCGGCCCCGGCATGTACGCACTGGCCGGTGCCGTTCTGGCCCTGCTCGTCGCGCACCACGTCCTCATGGCGGTGTCCACCCTCATCTCCCACCGGGCGGCCTTCCGAACCCTGTACCGCCTCCGCCTGCGGATCGGCCGGCGCCTGGGCCGCGTGCCGCTCGGGCGGGTGACGGGGCGGCGCTCCGGGGAGATCCAGCGGACACTGTCGGAGGACGTCGAACGCCTGGAGTCCTTCCTCGCCCACGCCATCCCCGAACTCGTCGCGGCCCTGGTCGTGGTCGCCGTGACCACGGTGTGGATGTTCGCCGTCGACTGGCGCATGGCCCTCGCGGCCGCGGCCTGTCTGGCCCTGGCCGTGGCGCTGTCCGGCCGTGCGGTGCACGGCAGCCAGGCGCTCATGGGCGGCTACATGGCGGCCATGTCGCGCATGAACGGGTCGATCGTCGAGCTGGTCCGGGCCATGCCGGTCGTGCGGACCTTCAACCGCACCGGCGACACCTTCGCCGAGGCCCGGGACGCCATCCGGGGGGCGGCCGACTACCAGGCGCGCTGGGGACTGCGGTTCCTCCCGCTCTTCACGGGGTTCTTCACCCTGGCCGCGGCGCCCGCCGTGACCATCGTCCCGGTGGGGCTGCTGCTGTGGACCAACGGATCGATCTCCACGACCGACCTCCTCTTCTTCTTCGTCATCGGGCTCGGTTACGGAGGCCCCGTGACCAAGCTCCTGAACTTCACCGCCCAGCTGACCCAGCTCAGCTACGGCGCCCGCCTGGTCACGGACCTGGAGGAGGCCGAGGTGCTCCCCGAGCGCGAGCGGGCACCCGGGCCCGGTGACGGCACGGTGGAGTTCGACGGCGTCGGCTTCCGCTACGAGGGAGCCGGAACCGAGGCACTCACCGACGTGAGCTTCCGTGCCAGCCCCGGCACGGTCACCGCGCTGGTCGGCCCCTCCGGCGCGGGCAAGAGCACCGTCGCCAAGCTGTTGTGCCGTTTCTTCGACACTGACACGGGTACCGTCCGCGTCGGCGGCGACGACGTGCGCGACCTGCCCTTCTCCGCCCTGATGAGCCGGGTCTCCTTCGTCTTCCAGGACACCTTCCTGTTCGATGACACCGTCGCGGCCAACCTGCGCGTCGCCGACCCCGACGCCGACGACGCCAGGCTGGAGGACGTGTGCCGCCGCGCCCGGGCGCACGAGTTCGTCGCCGACCTCCCAGAGGGCTACGAGACCCGTGTGGGTGAGCAGGGATCCCGGCTCTCCGGTGGGCAGCGCCAGCGCCTGGCCATCGCCCGCGCCCTGCTCAAGGACACCGACGTCATCGTCCTGGACGAGGCCACCGCCTTCATCGACCCCGAGAACGAGGTCGCCGTCCAGGAGGCCGTCGAGGCCCTGGTGCACGACCGCACGGTGATCGTGGTCGCGCACCGGCTCTCCACCATCACCGGCGCTGACCAGATCCTGGTCGTGGACGGGGGCCGGATCGTCGAGCGGGGCCGCCACGACGACCTGGTCGCGGCCGACGCCCTGTACGCGCGGATGTGGCGGGCCTTCGAGGCCACCGAGTCCATCGCCCTGGGCGAGGCCGTCCACGGCGCGCCGACCGAACCGATCCAACCGACCGCCCCCAACGGACAGGAGGACGTATGAGCATCGCGGCCCCGCCCCGGAAGGCCCCGTCGACCCAGGCGGGGGAGAGCTTCTACACCGGCACCCTGGGCACGCTCTGGAAACTGTTCGGGTCCTACCGGTCCTCCTTCGCGGCCGCCCTGGGACTGCGCGTACTGGCCTCGCTCGCGGCGGCCGTGCCCGTGGTCGCCCTGGTGTGGGTCATCGAACTCGTCCGCACGGAGGCTCTCACCGGGCCCGCGGCGGGGCTCGCGGCAGGCGCGGTCGTCGCCGGAGTCGGTGCCCAGTACCTCTTCGGGTACCTCAGCAACCGCCTGGCGTGGACCGGTACCTTCCACGCCGTGGGGGCCGCACGGGAACGAACCCTCGAACACGTGCAGAGCCTGCCGGTCGGCGAGGTCCGCTCGGCGGGGGTCGGCGAGGTCTCCACCGTGCTGACCTCCGACATGGACGCGGTGACCGACTACGCGCACTCCGCGCTGCCCCAGGCCTTCAGCGCCGTCTCCCTGCCGGCCTTCGTCTTCGCGGGACTGCTCCTGGTCGACGCGCCGATGGCGGCTGCCGTCGCGGTCAGCGTCGTCGTGGCGGTCCCGCTCTACCGGTGGACCTCGCGGCACTTCGGGCGGCACGCGCTCGAACGGGGCGACCTGCTGGCCGCCGCCAACGGCCGCATCGCCGAGTACGTCCAGGGCCTGCCGGTCGTGCGCTCCTTCGACCACACCGGCGAGCGCATGGGCTGGTTCCGGCAGGCGGTGGAGGACGTGCGGGAGGTCAACGACCGGATGGCCACACGCCTGGTGCCCGTCACGCTGGTCGCGATGGGGGTGGTCCAGCTCGGCACACCGCTGACCATCGCCGCGCTGTCCTACTGGTACTTCGGGGGACGGCTCGACGCGGGCACCGTCCTGGTCTTCCTGGTCCTGGTCCTGCGCGTGTACACGCCCCTGCTGGAGGTGGCGGGCAGTGTCGAGCGGTCGCGGCTGGCCGACGCGGCGCTGCGCCGGATCGGCCGGGTCCGTGACATGGCCGTGCAGGAGACGCCGGAGCGGGCGCACACGGCCGTGGGGGAGCCGACGGTGGCCTTCGAGGGCGTCTCGTTCTCCTACTCACCTGGCGAACCGGTCCTGCGGGAGGTCTCCCTCGAGGTCCCGGCGCGCACCATGACGGCGGTCGTGGGGCCCTCCGGGGCGGGCAAGAGCACCCTGTTGTCGCTGGTCGCCCGTTTCTGGGACGTCGACTCCGGAACGGTGCGGGTCGGCGGGGCCGATGTGCGCGACCTGACGCGCGAACAGCTCTTCGGCGCCTTCACGATCGTCTTTCAGGACCCCTACCTGTTCCAGGGGACCGTACGCGACAACATCGCGTTCGGCCGTCCCGACGCCGACGAAGCGGCGGTGGAGGAGGCGGCGCGCCGGGCGCGCGCCCACGACTTCATCACCGCTCTTCCCCAGGGCTACGACACCCCGGTGGGGGAGGGCGGGGCCACTCTGTCCGGGGGTGAGCGCCAGCGCGTGTCGATCGCCCGGGCCATCGTCAAGGACGCGCCCATCGTCCTGCTCGACGAGGCCACCGCTGCGCTGGACCCGATCAACGAGCGCGACGTGCAGGGCGCGTTCGCCGAGCTCGTACGCGACCGCACCGTGCTGGTCGTGGCGCATCGCCTCAACACGATCCGCTCGGCCGACCAGATCCTCGTGCTGGACGGCGGCCGGGTGGTCGAGCGCGGCGGCCACGACGAGCTGCTCGCGGCTCGGGGGCGGTACGCGGACCTGTGGTCGCAGCGGGAGCGGGCAGCCCGGTGGAGGCTGGGCCGTAGGGGCTGACCAGGGACGCGACTGGTCTGCGGCGGTGTCTGGGGTGACTCCCGGCGCCGCCGCTTCGTGTTGTTCGTCCCGAAATTCCCTGGTTCCCCCTTGACCATCCTGTGACTTTGTCCTTAGGGTGCAAAATGATAATCATTTTCAATGCAAGGTGGTGTGATGCCCGATCAGCTCGCCTTCCCCCGCTCCGACAGCCTCAACGGCCCGGGGGGTACTCCGCCCGCCACCGTCGCCGACATGCGGGCCCAGATCTGCGAACTGACCGGACTGCCCAGCGAGGAGGTCGGTGACGACACCGACCTGCTGACCCTCGGCATGGACTCGATCTTCGTCATCCGCATGGCCGCCCTCATGCGGCGCTACGGCGTCCGCGTCGGCTACCGTGACCTCGCCGAGGCCCCCACACCGGCCGCGTGGTGGGCCCTCGCCCGGCAGGGTTCTGAGCAGCCCGGCCCCACCGGCCCCCGGCCCTCGGCGGACGTCGACCCCGACGCCCCCTTCCCTCTGGCCGTCATGCAGCACGCCTTCTGGGTCGGCCGTGACCCGGCCCAGGACCTCGGCGGCGTGGCCGCGCACCTGTACACCGAGCTCGACGCCCCCGGTCCCGACGGCGTAGACCCCCGGCGCCTGGAGGGGGCCGTCCGGCACCTGGTCCGCAGACACGGCATGCTCCGGGTGGTGATCGGCGCCGACGGCACCCAGCGCATCACCGAGGAGGGCCACTGGCCCGGCCTGACCGTCCACGACCTGCGCGGCCTGTCCGACGACGAGACCGACGCGCGCTTGGCGGAGATCCGCTCCGGCCTGTCCCACCGGATCATGGACATCGGCGCCGGGGAGGTCTTCGACGTCCAGCTCACCCTCCTGGGATCCGGCGCCACCCGCCTGCACGTCAACCTCGACATGGTCGCCGCGGACGCCTTCAGCCTGCGCACCCTGCTCGCCGACCTCCTGCACCACTACGAGCTCTCCGAGCAGCCCCTCCCCGAGATCTCCTACGGCTACCCCCACTACCTCGCCGACCGCGCCCAGGTCCGGCACGAGCGCCGGGAAGAGGCCAGGCAGTGGTGGCTCGACCGCCTCGACGACCTGCCCGGCGCACCCGAGCTCCCCGTGCGCTCCGACCGGGGGAGCACGCCCACGGTCACCCGGCGCCACCGACTGCTCACCACCGAGGAGAAGCAGACCCTGCGCGAGCGTGCCCGCGCCCGGGGACTCACCCCCTCCATCGCTCTGGCCACCGCCTTCGCCGAGGTCGTCGGCGCCTGGAGCGCCACCGACCGCTTCATCCTCAACCTGCCGGTCTTCGACCGCGAACCGCTGCACGAGGACGTCGACCGCCTGATCGGCGACTTCTCCAGCTCCGTCATGCTCGACGTCGACCTGTCCGCGCCCGCCTCCTTCGCCGAGCGCGCCCACGGCCTCCAGGACCGGCTACGGGAGGCGTCGAGCCACGCCGAGTACACCGGCGTGGAGGTCCTGCGGGACATGAGCCGCGCCGCGGGGGGAGAACGCGTGCTCGCCCCCGTCGTCTACACCAGCGCGCTCGACCTGGGCGACCTGTTCAGCCCGCAGGTGCGGCGCGTCTTCGGGGAGCCGTCCTGGATCATCTCCCAGGGGCCCCAAGTGTGGCTGGACGCCCAGGTCACCGAGTTCAACGGAGGTGTCCTGGTCAACTGGGACGCACGCGACTCCGTCTTCCCGCCCGGCCTGCTGGACGCCATGTTCGACGCGTTCACCGCGTTGATGGACCGCCTCCTGACCACCGACGACGCCTGGAGCGAGCAGGTGCCGGTCGAACTGACCGCGGACCAGAGCCGCGCCCGCGCCCTGGTGGGGGCCGCCGGTCCCGGCGCCACCGCCGAACCCGCGCCCGTGACCGAGCCCGCTCCGGCTCCTGCCGCCGACGCACAGGCCGTGCCCCTGCACGAGCGGTTCTTCGCCCTGGCCCGGGCCGAACCGGGCCGCACCGCCCTGATGTGGGGCTTCGACGGCTCGATGACCTACGGGGAGCTCTCACTGCGCGCCCGCCGCCTGGCCTGCCTCCTGCGCGAGCGCGGGGTCGGCCCGGGCGACAGCGTCGGCGTTACCCTGCCCAAGGGCCCGGACCAGGCCGTCGCCGTGCTCGGCATCCTCGCCACCGGGGCCGCCTACGTGCCCTCGGGCGTGGAGGTACCGCCCGCCCGCCGTGCCCAGGTCCACCGCGCGGCGGGAGCCGCGCTCGTCGTCACCGACGAGGCGACCGCCGCCGGGGAGGGGCCCGAGGGCCTGTCGGCGGTGACCGTGGCCGACTCCGCGGACCACGAACCGCTGCCGGACCCGCTCCCCGCCGACCCCGAGTCCGTCATGTACGTGATCTTCACGTCCGGCTCCACGGGCGTTCCCAAGGGCGTGGCGGTCCCGCACCGGGCGGTCGCCAACACCGTCGACGGCGTCCAAGCGCTCTTCGACGTGGGCCCCGACGACCGCACGATCGCGCTGTCGGCACTCGACTTCGACCTGTCCGCCTACGACCTGTTCGCCTTCCTCGCCTGCGGCGGCGGCGTCGTGGTCCCCGACCAGGCCCAGCGCAGGGACGCCGCGGCCTGGGCCGGGCTCGTCCGCCACTGGGACGTCACCGTCCTGAGCTGCGTTCCCGCCCTGCTCGACATGCTCATCGTCGCCGGGGCCGAGGACGGCTTGGGCGACACCCTGCGTCTGGTCATGCTCGGCGGCGACTGGGTGACCGTGGACCTGCCGTCGCGCCTGCGCGCACTCGCCCCCGGCTGCCGCTTCGCGGGCCTGGGAGGGATGACCGAGGCCGCCATCCACGCCACCGTGTGCGAGGTGGGCGAGGTCGACCCCGACTGGCGCGCGGTCCCCTACGGGCGGCCCCTGCCCGGTGTCACCTGCCGCGTGGCCGACTCCACCGGACGGCACCGCCCTGACTGGGTGCCCGGCGAACTGTGGGTCGGCGGACGGGGACTGGCCCACGGCTACCGGGGCGACCCGGAGCGCACCGCCGAGAAGTTCGTCGAGTACGACGGCCAGCGCTGGTACCGCACCGGCGACATGGCTCGCTACCTGCCCGACGGGACGATCGAGTTCCTCGGCCGCGCCGACCACCAGGTCAAGATCCGCGGCCACCGCATCGAACTCGGCGAGATCGAGTCGCTGCTCGCCCAGCACCCCCGGGTGGACCGGGCGATCGCCACCGTCGTCGAACACGCCTCGCGCCAGCTGGCCGCGGCCGTGGTCGCGGACGAGGCCACCGAACCGGCCGAACTGCGCGCCTGGCTGGCCGAGCGAGTCCCGGGCTACATGGTGCCCGAGCACCTCGTCGTGCTGGACGCCTTCCCCATCACCTCCAACGGCAAGACCGACCGCAAGGCCCTCAGCCGGGTGCTCCAGGAGCGGGGCGGCGGCGGTGACGCGTTCGAGGAGCCCGTCGGAGCGGTCGAGCACGCCCTGGCCCGCCTGTGGCGCGACCTCCTGGACGCGCCGCGCGTGGGCCGCGACGACGGCTTCTTCGTCCTGGGCGGCGACAGCCTGCTCGCCACCCGCCTGATGCGCCGGCTCGGCGAGGCCGGACTGACGGGAGCCGAGCTCGTCGACCTCTTCCGCCGGCCTGTCCTGAAGGACTTCGCAGCACTCCTGGCCCCCGGCACCGCTGAGACCCGCCCCGAGCTCCACGCCGACACGGAGCGGCGGCATGAGCCCTTCCCCCTCACCGACGTGCAGCGCGCCTTCTGGATCGGCCGCGACGAGCGGCTCCCCCTCGGCGGTGTCGGATCGCACTTCTACCTGGAATTCGACGGGGAGGACGTGGACACCGACCGCCTGGAACGGGCGTGGAACCGCCTCGTGAACCGGCACGAGATGCTGCGCGCGGTCATCGGCCCCGACGGCACCCAGCGCATCCTGCCCGAGGTCCCCGAGTACCGCATCGCCGTCACCGAGGCGGGCGACCGGCCCGAGACGGCCCTGCACCGGGCGCGCCAGTCCCGTTCGCACCACGTCGCCGACACCTCGGCCTGGCCGCTCTTCGACATCCGTGCGGTGCGCTACAAGCTCGGCCGACAGCACCGTACCCGGCTCCTGGTCGGACTGGACAGCATCGTCATGGACGGCCGCAGCATCATGGTCCTGTACTCGGAGTGGGACCGCCTCCACCGCGACCCGGACGCGGAGCTGCCCCCGATCGGCTTGTCCTTCCGCGACTACGTGCTCCAGGCCGAACCCGACCCCGCCCGCCGCGAACGCGCCGAGGCGTACTGGCGCGAACGCGTCGGCGAGTTGCCGCCCGCGCCCGGCCTGCCCCTGGCCAAGGACCCCGCCAGCGTCCACGCACCCGTGTTCACCCGTCTGCCCCACCGTGTCGACACCGACCGCTGGGAGGCGCTCAGGAACCGGGCCCGCGAACACGGGCTCACCCCCAGCGTGGTGCTGCTGGCCTGCTACACGGAGGTGCTGGCGCGCTGGAGCGCTGAGCGCGACCTGACGGTGAACCTCACCCTGTTCGACCGGCGCGACGTGCACCCCGACATCGACCGCGTCGTCGGCGACTTCGCCTCGCTGCTGCTCGTGGGCCACGGCTCCGAGCCGGGGGAGGGCTTCGCCGACACCGCCCGGCGCCTGCAGGAGCGCCAGGCACAGGACCTGTCCCACCGCGAGGCCTCGGGCGTGTGGATCCTGCGCGAACTGGCCCGGCGTTCCGGCGCTGCCTCCGCCGCCATGCCCGTGGTGTTCACCAGCGTCCTGGGCGTCGGCGACGACGAGGTGTCCCTCGACCTGTCGGAGGACTTCCCCGACCAGATCTACGGCCTCACCCAGACGCCCCAGGTCTGGCTGGACAACAAGGTGGCGTCCGCCGGCGGCGGAGCCACCGTCGACTGGGACGCCGTGGACCAGCTCTTCCCCGAGGGGGTGCTCGACGCGATGTTCGACGACTACGTCGCCCTGGTCGAGCGCCTGGCCGACGCCGACACCGACTGGTCGGCGCCCGTGCCCCCGCTGCCGCCCTCCTGGCGCGAGCTGCGCGACGAGGCCCACGAGGCCGCACGCACCGTCCCGGCCTCGCGGCCCGCGGCTCCCGCGGAGCGAACCGGCGACCCCGACGCCCTGACTCCGGTCGAGCACGCCGTCGCCCGGATCTGGGCGGACCTGCTGGGAGTGGAGGGCGTGGGCCGCGACGACGGCTTCTTCGCCCTGGGCGGCGACAGCATCCTCGCGACCCGCCTCATGAGCAGGATGCGGGCCGAGGGACTGGAGGGCGCCGAACTGGCCCGGCTGTTCACCGACCCGACCCTGGGCGGGTTCGCCGCCACCGTCACCCGCGGAGAGGCCGACCACGGCCCCGTCCTGCGCGCCGACCCCGAGCGGCGGCACGAGCCCTTCCCCCTCACCGACGTGCAGGCCGCCTACTGGCTCGGCCGGTCCGAGGACTTCGCGCTCGGCGGGATCGGCGCCCAGCTCTACAACGAGTACGAGTGGGACAGCCTGGACACCGACCGGCTGGAACGAGCGTGGAATCAGCTGATCGCCCGGCATGAGATGCTGCGCGCCGTCGTCTCACCCGACGGCACCCAGCGGATCCTGCCCGAGGTCCCCGAGTACCGCATCTCCGTCACCGACGCCGGGGACGACCTCGACGCCGCCCTGGAGGACGTCCGGGAGCGCATGTGCGGGCACGCCATCGACGCCGCCGCCTGGCCCCTGTTCGACATCCGGGTGGTGCGCGCGTCGGACGGCCGCGCCCGCGTGGCCGTGGCCTTCGACAACCTCGTCACCGACGGGCTGAGCATCCTGGTGCTGTTCTCCGAGTGGCACCGGCTCTACGACGACCCCGATGCCGCACTGCCTCCCATCGGTGTGTCCTTCCGCGACTACGTCCTCAGCGCGGCGCCCACCCCCGAGGCACTGGAGGGGGCCCTGGCCTACTGGCGGGGACGCATGGCGCAACTGCCGCCCGGCCCCCGGCTCCCGCTGCGCACGACACCCGAGAGCGTGGGCCGCCCCCGGTTCACCCGCCGTGAGGCGCGCCTGGACTCCCTCACCTGGAAGGCGGTCCGGGAGAAGGCCCGCGAACACGGGCTCACCCCCAGCGTGGTGCTGCTGGCCTGCTACACGGAGGTGTTGGGACGGTGGAGCGCCGAGCGCGACCTGACGGTGAACCTCACCCTGTTCGACCGGCGCGACGTGCACCCCGACATCGACCGCGTCGTCGGCGACTTCACCTCGCTGCTCCTGGTCGCCGACCGCCCCGAGCAGGGCGAGAGCCGACTCGGCCGCGCCCGCAGGCTCCAGGAACAGGTCTGGCGCGACCTCGATCACCAGGACGTCTCCGCGGTACGGGTCCTGCGTGAACTCGCCAAGGAGAAGGCCGGTCCGGCCGAGCCCGTCCCGGTCGTGTTCACCAGCATGCTCGGTGTGGACGACGACCTGGCGCGCTCCGTGCGCTGGCCCGATCTGACCCGGTCGCAGACCCCGCAGGTGTGGCTCGACCACCAGGTGATCGAGCTGCCCGACGGGCTGCTGCTGAGCTGGGACTCGGTGGACGAGCTGTTCCCGGAAGGGACGGTCGAGGCCATGCTGGAGGCCTACCACCGCCTTCTGACGGAGCTGGCCGACGCCGACTGGGACGCGCCAGCCCCCGAAGGGCTCCCCGAACCCCAGCGGGCCGTCCGCGCGCGGGTCAACGACACAGCCGGACCCGACCCGCGCACCGTGCACTCCGGCCTGCTGCACGGCGGCTTCTTCGACCAGGCCGAACGCGACCCCGACCGTCCCGCCCTGCTGTGGGGTGAGGACGGGGCGATGTCCTACGGGGAGTTGGCGCGCTGGACCCTGCGGATCGCGGCCCTGCTCGCCGACCACGGGGTGCGCCCGGGTGACCCGGTCGCGGTGAGCCTGCCCAAGGGCCCGTCCCAGGTCGCCGCACTGCTCGGCGTCCTCGCCGCGGGAGGGGCCTACGTGCCCGTCGCCGTGGACCAGCCGCCCGTGCGCAGGAAGCGCATCCTGGCCACCGCAGGCGCCGCCGTCCTACTGCACGACGGCACCGCGGGACCGGGCGGCGGGGACGGAGACGGCCTCACCCGCGTCGACGTCGCCGCCGCGGACCAGTACCGGTGCCTGGACGCACCCGTGCCGACGCTGCCGGACGCCCTGGCCTACGTCATCTTCACCTCCGGCTCCACCGGTGAGCCCAAGGGTGTGGAGATCACCCACGAGAGCGCCGTCAACACCCTCGACGACGTCCTCTCCCGCTACGGCGTGACCGGCCGGGACCGTGTGCTCGCGGTGTCGGCCGCCGACTTCGACCTGTCCGTCTTCGACGTGTTCGGCCTGCTCGCGGCGGGCGGCGGCGTCGCCCTGATCGAAGAGGAGGACCGCCGTGACCCGCAGCGATGGCTGGAGCTGGCGCACCGCCACGGCGTGACGGTCTGGAACTCGGTCCCCGCCGTGCTCGACATGCTCCTGACCGCCGCCGAGAGCGACCCCGGCTTGCCGAAGGCACTGCGGCTCGCCCTCGTCTCCGGCGACTGGGTCGGCGTGGACCTACCCGGACGCCTGGCCGAGGCCTCCTCCGGACACTGCCGCCTCATCGCCCTGGGTGGCGCCACGGAGGCCTCCATCTGGTCCAACGCCTTCGACACCGCTGACCTCGCCCCGGAGTGGACCTCCGTCCCCTACGGACACCCGCTGCGCAACCAGCGTTTCCGTGTCACCGACGGCCAGGGCCGTGACCGTCCCGACTGGGTGGCCGGTGAGTTGTGGATCGGCGGTACCGGTGTGGCCCGCGGTTACCGCGGCGACCCGGAGCTGACCGCGGCCAGGTTCGTCGAACGCGACGGCCTGCGCTGGTACCGGACCGGAGACCTGGGCCGGTACTGGCCGGACGGGACCCTGGAGTTCCTCGGACGCCAGGACGGCCAGGTCAAGATCCGCGGCCACCGCGTGGAGCTCGGCGAGATCGAGGCCGCCGCGGCCGCGCACCCGGCCGTGGCCAGGGCGGTGTGCGTCGCGGTCGGCGACCGCGACTCCAAGCGCCTGGTCGCGTTCGTCCAGCCGGACGGACCCGCGGGCGCGACGGTGCTGGCCGAACTGCCCGGCTTCCTCGCCGACAGGCTCCCGGCCCACGCCGTTCCCGACATCGTGCCCGTGGCCGACCTCCCATTGACCGACAACGGCAAGGTCGACCGGGCCCAGCTCGTCGAACGCGCCGGACCAGGGCGGCCGCCACGGGCGGCCGAACCGCCCCGGACCGAGACCGAACACGCGCTCGCCGACGTGTGGGGCCTGGTCCTGGGCCGCGCACCGGCCGGCCGCACCGACAACTTCTTCACCCTCGGCGGGGACTCGCTGGCGGCCACCCGCCTGATCCAGCAGGCCGACCGCGCCTTCGGAACCACGCTCCGGCTGCGCGCGTTCTTCGCCGACCCCACGGTCGCCGCCATGGCCGAGGAGATCGACCACCAACGGAACTCGGCCGACGACGCCGAGGAGGGGGCACTGTGAACGTCAGCGCACTGGTAGGAGAGCTCCAGCAGCTGGGCGTACGCCTGTGGGCCGACGAGGGCGCACTGCGCTTCCGCGCGCCCAGGGGCGTGCTCACCGAGGAGCGGCGGGACCAGCTCACCCAGCACAAGGCGGCCCTCCTGGAGTACCTGGCCCGGGACCCGCTGGAGGGCTCCCTGGTCCCGGACCCCGAGCACCGCCACGACCCCTTCCCCCTCACCCAGGTGCAGTCCTCCTACCTGCTCGGACGCCACCAGGCCTACGCCTACGGCGGCGTGGCCTGCGTCAGCTACCTGGAGATCGCCTTCCCCGGGATCGACCCCGGGCGCCTCGCCGACGCCTGGCGCGTGCTCGTGCGCCGCCACGACATGCTGCGCGCCGTCGTGCACGGCGACGGCCACCAGCGTGTCCTGCCCGAAGTCCCCGACTACGACGTCCCGGTGAGCGACCTGCGCGGTGCCACGCCCGAACGGGTCCGGGAGCACCTGGACGCCCAGCGCGACCAACTCACCGGCCGCCTGGGCGAGACCGACCAGTGGCCGCTGTTCGCCCTGCGCGTCACCCGCACCGACGACGACGCCGTCCTACACCTGGCGGTGGAGCTCCTGGTCATCGACGCCGCCAGCCTGCGCACACTCCTGGCCGAGCTCGACGCCCTCGTACGCGGCGCGGACACCGGGCGCGCCGCCCCCGGCGAGCAGGGCCCCACCTTCCGCGACTACGTGCTCGCCGAGCAGGGCGCGCGCGGCGGCCCGCACCACGAACGCGACCGCGACTACTGGATGGCGCGGTTGGACGAGCTGCCGTCCGCACCGGCCCTGCCCACCGCCGACGGCCTCGCCCCGACCGGGCCCGTGCGCTTCGACCGCCTCCACCGCCACCTGTCCGAAACCGATTTGGCGGGGTTGCGCGAGCGGGCCGCCGCCCACGGCGTGACCCCCTCCGCCGCGGTGCTCGGAGCCTACGCCGAGACCGTCGGCCGGTGGAGCCGCCACCGTCGGTTCACCCTCAACCTCCCGCTGTTCAACCGCTTGCCGCTGCACGAGCGGGTCGACTCCCTGATCGGCGACTTCACCTCCGTGAACCTGCTCGCCGTCGACCTGGACGAGGCGGACACCTTCACCGACCGGGTCCGCCGGATCTCCGACCGCCTCTTCGACGACCTCGACCACCGGTTGTTCACCGGCGTGGACGTGTTGTCCGAGCTGACCCGCCGCCAGGGCTCGCCCGCGCTGATGCCGGTGGTGTTCACCAGCACACTCGGGATGGACGCGGGCGCGGAGGCCGAACGCCCCCTGGGCCGGATCCTGCGCGGCCTCACCCAGACACCGCAGGTCTGGCTCGACTGCCAGGTGACCGAACACGAGGGCGGACTCCTGCTCGGCTGGGACGTACGCCGGGGCGTGTTCGAGCAGGGCCTGGCCGAGGCCGCCTTCGGGGCCTTCGCCGACCTCGTGGCGCGGCTGGCCACCGGGGACGGGGCGTGGCGGGCACGCCACCCCGTCGCTCTCCCCGCCGACCAGCGCGACCGCCGCCGACGTGCCAACGACACCCGCGCCGAACGGGTCGAGCGGCTGCTGCACACGCCGGTCCTGGCCCGTGCGGAGACCGACCCCGGCGCGCCCGCCGTGGTCGGCGGCGCCGGCGTGCTCACCTTCGCGGAACTGGCCGCGCGCGCCACCACCACCGCCGGGCTGCTGCGCGAGGCCGGATGCGTTCCGGGCGAGCGGGTCGCCGTCGTGATGGACAAGAGCCCCGACCAGGTCGTCGCCGTGCTCGCGATCCTGCTCGCCGGGGGCGTCTACCTGCCTTGCGACTCGGCCTGGCCCACCGCCCGGCGCGACCGGGTCCTGGGCGACGCCGGGGTACGCCTGGCCCTGACACGGGAGGCGGACGAGGCCGACCGCGACCTGCCCGCCGGTGTGCGCTCCGTACGCGCCGACACCGCGCCGGGGCGGGCACCCGCCGCCCCGGACACCCTCACCGAGGTGCCGGCCCCGGGCACGGATCCGGGCGACCCCGCCTACGTCATCTACACCTCCGGCTCCACCGGCTCGCCCAAGGGCGTAGTGGTCAGCCACCGGGCCGCCGCCAACACCGTCGACGACGTCAACCGCCGCTTCGGAGCCGGCCCCGGCGACCGCGTGTGCGGCATCGCCGAACTCGGCTTCGACCTGTCGGTGTGGGACGTCTTCGGCGTCCTCGGCGCGGGCGGCACCCTCGTCCTGCCCGACCCCGACCGCCGGGGTGACCCCTCCCACTGGGCGCACCTGGTCCGGGAACACCGGATCACCCTGTGGAACACCGTTCCGGCCCAGCTCCAGATGCTCCAGGACTACCTGGACACCGCCCCGGACGCCGACGCGTCCTCGCTGCGGCTGGCCCTGCTCTCCGGCGACTGGATCCCCGTCGACCTGCCCGACCGCGTCCGCGCCCACCTGCCCGGACTGCGGATCGTCAGCCTCGGAGGGGCGACCGAGGCCGCCATCTGGTCCATCTGGCACCCGATCGGTCAGGTCGACCCGGCCTGGCGCAGCATCCCCTACGGCACCCCGCTGGAGAACCAGACCTTCCACGTCCTCGACGACACCCTCCAGGACCGCCCCGAGCTCGTACCCGGCGAACTCCACATCGGCGGAACCGGCCTGGCCGAGGGCTACCTCGGCGACGAGCGGCGCACCGCCGAGCGCTTCATCACCCACCCCGACACCGGGCAGCGCCTGTACCGCACCGGAGACCTGGGCCGCTACCGCTCCGACGGCAGCATCGAGTTCCTCGGCCGAGAGGACACCCAGGTCAAGATCCGCGGCCACCGCGTGGAGCTCGGTGAGATCGAGGCCGCACTGCGCGCACACCCCGCAGTCGCCGACGCCGCGGTGCTGGCCGACGGCGATCGCGGAGCCGCCCGCCTGGCGGGCTTCGCCGAGGCCCTGGTGAGCGCGCCGGGCGTCTGCGGTCTGCCCGACACCGCCCCCGTCCTGTCCGCCGCGCGAGCCGCGGCCGACCGGGTGGAGGCCGAGATCGACAGTGACGGCTTCACCGCGCTGATGCGCGCGGTCGACGAGGTCGCCGTCACCGCGATGGCCGCACGGCTGCGCGCTGACGGGCTCTTCACCGACCCGCAGACCGGACACGACATCCCCGCCATCGCCGAGGCCACCGGCGTCGCGGCCTCCCAGAGCGGGCTGCTGCGCAGGTGGATGGGGGCGCTCGTGCACGCGGGCGCCGTTTCCCTCGACGAGGCCACCGGCCGTTACCGCGGGCTCGTGGACGCCGACGCGCCGGCCGTCGAACGCGCCTGGGATCGGGTCTTCGACCTGAACGAGCAGGTGGGTTACGGCAAGGAGACCCTGGACTACATCCGCACGTGCGCCGACCGGCTGGACGAGCTCGTCCGGGGCACCCTGGACGTACGTGAGCTGCTGTTCCCCGACGGCCGCGTCGGTGCGGCGGGCGCGGTCTACCGCGACAACCTCGTCGGGCACAGTGTGCACCGGATCGTCATCGACAGCGTCCGGGCCATCGCCTGCCAGCAGGGGAACCGGCGGCTGCGCGTCCTGGAGGTCGGGGCGGGTATCGGCGGCACGAGCACCGAGTTGATCCCCGCGCTCGCCGAGTTCGAACCCGACTACCGGTTCACCGACCTGTCGGAGTTCTTCCTCGGCGAGGCGCGCACCGCCTTCGCCGCCTACCCCTGGGTCCGCTACGGCCGTTTCGACATCAACGCCGACGCGCGCTCCCAGGGCACCCCTCCCAACAGCGCCGACGTCATCCTGTGCGCCAACGTGCTGCACAACTCACGGAACGCGGGGGAGGTGCTCGCCCGCCTGCGCGAGGTCCTGGCCCCCGGCGGGTGGCTGGTTTTCCTGGAACCCACCAAGCAGCACAACTACCCGTTGCTGGTGTCCATGGAGTTCGAGTTCTTCAGCGAGCTCACCCGCTTCACCGACCTGCGTCAGGACACCGACCAGGCGTTCCTCACCCGGGACCAGTGGATGGGGCTGCTCACGGAGGCGGGCGCCGCCGAGGCGGTGTGCCTGCCGCCTGCCGACCACGCCCTGTCCTCCTCCGGCCAGGGGGTCTTCGTGGCGCGCTTCAACACCGACCGCCACCTCACCACCACCGAGGACCTCGCGGCCCACCTGTCAGAACAGGTTCCCGCACACATGGTGCCCGCCCACCTGGAACTGGTCGACGCCCTGCCGCGCTCGGCCAACGGCAAGACCGACCGTGCCGCGCTGGCCAGCTGGCTACCCGACCGCGACGGCGCGGGCGAGCCCGAGGAGGTTGAGGAACCCGCCGACGACCTGGAACAGCGCATCGCGGACCTGTGGTCCGAAATGCTGGGGGCCGAGCGGGTCGGGCGCGACCAGGACTTCTACTCCCTGGGCGGGGACTCCCTCCTGCTCTCCCGCATGGTGGGCCGACTCAGGGAACGCGAACCGGAGGCCGCGGCACTGGAGTGGCAGGAGCTGCTGCGCCAGATGCTGCGCGACGCCACCGTCCGGGGCCTTGCCGACCACCTGCGTGCGACCCGGGACACCGCACCGGGCGCCCCACGGGAAGCACCGTCACCCCTGATCCGCCTCACTCCGCGCACCGCGCGCACCGATGGCGCGGCGGCACCCCTGGTGCTCGTGCACGGCGGCACCGGCACCCTCCAGCCCTACAGCCCGCTCCTGCCGCACCTGCGGTCGCTGTACCCGGGCGACCTGATCGGCCTGGAGATCGAGGACATGGACCGCTACCTGGACCTGCCCCCCGAAACGGTCGTCGACCGGCTCGCCGCCGACTACACCCGGGAGCTGCTGCGCACCGGAGACCGGTTCCGCGTCGCCGGTTACTGCGTCGGCGGGCTCCTGGCCGCCGAGGTCGCGCGTGGCCTCACCGAGGCGGGCGCCACCGTCGAGGACCTGACCGTCATCAGCTCCTACCAGCCGCCCGCCGTCCACGACGAGTCGATGGTCGAGTACGTCTTCGCGCTGTCCGTGGGCGCGGACCTGGCCGCGGCCGGACTGCCTGCCGACGCCGACCGGTGCGCCGCCGCTATTCGCTCCGTACTGGAGCGCACACCCGACCGGATACCGGCCGGGGCTCTGGCCGCCCTGGACGGCCCCCACGAGGCCGTGGGCGCCGCCTTCCGCGCCCACGAGAGCCGTGATTCAAACGAGCGCCTGTCGGCTCTGCACCGCGCCGCCACCGGGGGAGGGGCCTACAACTCCGGCCGCCACTCCCTGGAGGAGTTCACCCGCTACTTCGGCGTGTTCCGCCAGAGCATGCACGCGGTGTCGCGGCACCGCCCCGCCCCCTACGCCGGGCGGGTGACGCTGCTGCGCAACAGCGAGTCCTCCACCCTGCTCCCCGGGACCCGCGCCGATGTCGCCGCGTTCTGGCAGGGCGTCTGCGTGGGCGGACCGACCGTCCACGACATCCCCGGCGACCACTTCGGATGCGTGTCGGCCGAGCACGCGCCCGACCTGGGCGCCCGCCTTGCCGGTGCGTCCGTGCCCGGAGGCGGCCAGTGACCGGCCCGGGCACCGTCGCGGTGCTGGGCGCCACCGGAATCGTGGGCCGGGCCGCACTGGACCTGCTCCGCCGGCTGGGGGTCACCGACCTGCGCGCCGGGGCGCGCGACCCCGAACGGCTCCGGCTGGTCGCCGCGGAGACCGGGGCCCGAGCGGTCCCGGCCGACGCCGACGACCCGGCCTCGCTCGCCGCTTTCTGCGAGGGCGCCCGCCTGGTGCTCAACTGCGCGGGCCCCTCCTACCTCCTGCTGGACCGGGTGGCGCGGGCCGCGCTCGGCGCGGGCGCCGACTACGTCGACGTGTCCGGCGACGGACCCGCCCACCGCCTGCTCGGCGGGAGCGACCTCCTCGAAGGGGGACGCGTCGCCGTCCTGTCCGCCGGGATGCTCCCCGGCCTGGCCAACCTCGTCCCCGCCCACCTGGGCGGCGACGACCTGTCCGGGGCCCGGCTGCGCGTGTACGCCGGGGGTATCGAACGGTTCAGCCCCGCCGCGGCCGGCGACCTGGTGCTCTCGGTGGACGGCGCCGACGGCACCGGAGGCGACCACTGGTACGGCGAGGCCCTGGCCGCCTGGCGCGGCGGGCGCCGCGTCCCGCGCGCCCTGTCGGCGGAGCAGGACACCGAGGTCCCCTACTTCCCAGGGCGGGTCACGGTGATGCCTTACCTCACCGCGGACTGCGAACGGCTGGCACGGTCGGCAGGCCTGGCCTCCCTGGAGTGGTTCAACGTCTTCACCGGCCCCCAGTTGCGGCCCGCGCTGGGACGCCTGCGCGGACACGTCTCCAGGGACCCCGCCGCCCTGGCCGCGGCGGTCGAACAGGTCCGGGCCGCCGGGGAGCTCGACCTCGGGCACAACAACCCCTACTACCTCATGGCCTTCACCCTCACCACGCCAGAGGTCACCCGCACGGCGGTGCTGCGCACTCCGAGCAGCTTCCGCCTGACCGCCGCCACGGCCGTCCTGGCGGCGCGGTCCGTGCTCGACGGAGCGGTGCCGCCCGGCCTCCACTTCGCCGACGAGGTCCTCGACCCGGGACCGACCCTGCACGGCGCCCGGCGGCTGGGCACCCTGCCCCTGCTGGACGTCCACGACCACGACGGCGGCGACCACGCCCTCCCGATCGAGGAAGGAAGCCTTTGACCACCCAACCCGACCGCCCCAGGACCGTCGTGTGCGGCACATCCTTCGGCCGTGTCTACCTCCAGGCGGTGCACGAGGCACCCGACCTCGAACTGTCCGGAATCCTGTCCCGCGGCAGCACGGCCTCCCACGACCTGGCCGACTCCTACGGGGTCCCCTCCTACACCGACGTGGACGAACTGCCCGACGACACCGACATCGCCTGCGTGGTCGTCCGCGCCTCGGTGGCGGGCGGTGCGGGCTCCGAACTCTCCCGGCGCCTCCTCGGCCGGGGCGTTCACGTCCTTCAGGAACACCTGCTCCACCCCGAGGAGCTGGTCGCGTGCCTGCGTGCCTCCCACGAGTCCAAGGCACGCTTTCGGGTCAACGCCTTCTACCCGCACCTGGCGGCCGTCCGCCGCTTCCTTGACGCCGCCCGCCTGCTCCGCGAGAGGCAGCGGCCCCTGTTCGTCGACGCCGCCGCCGGAGGCCAGGTCCTCTACCCCCTGATCGACGTCATGGGCCGCACCCTCGGCGGGTTCCGGCCCTGGCGGTTCGCCGATCCCGACCCCGTCCCGGCGGATCTGGAGGCGCTGTCCGACACCGCTGCCCCCTACACCCACCTGCACGGGGTCGTCGGCGGCACACCGGTGTCCCTGCGGGTGCAGAACCAGATCGCCCCCTCCGACCCCGACAACCACGCCCTGCTCCTGCACCGGCTCTCCGTCGCTTTCGAGGGCGGCGTGCTCACCCTGGCCGACACCCACGGGCCCGTGCTGTGGAGCCCGCGCATGCACAGCGAACGCGACGGCACCGGCCGGCTCATCATGGCCGGCCCCGGCACCGAGCGCCTCGCCGTGCCCAGCACCGAACCGCTGGGTCCCGCCTCCGGGCCCGCCTACCACGACGTGTTCGACCAGGAATGGCCCGGCGCGGTGCGGACCGCACTGGGCGAGCTGCGCGCCGACGCCGACGACTCCGTCCGCGCCGCGGCGGCCGACCAGTGGGCGCTGACCGTGACCGACGTCTGGCACGACGTCTCCGGCCGGATCGGCCCGCCCGTGCTCCTGGACCCGCCGACCCCCGAACCGGTGCCCCTGCCCGACCTGCTCGCGGAGCGGGCCGCGCAGACGGCACCGGAAGGGAGCCGGGTATGAGCCCCCGCACCGACCGGTGGCTGCGCTGCCACCGGCCCCGCCCCTCGGCCGCGCTCACCCTGGTGTGCTTCCCCCACGCGGGCGGCTCGGCGAGCGCCTACCGGGCCTGGCCCGACCTCCTCGGCCCCGGGGTCGAGGTGCACGCGGTGCAGTACCCCGGCCGCGAGGACCGCCTCACCGAACCCCTCGTGGACCGGATGGACACCACCGTCGACCGCGTCACCACCGAGATCGCGCCGCTGACCGCGCGCCCCTACGCCCTCTTCGGCCACAGCATGGGCGGCGCGGTCGCCTACGAGACCGCCCTGCGCCTGCGCGACCTGGGCTTCGCGCAGCCCGAGCACCTGTTCGTCTCGGGCCGCCAGCCGCCCGAGCACCACCGCCAAGGGGACCTGCACACCCGCGGCGAGCAGGCGATGGCCGAGGAGATCGTCCGGCTCAACCCCGACAGCGCCGCGCTGCTGGAGGACCGCGAGCTCGCCGCGATCGTCCTGCCGGCCATGGGCAACGACTACAAGCTGATCGAGACCTACGCGCCGCGCCGGGCCGCACCGCTCGACTGCCCGATCACCGCCCTGGTCGGCGACAAGGACACCGAACTGACCACGGCCCAGGCCCGCGACTGGGCCCACCGCACCCGGGGAGAGGGGTGCACCGTCGAGCTTCCCGGCGACCACTTCTACCTCGTCGAGCACCGCGTCGCCGTCACCGGCATCGTGGCCGACGCCCTGGGGCGGCCGATCCGATGACCCCCGCCGAACCGAAGGACCAGCCGTTGGCACCGACCACCACCAGACTCCGCGTCCCCACCGACCCGATCACCCGCCTCCGGAGCCGCCTCGGCCAGATCGGCGACCTCAAGGACTTCTCCACCGACCCCTACTCCGCCATGGACCGGCTCCACGACCGCAACGGCCCGGTGTCCTGGGTCGGCACCGGCCCGATCCGGTTCGCCCTGCTGCTCGGACCGGAGGCCAACGAGTTCGTGCTGGGCAACACCGACTTGTTCAGCTGGAGCCGGGCCTTCGAGGGCCTGGTGCCGCTGGCGGGCCCCGGAGCGCTCCTGGTCAACGACGGCGAGCGGCACCGGCGCCTGCGGAGCCTGGTCCAGCCCGCGTTCACCGCCCGCGCGGTCCACGCCCACGTGGCCACGGTGCGCGCGCACGTCGACCGGGTGGTCGACACCTGGGAACGCGCGGACGTGGTCGAGGTGAGCGGGGCCTTCCGGACCGCGCTGCGCCGCGCGACGATCCAGAGCCTGTTCGGCTCCCGCGCCGTCGCCGACGACGCCCCGCTCCAGGCCCGGCTCCAGACCGTCCACGAGGCCATCGACACCTCCTCCCTCGTGCGCCGGGTACAGAGCCTGGGACTGCCGTCCTGGAAGCGCGCCCTGGCCGCGCGCGCCCACGTACAGAGCTGGGTGGCCGGGGAGATCGCCCGCTACCGGGAGGCTGGCGGCGACCCCGAGCACCACGTGCTGGGCACGCTGCTGCGAAGCCGGGACGCGGACGGCGCCGGCCTGACCGAGGACGAGCTCTCCGACCAGCTGATCAGTCTCCTGGAAGCGGGCGCTGAGACCACCTCCTCCGCCTTCGTCTGGACGCTCTACGAGGCCCTGGCGGACCGTCGGGTGTGGGAGGCCCTCGCCGAGGAGGTGCGCGAGCACGCCCCGGCGGGGGAGGAGCTCGGGGCGGAGCACGTGGAGCGCATGGACCTGCTGGACCGGGCGGTCCGCGAGACCCTGCGCCTGCGCCCGGCCACCGTCGTCGCCTCACGGATGACCGCCACGCCGTTCCGCTTCGGCGGCCACGACTTCGGCCCGGGATCGAAGATCGTCTTCAGCCCCTACCACACGCACCGGCTCGCCTCGGTGTGGGCCGACCCCCTGCGCTTCGACCCCGGCCGCTGGGACCCCTCGGGCGACGGCTACCGCAAACCGCGCCCGCACGAGTACCTGCCCTTCGGCGGCGGCCCGCACCGGTGCGTCGGCGCCGCCTTCGCCACCCTCGCGGTCAAGACCGCGATCGCCCAGGTCGTCCGGCGGGCTGACCTGTGGCTCGCCCGCAAGGGCGCCCACCCCTCCGGCCTGATCGGGATGCGCCCCAAGGAGGGGCTCACCGTCCTGGTGACCGGCACGCACGAGGCGAACAAGGACGAGGAGGCGACGGTATGACGGCCGACATGGCGCACTGGCCCGAAGAGGACGCCCGCACCTACCGGGCCGCCGGGTACTGGAGGGGCGAGACCTACGCCGACCACCTCACCCGGCTCGCCGACGAACACGGCGACCGGACCGCGGTGGTCGACGAGCGCGTCCGGCTGAGCTACCTGGAGCTGGACGCGCGGGCGGTGCGCGTCGCCCACGGGTTGACCGGTTTGGGCATCGGCGCCGGGGACAGGGTGCTGGTCCAGCTGCCCAACCGCGCCGAGTTCCTCGTCCTGTGGTTCGCCCTGGCCAAGATCGGCGCGGTGCCCGTGCACACCCAGCCCGGCCACCGACACGCCGAACTGACCCACCTGGCCCGCCTCAGCGAGGCGTCCGCGTACGTCATCCCCGACACCCACGCGCGCTTCGACCACCGCGACCTCGCCGAGACCGTACGCGGGGCCGCCCCGTCGCTGCGCCACGTGATCGTGGTCGGCGACCCGGGGGATCACGGCTTCACCGCCTACTCCGACCTGGAGGGCGCACGCCCGGCCGAGCCGCTCCCGCCCCACGGGGCCCGCTCCGGGGACATGGCGCTGCTACTGCTCTCGGGCGGCACCACCGGCCTGCCCAAGCTCATCCCGCGGACCCACGACGACTACCTCTACAACGCGCGGGCCGCGGGCGAGGTGTGCGGGCTCGGCCCCGACACCGTCTACCTCGCGGTTCTGCCCGTGGCGTTCAACTACACGATGAACTGCCCCGGGGTGCTGGGCGCGCTCGCCGTCGGCGGCACCGTCGTGATGGCGCCCGACCCGGACCCGGCGCTGTGCCAGTCCCTCGTCGAGGCCGAGGGGGTGACCGTCACCTCCATCAATCCCCAGCTCGCCCCGCTCTGGCTGGAGGAGGCGGCCGCCGGGGCCGCCGACCTGTCCACATTGCAGATCCTGCAGGTGGGCAGCGCGCGCCTGGCGGACGACGTCGCCAAGCGGATGGTCGCCGAGCTGGACTGCACGGTTCAGCAGATCTTCGGCATGGCTGAGGGGCTGATCTGCCTCACCCGGCCCACCGACCCGCCGGAGATCGTCACCACCACCCAGGGCCGCCCGATCTCCGAGGCGGACGAGGTGCGCGTCGTCGACGATGACGGCACCGAAGTCCCTGAGGGCGAGGTCGGCGAGCTGCTCACCCGCGGCCCCTACACTCTGCGCGGCTACTACCGCGCGGCCGAGCACAACGCCAGGAGCTTCACCGCCGACGGCTTCTACCGCACCGGCGACCGGGTCCGCCGAGTTCCGACGGGCCACCTGATCGTGGCCGGGCGCAGCAAGGACCAGATCAACCGGGCCGGGGAGAAGATCGCGGCCACCGAGGTCGAGGGGCATCTGGCCGCCCACCCGACGATCCGTTCCGCCGCCCTGGTGCCCGCGCCCGACCCCGTGCTCGGTGAGCGCTCGGTCGCCTTCGTCGAGACCACCGGACAGGGCACACCGACCCGCCGCGACCTCGTCGGCTTCCTCGCCGAGCGCGGACTGGCCGCCTACAAGGTGCCGGACGAGGTACGCGCGCTCGACGCCATGCCGCTCACCCCGGTCGGGAAGGCGGACAAGAAGGCGCTCGCCGCGCTCCTGGCGGAGACAGCGGAAGGAGCGGCCCGATGAACGCCGGTCCGACGGGTACCACTGGGCGGCCCACCCGCCTCGACGCCCTGTTGTCCGCCGCCGCACGCGAGTACCCCGACCGCCCCGCCGTCAGCGACGGCGACCGCGTCCGCACCTACGCGGAACTGGACGCACTGGTCGCAGACCTGGCCGGGGCCCTGGCCAGCGCGGGGGTACGCGAGGGCGACCACGTCGGCGTGTACCAGCACAGGGGCCTGGACGCCGTCGCGGTGATCCACGCCCTGCTGCGCCTGGGTGCCGTCGCCGCACCGCTGGAGGTCACCGACCCCGTCGAGCGCACGGCGCGCATGGCCGACGCCGGACTGGCCCTCCTGGTCGCCTCACCCGCAACCGCCGCCGCGGCCGAGCGTGTGCGCGCGTGCCGAGCGGGCAGGTGGCGGACCCGTTCGGGAGGCCGCCGGATTCCCCGTCGTGCCCCTGGACACCCCCGGGGCGCCCGCCCCGCGCACCCCCGGCGGGGGCTACCTGCTGTTCACGTCAGGCAGCACCGGCCGCCCCAAGGGCGTGCTGCTGTCCCACGGCAACGTACGGTACTTCGCCGACTGGGCGGTCGGTGAACTCGGTATCGGCCCCGGGGACCGCATCGGGGCGCAGGCCTCGCTCACCTTCGACCTGAGCACCCTCGACCTCTTCGGCGGAGCCTTGGCCGGAGCGTGCGTGTGCGTCATGCCCGAGGAGTACAAGGCCTTCCCCCGGGACGCGGTCGACTGGCTCGGCCGGGAACGGATCACCGTCCTGTACGCCGTGCCGACCCTGTACACGGCCATGCTGGAGCGGGGCGGAATCGCCGAGCGGACCCCGCGCGACCTGCGGCTGGTCGTGTTCGCGGGCGAGCCCTTCCCCCTGGCGGCCCTGCGCCGCTACACCGGCCTCCTCGACGGCGCGGCCTTCTACAACCTGTACGGCCCCACCGAGACCAACGTGTGCACCTTCCAGCGGCTGCCGCCGGACTGGACGGAGAAGGACGGTACCCCGATCGGCACGGCCCTGCCGGGAACCCGCGTCGAGCTGGTCGACGACTCCGGCGCGGTCGCGGCGGACGAGGGCGAGATCGCGGTGGTCGGACCCTCCGTCCTCCGCGGTTACCTCGACGGCCGCCGAGCACACCCCGCCACGGTGCCGCTGGTGTGCGGCGACGGGGTGGCCCGGCAGGCCTACCTGACCGGGGACCTGGCCTGCCGGGACGACGCGGGCCGCCTCCACCTGCGTGGCCGCCGCGACCACCAGGTCAAACGGCGCGGACACCGGATCGACCTGGGCGAGATCGAGGCCGTCGTGGGCGGGCTCGACCAGGTCCGGGCGTGCGCGGCCACGTGGACACCGGGCGGTCCCGGCGGCGGACGCATCATGCTCCACGTCGAGGCCCGGGCCCCCGAGACCGAGGTGGAGCGGTCCGTGCGCGCCGCCCTGCCCGTTGCCATGACCCCCGACCAGATCGTGTTCACCGGCGCCCTGCCGCTGAATTCCCGGGGCAAGACCGACCGTCAGGCCCTGGCCGCGGTCCCAACGACGAGGAAGTGATCAGGTGGACGACGTCCAAGCCCTGTGCGCGGAGATCCGCGACGCCGTCAGCGAGTCCCACGCCGTAGCGGACGGGGAGATCGGACCGGACACGCCCCTGCTGGTGTCCGGACTGCTCGACTCGCTGACCATCATGCGGATCGTCAGCCGGGTCGAGAAGCGACTGGGCATCGCCTTCCCCGAGGAGGCGGTGGTGGCGGCGAACTTCCGCACGCCCGCCGCCCTGTGGAAGGCGGTCGGGGAGGTCCGCGGCGCCGGCGCCGGGAGCGTGTGGTGACAGACGACGTACTGGTGCAGAGCCCGGAGATCGAGGCGGCGGTGGCCGACGCCTCGAAGAGGGCCGCGTTCGCTCTCGAGAGCTGCCGGGGCGTTGGTTACCGTGACCGGTGGCGGGCCCTGACCGGCGCCGTCGCGGCGGGCGGGGACGCCGAAGGGCTCGGCCCCGTCACCCGCGAGGTCGCCGCCCTGGAGGGGGTGGGCCGGGCCGGGGCCGGGGCCGGGCTGACCTACGCGCTCACCTCCCAGAGGTTCGGCGTGCAGGCACCGCTGCGGTCTATCCTGACCCCCGGGCAGTGGCGCGCCCTCGGAGACGTGGAGGGCGGGGCGGCCCTGCTGTGCCACGCGCTCACCGAAGAAGGGGGCGGCAGCGACCCGCTGTCGATGGCCACACGCGCCGAACCGCTCGACGACGGCGGGTACGTGCTCACCGGACGCAAGGCCTACGTCACCGCCGCGCCGGTCGCCGACACCGCGCTCGTCTTCGCCCGTACCTCCGAGGGCGGGCACCCGTTCGTGCTCACCCCGTTCCTGGTCGACCTGTCGGCGCCCGGGGTCAGCAGGAGCGAGCCCTTCGCCAAGACCGCGCTCGTTGAGGTGCCCATGGGGGCACTGGACTTCGACCGGGTGCGGCTCGGTCCGCGAACCCTGGTCGGACGCGAGGGCGCGGGCCTGGCCGTGCTCAACGCCACGACGGCCTGGGAGCGGGCCCTGCTGCCCGCCTACGCGCTGGGGCCGATGCGGCGCGTCCTGGACCGCACCGTCGAGTGGGCCCGCACCCGGCGCCACTTCGGCCGTCGGATGGGGGAGAGCCACCTGGTCGCCGCCCGCGTGGCCGACATGGCCCTGGCCCTGATGCGCTCCCGCAGGCTCGTCTACGCGATGGCCGCACGCCTGGACGCGGGCGAGAGCCCGGCCGCGGTCGGCGTCGAGGCCGCGCTGACCAAGATCTCCGTGGCCGAGGACCACCAGGCCTTCACCCGGTGGGCCGCGATGCTCGGCGGCGTGCGCTCCTTCGTCGAGGAATCCGGGCTCACCGCGGACCTGGCCACCCCCATGGCGGCCTCCGTCTACGCCGGCCCCGACGACTTGCTGCGCGTCTCCGTCGCCCGCGGGCTCGGGCTGCCCGTCGAGAACTGACCGAAGGACGAGGGAACGCACATGACCACCACCCACGTAGCGGCCGAGGACCGGATCAGGGCCGCCGCCGAAGGGCTGGCTCCCGGAGCTGCCGACATCGACCAGGGCCGGGCCGATCCGCGCGCGGCCTACACGGCCCTGCGCGAGGCCGGGATGCTCGCGCTCCTGGTTCCCCGATCCGCGGGAGGGGAGGGGATGACCTTCCTGGAGTACACGCGCGCCCTGGAGACCCTGGCCACCGGCGACGGCTCGGTGGCGCTCGGGTTCAACATGCACAACGTCGCCATCGGCGGCCTGTGCGAGTCGGCCGGGGCCGAACTGCCCGCCGCCGCGGCCCGGTTCCGGGACTGGGTGTTCGACGAGGTGGTCGAGCACGGGCGCATGTTCGCCTCGGCCGTCTCCGAACCGGGGACGGGGGCCAGGCTCCGCGGCATCCGGGCGACCTACCGCCGGACGCCGACCGGGTTCGTCATCGACGGAACCAAGTCCTTCGTCTCCCTGGCGGGTGTCGCCGACCACTACGTGGTGACCGCCCGCCCGCAGGGCTCCGAGCACGCTGACGAGGTCTCCCACTTCGTGGTGTCACGCGACCAGCCGGGGGTGTCGTTCGGCGGTTACTGGGAGGGGGCCGCGCTGAACGCCACCGCGACCGCCGCGATGACGCTGACCGGAGTGGAGGTGGGCCGGGAGCGGCTCTTCCTCGGCGTGGAGGGGATGTCCCTGTTCAAGCTGGTGCGTGAGCCGCACTGGATGGCGGCCGGGTACGCGGGCGCCTACCTGGGCATGTGCGAGGCGATCCGCGGGGAGGTGGTCGCCCACGTCGCGGGGGACGAACGCCGCCGCGCCTCGGAGGCCGTCCGCGCCGAGGTGGGCCGGCTGTGCGTGGCGGTCGACGCCGCCCGGGCCCTGGTGTACGAGGCGGCCCGGCGCGTCGACGAGCGCAGGGGCACTGTGGGGGCCAACACCGCGGTGCACGCGGCCAAGTACGCCGTCGGGGAGCTCGGCCCCCGCCTGGCGGCCGACGCCGTCCGCGTCTGCGGTTCCGCCGCGCTGCGGCGGGGCGGCGCACTGGAGCGCCTGCGGCGGGAGACGGCGTTCTGCTCGGTGATGCCCGCCAAACCGGACGCGTGCCTGGACTACGTGGGCAGGGCCGCGCTGGGGTACGACATGTTCGACGCCGACGGCCTTGACTGGTGAACGAACCGCGACGGAGGAGGGGGTGACGGGTGCCGCGCGCGACTCTGTCGGAGGGCTCGGTCGAGTTCCGGGTGGTCGGGGGCGAACCCGGGCCGGGCAGCCTGGTCTTCCTGCACGAGGGACTGGGGTGCGCTGCCACGTGGTCGCGGCTGCCGGAACGCGTGGCGCGGGCCACGGGCCGCACGGCCGTGGTGTACTCCCGCCTGGGGTACGGCGGGTCGGAGCCGCTGCGCGTACCGCGCAGTGCCGACTACCTGCACGAGGAGGCCCACCGGGCGCTCCCGGAGTTCGCCGCCGGGCTCGGTATCGAGCGGCCGGTCCTGGTCGGCCACAGTGACGGCGCGTCCATCGCCCTGCTCCACGCCGCGCGGTACCCCGTGGCCGGGCTGGTGGCGATGGCCCCGCACGTGTTCGTCGAGCCGGAGACCGTAGAGGGTGTCTCCTCGGCGGTGTCGGCCTTCGACGAGGGCCGCCTGGCACGCAAGCTCGCCCTGTACCACGACGACCCCGAGGGCGTGTTCCGGTCCTGGTCGGGAGTGTGGCTGTCGCCGGGGTTCCGCGACTGGAACATCGAGGAGGAGTTGTCGGACGTCGACTGCCCCGTCCTGCTCGTCCAGGGCGAGCACGACCGGTACGGCACCGCGGCCCAGCTCCGCGCCATCGAGGCCGGGATCCGAGGCCCGGTCCACCGGGTAGAGGTCCCCGACTGCGGTCACGCCCCTCACCTGGAACACCCCGACACCACCGCCGAGGAGGTCAACGCCTTCGTCCTGGGGCTGGAGAAGCAGCCGGGCGTGTGAGCCTGGGCCGCGTCGTGCCTGGTTACGGCGGCCTGTTCGCGAACCGTCACCCCTACAGGCTCCATCCTGCCCGCGCGTGAGTGCCTGTTGGGTAGCCGGTCGGCCGCACGTTTTGGCGGGGCGGGGCGGTTAGTGGTGCTGCGGACTCAGGGTCGGATCAGCGCGTTGCCGACCTTGCGGCCCGAGTCCGCCCGCCGGTAGGCCTGCGCGATCTCCTCGATCGGGTCGATCCGATCCGTGACCGGGGTGAGGTGCCCCTCGGCCACCAGACCCAGCAGGAGCGCGAAGTCCTCGGGGCGCTCCGGTGCGGCACCCACTCGGACGTTCCCGCGGGCCCGGATCATCTCCCACAGCCCGGCCGCGGCCAGGAGCAGTACTCCGCCGCCGTTGAGCAGTCCGCGTCCGGAGGCGGGGGAGAGGTTGCCGACGGTGTCCAGGACGACGTCGAACCGCTCGGTCAGGGAGGCAAGGTCGGTGCTCGTGTAGTCGACGGTGTGCTCGGCGCCCAGCTCGGTGACCAGAGCCAGGTTGGGTGTGCTCGTCACCCCGGTGACCCGCGCGCCGAAATGCCTGGCGAGCTGGACGGCGTTGGTGCCCACCGCCCCCGACGCCCCGTTGACCAGTACCGAGGCGCCCGGTTCCAGTGCGGCCTTGTCCCGCAGGAAGAACAGCGCGGTGGTCCCGCCGAACAGCACCCCGGCCGCGTCCTCGTGGCTCACCCCGGCAGGCTTGGGCACGGCCCTTGCGGCCGCGACCACCACGTACTCGGCGTGCGCGCCCATCCCCGGGCCGGTCATGCCGCACACCTCGTCCCCGGGGGAGAGATCGGTGACCCCCGCGCCGACGGCGTCCACGGTCCCGGAGAACACGTTGCCCAGAACCTTGCGCCGCGGGCCGCGTACCCCGAACATCAGCCGGGCCAGCGGGCCGAACCCCTTGGGGAAGCGGGCGCCGCGGATCCGGGCGTCCCCCGCGGTGACCGCCGTGACGGCCACTCGCACGCGCACCTGCCCGGCCCGTGGTTCGGGGGTGGGTGACTCGACGAGGCGGACCACGTCCGGAGCCCCGTACCTCTCGACGATCGCGGCCTTCATGGGAGCTCCCTTACACCTGTAAGTCATCTGTTATCGTCAACATACGCCTTACGGGTGTAAGTGCACAAGGGTTCGTGTAGCCGGGACGGTCGAGAGGACGACATGGTCGAGCGCCCAGCGCTGAGTCGGGCACGCGTGGTCGAGGCCGCGGTCGCTGTCGCCGATCGCGGCGGCCTGGCCGGGGTGAGCATGCGCAACGTCGGCCGGGAGCTGGGTGTGGAGGCGATGTCGCTCTACCACCACGTCTCCGGCAAGGAGGCCCTGCTCGACGCGATGGTGGACTGGATCTTCGCCCGCATCGAACTCCCCGGCGCAGAGCGGCCCTGGCGACAGGAGATGGAGGCCCGGTGTTCCTCGGCCCGCGTCGTGCTCGCCCGGCATCCGTGGGCGCTGGGGCTGATGGAGTCGCGCAGCTCCCCGGGCCCCGCGCTGCTGCGCCACCACGACGCGGTGCTGGGATGCCTGCGCGCCAACGGCTTCCCGGTGCGCTTGGCGGCCCACGCCTATTCGGCGCTCGACTCCTACGTCTACGGCTTCGTGCTGACCGAGCTGCACCTGCCCTTCGCACCGGGGGAGGGGGCCGAGGAGTTCACCGCGAAGCTCGCACCGCCCCCGGACGTCTACCCGCACCTGGCGGAGTTCGTCACCGAGCTGGTGGTCGGCCGGGACTACGCCTACGGCGACGAGTTCTCCTACGGCCTGGACCTGGTCCTCGACCAACTGGAACAGCGGCTGGCCGAACAGGGCCCTTAAACCGTTGACGGGGGGTTGGCGGTTCGCCGCCTCACCAGGTGCCGGGCGGCGGATGCCGGGCGGCGGGTCTACAGCCCTCCTCGCCCGGTCCCGCACACCTTTCCCCGGTTCTGCGTCCAACGCCTGGCCGTGTCGCGGCCGGCCCCTCTCCCGGGATGATCTTGCTACCAGAGGCTAGTTCGGCGCCGAACTAGCCTCTGGTAGCAAGATCACGGGGGATAGAGGGGTTTCGGAGGCAGGGGACAGGTCACCGGTCGATTTTCGGCCCGCCGGTCTCAGGCCTGGCCGGGTAGTGAGTCGGCGCGCACCATCACGCAGTCGAACTCCAGCACCCGCCCGGTGCTCTCCTCCCGGGTGACCGGGTACATGCCGGTGATCTCGAAACCGTCCGCCTCATAGGTCCGGATCGCCTCGTCCATACGCGGCATGCCCTCGTAGATCCGCATCAGCGCCACCTCTGACTGCATCCCGACGAATTCCCGGATGCGCTCGCCCGCCCCGGCGTAGGCCTCCAGGTCGAAGCCCTGGGTGTCGAGCTTCAGGTAGGGGCGCGGGTCGGCGATACCGGCGAGGGTTTCGTCGAGGAGTCCGTCGAGGCGGCGCAGGATGATCTCCTGGGTCCGGGTCCTACGGAACCGCTTGTACCGGGTGTTGCCGAACTCGGTCGGCCCCAGCATCGAACTCATGGAGCCGTGCACGACGTTGATGCTGTCCGTGCGGTCCTCCCGGCCCAGGGCGAACGGGCGCACCCACCAGTCCGGGTCGTCCTCGGTGACCTGCCGCAGCTTCTCGGCCACGGCGGCGACCGGCTCGAAGGAGACGATGCGGCCCCGGTAGCCGTGCGCGCGTAGCTGCTGACCGTACTGCCCGATGTTGGCCCCCACGTCGAAGACGCAGTTCACCCGGTAGTGGCGCAGCAGCGAGGCGATGTGCCGCGCGCCCAGGTACTCCTGGGCCTTCTTGTGCAGCGCGAGCTCCGACGCCGGGGACAGGTCCCGTGCCACGGACAGCGTCGCGCCGGGGCCGAGCGGCACGGGTTCGCCGACGGTCGCCGACGGGTCCGCGGAACCGGCAGCGTCCCTGGTCACGGCCCAGGAGCGCTTGTCGCTCCGCGAGACGCGGTAGTCGCCGCGACGTTCGAGGACCACGGCCCCGGGCCCGAGATCGTGCACGTTGACGTTGAACTTCGTGAGGAGTCTGAGCAGACGTCGCCGTAGCGTTGCCATGCCCCCAACGTAACCACGAACACGCCGAAAGCAACAGATCGCCGATCTGGTCGCGGCAGCGGCCGTAGGCCTGACAGCGGTGGCAGCGGTGGTGGCCACCGGCTCAGCGGGCTCATCCGCGGTCGAGGGCACGGACGAGGGGTTCGGGAATCAGGGTCGGGTCCAGCACCTCCACGAGCACCCGGCCGTACCGGATCTCGCGCCCGCTGGTGGTGCCCAGGAAGCGGCGCAGCCGCTGGTCGGCGGGGCGGCCGTGCTGCGCGGGCTCGCTTCGGTGGCACTGCCCGTGTGCTCCGCCCCCGGCCCTCAGCCGACCACAGCCGATACCTGCTCCCTAGTACCGCGCCACCCCGGGCTTCCACAGGGTCGCCCGTTCCACGACGTAGACCTCCAGGTTGCTGATGCTCGCCCCGCACTCGGCATGGCGTTCGGTGGTGACCAGCGCGGAGGCGATGAGTTCGGCCCGGTGCCGCTCCTCGGCCTCGGTGTCGCCCACCGGGATCACCTGCCGGACGTGATGGCACCGCGCCTGGCCCTCGGCGTGGACCAGTCCCACCACATACGTGCGCTTCCAGCGCCGCAGCGCGGCCTGGCGCGGGATCACGTACCGGTAGCGGCAGCGCACCCGGCTGCCGTCGGGCAGCCCGGCCTCCGCCTGATAGGTGATCGACCACCAGTTCTCGGCTACCGGCACGACCTGCGCGTGCATGGCCCGCGCCCATGCCTCCAGGGCCGACCGGTTCTTGGCCTCGATGGTGGCGGCGTCGCCCACGGCGCCCCCTGAACTGTTGAACGGGCCCCGGGCACCCCCCTGCCCTGCCCGGGGCTCTGACATTGGGTAACTCTAGGTAGTTGTCAAGATCCGAGGGGTACAGAATGTATCCCCTGCGCCTTTGGTTTCCACCGGTGCTTCCCAGGAGTAGATGCCCGGTCCGGTCAGGACAGCAAACCGATCCGTAGGGCCAGCCCACCCGCCCGGTCCCGGCGCCGTGCCTGGCGTGACTCCAGTTCCTCCAGCACCATCCGCCGGGCGAAGCCGTTGTACCGGATCGTCTCCGGGGCGGCCTCGTGCGCCGCCTCCAGCACCCGCATGGCCTCCCCCGGCTGCCCCGCCAGATGATGGGCGCGGGCCTGCTCGATCCGGTGCCGGGCCCTGCGCGGCCGCGACGGGATCGCCTCCGCCGGGGCTCGTTCGGCCTGGCGCACCGCCTCGTGACCGCCGCGCAGCTCCACCGCCACGGTCACCGCGTGCGCGCCCAGCACCGGTCGGGAGAACGAGGTCACCGGGTGGTAGTAGGAGGCGGGCAGACGTTCGGCCGCCCGGCGCGCGCTGTCCCAGTGCCGCCACGCCGTTCCGGCCTCCCCGCGCCGCGCCGCCGTGTACCCCGCCTCGAAGCGCAGCGAGCCCCAGACGGCCAGCACGTCCCGGTTCCCGTCCGGCAGGTGCCGGACCAGATGGCGGCTGGCGTCCTCGGTGACCGCGTCGGCGGCCTCCCAGTCGCCCGCGTCCCGGTGCGCCTGGGCCAGCAGCCAGGCGGCCACCCCCAGCGCGTGCGGGTCCTCGGCCTCCTGTGCGGCCACCATGCCGCGCTCGGCCACCCGCCACAGCAGACTCTGCGCGGGCTGGTAGGCGATGAAGAACTGCGCGAGCGAGCACACCTGCGACAGCACCGACTGCGCCGAGGCCCGTGCGGCCCCGTCCTCGGCCTGGCGCACCGCCCGCTGCGCGTCCTCGAACAGACCGGGCAACAACCGGCCCACCACCTCCCGGTGGTTGGGTGCCGAGTGCCGGGCCCGCCAGGCCCCGGCCAGCCGGGCGCGCAACTCCTCTGTCGGCGGGGAGGGCCGGTCGTCCGGACCGGGCAGGGCGTTGACCGCCGCCCGCACCCTCGGCAGCAGGGTGTGGCCCGGACCGGTGAACAGCTCCACCGGAACGGACTGCTCACCGGTGAGCTCGGCGAGGTCGCGGATCCGCAGCGCCTCGACCAGGCGCAGCAGGATCGGGAGTTTCGGAGTGCCCAGACGACCGGTCTCCACGGCCTTGACCCACGAGGCCGAGCGGCCCACCAGCCCGCCCAACACCTCCCTGGTCAGGCCGCGCCTGGTGCGGTTCAGTCTGAGACGGGTACCGAAGGAGACCTCGACCTCGTGTGGGTCCGGGGTGCCGTCCACGGGCATCGCGTTGCCGTCCTTCCCTGGGGAGCCGCGGAGTCCAGGGTATGAGGGCACCTTCGACCCCGGGGCGGGAACGGCCGAACCTCCTCCTGTCGGGCCCCTTCCACCTCCCATCCTTCCTTCGAACCCCCTCTGGCCTGGTCTGATGCCTCTTTCAGGCCTCTGGCGGGTGAGAGGACCGGCCAGCGGACGAAGCGGAAATCCGCGCGGCCTGCTCGCGGCGCGGCCCGCTTCGCGCGGCCTGCTCGCCGCGCGGCAAGCGCCTGGTCAGGTAGCGGCAGCGGCACCTGGCCCGGTCTGCAGGAGGAGCGGGGACACGGCGAACCCGTGGCGGGTGTAGGCGGAGACCGCCCGGTCGCTGGAGTGGACGGTCACCCGCTCCACCCCGAGTTCTCGGGCCAGTTCCAGCACCGCCTCGACCAGCTGACCGCCCAGGCCGTCGCCGCGCAGCTCCGGGCGCACGTACACGCACTGCATGTCCGCCGAGGCCCGCTCGAACGATCGCGGCTGCGGCACGCGCGGGGTGATGGCCAGCCAGGCCATGCCGACGACCGACCCGTCCAGGGCCGCGACGAAGCAGTGGTGGGAGCCCTGGTGTTGTTTGCCCCAGTCCACGAACCGGGGTACGAACTCGTCGAGCGTCAGGTCGGGGGTGCCGCGGTTCTCCTGTTCCCACAACCACCGGAGTTCGGCGACGGCGTGCAGGTCCTCGGGTCCGGCGGTGCGGATGACGACATCGTTCATGCCCCGATTGTGCAGCAGCGGCCCGGAACGTTCACCGGGATTTTCCCGTGCCCGAAGACTCCGAACCCGAGGGCTCCGGACACGGCGGAGCCCCCGGACCGTTTGGCTCCGAGGGCTCCAGGGCTCCGAGGGCACCAGCGCTTCCTCAGCCGCGGTACTCCGACGCACGGTCCTCGGCCGCCGCCACCATCTGTTCCTGCCGGGCACGGACCGCGGGCCGCTCCGGGTGCGCCACCCGGCTCAGTTCGTTGCGGCGGCCGTGGCGGTTGGCCAGGGCCACCGCAGACGAACGGCGGATGCCCAGCTCCTCGCCCTGCTCGGCCAAGGACTGGCGTACGCGGCCGCGGTAGGCGTGCCGCGCCACGAAGTACACGACCACGGCGGCCAGGAACACGGCCAGGGTCTTGACGAGGATCCCGAGGAGGTTCCCCATCAGCGGCGAGTCGAAGAACCAGTGCACGCCCATCGCCAACAGCAGCAGGAGTAGCGCACCCACCCCCCGGCGGGCTCCGGGCCGCCAGGCCGCGGCGGCCAGCAGGCCGATCGCGGTACCCGCCACGGCCGACATCGCCCAGTGCGATCCCAACCCGGTGAGGCCGACCCGCAGGAAGAGCGTCTGGACCACCGAGGCCATCCCCTCCGTGGCCCCCTGCATGGTGATCATGTTGAGCGCGTAGGTGAGGTCCTCCACCAGCTGGAACCCCAGCCCCACCAGGGCACCCATGATGAAGCCGTCGATCGGTCCGCGCACCGCGCGCGGGGCGATGACCGCGATCAGCACGACCCCGGTGACCTTGAGCAGCTCCTCGTTGATCGGCGCGGTCAGCGCCGCACCCCAGGCGGAGCCGAACTCCAGGCCGCCGGCCCGGGACCACGCGGACATCAGCTGCTGGTTGGCGACCAGGGCCAGCCCGATCGCTCCGGTCATGCCCCAGATCAGGGCCAGCAACGAGAACGTCAGGCTCGGGGCCCGGACCGGGCGGATACGGCGCAGGATCCAGAACCCGAGTACCCCCACCCCCGCCAGCAGGATCATCGAGACCACGGCTTCGGCGGTGAAGACCCGGATCGCCCCGGTGAAGTTCAGCAGGGTGTAGCCGAAGCCGCCCAGGCAGAGCACTCCGAAGAGCACCATGGCGACCAGGCTCGGCAGACGTTGCGTGCGTGGCGGCTCCGGGGCCGTTCCCTGCGCGGGCGGGCGTTCGGTGCCCTCGTGGCCCTGTCCGGACTCCCGGGGGGCGGGCACCTGGCCGTCGGCGGTGGACGGAACGCGGGGTTCGGGGTGTGCGTGGCTCATGAGGTGCCTCCGGAGGACCGGTCGAACCGGAGCGACTGGAGCAGTTTCTCCGCGTCGGCGAGTTCGGTCTGGCTGGCGTCGGCGCCGAAGACCTGTGCCTCCACCGCGAAGTCCTCGCGGGGGGCGGGGAAGACGGTCGCCGAACCGGTGTGCTGCCGGATGTACATGTCGCCGGTGAGCCCCTCCGCGCCGCTCTCCGAGGTGATGGGTTGCGGTTCGCCCAGAGCCGCCGAGGCGTCACCGACCCGGACGATGTCGCGCATGCCCTCCCACAGTTCGGTGGCGGTGGCGCTCTCCACCGGTCGCACCACGCTCACCATGAGGTTCACCGGCCCCTTGGTGAAGAGGTACTGCTGGCCCTGGGAACTGGAGCCCGTATCGAGCTCCCAGCCGTCGTCGAAGGTCACCGAGGCCTCGTGGGTTTCGCTGGACCCGAGCACCATGCTCTGGCCCTCGGCCATCTCCTCGGTCTCGGGCAGAGCCGAGTTCACCAGCGCCCACCCCCCGGTCAGTACCGCGACCACTACCGCGGTGACCCCCAACGGGAACCAGTTGCTCCGCGGCCCCCGCGGTCTGGCATGGCGCAGCCGCGCGCTCTCCTCCGCCATCGTGCCCCCACCCCTGTGTTCGTCTGAACGACATGTCTGTGCAACAGCGAAACACCCAAAGAAAGGCGTACAGTCGAAAAAAGGGATACTTGGCGCATGTTTGCGGTGATTTCACCCGGGCCGGGGGTAGCGCGACCAGCACTTTGCCTCCGAAACAGCGGTGGGTCCGCTCCACGGTCGTCGGGGAGTCCCGGCGGTCCTCGAAAAGCGCCCGGTACGCGTTGGCCGAAGGCGGCCCCCGTCAGGGGGCTTTGCCCCCTTGGCGGGGAAGTCCACCCGTGATGGGATGCCACCCCAGCGTGACGGCCTACCGACGGAAGAGCACGGGAAACCGATGCCGAAGCAGCCCACCGATCCCCTCAACGCGGATCGCTCCTCACTCAGCCACCGGATCCGCTACGCGTTGCGCCACCCCGGGCGGATCGGGCCCTACGTGCTCCGCTCCGCGCGCGACCTGCGACTCCGCCTCACCCACCGCGACCACGTCTCCTACTACCGCGCGGTGATGGCCGCCGACACCGCCCGCGACCCCGAGGCGGCGGTCGGCAGCCAAAACGAGGAGCGCTGGCTCGCCCTCGGCGCGATGCAGTTCGACTACCTCGTCGAACACGGACTCAGGCCCAGCCACCGGATGCTCGACATCGGTTGCGGAAACCTCCGGGCGGGCTGGCGGTTCATCGACTACCTGGACACCGGCGGCTACTACGGCATCGACATCTCCCCGGACATCCTGGTCGCGGGCAAGAAGGTCCTCGCCGCACGCGGCCTCCAGCACAAACTGCCGCACCTGACCCTCACCCAGGACCTGACCTTCGACTTCCTCCCCGAAGGCGCCTTCGACGTCGTCCACGCGCACAGCGTCTTCTCGCACTCGCCCCTGGACGTGATCGACGAGTGCCTGGCCCACGTGGGCAGGGTGCTCGCCCCGGGCGGGTTCTTCGATTTCACCTTCGACCGCACGGAGGGGGCCGAACACCACGTGCTGCGGGAGGACTTCTACTACCGCACCGAGACCCTGATCGACCTCGCCGCCGAGCACGGGCTGCGGGCACGCTTCATGGCGGACTGGGAGGAGCGGCCGCACGGCCAGTCCAAGATCCGGGTCACCGCCCCGGACTGATCCGTCACCCTGAGCGGAGGTTGTGAACACATCAGGTCACCACGCGGCCTGTCCGGTCGCGATTCGGTCGCAGGTGGGTCTTTGTTCGGTTTCTCGTGTGTGATCGTGTCATCCGGGCGAGGGAATCGCGGGTCAGGACAGTGTGGTCTCCGAACGCCATTCCCCGGTCACGGCTCAGGGGCGGAGCCGGTCCAGAGCCGAGGCGCGCCACCAACCGAAAGGCTGTCCATGTCCTTGACGGCACGCGCCAAGCGCACCGCTGAACGCCTGCTCCCGCCCTCCGTCCGAGCCCGACGGGAGGAGGAGCGCCGAGCCGCCGCGGCCCGGGCCGCCGAGGAGCGCCGACGGGCCAGGACCGCCGCTCGCCGCGCCACTCTCCTGGCCGAGGACCCCCAGCTGCGCGCCTTCAGCGCGCCGCCGGGCGAGACGGACACGGAGAAGGACACGGAAAAGGGTGACGGGCAGGCCCGACCCCAGGAACCGAGCGCACTGCTGGGCCGGGTCGTTAGGCACTTCACCGCCGCCGACGCCTCCGCCCGCAACCTGGACCTGGTCACCGAGGCGCTGCGCAGCGCCGGGATCGACCACTTCATGGTTCCGGGCCGCTCCCCGCTGCGCCATGTCGTGGGCGTGCACCGCTCGGACAAGAAGGCCTTCCTGACCGCCATGCGTGAACTCCACGCGAACAGCGCCGTCTACGCCGTCAAGCCCGGAGCGCGGGGTGTGGCCGCCGACTACTGCGCCTACGTCGACGGCGCCCTGAGCGACGCCGTCAAGTCGGGACTGATCATCCGCTTCGCCGAACAGCTGCTCTCCCCTCGGGGAGATCTGTTCGCCGGGTTCGAGTACGGCTGTGACGTGGAGTTCTGGCGGGACGGCAGCTCCGTGCTGCAGAGCGAACGAGCGGCCCAGGCCCTGGACAGGCTCCGGGTCAAGGTCCCCGTCGAGGCCATGGCGGACGCGCTGCTGGCTCCGCGCCCCAACCGGATCGCGGATGTCCTGCCCGCCACCGAACGCGTCCCGGCCACCCTCACCGTCCAGGACCGCGAGCTTCCCACCTACCGGCCCTTCTCCCACCGGCGGGCCGAGGAGGTCGCCTTCCCCGTCGACGTGGTCTACACGTGGGTGGACGGCTCCGACCCGGTGCACGCCGACAAACGGGCCCAGCACCGGGGCCGGCGCTCGGACCTGGCCGCACACGCCGCCAACGTCTCCCGCTACACCGACCACGAGGAACTCCGCTACTCGCTGCGCTCCCTGCAGATGTACGCGCCGTTCGTCCGGAACATCTACGTGGTGACCGACAGCCAGATCCCCCGCTGGCTGGACGTGAGCCAGCCGGGCATCACCGTGGTCGACCACCGTGACATCTTCACCGATCCCAGCGTTCTGCCGGTCTTCAGCTCACGGGCGATCGAGACCCAGCTGCACCACATCGAGGGCCTCTCCGAGCGCTACCTCTACCTCAACGACGACGTGTTCTTCGCCGGCCCGGTCGGCGCCGAGCACTTCTTCCACGCCAACGGGATCGCCCTGCTGCCGTTCTCCTCGCACCAGATCGGTGTGGGCCCGCCCATCCCGGAGGAGGTGGCGCCCAACTGGGCCGGGAAGAACGCCCGCGAACTCTTCCTGGAGTCCTTCGGCGCGACCATCACCCACAAGATCCGGCACGCTCCCTTCCCGCAGATCCGCGCAGTGCACCGGGAACTGGAGGAGCGGTACCGCGAGGACGTGGAACGCACCGCCGCCTCCCGGTTCCGACACCCGGACGACATCGCCATGGCCACCACGCTGCACCAGTACTACGCCCTGCTCAGCGGCTACGGGGTGCGCGGTGAGTACCGGACCAGATACGTGGACATCGGCACCGACACCGCGGCCGACCGGCTCGCCGCACTGGCCGCGGGGGATCCGGCGGAGGGGGAGTACGACTTCCTCTGCCTCAACGACTTCGACACCCCGCCCGAACGCCAGGAGGCGGTGAGCCGCATGGTCCGCGACTTCCTGGAGCGCCGCTTCCCCTTCCCCTCCCGCTTCGAGAAGGAGAGCGAACCGGTCGGCGGCCCCGAACCGGGTATCTCCGCAGCCGCCTGACCCGCCCGGCCTGAACCGGTGACTCGTAGGGGACCCGTGCCCGCACGGGCCCCGGTCGTGTCTCGGGGTCAGCGCAGGCGGCGGATGTCGCCTCGAACGCGGTAGAAACCGCCGCTGGTGGAGGTGAGGACCTCACCCACGACGTAGCGGGCGCCCGGGTGCCGGATGTCTTTGGGGAACTGCACCCTCAGCGAGGGGTCGTAGCCGTCGGAGACCACGCGCACGCGCAGTCGGCCGCCCTCGTTCACGCACTCCACGACGATCCCGTCGGCGTCGGAGATCTCGGCCGCGCGGACGGTTTCCAGTTCGGTGGCGGGGGTGACCGCGTCCCAGGCCGGAGCCTTGACGCAGACCGGCTCCGGGACGCTGCCCTGTTCGGCGGCCATGATGGCGGACTCAGACGCGTCGATGCAGGCGAGGGAGCCGTCGGTGGTGACGATGTAGAGCCGGTCCTGGTGGAACTGCATCGAGTAGGCCGAGCCGCACCCCGTCGCCAGCTTCCACAGGCGGCGGCCGTCCCGGGCGAAGCAGTAGACCGAGGAGTGATTGTCACCCGCGAAGACGTAGCGGCCGTCCGGGGAGGCCGCGCAGGAGAAGACAGCGCCGTCGCAGCGGTAGGTCGACCGGTGTTCCCCGTTCTTGCCGATGCGGTCCACGGAGTTGCGGGCGGTGGCGGCGAAGACCTCCCCGCCCTCCTGCCAGCCGAACAGCACCGCGCCGCTGGTCGGCACTGACCATCGCTCGTCTCCGGTGCGCGCGTCGTACATGGTCACGCCCCGGGAGTGGCCGTGGTAGACACCGGCCTCGTCGTGGCGGACCATCCACGCGGAGTTGCCCGTGCTGCGCCGCGCCCACTGGAACTCGTCCTCGTGGTCAATCACGGTGATCCGGCCCGCGACGTCGGAGACTCCCAGCACGCCGTCGTGGATATCCAGCCAGTAGATGTCCACGTCCTCGGCGATTTCGTACGCCACGTGCGGGATCTTCGCGCCCAGGTCGTAGACCTTGCCGTCGTCACAGCCCGCGTAGATCCAGAAGTCGTCGGCCACGATGCACTTGACGCCGTCCGGCAGGCCGTAGCGGGCGGTGACCTCGCCCTGGTGGGACAGGGTGTACACGTCTCCCCGCTCGTTGCCGACCCAGCAGCGCTCGTCGTCGACGAAGATGCCGAAGGCGGGACTACCCGAGCGGAATCGCCACAGCACCGGGGCCTGACGCGCGGTCGACCGCTGGCTGACGATGCTCCGCCGGGTCACGGCGCGTCGCTTGCGGACCCCGGCCACCGCGGGCTCGTACCCCTTGCGCCGCTTTTCGGCGATCTTCTTCGCCGCTGTGGCCTCGGCCTTGGCGACCGTGGCGTGGCCCGCGGTGCGCGACTGGCCGGACTCGCCGATCCGCCCGTAGCGGATGGTGACGTCGGTGCCGTCCACGATGACCTCGTAGAACTTGTGCGCGCCGCCGCCTTCTTCCGAAAGTTCCAGGTAGGTGCGGGTGCTGCTGGTGGAGGTCATGGACCGTACCCTTCGGCGATCGGTTCCCGGGCACACCGAAGGAACGGCGGGCACCAGGCAGGGGAGGAGAGGGGGTGCGTGCCTCCGGGGGCGGAGGCCGTGTCGACTGGTTTCCAATCTACGGACCGGTACCGACAATCCAGCGTCTGCGCAGTTCAGACGCGCACTTCGCGGTTCAGGGCCGCGCCCCGAAGCCGGCTCTGCGCTCCGCCCCGGTGCCAAGTCCGGAACCGTGTCCCGAAGTCAGGTTCCTGTTCTCACGCCGTTCACCGTGCCGACCTTCACAGCGTGGTGGGCATCGGGCCGCCGTTCCACTCGACCGTGTCCGTCAGGGAACGGGCCAGGTCCAGGGGTTCCCCGGTCAGTTCCGCCATGGCGCGGTGGAGGTTCATGACGATCCGTTCGGCGTCCGCCCAGCCCGCGAACTCCCCGAGGCCGGTGCTGCGCGCGCACTCCAGAGGGGTGCGGCCCGCGCGGACGGCTTCTCCGGCGGTCTGCAGCACGAACCGGTAGTAGCGCTCGTGGGCGGCCAGGACTCCGTCCAGTTCGCTGCCGGTCAGGACCGGGCCGTGGCCGGGCACCACGTGGTCCGGGGCGAAGGAGCGCACCCACTCCAGGGAGCGCAGCGCCCCGTCGAGCGAGCCCATGAGCACCAGCGGAGTCAGCCCGTGGAAGAGCAGGTCACCGGTGAACAGGACCCGCTCCCCGGGCAGCCAGGCCACCACGTCGCCGGGGGTGTGCGCGGTGTACCCCGGGTGGTGCAGGTCCACCCGGCGCCCGCCCAGGTGGAGGGTGAGTTCGCGGTCCAGAGTGAGGGACGGGAGCCTGCGGGTGACCGCGCCCCAGTCGGGGACGGGCTCCCAGACCGGAGGCGGGTTCTCGAACAGGGGGTCCGCGCTGAGCGCCTCGCGCATGGCGGTCTGGCCGATCAGCACGGTGGTGTCGGGGAGCACGCTGTTGCCGTAGGTGTGGTCGCCGTGCTGGTGGGTGTTGACCGCCCAGCGGACCGGTGCGCCTGCCGTGGCGGTGCCGAGCGCGTCCAGGAAGCGCCGGGTCCGGGTCTCGGTCGCGCAGGTGTCCACCACCAGCACCCCGTCCTCACCGGACACGGCGCCCGCGTTGTTCACCCACCAGGTGCCGTCGGGCTGCACCCACGCGTACACGCCGTCGACGATCTCGCTCAACGCCCCGGCCCGTGGCCCGGTCGGTGCGGCCTTTCCCATCGCGGTTTCCTCGCTCACTGTGATCGCCTGTGCCCGATGCGGCAGCAGCCTAGCCCGAGGCCCTGGCGGGGGAGGGCGCTCCACTCGATTTCACTGGTCCAGCAGAGAAAGCACGCACCCGTTCCCAGCGGCTTCGGGAGGTCTCAGGGACCCGACGACCGCCACCACCCGGGCCCACGGCGCCGCCTTCACCGTCTGCGCGGCTCGGCCCGGACACCGTCCAGGTATTGGTGCCCCTGACCAGGACCGGCCTGTGGAAAACCGGACTTCGATCACTGCGGGGTGCTAACGTCCCGGACATGGACACCCCCCGATACCTCACGGTTCTCCGCGAGAGCGGGACTCTCCTCGCCGACGCGGCCGAGGACAGACCCCACGCACACGTACCCACCTGTCCCGAGTGGAACGTCGCCGACCTCGTCTGGCATGTCGGCGAGACCCATCACTTCTGGAGATCGATCGCCTCCGGAGAGATCAAGGACCCCGACGACGGCTACGTGCAGCCGGAGCGGCCCAAGGACGAGGACCTCCTGCCCTGGTACCGGGAAGGCCTGGCCGAAACGCTCACCGTACTCACCGAGCTCGATCCTGAGGAGCCACGCTGGACCTGGGCTCCGCAGAAGGACGGCGCGTTCATCCAAAGACGCATGGCACAGGAAACCGCCGTGCACGCCTGGGACGTGCTCAACGCGATCGGCAGCCGTGCGCCGTTACCCGCCGACGTGGCCGCCGACGGGGTGGACGAGTTTCTCTCCTTCTTCCTGGGCCTGGCTGAGATGCTGGGCCTGCCCCGGGAGTCGGTCGGACCGGTCGGGACGGTGCTGTTGAGCGCGACCGACACCGGACAGGTCTGGTCGGTGGACCACACCGGTCAGCACTGGCGGGTCAGCCGCAGCGCGACGCGGGCCAGTACCGCGGTCGAGGGGACCGCATCCGACCTGCTGCTCGCTCTGTGGCGGCGGAGCGGTACCGAAGGCCTCAGTCTTTCGGGTGATGAGGAGGCCTTCGCGCGCTTCCTCAGAGCCGCCGAAACCGAGTAACCGGCCCGACCCGGGGGTGGGTGCGACAGGCTGGTCAGGTTTCGACAAGACAGAGTGCCCGCGGTGAGGGAAGCACCAGGAGACGGGAGCACCTGGGGCAGGAGCGCTGGGGAGAGGCACGCGCCGGTCATGAGGTCCCGCGAACCCCGGCGGTCAGCGGTCGAGGAAGTCCGTGACCGTCCGGACGAAGAAATCCGGGTCGTCCAGCCAGGGGAAGTGGCCGCCGCCCGGCTGCACCGCCAACTCGCCGTCGGCGAACAACTCCGCGATCTGAGCACTCACCCTGGGAATCGGAGCGCTGTCCAGCTCGCCCGCCACCACCAGTACACGGACATCCCATGACTTGGCGATCGCGCGGGCCTCGTCCGGATCGAAGGCGTCCCAAGGCGAGAACAGCCTGGCCGCTTCCTTGTTGGTCTGGGCCACGTCTCCGGCCGCGTGCTCGCGGGCGGCCTCGTCCCAGCGTCCGTAGAAGAACGGCATCATCGCGTCCCAGTCCGCGTCCGAGCCCGACCCGGCCATCAGGTTCTGGTACGCCTGGAACGCCTCCGCATACCAGGGCTCCTCCACCCGCAGGGCGGCCCGCTCGTCGCGGTGCTCGCGGGTGAACTCCACCCCGAGGGGGCGGGCGCGGGCTGTCACCAGGGTGAGGGTTCGGACGCGGTCCGGGTGCGCGAGCGCGTACAGCAGCCCCAGATCACCGGAGGCGGAGTGGGCGAGCAGGTCCACCCGGTCCAGACCCAGGTGTACGCGCAGGGCCTCGATGTCGTCGACCTGCCGGTCGCAGCGGTAGCTGGCCGGGTCCGCGGGTTCGGCGGAGTCACCGGTACCGCGCAGGTCGAGCAGGACCAGTCGGCGTCGGCTCGACAGCCCGCCGAGGTCACCCAGGTAGACGGAGGCGCGCATGGGGCCGCCGGGCAGGCAGAGGAGGGGGTCGCCCCGGCCTTCGAGGCGGTAGGCGAGTTCGGTCCCGTCCGGGGCGGTGAAAGTCGGCATGGCGAGATCCTTGCCCTACCGGGTTCGGTGGGGCAAGTGATTTGTCCACGTTGGTCCGGCCGCCTCACCAGGCCCATCAGGCCCCGTAGCCACTCTGGTCCTACCGGGCAGAGCGGTCTCAGCCCTTGTCGAGAGGGACGAACACCTTCAGCGCGGCCGGGCGCTTGCGGAAGGCCACCGTCGGCGACCCCTCCATGACCTCGCCGTCCACCGCGAGCAGCCGGGGTTCCTCCGCGATGGCCAGGGTCAGCGACTCGGTCAGCCGTTCGGTGTAGCCGCCGCCGGACACCGCTCGGCCGAACAGCACGTCCGCCAGGGCCCGCAACCGGGGGAACGGCGACCGCGCGCACAGGACCCGCACGTCCAGCTGTCCGTCGTCCAGGGCCTCCCGCAGTCCCGGAACCCGCGCGTGTGTCCGGTACCGGCAGTTGCCCACGAACGCCCACCACACCTTGGCCGGGCGGCCATCCACCAGCGCCGGGGTAGGCCTGACCTCGCGCAGGTCCCGCCAGAGCGCCAGCGCGAACGCGGGCCACTTGCCGATCCGGCCGGCCCACCGGTCGCGTCGCTCCACCATGCGCGGGTACGAGCCGAACGACGCCGTGTTCAGGAAGATGTTCCCGTCCACCTCGCCCACGTCCACCCGGGCCAGCTGGCGGTCGGTGAAGGCGCGCAGCGCGATCTCCACCGAGGTCAGCCCCAGGGTGCGGGCGAAGTTGTTCAGGGTGCCGTCCGGCAGTACCAGCAGCGGCCGGTCGTGTGCGAGCGCCGCCGCGGCCCCGGCGTTGACGGTTCCGTCACCGCCCGCCACGGCGAGGACCTCGCAGTCGCGCGCCGCCTTGTCCATCACCTCGGGCAGGTCGTCGTCGGCGGACAGCGGCACGATCCGTGCCCGGGGTAGCTGGCGGGCCACCCGGGTGGTGGTGTCGGCGGTGGTCAGGGTGGGCACCCCGGTGTCACCGCCGCGCGGGTTGACCACCACGGTCACCCCCGCGCCCTCGGAGTCCACGGCTGCCTCCCCGGCGGGGATGGTGTTCGCGCCGAAGACGAGTTCGGGCCGGGGCGGGATGAGCGCGCGGGCCAGCAGGGCCGCCCCGGCGCCCACGGCCAGTCCACCGAGCACGTCGCCCGGGTAGTGGACGCCGCTGTGCACTCGGGAGAAGCCCACCGCGCCCGCCATCGCGGACACCAGGACGGAGAGCGGTAGCGGGGCGTCGGCCGCGACCCCGCCCGCGTAGCCGGTCGCGGCGGCGGTGTGCCCGGAGGGGAAGGAGGAACTGAGGTAGGACCGGTAGGGGAAGCGGGCCTCGGGCACCGCCGAACTGTCCGGTCGGGGGCGCCGTGCCAGGTACTTGATCCCGGTGGCGGCGATGTTGGCGATCCCCGCGGCGGCGATCGCCCGCAGCGCGGTGCGGCGCAGGCGGGGCCCGCCGGTGACCGCGAGCGTGGCTGAGACCAGGACCCAAGGCGCCATGTTGTCTGTGCTCTGCACGAACTTGGGCGTGTACCCGTCCAGGACGGGTGTGCCCACCCGGGTCACCCGGTCGTAGACGCGCTTGTCGATCCGTTGGAGCCGCTGGAGCAGTCGCATGGGGCCAGCCTGGTGCTAACGGGGTGAGTTGTCCATAAGGCTGGCTTCGGTCGGGTCGGGCCGGGCCAGCCTGGCCCGGCGCTGGTGCCGCGTCGTGCCCGATACCGCACCGCGACCGCTGTCGCCGTCGGAACCATTCCGCCGGGCGCCGTGTCTTACGCCGTAATAGTGCCGACTCCCGGCGCGGTTGTGGTTCGGTTTGATGGAGAAGAGGCCTTGCGCGGCTTGGTGTCCTGACCGGAACCTGCCTGGGAGCTGAGGGAGTTGGGCTTCGGGAGAGGCGACACGTTCCCTGGCCCCCGGGCTCGGAGAACGGGGGAGAGGAGCGGCTCAGGGGCGACGACTGGGGAAGAGTCGTCGCCCCCGCGTGCCGTCGCCCGGGTGGCCCTGCTGTGGTTCACCTACCGCATGTTCCGTGTGTGCGGCTTGAGTCGTGTCCGCCGCGCTGGTTGCGCGGGTACCGCTCGAACCGTTCAGGGGCCCGGGGTGCCCACTGGGGTGTATTTAGGTTAGCCTATCCTTGTTTTGCTTGTGGTGGGTGGGTTTTCCGTAACCGAACCCCACTTTCTCTCCAGTACCGGCCCTGTCCCACCGCCAGCGCCCCGCCCCCTTCCTCCCCGAAAGGACTCCCGTGCGGAACACCCCTGGCAGGCAGGCCCGTGACGGCCTCGTCCGGGCCGGGCTCGCCGCCGCCGGGGTCGGCCTGGTCCTGGGCGTCGCCCACCTCCAGAACGCCGACGCCCCCGCCGAAGCCGCCGAACCCGAGCCCGAGCCCACGCGCTTCCCCTCGCCTGAACCCTCCGAGGAGCCCGAACCGGTCTTCTACGGCGACTACAACGACGGCGAGTACACCGCACCGGGCTCCTACATCGCGCACGGCGCACCCAACGAGCTCACTGTGACCGTCACCCTGGCGGACAACGCCGTCGCCGGGGTCGAGGTGGTCGGCGCCGCCGAGAGCGGCAACTCCAAGCGCTTCCAGGAGCAGTTCGCCGAGAAGATCCCCGAACTGGTGGTCGGCGTGCCCCTGGACGAGATCGAGGTGGACAAGGTCTCCGGGTCGTCCCTCACCGGTGACGGCTTCATGGAGGCCCTCAACCAGATCCGGGACGATGCCAAGCTCTGAACAGCGGAGCGGTTCCACCCGCCTGCCTGGTCCCGCTCGAACGTTGGCCGCCCGGCCGCACGGTTGGGACCTGACCGCCATCGGTACCCGGTGGCGGATCGACACCCCCGAACCGCCCACCCCCGAACTCACCGCCGCGGTGGCCGCCCTGGTCGCCGACTTCGACCACGCCTACTCGCGCTTTCGTCCGGACTCCCTGGTCACCCGGTTGGCCCAGACCGGCGGACCGGTGACCTTTCCCGACAGCGTCGTCGGGCTTCTCGACCTCTACGAAACCCTCTTCCACGCCACCGGTGGCGCCGTGAACCCGCTGGTCGGCGCATCCCTGGCCCGGCTCGGCGACGACGCCGACCACACTCTGCGCCAGCACGGGGAGCCGCTCCCCGCACCAGCCCTGGAACGGCTCCGGCGCGAGAACACCACCCTGACCCTGACCCCTGACAACACGTCTTCGGGAGCCACCGAACCCGCCGACGTCGTGCTGGACTTCGGGACCGCTGGCAAGGGCTGGCTGGTGGACGAGGTCACCGCGCTGCTGGCCGAACACGGGGTCACCGGAGCGGTGGTCGACGCCAGCGGTGACCTGCGCGCCCACGGCGTCCCGCTCCGGGCCGCCCTGGAACACCCCTGGGACCCCGCTCAGGCGATCGGGATCGTCGAGGTCCGGGACCGGGCGCTCGCCGCCTCGGCCACCAACCGCCGCCGGTGGGGCGAGGGTCTGCACCACGTCCTGGACGCCCGCACCGGGGAGCCGGTCGAGCGGACCACCGCGACCTGGGCGCTCGCCGACACCGCTGCCCTCGCCGACGGGCTGGCCACCGCCCTGTTCCACACGGAGCCCGAGGAGCTCGCGGCCCGCACCGGCATCCGGTTCGGGTACGTCCGCGTCCTCACCGACGGCACCCTCCAACACGCCCCCGGGCCCTGGGCCACGGATTCCGACGCCCCCGAACACCCCGCACCCACCTGGGAGATCTTCCGATGAGACGCCTGCTGGCCCCGTTCACCGGGCAGGTGACGATGTACCGGCTGGTGTCGGTCGCCCTGGGCTCGATCGCCCTGGCCGCACTGGTCCAGTCCGCACTCGGCGTCCTCGCCTTCGACCTTGCCGAGGTGACCGTCTCGCTCGCGGTGTCCGTGAGCGCGGCCCTGCTCACCGGGTGGCTGGTGCCCAAGGCGCTCGGCGTGCGCCCGCACCTGGAGTCGTTGCTGGTCACCGGCTTGATCCTGTTCCTCGTCCTGTGGCCGGAGAGCAGCCTGACCGGGCTGCTCGCGCTCGCGGTGGCCGCCTCACTGGCCACCCTCTCCAAGTACGTGCTGACCTGGCGCGGCAGACACGTCCTCAACCCGGCGGCGTTCGCGCTCGTGGTGGTCGGCGTCGCCGGGATCGCCTCCCCGTCCTGGTGGGCGGGGTCCGCGAGCCTGCTTCCGCTGGTGTTGGTCGCCGGTTACCTGGTGGTGCGCCGCCTGGGGGTGTTCTCCTTCGTCGGAGTGTTCCTGCTGTTCAGCGGTGGCATCAACCTGTACACGACGGCGGCCTCCGGAATGCCCGTGGTCGAGGCGGCGTGGACGGTGCTGGCCTCCTCACCGCTGCTGTTCCTGGCGGCGTTCATGCTCACCGAACCGCTCACCACCCCGCCCCGCTGGTGGCAGCGGGTCGCGGTAGCCGCCACCGTGGGTGTCCTGGACGGGGTCGTCTTCACCTTCGGCCCGGTCTACTCCTCGCCGGAGCTGGCCCTGCTCGCGGGCAACCTGCTGGCCTTCGCGTTCGGGCAGCGCCACGGCGTCCGCCTGCGCCTGCTCAGCCGACACGAAACCGCTCCGGGCACCGTCGAGCTGGTCCTGTCCGCCTCCCGGCCGCTGCGTTTCGAGGCGGGCCAGTACCTCGAGCTCTCCCTGCCGCACGCCCGCCCCGACTCCCGGGGCACCCGCAGGATGTTCAGCATCGCCTCACCGCCCGGCAACCCCGACGAGATCTCGCTGGCCATGCGTCTGCCGGAGAACCCGAGCAGCTTCAAACGGGCGGTCACCGCCCTCGAACCCGGCCAGGAGCTGCACGCCACCGGGATCAGCGGCGACTTCGTCCTGCCCTCGGACCCGGCCGCCCCCGTCCTGATGGTGGCGGGCGGAATCGGGGTCACCCCCTTCGCCTCGATGGCCGCCGAACAGCCCGGCCGCGACGCCGTGCTCGTGCACTGCGTCAACTATCCCGCCGACCTCACCCACACCGAGGTCTTCAGCAAGGCCGGAACCCGTGTGGTCATCGTCTGCCCGGATCCCCGGGCCGGGCAGACCGCCTCAGCCGCCGCAACCACCTCGGCAGCCTCGACCTCTCCGGGTACACAGGCCTCCCGGGCCCCCGCGAGTACTCGGACCGCCTCAGCCGCCCTGAATCTTCTGGAGGGCCTCCCCGAGAACGCCGTCTACGGCGGGCCGAACCTGGCCACCGCCCTCGGCGAACACGTTCCCGACCTCGCCGAGCGCACCGCCTACGTGGCGGGCTCCCCGGCCATGGTCACCGCCACCCGCCGGACCCTGCGCCTGCTCGGGGCCCGGAAGGTGAGGGTCGACGCCTTCAGCGGTTACTGAGTCCACGGATGAGCGGGCCCGCCACCCCGGTGGCCAGGACAGGACACGCCCCCTCACAACAGGACCGGTGCTGGTGGCCGGTTCCGGCCCTGTGGACAACGTTTCGGAGGGGTCTCGGAAGAGTAGGTTCCAGGGCGTTCCCCCCTTTCGGAAAGGCGCCCATGTCCACCACCGAGACCCCCGACCAGATCCACGTCGTGGTCCTGCACTCCGAGCAGCCGCTCACCGTCGACCTCGCCGAGCTCCACCCCGACTGCCGGGTCACCGTCCTCACCGACGGCGTCCCGAACGCCGTCAGCGAGGGGACCGAAGCTCCGGACGTCGTGTCCATGCCGCGCTCCGAGTGGGCCGACCAGCTCGCCCGGTGGGCCAGGGGCGGGAAGGTCGACGTGGTGAGCAGGGACGAGAGCCTCCAGGACGTGTGCGCCGAACTCCGCTCCGGACTCGGGCTGCCCCCGAACCCCATGGTCCACACAGGTCACGCGGCCCCCGCTGACCGCTGAACCCTGGCCCCTCTCGAAGCCCGCAGGTCCCTCCTGACCGCTTGCTCCACCGCTGCTAGGTTGTCGATCGCACAACGGACAGTCGGCAATCAGGCACGCAAAGCGTTCGCACCCGGTCGAAGCGGGAACCTGGGCCGGAGGCGAATCGAGGAGCGGATCGGGTGGACGGCACGGAGAGTGAGGGCGACCCCGAGCGCACCGGGCATCCGGAGAGCGGAGGCGGGGCACGGGGCGGTGTTCAGACGGACACCGGGCCCCCACAGCCCCGGCAGCCCTGGCGTGATGCGCTCGCCTGGGCCGCGGCAGGCCTTTTCGCGGGTGCCCTTGTGCTCTGCCTGTTCGGCCTGGCCCGGCACCTGGGCCTCTTCGGAGCCGAACTCGTCGGTGAGATTCCCGAGTCAGCCCTCACGTACTGGATCCTGCTGGCGTTGGTCGCGGTGGCCGGTCTGGTCCTCCCGCACACCTCCCTGACCGTCCTGGAAGACGAACAGGACCAGGGGGACGCAACGGATGCCCCAGCCGCCCCGGACGCGCAGGATGCCCCAGCTGCCTCATCCGCCCCGGACACCCCATCCACCTCAGCCGCCCCGGAAGCTCAGGACGCAACGCACTCCTTCCCCCGGGCGCACACGGTGCTGCTGTCCGTCAGCAGCGGGATCCTGGTCTTTCTCGTCGTGTGGCTCTTCCCCCGCTACCCCCTGACCCCCGCCTCGGGCCGAGCGGTGTCCTCCGAGACGGAGGTCCTGCTGTGGGCCTGCCTCGTGGCGCTGTTCCTGGGCGGACTCCTCTCGCTCGCGGCCCAGCGCCCGCCCCGACGCCCCTTTCTGTCGCTTGTCCCCCTGCCCTGCTTCACCGCTGCGGCACTGGCCGTGGTCGTGGCCGCGACGGTGCTCGGATCGGTCACCCACCCGGAAGTGGTCCACACGGTCGCAGCGGATGACCCGGGCGATCCGCCCTCGGTCCCCGGCAGCGTCAGCGCCAGAGGATGGACCTGGGCGCCCCCGCCCGGGGTGAGCATCTCAAGGGTCGCGGCGGGACCGCGCGGGCCGATCCTGCTGCTCGATGACGGATTCGTCGCCCTGGACGGGGCCACCGGCTCGGAACTGTGGACCTACCGCGAGCTCCACGGGACAGAGCTCGAAACGCGCCTTGACGAGGGTGCCGCGCTCCTGACCCGCAGCACCGGGAACGGCGCCGCCACGGGCATGCTCCTGGATCCGGCGACCGGCGAGATCATCAGCGAACGGCCCGACCTGGAGGGTCTCCAGACGTATACGCCGACGGTCTCACTCCACGAGTACCTGAGCGATGACGGCACCGAGGGCATCGAGGCGCGGTCGCGCGAACCGGGGCTGACCGGCCCAGCCGACCCCCTGTGGAGCTTCGTCCCGCAGGAAGCGGACCTGTTCTGCGAGTTCCAGCCAAGGGCGCGGCCGACGACCGGTCCCGACACCGGTGACGGCCTGGTCGTGGTGGCCTACGCCTGTGTGGACCCGGAGGAGTTCGAGGAGAAGACCCTGGAGACCCTCGAACCCCAGCCGATCCGCGGCGACTATCACGGGATTCTCGCCCATGGCGGTTCGGTGGACTCTCTGGTCGCCACCGTCGCCGTCCTCGACCTCTCCACCGGGGAGGAGGTCTGGCGGCGGGACGATCCCGTCCTCCACTCCCAGCACCGCATCGACCTGAAGTCGGGCCGCCGTGCTCTCGCTACCGAAGGCGAGGTCCCCGCACTCGAGCTCTGGTCCGACTACGAGCTGTTCCTGCTCGACCCCCGGACCGGGGAACCCCAGGGCTACCCCGAGGAGGCACGGGACCGCCGCGGTCGCTTCGGCCCGGCCGTGGACCGCGTCCTTCGCGCGGACACCGGGGGAGCGGTCCTCCTCATGCGCGGCGACTACCACGGGAGCGACAGCCCTCGCGAGGTGCTCACCACTGACCCCGACGGCAAGGTCATCGCCCGGGTGACGATCGACGAGAGCGAGCTGGACCAGGAGCACCTGAACCAGGCGATCGTCCTCGAGGACACCCTTCTCATCCCTTACACGGACAGCGACACTCGCGTGATGTCGGTGTACGCCGCCCCGTTGGCCGCCGGTGATTTCGGTGGGGAGTGGCTGGAGGTCGGATCGCCCCTGGAGTTCGGCTTCCGCCAGGAACACCGCCTGACCGCGGCACCCGGGGCCGTGGTCTCCTACATCACTGGTGACATCACCGAGGTCCACGGCCTGGTGCCCTGAGCACGTAGCGTCCCTCGGCCCTTTCCCGAAACCCCGAACGAGAAGAACCCGTGAGCATCACACCGACTCCTGCGACACCGACCGCCGAAAGTACCACCCCCGAGCCGAAGAAGGAGTTTCCCCATCTGTGGGAGGTAGTGGGCTGGATCGGGGGCGGAATGGTGGTCGGTACCGTCCTGCTGACCTTCCTGGTCCTGTGGCGCTGGGAGAACGCGGACTTCGGTTTTGCGCTGTTGGTTCCCGCCGAGGGGCGGTGGGTCTGGCAGGTTCCCCTGATGATCGCCGTGATCTTGGCCGTCGTCATGTTCCTCACAGACCGGGAGCAGCCGAACCCTGATCCGGAAGGGCCGGTCACCCCGGCCTTCTTCGAATGGCTGGGGACCATGCTGGTCGCCCTGTTGCTCGTGCTGTGGATGGCCCTGCCCCGTAGCTCGTTCGTGTTCACTGCCTGGCTGTTCGACGAGCAGTACGGAGTCATCGCCGAGGAGGTCGCCTACTGGGGGATCTCCGCCTCGCTCCTGCTCGGGATCGTCCTGCTGCTGGTTTCCCATCGCTGGCCCCGGACCCGGCCGTGGCGCCGTTCTCTGCCTCTGATGGCGGTCGGGGTGGTGCTCGCGATGCTGACCGGGTTCCTGCTGAGCACGGTGGCCGTGCATCAGCCCACGAGACACTCTTTCCTGGCCGGAGAGGTCGTCGAACCCGCGCCCGTGCCGGACCGCGTGAGCCGGGTGGGCTGGACCTGGGAGCCGCCCGAGGACATCGAGATCAGGGCGGTGGAGCCGGGCAGCCACGGGCCGATCGTGGCCCTCAGCGACGGAGTCATCGCCCTGGAGGGGCCGACCGGAGAGGAACGGTGGAGTTTCCGGCACCCGCACAGCAGCACCGAATCCACGATCTTCACACATGAGGGGTTGGTGCGGGTGGTGCGTTATCCCCGCCCGCACCAGCTGAGTACAGATGAGGACAGGGTCGCCCTGGTGACGGATCTGGACACGGTCACCGGAGAGATCATCGAGCAGTCCGTGCGGCCCTTCGACGACCTGGAGGAACCGGACGACGTCGGGCAGCTGCTCGCAAGGACGCCCGACCTGACTCTGTACGTGGAGAAGGCCGGGAGCGATGGTCCGCAACGGATCATCGCCAGGGAGGGCGTTTCAGGGAAGGAACTCTGGACGTACGCGGCCGAGGACGAGATCGGGCGGGTGTGTGAGGAGTCGCTCTGGAGTGCTTCGGGCGGGCGCCTCCTGCACGGCGGCCAGGTTCTCCTGCCGCTCCTGTGCGCTGATTCCGCCGAGTCCCTGGCGAAGTCGAAGCGGCGGAGCGGCCTCGACCGAGAGGACTGGACGCTGCACTCGGGCCTTCTGGTGTCACTGGACCCGATGACCGGGGCGCGGAACTGGTCCTACGAGTGGGAGGACATCGCAGGCTACGTGTGGACCAGGTCGGGCGGACCGGTCATGAACGAGGGCGCACATCCCGTGGTCGCGTTCACGGCCTCCTGGGAGAACGACGAGCTCCTGCTGGACCCGCGTGACGGTACGGAGGTCGGGATGGCCCCCGAGCGGATGACCGAGGAGGAGTTCCACGACTTTGACGTCCTGACCGCCGATACCGGGGGCATGGTGATCTACCGGTACCGGGAGGACGGAACTCTGGAGTTTCAGCGGGTCTCCGCCTCCGGTGATGTCGTCGACGTCGCGGAGATCCCAGGGCATATGAGTGACCCGGACCAGGAATGGGCGTTCTCGTCGCGCACGACGGTACTGGAGCGCGGAGTGGTCCTTCCCGGCCTGGAGGGTGAATACGGCGAAGAAGGGGACTGGAGCGCCAGCTTCGTCCTGACCGCTCCCTTCGGCCAGAGCAACGAGGACAGTGAGGTCGGAGCCTCTCGGCGGATTCCCGTCGAGGACGGCCTGGAACTGCCATGGCAAGACCACAGGTACAGCCACCTGGAACCCCACATGGCCCCGCTCCCGCTCCCTGGCGCGGTCGTCGTCCACACCACCAACGGTGAGGGTACCGACGCTCCGGTCCACGGCCTGGTGCCCTGACCCCTGCCAGCGCCCACCGAACCCTCATCTCCCTCCGTACCCCTGAACGAGAAGATCCCGTGAGCATGACTCCGACTCCTGCGACACCGACCGCCGAAAGTACCACCCCCGAGCCGAAGAAGGAGTTTCCCCATCTGTGGGAGGTAGTGGGCTGGATCGGGGGCGGAATGGTGGTCGGTACCGTCCTGCTGACCTTCCTGGTCCTGTGGCGCTTTGAGGGTGAGGTCTTCGGGATCGGACTACTTGCCCCCGACTACGGGAGCGGGGGCTGGAAGGTGCCCCTGCTCCTGGCCCTGATCGTGGCCTTCACCGTGTTCCGCAGGGACAGAAGCGAGCTGAATCCTGATCCGGTCGGGCCGGTCACCCCCACCTTCTTCATCCTCCTGGGTCTGTCACTGGCGATCCTGCTGCTCGTGCTCCTGGGCAACCTGCCGGTCGGGTCGTTCTCGTTCACCGCCGGGCCGTTGGACGAGCCCTACCTCGTCGATCCCGAAGCGCTCTCCCTCTGGTCGATCTCCGTCGCGCTTCTCTTCGCCCTTGTCCTGCTGTTGCTCTCCCGTCGCTGGCCCCGAACCCTGCCCTGGAAGCGATCTGCCGCCCCGCTCGTGGCCGGTGTGGTGTTGGCGCTGATAGCCGATCCCGCCGTTCGTGCTCTGGCCGAGTACGTTCCGACCGAACACTCCTCGCTAGCTGAGGGCACGACCGGGCCTGCACCCTTCCCCTCTTCGGTCACGCGGCTGGGTTGGGAGTGGCGGGCACCCGAAGGAGGCGCGGTTCTCGATGTCGAACGCGGACCCCTCGGCCCGGTCGTCGTGCTCAAGGACGGGTTGGTCGGCCTGGACGGTCAGACCGGAGAGGAGCTGTGGAGCTACCGGCGCCCGTTCGGCAACCTCACGGCCGCCGTCCAACCGGGCGCGGACCGCGCTCACGTGGTTCTGCACTCCGAAGACGTCCCGGACCTGCGCAACCACCAGGGCCACAACCTGCTGCTCGGTGGTCGGGCCACGGTCCTGAACACGCTCACGGGCGAGATCCTCCAAGAGACCGACAGCGATCCGGCCGTCTTCGAGGCCGACGTGGTCCGCCCCGGACCCGGGGTCACCGTTCACGGAGGCTTCGGGGACGATTTCTGGGTCAGGGCCTATGAGGTCGGCGCCACGGAACCCCTGTGGAACTTCACTATGGACACGGACGAGTACGGCGCCAACAAGGAGGATCTGGTCTGCTGGTCCTACGGGAACCACAGGATCCGCCGCTACGACTATCGTCACGACCTCCTGGTCCAGGGCGATCAGGTTCTGGCGGGCTACAGCTGTGCGGACCCCGCCGACTTCGAGGACATCGGGGAGTTGAGAGCACTGACGGACCGCCCCGACGACCGGTTCACCAGCCACCTGGTCGCCTTGGACCTGAACACCGGTGAGGAGAACTGGAGCCGTGAGTGGGCGGGGCCCATGGGCTCACTCTTCCTGCGTGACGGTGGACCGGTCCTGAACCCCGGTGCGGCACCGGCAGTCATCGTGGGCGGGGTTGGGCCCCATCGTCAGATGGTCCTGGACTCGGTCGACGGGTCGGACATCCTCAACACCGATCAGGGCGATCCGCGTTGGATGTCCTTCCGTTGGGCCGACACCGCTGGTGCGGTCGCGTACCGCTGGGAGGAGAGCGATCCCGACCGGAGCCAGGACGGGAAGGACGAGGTCCTGGAACGCGTGGAGACCTCGGGCGAGGTCGTCGCCACGGCTCGCTTGCCCCTGGAGGAGCGGGCGGGTGAGCGCTCTCTGGCTTCCGGAACGGGTTCCATAGCCCTGGTGGGCGGGGTGGCCCTGCCGTTCGTGGGCGAGGCTGCGGACGGGAGAGCGCTCTCCCTGACGGTCGCGCCCTTCCAGGACGTCGACCCCGGGCCCGGCGAAACCACGGAAGGGGTGGGTGTCCTGCAAGGGGCGATTGAGACCTGGGAGGAACCGGGCCGGTGGGACGGGGACCGGCCAGAACCCCGGGCGGTACTGGTTCCGGGTGCGGTGGTCTCCTACGCGAGTCATCGTGGCGAACGCGTCTACGGCTGGCAGCCCTGACCTGATCTGGTCGGCCTCGCTCCTGACTCGGTATGGACGCGGCTCTGACCTCTCCGAACACGGCTCTGACCCCGCCGTGTTCCGGGCCCGATTCACCTGCCGCGACCCGCTGTCACTCTGACCCCGGGCACCCCTCGCATTTCGTGAATCTTTTTCGCCAACTACCACCAATCCACCCCGCGACCTGCTCCGAATCACCGGTGTCAGCCGTACACCGGTTTCGCGAGAGGGAGCATGAACACACACCAACCGGGACGTCGCAGGGTCGCGGTCATCGGCAGCGGCGTCTCCGGACTGACCGCCGCGCACGTCCTGCACCGCCATGACGACGTCACGCTGTTCGAGGCCGACGACCGCCCCGGCGGACACGCGCACACCCACCGGGTCCCGGGCCGCGAAGGCTCGGAACTGGGCGTGGACAGCGGCTTCATCGTGCACAACCGCCGCACCTACCCCCACCTGCTGCGGCTCTTCGACGAACTCGGCGTGAGCACCCGGCCCACCGAGATGAGTCTTTCGGTGAGCTGCGAGGGCTGCGGACTGGAGTACGCGGGCGCGCGCGGGCTCCGGGCCCTGTGGCCGGGACGCTCCCGGCACGGCGCCGACTACCTGCGCATGCTCGTGGAGATCCCCCGCTTCCACCGGGCCGCACACCGCCTGATCACCACCGCCCGAGCCGTTGACCCCGGCACGACCGCGATCGGCCCCACCCTCGGTGCCTTCGTGGCCCGGCACGGCTTCTCCCCGTACTTCACCGCGCACTTCCTGCTGCCGCTGGTCTCGGCGGTCTGGTCCTGCCCGGCCGGAACCGCCCTGGACTACCCGGCCCGCCACCTGTTCACCTTCCTGGAGCACCACGGCATGCTCGGGATCTGGGGATCACCGCGCTGGCGCACCGTGGCGGGCGGCTCGCACGCCTACGTGGAGCGCGTGGTCAAGAACCTCCACTCGGTCCGCCTGGGCACCCCGGTACGCGGCCTGACCCGCACCGAAAACGGGGTGCGGCTGCGCACCGACACCGAGGAGCTGGAGTTCGACGCCGCCGTGGTCGCCACCCACGCCGACCAGGCCCTCGCCCTCCTCGACGCCCCCACACCCGACGAGACCGAGGTGCTGGGCGCCTTCACCTACTCCCGCAACCGCACCCTGCTGCACACCGACACCTCGGTACTGCCCGCAGACCGGTCCACCTGGGCCTCCTGGAACCACCGCCTGGCCTCCTGCGACCCGGGCGGAGCCCCGGCTGACGCGGACCACGCCCCGACCGCCCCGGATCGCGCCCCGGTGCGGGTCAGCTACCACATGAACCGCCTCCAGGGGCTGCCCGAGGGCACCGACTACGTGGTCACGCTCAACGCCGACGACAGCGTGGACCCCGACCGGGTCATCGCCGCCATGGACTACACCCACCCCGTCTTCACCCCCGCATCGGTCGCCGCGCAAAAGCGCCTGCGCTCCCTGGACGGTCCCACGCTGGCCTTCGCCGGGGCCCACCACGGCTGGGGTTTCCACGAGGACGGCTGCCGCGCCGGGGTCGAGGCCGCCGCCGCCCTCGGGAGGGCGTGGTGACCCCCGCTCCGGTGGCCCGCGCCCTGTACGAGGCGACGGTGCACCACGCCCGGGCCGAACCCGTCCGGCACGCCTTCGCTCACCGCACCCACTACTGGCTCATCGACCTGGACGCCCCGCCCCGGCTTCCGTGGCCGCTGCGCGCCCTGGCCGGGTTCCACCCCGCCGACCACGGCGACGGCCGGGCCGCGACCCTGCGCTCGGACATCGACTCCTACCTGCGCGAACACGGAATCGATCTGGCCGGTGGCCGGGTGCTCATGCTCGCCCACGCGCGGGTGCTCGGGTACGTGTTCAACCCGCTCACCGTCTACTGGTGCCACGGCCCCGACGGCTCCCCGCGCGCGGTCGTCGCCGAGGTGCACAACACCTACGGCGACCGCCACCGCTACCTGCTGCACCCGGACGGGCGCGGGCGCGCCGCCGTGGCCAAGGCCCTGTACGTCTCCCCGTTCAACGAGGTCGACGGCGAGTACCGGCTCAGCCTTCCCGAACCGGGGGAGCGACTCGCCCTCACGGTCGCCCTCCACCGTGAAGGGAGTCCGCCCTTCACCGCGTCCGTGCGCGGCCGGCGCCGCCCGGCCACCGTCCCGGAGCTGCTGCGCCTGTCGTTGCGCCAGCCGCTGGCGCCGTTGGTCAACGCCGCCCGCATCCGGTTCCACGGAGTCTGGCTCTACCTACGCGGCCTCCCCGTCAAGGAGCGTCCCGAGCCCGCTCGCCCACAGACCCCGGGGTGCCCTTCGGCGAGTGCGAAGCACACCCCGCCCGCAGCACCAGCCACACCCATCTGAGCCCCAGCAGTATCAGAGCACGAGGAACACGACCATGACCACGACCAACCCGCACGCGCCCGGCGCCGTCGACCCGCACCGCTGGCCCGACGTGGCCCGGGTCCCCTCCGGCAGACTGCGCACTGCCGTCGCCCGGCTGCTGGCCGCCCGGGCCGTCCCGGCCGTCGGGATCCGGCTGCACACCGGCCCCGACGCGCCGCCCGCCGAGCTCGCCGAGGGCGACGCCCCGGTCCTGTGGTTGCGCGACCCCGACGCCTTCCACGCCCGCCTGGCCCACGACGGCCTCATCGGGTTCGGCGAGTCGTACATGGCGGGGGAGTGGGACTCACCGGACCCGGTCGCCATGCTGACCCGCTTCGCCGAGCACTACGAAGAACTCGTTCCCAAGCCCCTCCAGCCCTTCCGCCACCTGACCCTGCCGCGCCGTCCCGCCTCGGACCGCAACACCCGTGACGGCGCCCGCCGCCACATCAGCCACCACTACGACCTGTCCAACGACCTCTTCGGGCTCTTCCTCGACCGCACCATGACCTACTCGTCGGCGCTGTTCACCGACGACGACCCCCGGGACGCCTACGGCCTGGCCCGAGCCCAGGAGCGCAAGGTCGACCGCCTCCTGGACGCCGCGCGGGTCGGCGACGGCACCCGCCTGCTGGAGATCGGCACCGGCTGGGGCGAACTGGCCGTGCGCGCCGCCCGCCGGGGCGCACAGGTCACCTCCATCACCCTGTCCGCCGAGCAGCGCGACCTCGCCCGCGAACGCGTGGCCGCCGAGGGCCTGTCCGACCGGGTCACCGTCGACCTGTGCGACTACCGCGACGCCACCGGCTCCTACGACTCAGTCGTCAGCTGCGAGATGATCGAGGCGGTCGGCGAACGCTACTGGCCCGACTACTTCGCCGCCCTGGACAGACTCGTCCGCCCCGGCGGAAGAGTGGCCTTGCAGAGCATCACCATGGAACACCAGCTGATGCGGGCCTCCCGCGGTTCCTACACCTGGATGCACAAGTACGTCTTCCCCGGCGGGTTGATCCCGTCGGTCACCGCCATCCGCGAGCAGCTCGCCGCCGGTACCGGACTGCGGATCACCGACCGCCTCGCCTTCGGTCACGACTACGCCGAAACCCTGCGCCTGTGGCGGGACAGCTTCACCGAGGCCGCGGAGCGGGTCCGCTCGCTCGGCTTCGACGACACCTTCCGCCGTATGTGGACCTTCTACCTGGCCTACTGCGAGGCCGGTTTCCGGTCCGGGATCATCGACGTCGAACAGATCACCATGGAGCGTGCCGCATGACCACCGCGAACCCGCGTCCCCGCCCCGGCTCCGGGTCCCGCCCTGGTTCCCGCCCCCGGGGTGTGGCCCACCTGCTCGGCCCACTGGTCGCCGCCTTCCTCAACGGGGTCCTCCCGGTACGTCTGCGCGCCTGGGACGGCAGCGAGATCGGCCCGAACGACGCCCCGCGGGTGACCGTCCGCGACCGCGACGCCCTACGCCACGTCCTGGCCCGCCCCGGTGAACTGGGCCTGTCCCGCGCCTACGTCACCGGCGGGATCGAGGTCGAGGGCGACCTGACCGACGCGCTGCGCCACGTGTGGGCTTCGGTCGAGGAGCACGGCACCTCGGTGCCGGGGCCGCGCGACTGGGCGCGCGCCGCCCGCCTGGCCCTGGTCCTGGGCGTGGTCGGCCCGCCGTTGCCCCCGCCGGTCACCGAAGCCCGGATGGGCGGACGGCTTCACTCCAAGGAGCGCGACGCCGCCGCGATCTCCCACCACTACGACGCGGGCAACGACCTCTACGAGCTACTGCTCGACGAGACCATGGCCTACTCCTGCGCCCTGTGGGACGAGGGCGACCCCGACCAGAGCCTGGCCGACGCCCAGCGGGCCAAACTCGACCTGATCTGCGAGAAGCTCCGCCTGGGCAAGGGCGACCGACTGCTGGACGTGGGCTGCGGCTGGGGTTCGCTCACCCTGCACGCAGCCCGCCGGTACGGGGCGCGCGTCGCGGCGGTCACCCTGTCCGCCCGCCAGCGCGACCACGTGCGCAAGCGAGCCGCGGAGGAGGGGCTGGAGCAGCTCGTGGACGTGCGGCTGCTGCACTACCGCGACATCGAGCCCGACACCTTCGGCCCCGGCCTCTTCGACGCCGCCGCCTCGGTGGAGATGGGCGAGCACGTGGGCCGCGACGCCTACGCCCCGTTCGTCCGCCAGCTGCACGACCTGATCCGCCCGGGCGGCTCTTTGCTGGTCCAGCAGATGTCCCGGCGCGGAGCCCACCCCGGCGGCGGCCCGTTCATCGAACGCTACATCGCACCGGACATGCACATGCGCCCGCTCGGCGAGACCGTCGGCCTGCTGGAAGAGGCGGGGTTGGAGGTCCGCGGCGTGCAGGCGATGCGCGAACACTACGTGCGCACCGCCCGCGCCTGGTCGGACGTGCTGGAACGGCGCTTCGACGAGATGGTCTCCATCGCCGGTCCGCAGGCGGCCCGTGTGTGGCGGCTCTACCTGGCCGGGGGAGCGCTCGCCTTCGAGGAGGGCCGTATGGGCGTGGACCAGATCCTCGCCCACCGCCCGGGACCACACCCCGATGGCTGGGCGTCGAGGCCAGCTGAACAGCCCGAGCTCACGGAGGTGACCGGATGACCGCCGGAACCGCTCTCCTGCTCAACCTCGGGGTGACCGCAGCCGTGATCGGTGCGCTCATGCTCGTCACCTTCGCCATCGGGGTGCGTCTGGGGCGCCACAGCGTCGTGGACGTCGCCTGGGGGCTGGGCTTCGTGGCGGCCGCACTGGCCACCGCGGTCGTCGCCACCGCCACCGGGTTCGGCGATCCGGTCCGGAACTGGCTGCTGTGCGGGCTCACCGCGGTGTGGGGGCTGCGCCTGGCCACCCACATCGGCCTGCGCGGCCGGGGCAAGGGTGAGGACCCCCGCTACGAGCGCTTCCTGGCCAACGCCCCCGGAAACCCGAACCTGTACGCCCTGCGGGTGGTCTACCTGCTCCAGGGCTCCCTGGTCTGGTTGATCTCGCTCCCCGTCCAGGTGGCCGCCTTCACCGCCGGGCCGCTGGGATGGGTGGCCTTCCTCGGCGCGCTGGTCTGGCTGGTCGGCATGGTCTTCGAGACCGTCGGCGACGCCCAGCTCGCCCGGTTCAAGGCCGACCCCGCCAATAAGGGAAAGATCATGGACCGGGGGCTGTGGGCCTGGACCCGGCACCCGAACTACTTCGGTGACGCCTGCGTGTGGTGGGGGCTCTTCCTGGTCGCCGCCGGTTCCTGGTGGGTCCTGCTCACCCTGCCCGCGCCGTTGGTGATGACCTACCTGCTCACCCGGGGCTCGGGCCAGCGGCTGCTGGACGAGCACATGTCGAACCGCCCCGGCTGGTCCGAGTACGCAGCCCGGACCAGTGCGTTCTTCCCGCTTCCCCCGAGGAGGGCCGTTCCGGGAACGTAGACCACGGACGGTCTGAAAAAAAGACAGTGCACCGATGAGGGCACGCGCGGTCGTCGGCGCGGGACGGTGCCGCCCCGGCGGGCACCGTCCCGCGCCGACCCGTGCCGGCCAGCGCCGGATCGGCACGGGCGACCGCGAGGGCGTCAGTCCTGGAGGGTCAGTTCGGACATCTCGATGGGCTCGTGGATGACCCCTGCTCCTTCGGGGTGCGGCGCATCCCCGAGGGCTCGGACTGGCAGCCCCGCTGGTTCGACCTCGAACAGCCGGGCGCCATCGACATGTGGCTCGGCGAGAACAAGCGGGTGAGCACCCAGTACCGGGTGTCCTCGGACCGAATCGCGCTCTCCGACTGAGCCGGGTGGGGCTCTGGGACGGGCCGGGGAGAGGCAGCCGTGTCCTGCCCCTCCCCGGCCCGTGGGCGCGAACTCGGGCCCGGGGTCCGCATCGGATTCAGACCGAGGGGATCTGGCCGCCGTCGACCCGGATGATCGAACCGTTCACGTAGGCGGCCTGGCGGCTGGCCAGGAACGCGGCCACCGCGCCGTACTCCTCCGGGTCACCGTAACGGCCCGCGGGGATCGAGGCGCGGCCCTGCTCCTGGACCCGCTCCAGCGGAAGCCCTTCCCGTTCGGCGCGGGCGCCGTCCAGGGAGGCCACACGCGGGGTGGCGATCCGGCCGGGGACGATGACGTTGGCGGTCACCCCGTCGGCGGCCACCTCGTTCGCGATCGTCTTGGACCAGGAGTGCAGCGAGGCGCGCAGCGTGTTGGACACGCCCAGGTGCGGGATGGGCGCGATCGGCCCGGCCGAGGTGCTGGTGATGATCCGGCCCCAGCCGCGCTCGCGCATCCCGCCGACCACGGCGTCGGTCAGCCCGATCACCGGCAGCACCATGGACGCGTACATGTCCTGCCACAGCTCCGGGTTCTGGCCCAGCGCGGTGGTGGGCGGCGGGCCGCCGGTGTTGTTGACCAGGATGTCCACCGGGCCCAGCTCGTCGACGACCCGGGCGGCGACCTCACCCGCACGCCCGTGTTCGGCCAGGTCCCAGGCGATACCGACCGAGTCGGCCCCGTGGGCGCGGCAGGCCGCGACCGTCGCGTCCAGACGTTCTTCGTTGCGGCCGGTCACCGCGACCCGGACGCCTTCCGCTGCCAGCGCGACGGCCATCGCCCGGCCCAGCCCGGAGCTGGCGGCGGTCACGAGCGCGACCTTGCCAGCGATTCCCAGATCCATATTTCTCCTCAGGCTTCCTAGGGCTACTCACGGCATCCTGGCAGCACCGGTGAGACCCCGGTCACCCGGGTCGGGCTGAGCGAGGATCCCCGGGTGCCACCGATCGGAGCATCGAAGCGGTGGTGAGCGCGGGGTTGGCCCGGGAGTACTCGGGCGGGCCCTCGGCGAGCAGCCCGCCGGACGGGGCGGCCCGTACCTTCTCGACGCTGAACTCCACGCTCCGGCCCTCCGGTCCCGCGTCCGCACCCCACAGCACCCGCGCGGTACCGGTGAGCTGTAGCAACCCGCCGCTCTCCCAGTCGGGCACCAGCAGCCCGGCTCGCGGGTTCACGTGCAGGTTGCCCAGGGTGCCGAACATGGCGTTCCCGGCGTAGTCGGGCCAGCTGAGCAGGGCGGGGGAGTGGACGCTCACGAAACCCGGGCCGCCGCCCCGGTGATTGGTGTCGACCGCTCCGGTGTCGTCCGCGGTGGTGACGAAGAAGGTGTCCGACCGTTCGAGCAGCTCGCGATCGGCGCCGGTCAGATGTGTTCCGGTCCTGGGGACAGCTGCTGCCGCGGTCGTTGGAGAGGCCGGGGCCAGAGTGCGTTTTTGGATGTACTTGGGGCAGTTGGCGTACACCTGCTCGGTCCGTAACCGCCACCCCTGCCTGTCCGGGGCCTGGCGGGCGGTGCCGTTGACCCGCATCCGGCGCCGCCGGACCGGCTCGATCGCCAGGGCGCCGACCGGTACCGGCTCTCGGTCCGACACTTCGGCCAGCACTTCGGCCAGCGGGTCGCCGCCGCGGGGCAGGGCGGTGACGTCGAGTGTGCGTGCGTCGCGGGCGCGGAGGAACCCGGGCGTTCCGGTGAGCAGGGAACACCACAGGTCGCCCCTCGCGTCGGCCGCGCCCACCACGAGCAGTGGCTGCGCGGCGAGGAAGTCGGCTGCCACGGCGGGGATCTCCGTGCGCACCGCCCTGGCGGTGTGGGCCGCGCGTTCGGCCAGCCCCGCCCTGCGCTGGACCGCCATCTCACCCCGGTGGTACCCGCTCACGTGCGTCTCCTCGGTTCGGTTCCGGTGCGGTCTTGGGAAGAAGATCGGGCTTCTAGAAGAAACCGCAGGTGGGGGCGGCCGCGGCCGGGGCCTTGCCATCCTCCGCGCCCGAGGGCGCGTAGATCTCCAGCCGCACGCCGTCCGGGTCGTGGAAGAAGATCCCGCCGGAGGCGGCGCCCTCGCCGTGCGGGACCACGCCGTCGTAGGCGAACTCCACGGCGATCTCCAGGAGCGCGGCCTCGGCCCTGCGGACATCCTCGACCGTCTCCACCTGGAAGGACAGGTGGTGGAGTCCGGCGGTGTCGGTGCGAAAGCCCGCGTCGCTCTGCTGCCACAGGGTGAGCAGGAGGGCTCCGTCGTGGCCCAGGAATGCGTACTCGCGGCCCCCCTCGCGGCTCTCGCCTATGACCTCGAAACCCAGGACGCGCGCGTAGAAGTCGAGTGAGCGTTCGAGGTCGGTGACGTTCAGTCCGACGTGGCCGGTGGTCAGCCGGGGCTGTGCCATGGCATGCCTCTTCTCTCGGGGTGGCCACCCGGGCTCGGGTAACCGTTCAATGGGACTTTAAGGGTTAGGGAAAAGCAGAGTCAGCCGCTCAAGTGCATTTGAAGGGTTATAAGGTGTGTTCTTGGTAGGCTCCCCGGCACCCCGTCTCGACCGGGCCGGGGACGACCAGCCAGGACAGGAAGCGGGGAGGGCCGATGACGGCGAGGGAGACGAATCGGCGACGACCGCTCACCGGCGAACCGGTGGCCGTGGACCTGCTCAACACCCGATGGGTGGTCGGCGCCGAGCACTTCGACCTGCTCGACTCCGAGGACGGCCTCCGGCAGTGGCTCACCGAGGCCGGGCTGGCCGAACGCTTCACCGCCGACGCCCGGACCCGCACCCACCTCCTGGCGGTCCGCGACACCCTCGCCCGGCTCCTCCGGGACCCCACGGACCCCGAGGCCACGGATCAGCTCAACGCCGCCCTCGCCCACGGAAGCGTGCGCCGCCTCCTGCGCGACGGCGCCCCCGGCTCCACCGTCGAGTTCGACGACCCGACCCGCGGGCCCGCCTGGCTCGCCGCCGCCGGCCTTCTCGACCTGCTGGAACGCCCGGACCGCCTCCGCGGCTGCGCCAACCCCGACTGCGTCCTGCACTTCTTCGACACGTCCAGGAACGGCACCCGCCGCTGGTGCTCCATGGCGGGCTGCGGCAACCGCGCGAAGGCCGCCCGGCACCACGCCCGGGAACGGGCGGACCGGACGGCCTGAGAAATCGAGGACCGGGTGGTCCAGGCGACCCGAGCGCTCCGAGTAGCTGCGGCGGTCCGGATCAGCGCTCGTTGGGCACCACGACCGCGCGTCCGTTGACCTCGCCCGCCTCCAGCTTCCGGTAGGCCTCCAGGGCGTCGTCCATGGTGAAGCGCTCGATCTCCGGGCGGATCTGCCCCGTCCGGTACATGTCCACGACCTCCCACAGGTCGCCCACCGAACCCCAGTAGGTGTTGGTCAGGTACGACTCGTACGGGTTGGTGAAGAACGAGAACTCGTGCGTGCCGCCCGCGATGCCGACGATGCTCACCCGACCACCCTGGGCCACACAGGCCGCCGCCGTGGACACGGTCGGACCCACCCCCACGAAGTCGAAGGCCGCGTCCACCCCCCGGCCGCCGGTGAGCTCCCGGATCTGCTCCGCCTGCCGCTCCCCGGCGCCCACCGTGATCGCCCCGTTGGCCTCTGCCCGGGCGCGAGCCTCCTCCTTGACGTCGGTGGCGATCACCGTCGCCCCGCTCAGCGCCCGCAGGATCTGCACCCCGATCTGTCCGAGCCCGCCCAGCCCGATCACCAGCGCGTACCGGCCGCCGCCGTTCAGGTGCGGCAGGGCCTGCTTGATCGCGTGGTAGGGGGTCAACCCGGCGTCGGCCAGCGGCGCCGCGGCCACCGGATCGGCTTCACCCAACGGGATCAGATGCCGTTCGGGAACGGTCATGTACTCGGCCATGCCACCGTCCCGGCCCAGCCCTACCGCAGCGTAGGGCATGGCCGCGGCGTTCTCGCAGTAGGTCTCCAGGCCCACGGCGCACTTGCGGCAGTGCTGGCAGCCGATCGGCCCGTACACCATGTAGGCGGCGCCGACCTCGACCCGTTCGCTCACCCCGCTACCGAGCGACTCCACCCAGCCCGCGTTCTCGTGCCCCAGGACGAACGGCGGTTTCTGTGCCCCCGGCTGTCCCTCCTGGAACACCCGGTACACGCTGATGTCGGAGTGGCAGGCCCCGGCCCCGGCGACCCGGAGCAGGACCTCCCCGGGGCCCGGCTCGGGCTTGGGGACCTCGGTGAGCGACGGAAATTCTCCGTAGTTCTCGAACACGACTGCGCGCATGTGCGTTCCCCCCGCGTGCGGCGCGGTGCCCCGGCCGAGGCACCGAGAGCGGGACACGATCCGTGTCCCGTTGCCCACGCGAAGTTAACACCGGGCGAATTCGCGGGTCGCCCAAGGGGCGGGCAGGGATTCGTCCGCATTGTTTGACCCGGTGGCGACGAGTCGCGGCCCCGGCCTGAGTCAGTACGGGTGAGAACACCACATCGACACGACCACTTCCAGGGGGAACACCATGTTCGACACCACCAGGGCCTTCGGCTCCTTCGCGGTCCCCGACACCGGGGCCGCCCTCGCCTTCTACCGGGACACCCTGGGTTTGGACGTGCGGTACGTCCCCGGTATGGAGGAGCACGGCCTGCTGGAGATCGTCCTCGGCCACGACCACGGGGTCCTCGTCTACCCGAAGCCGGACCACCGGCCCGCCGTGTTCACCGTCCTGAACCTGCCCGTCGACGACATCGACGCCGCCGTCGACCACCTCACCGATCGGGGCGTGGGCATGCTCCGCTACGAGGGCTTCGAGCAGGACGAGAAGGGCATCGCTCGCGACGGAAAGCCCTACGTCGCCTGGTTCGCGGACCCGGCGGGCAACACCATCGGCCTCATCCAGGAGTAATCCGAACCCCGCGCGGGGGAGGGGCCGGGTCGGTAGCATCACCCGAATGCCCTCCCCCCGTACCCCCCGTAGCGACAGAGTCAGCGGGCACCGCGACTTCCAACGCCTGTGGGCCGGTTCGGTGGTCAGCCAGTTCGGCTCGGCGATCGGCATGGTGGCCCTGCCCGTCATCGCCGTCGCGGTCCTGGACGTGGCGGCCTGGCAGGTCTCGCTCCTGGCCGGGATCGCCGCCCTGACCACCGTTCTGGTCGCCTTCCCGGTCGGCCGCCGGATCGAGTACACGCGCAAACGCCCGGTCATGATCGGCAGTGACCTCCTGCGCGCCGCCACTCTGGCCAGCCTTCCGGCCGCCCATGTCCTCGGCGCGCTGACCTACACCCACCTGTGCGCGGTCGCCGCGGTCAACGCGGTCTGCGCCATCGCGTTCACCGGTGCCTCGCAGGCCCACCTCAAGTCCCTGGTCAGCCCGGCCCGGCTGATCGACGCCAACAGCCGTCTGGAATCCACCCGCTGGCTCAGCATCTCCGTGGGCCCCTCCCTGGCCGGCGCCCTGATCGCCGCGCTGTCCGCGGTCGGCGCGCTGGTGGCCAACACCGTCGGTTTCCTCATCGGAGCCCTGGCGGTCCGCTCCGTCCGCGAACCCGAACCCGCACCGCCCACGCCGCCGGCGCCCGGCGAAGGCCCCTCCAAACGCTCGGAGCTCTTCGCCGGGCTCGGCTTCGTGTGGGGCCACCCCACCCTCCGACCGATCCTGATCAGCTGGATCCTGTTCGCCGGGGCCTCATCGATGGCCGCCCCGCTCACCGCCGTCTACTACATGCGCGACCTCGGCTTCAGCGCCTTCGAGTACGGGCTGCTCATGGGCGTGCCGTCACTGGGCGGCCTGCTCGGGGCCCGCCTCGTGCCCCGCCTGGTCAGACGCCTGGGCGCGCTGCGCACCCTCTGGTGGGCCTCCCTGCTGCGCGGCCCCTGGTACTTCCTCATCCCGTTCGCGGTTCCCGGCAAGGCCGGACTGCTCATGTGCGGGGTGGGCTTCGGGCTGGTCCTGGTGTTCGCCGCGGCGGCCAACTCGGCGATGTCCGGCTACCGGCAGCTGGAGACCCCCGACGGCCTGATGTCGCGGGTGGCCACCCTCTGGGCCTTCGCCACGACGGTTTCGCAGCCGTTGTTCATCCTGATCGGCGGGGTGGTCGCCACCCTGGCGGACGCGCGGATGGCACTGCTGGTCGCCGCGGTCGTGATGTCCCTGGCCGGGCTGCTGCTGCCCCGCGGAGGTAGGAGTGCCACCGACTGAGCGCCACCGACTGAGTACTCAAGCCTGAAACACCTGACTGAAACAGCGCCCGGGCGGGCCGTGTGCGCACGGCCCGCCCGGATGAGGATTCGGGAAGGGGCAGGGGACGCTCAGTCCACCTGGGCGCAGCGGTCGATCTCGGCGAGTTCCTCGGCGGAGAACTCCAGGTTGTCGATGGCGGCCACGTTGTTCTCCAGCTGCGCCACGCTGCTGGCGCCCACCACCGCCGAAGTCACCCGGCCGCCGCGCAGCACCCAGGCCAGCGCCATCTGAGCCAGGGTCTGCCCGCGCCGCTCGGCGATCGCGTTCAGCCCGCGCACCCGCTCCAACACGGTGTCGGTGATGCCCTCCGCGCTCAGGAAGGGGCTCGAACCGGCCGCGCGCGAACCCTCCGGGACACCGTTCAGGTAGCGGTCGGTCAGCAGCCCCTGGGCCAGCGGTGAGTAGGCGATGGAACCGGCGCCCACCTCGTCCAGTACGTCCAGCAGCCCGTCCTCCACCCAGCGGTTGAACATCGAGTACGAGGGCTGGTGGATGAGCAGCGGGGTGCCCATCTCGCGCAGGACGCGGGCGGCCTCCAAGGTCTGCTCCGGGGAGTAGTTGGACACGCCCGCGTACAGCGCCTTGCCCTGGCGCACCGCCGTGTCCAGCGCGCCCATGGTTTCCTCCAGGGGCGTGTCCGGGTCGGGACGGTGCGAGTAGAACACGTCCACGTGGTCCAGACCCATCCGTCCCAGGCTCTGGTCCAGGCTGGCCAACAGGCCCTTGCGCGAACCCCACTCGCCGTACGGGCCCGGCCACATCAGGTACCCGGCCTTGGTGGAGACGACGAACTCGTCCCGGTACCGCCGCAGGTCCGAGGCGATCACCCGACCGAAGTTCTCCTCGGCCGCCCCGGGCGGGGGACCGTAGTTGTTGGCCAGGTCGAAGTGGACCACGCCCAGGTCGAAGGCGCGCAGCAGGATGTCGCGCTGCACGGCCAGTCCGAGCTCCCCGCCGAAGTTGTGCCACAGCCCCAGGGACAGGGCGGGCAGGCGCAGACCGCTGCGACCGCAGCGGCGGTAGGGCATGGAGTCGTAGCGCGTCGGAGCGGCGACGTAGGTCATGGCGGATCCCTCGTGGCTGATGGGCGAACACGGTGGTGGGAAAACGGTCACTCGGCGACATTCTGGCACGTGTCCACGTGTGCGTACCGGCTCTCCGGAGGCGGCTCCGGTGGGATGGGGGCACGCTCCCGCCGAGCCCGGGCCCCTCCGCGGAAGAAATCCGAAGAACTTCGCCGCCTGCCGATGAACTCCGCTCTCCTGGGTGGTCCGTACACATGAACGAATCAGATCGGCCGACAAGGAACGGACCGGATGAACACGACACCATCCCTCTCCCGCTCGGGTACGCCACGGGCGACCGGGCGCGAGTGGCTCGGGCTCGGGGTGCTCGCCCTGCCCACACTGCTGCTGTCCCTGGACATGAGCGTGCTCTACCTGGCGCTGCCGCACCTGGCCGCCGACCTTCGGCCCACCGGGGCACAGACCCTGTGGATCATGGATGTCTACGGCTTCATGATCGCCGGATTCCTCATCACCATGGGCACCCTCGGAGACCGGATCGGCCGACGCCGGCTCCTGATGATCGGCGCCACCGCGTTCGGGCTGGCCTCGGTGGCCGCCGCCTTCTCCACCAGTGCCGAGATGCTCATCGCCACCCGAACCCTCATGGGGGTGGCCGGGGCCACGCTCATGCCCTCCACCCTCGCGCTGATCAGCAACATGTTCCGCGACCCCGCCCAGCGCGCGGTCGCGATCTCGGTGTGGACCAGCTGTTTCATGGGCGGCACCGCCATCGGCCCCGTGGTCGGCGGTGTGCTCCTCCAGTGGTTCTGGTGGGGGTCGGTGTTCCTCCTCGGGGTCCCGGTGATGCTCCTGCTGCTGGTCTGCGCACCCCTGCTCCTGCCCGAGTACCGCGACCCCGCCGCGGGCCGCCTGGACCTGTTCAGTGTCGCGCTGTCCCTGGCCGCGATCCTGCTGGTCGTCTACGGCCTCAAGACCGCCGCCGAGGGCGGTTCGGGCGCCACGGCCCTGGGAACGGTGCTGTTCGGTACGGCCATGGGCGCCTGGTTCGTCCGCCGGCAGCTGCGCCTGCCCGACCCCCTCCTGGACCTGCGCTTGTTCCGGGTGCGCTCCTTCAGCGCGGCCCTGGCCACCATGATGGCCGGAGCGGTCGCCATGGGAGGCACGTTTCTCCTGCTCAGCCAGTACCTCCAGCTGGTCGCGGGCAACTCGCCGCTGGTCGCCGGGCTGTGGCTGGTGCCTCCGGCGCTGGCGATGATCATCAGCACCATGTGCGGCCCGCCCCTGGCCCAGAGGATCGGCCGTGCCAACGTGATCGGCGGCGGAATGTTCGTCAGCGCCCTCGGATTTGTGCTGCTGGTGTTCGTCCCGGCGGAGGGTGGGACCGGGATGGTGGTCCTGGGCCTGCTGCTCACCTCGGTGGGTCTGGGGCCGGGCGCTGCCCTGATCGCCGACATCGTGGTGGGTTCGGCGCCCCGGGAGAAGGCGGGGTCGGCGGCATCGATGTCCGAGACCAGCGGGGAGTTCGGCATCGCGATCGGGGTGGCTCTGCTCGGCAGCCTGGCGGCCGCGGTCTACCGGACCCGGGTCGAGGTCCCCGAGGGGGCCACCGGTCGGGCCGGGGAGGAGGCCGCGCAGCAGACCCTGGTCGGGGCCGCCGGTACGGCCGGGGAACTGCCTCCGCAGCAGGCCGCCGCGCTGCTGGAGTCGGCCCGGGAGGCGTTCACCGCGGGGCTCAACGTGACCGCGGGGTTCGGGATCGTCGCGATGGTGGTGTTCGGTGCGGTGGCCCTGCGGATGCTGCGCGGAGCGGGGGAGGCCGTCCCGAAAGCATCGGAAGGACCGGACGAAGCGGCCGGAGGGTTCGGGGAACCCGGAGGTTCCGCGGCGGCCGGCGAGAGCCCGGCTCAGGCCGATGAACCCGACCGGGCCGATGAGTTCGTGCGCCCGGCCGAGTCAGTACAGGTGACCGGACTCGACGCCGACCCCACCGGGAGGACCCGATGAAGCGCCCCAACCTGGACAGCATGCTGCTCGCCAGCGCCGACCCCGACCGACTGCGCGACTGGTACGCCGCCGTACTGGACCCCGCCGCCAGCGACACCGTGGACCACTACCGGGTGCTGCGCTTCGGCACCTTCCACCTGCTCATCGACCAGCGCGACGACGTCGGCCCCAAGGCCGCCGACCCCACCCGCGTGATCCTCAACTTCGACGTCGCCGACGCCCGCGCCGTCGCCACACGCATGGACGAGCGGGGCACCGAGTGGGTCGCCCCGCTGGAGGACCGCGACGGCAGCTACTTCGCCACCGCCAAGGACCCCGACGGCAACTACGTGCAGATCATCCAGATGAGCGAGGAGCACCTCGCGGCCATGGAACGCGGTGAGACGGGCGGGTAGGGGCGAACAGGAGTGAAGACCCGGCAGACCGCACGGCCCGCGCCGCCGGGTCTGCCGGGCCCGCGGAACCCGCGGGCTCCGCGGAGCCGGAAGGGCACCGGGCCCGTGCCGGGGGAGGTCCGGCCCGGGGAGCAGAAACGGACCGAGGAGAGCCGCGGACCGAGGAGAACTGTTCGCAGGGCAAGGACGCGAACCCGTGTGTTCTGTCGTAGGGGAGGCGTAACGTGACGGCCGTGGTGAAACACGTGATCGGGACGACCGACCAGGACTTCGAGCGGCTCGCGGCCCCCTACCGGGGGGAGCTGTACGCGCACTGCTACCGCATGCTCGGCTCCGCGCACGACGCCGAGGACCTGGTCCAGGAGACCTACCTGCGCGCCTGGAAGGGCTACGACCGCTTCGAGGGCCGATCCAGCCTGCGCACCTGGCTCCACCGGATCGCCACCACGGCCTGCCTCACCGCCCTGGACAAACGCGGCCGCCGCCCCCTGCCCACCGGGCTCGGCGGCCCCACGCCCACCCCTGAGGGCGAGCTCGCCGAACGCCCCGAACTGCCCTGGCTCGAACCGCTGCCGGACACCCTCGGCGGCCTCGGCGCCGGTAACGACCACACCAATGATCCCGGAGCTGTGGTGACCGCCCGCGAAAGCGTCCGGCTCGCCCTGGTCGCCGCCCTCCAGTACCTCCAACCCCGCCAGCGCGCCGTGCTCATCCTGCGCGACGTGCTCCGCTTCAGCGCCGCCGAGGTCGCCCAGACCCTGGACACCACGGTCCCGGCCGTCAACAGCCTCCGGCAGCGCGCCCGCGCCCAGCTCGACCGGGTCACCCCGGACGAGGACAGTGTCCCCGAACCCCGCTCCGACCAGCGCGAGGTCCTCGCCCGCTACGTCGCCGCCTTCGAGGCCTACGACATCGGTGCGCTCACCGAGCTCTTCACCGAGGAGGCGGCCTTCGAGATGCCCCCGTTCGCCACCTGGGTGCGCGGCGCCGAGCACATCGGGCGGTTGATCGCCAGCCACTGCCCGGCCCGGGGCCCCGGTGACCTGGTCCTGGTCCCGACCGCCGCCAACGGCCAGCCCGCCTTCGGCATGTACCTGCGCGCGGAGGACGGCACGCATCGGGCCTTCGGCATCCACGTCCTGGAACTGGCGCCCGGGGGCGTCAGCCACTGCACGGTCTTCTTCGACACCACGCTGTTCCGCCTTTTCGGCCTGGACCCGGTCCTGCGGTAGACGAGCGCCGCGGTGGTCCGGCGCCGGCGAGCGGGCCCCGAAAGCGCTGTGGGCGGCGGGATTATTCCCGATCCGCCGCTGTACGTCCGCGCTGTTGACAGGTCCGGGAGCCCCGAACTTAGGTTGAGGGATCCAACCACGGGAGCGGGACATGAGCGACCAGACCGGGGCGCGGACGTTCGCCCACGACACCACCGGGCAGGAGGGGCAGCAGCCCGGATCTGACGTGGTCGAATCCGCCACGGTGCGGCCGGAGCCAGTCGGCCCGGACCCGGTGGGCCAGAACGCGGTGGACCCGGGGTCCGCGGGTCCCGAGACGGTTCTCCCCTCGGACCCGCGCTACGACTATCTCGCCTCCCGCGGCCGCGCCTACGGGCGCGCCACCGGACGACCGGACCGGATCCACCCGGTGCGCTCCACCGACGACGTGGTGGCCGCGGTGCAGCGGGCCGTGGACGACGGCCTCCGGCTCACGGTGCGCAGCGGCGGCCACTGCTTCGAGGGTTTCGTCGACGACCCGCTGGTCCGGGTGGTCATCGACACCGCGCTGATGAACGACGTCTCCTACGACCCGGCGATGGGCGCCTTCGCGGTTGAGGCGGGCGCCCGGCTCGGCGACGTGTACCGGTCCCTGTACATCGGCTGGGGCGTGGTCGTCCCGGCCGGTGAGAGCCCCGAGGTCGGCGCGGGCGGACACATCCTCGGCGGCGGCTACGGGTTCCTGTCCCGCCTGCACGGACTCGCCGCCGACCACCTGCACGCGGTCGAGGTCGTCGTCGTGGACGCCTCGGGGCGGGCACGGGCGGTCGTGGCCACCCGCGCGGCCGACGACCCCCACCGCGACCTGTGGTGGGCGCACACCGGCGGCGGAGGCGGAAACTTCGGCGTCGTCACCCGCTACTGGCTGCGGTCTCCCGAGGCCACCGGCACCGACCCCGCGCGGCTGCTTCCCGCGGCGCCGCGGGCGGTCGACTCCTTCACCGCGACCTGGGACTGGTCCGAACTCGACGAGGCGTCCTTCGCACGGCTCGTCCGCAACTTCGGCGACTGGTGCGAGCGCCACAGCGACGCCGACACCCCGCACGCCGGGATCTTCGCCACCTTCTACCTGAACGCGCGCTCCCTCGGGCAGGTGCAGATCGTCGGCCAGCACCTGAGCCCGGAGAACGGCGGCGAGGCGCTGGTGCGCGAGTTCGTGGCCGCGGTCGGCGCGGGAATCGGCGCCGCACCTGTCTTCGAGACCCGGCGCCAGTCCTGGCTGGGGTTCGCACTCACCTCCTTCGACGGCGAGATGGGCCGGACCAAGATCAAGGACGCGTTCCTGCGCAGGGGATTCGACGACCGCCAGATCGCCGTGCTCCACCGACACCTCACCGACGCCTCGACCGGCGCTCCCTTCAGCACGGTCGCCCTGGACACCTACGGCGGCCGGGTGAACGCGGTGGCCGAGGACGCCACCGCCTCCGCCCAGCGCGACTCACCGCTGCGGACGTGGGCCGTCATCGCGTGGCCGGAGCCCGAGGAGGACGAACAGCACCTGGGGTGGGCGCGGTCGCTGTTCCGGGAACTGTTCGCCGATACCGGCGGTGTCCCCGCACCCCGCACCGGTGCGGACGGGACGTTCGTCAACCACCCCGACGCCGATTACGCCGACCCCCGCTGGAACACCTCCGGGATCCCGTGGCCGACCCTGTACTACAAGGACAACTACCCGGCGCTGCGGCGGGTCAAGGCCGCCTGGGACCCCCGGAACGTCTTCCGCCACGCCCTGTCCGTCGAACCCGCCGGGGACGCTGTCGCTCCGGGGGAGTAGTCGGGGTGTCGGTCTAGGGCGTGGCGGTGCCGTCGTCCGTATCGGTCTCGGGAGGGCCCAGGCGTGCGGACACGGCATCCAGCCACTCCCGGTCCCAGGTCAGACTCCCCGAGCGGAGTTCGTCCACGAGACCCTTCACCCAGCGCAGCTCGGTTTCGGTGAGTGCCTGCTGGTACTCGTCCTCCAGCACGAACATCCGGGGCAGGCCCATGCCCTCGGCCTGCTCGGCGTCGGATTCCGCCTGCCGCAGGCGGGCCCTGAGCCGGTGTGCCCGCTCCTCGAGGTATTCGGCGGCCAGTTCCGGGGTCAGATGCGCCAGTGCGGCCAGCGCCACGGGGAACTCGGGGAACTCGCGAGCGGGCGTGGAGAGCATCTCCCTCAACCACCCGTCCAGGGTGCCGCGCCCGGTGTCGGTGAGCCGGTAGACCGTCCGTTCCGGGCGGCCGGGAGCGCGTACCCGGTCCGCCACCTCGATGAGTTCGGCGCGCAGGAGCCGGTCCAAGGTCTGGTACACGCTGTTGCGCTGCGCGATGTTGACGATCCGGTCCTTGTGCCGGGCCCTGATCAGCTGCTGCATCCGGTAGGCGTGCATCGGTTCCTCCGCCAGCAGGAGCAGGAGTTGTACCGCCAGCGGTGAGCGCCGTTGTGTCCGAGCTGCCACCCGATCGCCTCCGGGTCCGTTCATGCCTTCCAAGCCTTCGTCATTCTATGTATAGTCATTTTATGACTAAGGACTTTGGGTGAGAGGAGAGATCATGACCAAGGCACTGATCATCGGAGGCGGCATCGGCGGGCCCGTCGCCGCGGCGGCACTGCAACGGGCCGGGACCGAGGCGATCGTCTACGAAGCCCACTCCGGACCCGGTGGCGGCATCGGGGCGTTCCTGACCCTGGCCCCCAACGGCCTGGCCGCCCTGCGCACGCTGGGCATGCTCGACGCGGTGCGGGCCGCGGCCTCCTTCCCCACGACCGGCATCGAGTTCGTGAACGGGAAGGGCCGCCGGCTGGGGCTGCTGCCCGACGGCTCCGACCAGGGGCCGCCCGAGCTGCGTACCGTCACCATCAACCGGGACGCGCTCCAGAGCACCCTGGCTGAGACCGCCCAGGAGCAGGGCGTACGTATCGAGTACGGCAAGCGCTTCGTCGGCTACACCGAGACCGACACCGGAGTGGTCGCCGAATTCGCTGACGGCACCACGGCCGAGGCGGACGTGCTCATCGGCGCGGACGGCATCCACTCGCAGGTGCGGCGCCTCACGGCCCCCGACGCCCCGCGCCCCGACTACACCGGTCTGCTGAACATCGGCGGATACGTGCGCGCCGAGGACGCGACCGTCGCACCCACCCGGGGATCGACCGCGCGGATGGTCTTCGGCAAACGGGCGTTCTTCGGTTACCAGACCGCGCCCTCCGGCGAGGTCTACTGGTTCGCCAACTTCGCGCACACCGAGCTGCCCCGCGAGCAGATCACCGCGCTCGGCGACGACGCGTGGAAGGAGTACGTCCTGGAGCTGTTCGCCGACGACCACCCGGACGTCACCGCGCTCCTGAAAGCCACCGCCCCCGCGCGTTTCCGTCCCCTGGGCGTCTACGACCTGGCGTCCCTGCCGAACTGGAGCCGGGGCCGGTTGGCACTGCTGGGCGACGCGGCCCACGCCGTGTCCAGCTCCAGCGGACAGGGCGCCTCCCTCTCGGTGGAGGACGCCCTGGTCCTGGCCGCCTGCCTACGGGACCTGCCCACCCCGGAGGAGGCCTTCACCGCCTACGAACAGCGCCGCCGCGACCGGGTCGAGCGGATCGCCGCCGAAGGTCGAAGGCGTGGCGACCAGAAGGCGGCTCCGGCCAGCCCGGCGGCACTGTTCCTGAGAGATCTGATGCTGCGGGTGGTGTTCCGGATGGTCGCCAGGTTCGGCAGCCACTCCTGGATCAACGACTACCGCGTCGACTTCGACGAGCCGGTCACCGCTCCTCACCAGTCCGTCGCGTACCCGAGGTAACGCGTCCCCGAAACAAGGGGCGCGCGATGGGTCAGCCGTCGGCGAGGACACAGCGCAGGACGTCGGCGAAGGCCTCGGGTTCGGCCTCGTAGCCAAGGTGGTCACCGGGGAAGGTGATCGGCTCGATCCCGAGCCTTCCGGCCAGGGCGGAGCCCATGGCGTGGATGTCCTGCCCCAGCGAACCCTCGCCCAGACCCACCACCACGCGTGTTCCGTTCCGGTGCAGGGCGTCCGTGTCCGGCCGGTACAGCGACAGCGGAAGCATTCCGTGCGCGAGGAAGTACTCGAAGTTCCCGCTGACCCGCTCGAAGGTCGCTGCGTCCTCCTCGCTCATCGGCGGGGGAGCACCGCCCCCCTCCCCCTGTTCAGGGGCGTCCGGTTCGGTACCGTCCAGGCCGTTGAGCCCCAGGAACAGGGCGATCCCGGCCTCCACACCCTCCTTCAGGTAGGTCTCGTGGATCTCCCGATCGTGTGCGAGGGCCTCCGAGGGGTCGTCGAGCAGCATCACGCACGGGGGCTCGTGGGCCACGACCGCGCGCACCAGATCGGGGTCGCGGGTCGCCAGTGCGAGCGCGATCTGGGCCCCGCCGCTGGTGCCGAAGACGTCAGCGGGGCCGCCGCCGAGTGATCGGATCAGGTGCGCGGCGTCGTCGGCGTGCACGTCGAGCCGCTGGTCCTCGTCCGCCCGGCCCTCGGCGGTGCCGTCCAGGAGACTGCGCGAGTTGCCCCGGGGGTCGTAGGCGACGGTGGTGTACCGGTCGGCCAGGCGCCGGGCTAGGTCGGCGAGGACACCGGCGTCCTGCGGGCCGCCCGGGACCAGGAGCAGCAGCGGTCCCGAACCCCGGACCTCGTGGTGGAGACGGGCCCCGGGGACCCGGAGCGAGCGTTCGTCGGGGGAGTGGCCACCAGCGCCGGGTGAGGTCACGGTAGTCACCTCAGCTTCTCACTGAGCACCATGCGGTTGCCCTCGCTGTCCCGGAACTCGGCCACGGTGACCCCCGGCCGATACGGGGCCTCCCCGGGCTCGGTGATGATCTCCACGCCCCTGGCCCGCAGGGCCTCGACCGTGCTCCGGACGTCGTCCTCGACCAGCACCAGGACGGGGTCGGGGGAGGGAGTCTCGTCCTCGCGGGGGACGAAGTGCAGGGCTGTGTCGGAGCCCTCGAAGCCGAGCTCGATCCACCGCCACTTTTCGCCCATGGGTGCGTCGGCGACCACCTGGCAGCCGAGCTTCTCGGTGTAGAAGGATTTCGCCCGGTCCTGGTCGGAGACGGGGAGTTCGGCGAATTGGAGGTGCATGACCATCGTCTCCTGAACTCGCGCGGGCTCGTGCTCGCGCGAGTTCTGTCCGGAATCAAACTGGACTGTCCAGTACTCTATGGGAGTCAAACTAGACGGTACAGTACTCAAAGGTCAAGCAGCAGTGGGGCAGGACAGGGCAGTGAGGGTGGACGAGTCGTGAACCAGCCGGTCGAGGGCCGCTCGGCGCGCAAACGGCGCGCGATCCTGGAGGCGGCGGAGGAGGTCTTCCTGCGCGGTGGCTACCTGGGCACCAACATGGACGAGATCGTCGCGCGCTCCGAGGTGTCCAAACAGACCGTGTACAAGCACTTCGGCAGCAAGGAGAACCTGTTCGTCGAGATCGTCGGCCACATGACGAGCGGGGCGGGCGACCTCGTGCACGTCGAGGACCCCGACCTCGCCCCCGACGGGGACCTCGCCGACTACCTCTGCGACTACGCCTACCGTCAGCTCACCGTGGTGCTGACCCCGCGCCTGATGCAGCTGCGCCGCATGGTCATCGGCGAGGTGGCCCGGTTCCCCGAGCTCGCCGAGACCCTCTACCGGAACGGCCCCCAGCGGGCGATCGACAACCTGGCGGGGATCTTCGACCGCCTGGTCGCGCAGGGGCGCCTGTCCGTGGCGGACACCCGGGCCGCGGCGTCCAGGTTCAACTGGCTGGTCATGTCCGAACCCGTCAACCGGGCGATGCTTCTCGGCGACCAGGGCATTCCCGGCCCCGAGGAACTCCGCGCGCACACGGTCGAGAGCGTACGGGTCTTCCTGTCCGCCTACGGCGGGCTCCCCGGTCAGGAACGCGGAGCGGCGAGCTCGTAACCAGCCGCCTCGATCGCCGCGCGGATCTCGGTGACCTCAGGCTCCCGCTCACTGGTCACGGTCACCCGGTCCCGCTCCACGTCCACGGCGACCGCGGTGCCCCCCCCCCGACGCGCCGCAGCTCCTCGGTCACGAAACCCTCGCAGTGCCCGCAGTCCATGCCGACCACGGTGTAGGTCCGTTCGATCACGCCGACACCTCCACGCCGTCGGAGCCGGTGGCGCCGTTGCTGGGGTCGCCGGGGTCATCGGTGACGCCGGGGTGCCGGAAATCTCGGCGTCCTCGGCGGGCTTCTCCAGCCGAGTCAGCAAATGTGCCTCGCGCAGACGCCCGTCAGGGGTGAACCTGCCGAAGTAGTGCACGTCGATCGAGAACGAGCGTCGGCCCGACTCCACGTGCATGGTGTAGCGGGCGGCGAGCAGGTCGCCCTCGGTGGTCGCTTCGTGCACCCGCAGCCGGGACCTCGGCTTCCTCTTACGGAGAGGGCGCAGGTGCGCGATGAGCCTGGCCCGGTTCATCCGGTGGCCGTCGGCGGTCTGCGCCATGTCCGGGGTGTGGAACCGGTCCACGATCGCGCCGAGGTCCTCCTCCGTCTCGGTGACCGCGCGCTTGAAGCCGCCGCAGAAATCGATGAGGAACTGGCCGGGGTCGGCGCCGCTGAACGGTTCCATGATGCCTCCGTAAGTTGGTAGGTGGCCCGGCAGGGCTGGGTGTGGCTGATGACAGCACCCAGCACCGGCCGGTCAGCGAACGGCTCACAAGGGTGATCGCGCGCGGACAGCACAGCGAAGAGTTCGACGACATGCCTCCCACTGCCTGGCTGGTCTCGGTCGTCCTCGCGATCGGCCACACCCTCCCCGACCCGGGAAGCATGTCCGAGGCCGAGACCACCCGCGCCCGACACACCACACTCCTGCGAGCCCTCGGCCACCAGTCGCTCCGGTAGAAGGGCCGGCGTGTGACCAGGACTCGGCCCGGTTTTGTCCTGATTCGCCCCCTCCACTGGCACAAACGGCTCCCGAACGCGGCTACCGTGCTCATGGGCCGTGATCCCCCCACCAGTCCACGGCCCTCGCCCTGACCATTACTCCCACCCGCGGAAAGCACCCGCGGGCAGCCAGATGGGAAACGTGTGAACAGCACCAACGACCGCTCGCCCCGGGACCTGCGCCTCATCGTGACCGGAGGGGGAACGGGCGGCCACACCTACCCCGCGCTGACCGCCGTCAACGCACTGCGGTCCCGGTTGGAGTCGACCGGCAACACCCTGGAGGTGCTGTGGGTGGGCGCGGCGGACAGCCTTGAGCAGCGCGTGGCCACCAGCAACGGCATCGCCTTCGAATCTGTCGCGACCGGCAAGATCCGCCGGTCGAAGAACCCGATCAAGCTGGTCTCCCCGGCCAACGTCAAGGACATGACCAACGTCCCCCGGGGCGTGGCCCAGGCCCGCTCCCTGGTCTCAGACTTCGCCCCGGACGTCGTCCTGGCCACCGGTGGCTACGTCGCCGTTCCCGTCGGCCTCGCCGCCCGCATGTGCCGACGCCCCCTCGTGGTCCACGAGCAGACCGTCCGCCTCGGCCTGGCCAACAAGGTCCTGGCCCGAGCAGGCGCCCAGATCGCCGTGTCCGCTGAGTCCTCCCTCGCGCTTCTGCCCGAGGGCTCCCAGGGAACCGCCGTCGTCACCGGCAACCCGGTCCGCCCCGAGGTCTTCACCGGCCAGGCCGAGCTGGCTGCCAAGGGCCTCGGCTTCGATGGCCACAACCCGGAGCTGCCCACCGTCTACGTGACCGGCGGCGCGCAGGGTTCGGCGCAGATCAACACCAACGTCCGCGACATCCTCCCGTGGCTGCTGGCCCGCGCCAACGTGGTCCACCAGTGCGGCGCCAACAACATCGAAAGCCTGCGCGAGAGCGCCCAGAGCCTGCCGCCCGGCCTCGCCGAGCGCTACCACCTCACCGCCTTCGTCGGCCCCGAACTCCCGGACGTTCTGGCCCTGGCCGACGTGGTGATCTCCCGCAGCGGCGCCGGAACGATCGCCGAACTCACCGCCCTCGGCAAGGCGGCGGTCTTCATCCCTCTGGCCTCCTCCGCGGGCAACGAGCAGGCGCACAACGCCCGCCACCTCCAGGAATCAGGCGCCGCGGTCGCCCTCTTGGGCGAGGTCACCCCGGCCAACCTGCAGGCCGCCGTCGAGCCCTTGCTGGCCGACCCGGCGACCCGCGAGGCCATCGCGACCCAGGCCAGGTCACACGGCCGCCCTGACGCCGCCGAACGCCTGGTGGACGTCCTCCTCACGGCCGCAGGCTGACCCCAGTGGGGCCATCCCCGAGAGGGATGGCCCCGCTTGCCCCCTGCAAATAGAATCGCCCCGCACGCAAGATCGCACATTTGGACTTTTTGCGAAGGAAATCACCAGTGTCCAACTTTCAGGAAGTTGGAAAAACAACCCCTTGCCACTGGTAAGACACCAGGTCAAAAAGGCTGCTCCCCGCGCACGCGGGGATGGACCCCCCTTTGTGCGGGGGTGAGCGGCCAGGGGTGACTGCTCCCCGCGCACGCGGGGAAGGGGGTGGTCAGAGCGGGGAAAGTCCCCGCTCTGACCGTTGCTCGGGCCTGGGTTTTAGTGGGTTGGGCAGGGGTCTAGAAGGGAGAGCAGGTGGCCGGGGTTGGTGGCCTCGGTCAGGCCCTCGGAGGTGGCGACCCAGTAGGACTGTGAGTGTTCACCCCACCAGACAAGGAGGTGGGGGTTGAGGGCCTGGAGGGCGGCGGCCTGCCGGTGCTCCTTTTCGAACTCGGTGCGGTGGCCGCCGATGATGGGCAACTTCAGGGCGCGCAGGGTGCGGCAGGTGTGGTGGGTGCAGGAGTCGCAGGCCGGGCCGGGTGGGTGGTGGAAAGGCCTGCGCTGGAGACGGGGGATGGGCATAGGGTGAGTCATTGATCCTGCTTTCTTGTTCTGTGGATGTTGAGATTCGGGATTTTGTGGGGCCTGGGAGGCGTGGCTGCGCTTTCCCAGGCCCCTTTGTCGTCCTTGGATGGGGTCAGGTACCTCAGGTGTGGGGGCAGTCGTGCTTCTGCCAGGGCTGGGGGAGGACTCTGCCTTGGGAGATCCAGGCGTGCAGGTGGGAGAAGGCTTCGTCGGTGGCGATCATTGACCTGCGAGGGTCGATTTCGGGTTGTGGGCTTCGCGCAGGATTTCCGAGAGGGTGTCGAACTTGGCGTTGGCCCTCTCCTGGCGGGTGTGGGGCGGGAACAGGTGGTCTTCGGTGCTCACAACTGTCTTTCCAGTGGCTCTGTCGGGGTCTCGGTTAGCGGTTTGTGGTGAGGTCGAAGACGACCTGGAGGGTGGTGTGTTTGATGCGGTGGCCGTCCCAGGTCCAGGAGAAGTCCCAGTAGACGGAGAGCTTGTCGACGATGGCCAGCCCGGAGCGGGGGTTGCGCGGGTTCAGGTGCGGGTAGTCGATGGTGCTGGCGTCCAGCGGTCCCTGGTCGGTGACGAACAGGTGGGGGAGCAGGTGACGGCTCTGGTCCAGGACGACGCGGACGGTGCCGCTGGGCAGGCCGGAGCGACTGTGCTGGTGGGAGTTCTCGACTAGCAGGCGGGCGACCTTGGCCAGGCGCGCTCCGTGGGAGGGCAGGGCGCTGCGGCACCAGTTGGTCAGGGCGCGGTAGTCGCGGGTGTGGTTGAGCAGGATGCCGTGCTGTGTGGGGTGTTCGAGCCTGAGCCTGCGCGGGTAGCGGTCCTGTGGCGCTGGTGGGCGTTGCTGGGTAGCATTCATGCGTCTTCACCTCGGTCTGTTCGGGGTGGGTTCCTAGCTCCGGTGGCCGCTCTCGACTTCGGCCCCGGAGCTTTTTGTCGGGTGTGGAGCGCACCGTGCAAGAACCGGGCCTCCGAACGCGCTCGCTTGCCTGCGCATGAACAAGAAGTCGCTGTTCGGCCAAGCTGCCCTTCGAGTGCTCTTCACACTTCGATTTGGTGCGGTCGCTGTGAGATAGAATGCCCGCCGAGCTGGGTGTCTCAAAGAGTCCGAGTGGATGTCGAGATTACTTGTGCCAAGGTGAGATTGAATTGGTATTGTGTCTCACATGAGCCGCCCTCCCCAGCAAAAAGTGGTAACCCCGTTCCAGGAGTGCCTCGTGAGGTTGCGTAGTTCAACGCGGATTACGCAGCGACAGCTCGCCAGTCGAAGTGGTACGTCACACGCCAGTGTCAATCGTTGGGAACTCGGCAGGGGCACGCCCAAAAGAGACAATGTGGAAATTTTGGGGCGTGCTCTTGAGATGGAAGGTGTTCCGAATGCCACCAAACTGCTCCTGGCGGCTCTTCGGCGCACCTTGGAGGGAACTGGCCTTCCTGAGTGGGCTCAAGATCTCGAATCGATCGAGCGGAGCGCGCGCCACGTTACGATCGTCACGCCAGCGATGGTGCCTGGCTACCTCCAGTGCCCGGCTCTGGCGGAGGCGATCTTTCGCGCAGGGATGCCTGGGGCTTCGGCTGAGGAAATCAGGCGTTTGGTTGACCTGCGCACGGAGCGCCTTGGTGCGCTGCCCGACCTGAGTGTGACGGCGATCTTTCCAGCGGCGGCGATCACCTGCTTGTCTGAGTCTCTTCGCCGCGAACAAGCTGCCTATCTCATAAAATGGGCCGAATCTGGACGAGTCGCGATCCACCTTGTCCCCGAGGGGTCGGCCTTGCTGGTGCCCGCCAGCCCCTTGATGCTCTTCCGGCTGGTCACTGGAGACATCGCTGCCGTCAGCGATCATGCGGACGGTAACGTGGTACACAAAGAATCTCACCACGACCGGCTTGCCGGTGAGGTGACATGGGCTTTGGCTGCGTCGCTCCCGGTGGCACTTTCGCTGGACGTACTTAGGAAGCTGGCATGAGCACAACCGCCGCATGGCATAAGTCAAGCTACAGCGCCAACGGCGCAAACTGTGTGGAGGTCTCGGAGGGTCAGGTCACCGGTATCCGTGACACCCAGAATCGTGAGGCGGGGCACCTCTCGGTGTCCGGTGCCGAGTGGACGGCTCTGCTTGGTGCGGTGGCCTCCACCGAGTAGCCGGAAAAGGAACGTCCCCCGCCAGTGCTGTTGGCGGGGGACGTTCCTTTGTTCCTGGCCAGGGAACATGGGTATCCGAACGAGCTCCTAGGAGTAACGGCCCTGGTTCGGGTTTTGGATGAAAGGGTTTATATGGGTGAAGTGCGGGTTTGGTACAAGTCCAGCTACAGCAGTGGTAGCGGTAGCTGTGTTGAGGTCGCGGAAGGTCTTGCGACTGGCATCCGAGACACCCAGAACAGGAACCTGGGGCATTTGGATGTACCTGCCACCGAGTGGAACGCGCTGATCAAGGCGGTCACGCGCGGATAACGGCTTGCGTTGTTGCAAGTAGTTAACTGTGAACCCCGCGCACGCGGGGATGTTGCCCGGTCCGCTTCGGAGCGCGTCCCCGGGCCTTCCGCTGAGGCCGGGACTATCCGGCCTTAGCAGGGCCGCCGCCCTGCGGGGCGGCTCCCTCAACCCTGCTCTCCTCCAACTCCGGCCCCGGCTCGGGTTGCTTTTTGGCGGAGGCGGCGCTCTCACTCAGGTTCGCGTTCCTGATGAACCAGGAGGCCACGGCTGCCGTGAGTACCCCGACCAGGGCGATGCCGATGAGCATCAGGCCCACCGCCACCAGTCTGCCCTCCGTCGTGACCGGGTAGTAGTCGCCGTATCCCACCGTCGTCACTGTCACGACGGACCACCACAGGGCGTCCCCGAACTCGGTGATGTTGGCTCCGGGAGCCTGCTGTTCGGCGTCGAGCACGGTGAGGGCTCCTACGAACACCGTCAGGGCCGCGGTCACCGCGACGTACACGGAGATCCGCTCGGCCAGCGCTCCGGCCATCGAGCGGTTCAGCATGCGGATGAGGGCGAGCATGCGCAGCAGCCGGAGCGTGCGGAACATGGGGAGGAGCACCAGCACCACGTCGTATCATCGCCGTGCCGCGTAGAGGAGGCGGTTCTCGGCGAGCCAGAGCCGGATCAGGAAGTCGATGGCGAACGCGGCCCACACGGTCCAGGACAGGACCTCAAGGCGGGATTCCCAGGTCTGCCCCAGGTCCGATTCGATCACCGGCCAGGCGTAGGCGACCAGGAAGGCACCCGCGAGAAGAAGCATCGGTACTTCGAGGCGCCGTTCCCACCGGGTGACGCGCTCACCGTGCTCGGACTCTTCGGTGGTTGACATGGGGCGGGGCTCCAATCTTCAGCGCGGTCCTTCGGCCGAGGGCGGGGCCACTTCCTGATGCGGGTAGCTCCCCGGGTTCGTGGCCTGGGCTTACGCGGTTCTTCCGATACCTGGTCGCAGGTCAGGGGCACTATACGAAACTCCGCGGTCCGCTCGGGGACGGGCCCCTCCGGGGCCGGGCCGCCCACGTGGGCGGTGGGGCTTGTTCCGCGGCGCAGCTGAAATGCCGGAGGGCTTCCAGGCTGCCTGCGGGGACGCTGCTGCGGGCGCGGTAACAGTGGCCCAGCGGTGCTTGAATGGGTAGTTCGGATGGTGATCGGAACGTGTCCAGGCATCAGATCTTTTCCGGGGTCCGATTCGATGTTTCGAGGGTCGATGGTGCTGAAGTGGTTGCTCGGACCGGAAGCCTCGTCGGGGGTGTCCTGGTACTGGCCGTCCTCGTTGCCGGTTGCGCGGTGGACACCGGAGTTTCGGACGGAGTCCTGCCGGGCGGAGGATTCGACTACCAACTGGGCGGCGCCTACCCGCCGGCCGAGGGCGTCACCGTCGTGGTGCGGGATTCCACTGCGGAACCTGCACGTGGAAGGTATTCGGTCTGTTACGTCAACGGCTTCCAGACCCAGCCCGGGGACCTCGACCGCTGGCTCGAAGAAGCTCCGGACCTGCTGTTGCGTGATGGGGCGGGGGCGCCGGTCACGGATCCGGGGTGGCCGGACGAAATACTGTTGGACACCTCGACAGGGGAGAACCGGCAGCGGATCGCGGCCGTTCTCGCCGAGAGCGTCGACCGGTGTGCCGACGCCGGGTTCGACGCCGTCGAGTTCGACAACCTCGACTCGCACCTTCGTTCCGGCGGCGCCCTGACCATGGACGACAACCTGGCCCTGGCGGGGCTGGCCGTCGCCCTGGCACATGACCACGGCCTCGATGCGGCCCAGAAGAACGCGGCCGAGGAGGCCGCACGCGGCAGGGGTGAGGCGGGTTTCGACTTCGCTGTCGCCGAGTCCTGTGCGGCATGGTCGGAGTGCGCCGCCTACACCGACGCCTACGGTTCTGAGAACGTGCTCGCCGTCGAGTACCCGGAAGACCTGGACGGCGCCGGGCTCACCTTCGACGAGGTGTGTGCGGACCCGGCCGTGGTGCCCAGGACGATTCTGAGGGACCTCGCCCTCGTCGACGCCGACCACCCCGGGTACCTGTACGAGAGGTGCTGACGCAGCCCTCCGAGCCGACATGCCCGTGCTGTGCCGTCGGCTTTCCGGGGCGTTCGAATCTCAGTAGCCTGGGGCGTAAACCGGACCACTGGGGAGGCGGGCACATGGCGCCGAACATCGCCACCAACACCGAGGTCGACCTTGACGGGTTGCTGGAGTTCGTGCGGCCCCGGCACAAGGCCCTGCTTCTGACCCGGCGCGCTGACGGGAGCCCGCAGGCGTCTCCGGTGACCTGTGGGGTCGACGCGGACGGGCGGATCGTGGTGTCGACCTATCCGGAGCGGGTGAAGGCGCGCAACGCCCGTAGGGACGCGCGGGTCAGTGTGGTCGTCCTTTCCGACGACTTCGAGGGGCCCTGGGTGCAGGTCGACGGTTCCGCGGAGGTTCTGGATGGAGAGGCCGCCGTGGAACCGTTGGTGGAGTACTTCCGGGTGATCGCGGGAGAGCACCCGGACTGGGACGAGTACCGCGAGGCGATGCGGCGGCAGGGCAAGGCGCTTGTCCGGGTGACTCCGCAGAAGTGGGGGCCTGTGGCTACCGGTGGTTTCCCCGCGGACAGGGTTTAGCTGACCGAGTCACCGAAGGCCGCGGCGGCGTGCACTGAATCCACGGACACGGTGACGTGGCCGACCGCTACCTTCGAGGGTAGGGCCGATCGGACCGCGGCTGCGGCCTCCAAGGAGAAGCCGCCGCACAGTTCGATGAGGGTGGCCCCCTCCGAGGCGAGCGCGGCGGCCACCTCGGGTGCCCGGTCAGGGCTCGGAACGGCGACCAGCGTGGTACGGATGCCGCCTCGGTCGAGGACGGTCCGGTCGGTGTCGGGGTCGGTTTCGGGGTGCAGGTACAGGTAGGCCCAACTCGCGCTCACATCGTCCTCCTCGTGGGGTTTCAGAGACGCCAGCGTAGGACCTCAAGCGTGGTTGAGGTCAACAAGGCCGCACCGGGAAGCGTCAGTGCGGGTCCGGCCCTGTACCCCGAGCTCCGCACCCGCCGTCACCTCTACTCCACCGCAGTCCTAGGATGCGTTTCGCGCACGGTGACAACAGCGACACAACAGGACAAGGGGTGCGGGTGTGGGTGGGCGGCTCGGAGGGGTGTTCGGCTGGGCCGGGATCTTGGTCATGGCCTGGGGCGTATACCTGACCGGTGCCGGGTTCTGGGAACCGCAGAGCAACCGGATGCCCGAAGAACTGGGCGGGCCTCTGGTCCTCGTCTTGATACTCGCTCTGGTCGTGGGCGGCTACGTGCTCCTGCGGTCGACCGTGGACCCCGGTGACGATCCCGGGAAAGTACCCGCTCGCGGGCAGACCCTGGCCCGGATCGCGGGCGCCCTGGGCGGGCTGGCGCTGGTCGTTTGGACCTTCCCGGACCAGTACTTGGTTCCCACCGTCATCAACGACGGCTATCCGCTGTACCCGGACACGTTCGCCGAACTCTGGGTCGGGGTCTGCTCGATCGCTCTGGGCCTGGCTCTGTTGGTCGGAGCCTCCGACAAGCTGCCGGTCCGCCAGTGGAAGCGTGCACTGGCGGGGCTGGGTTCCGGTGTGCTGGCCGTGGCGCTGATCGCGGCCCTGACCCCTGTCCTCACCAGGGCGTTGACGATGGAGCACAGCACAGCCGAGGCCGGTCGTGAGCCCGAGCCGGTACCCGCTGAGGTCAGCCAGGTGGGATGGACCTGGCAGCCGGAGCACACGGTCGTCGGGGTCGGACGCGGTGTCCTGGGACCCGTCATCCAGTATCGGGACGGTTTCGTGGCCCTGGACGGAGCCACCGGTGAGGAGTTGTGGACTTATCGCCGCCCCTACGCTCGCCACGTGGGGACCGGCTTCTTCGCCGGGAACGAGGACCGTGCCTACTTCCACCACCAGGAGAGCATCGAATCCGAGACCGGGACGCTGTTGGTCCTGGACACCACCACCGGAGAGGTGGTGCGGGAAACGTCCGTCCCCGAACCCGGCAGGGACGGTTTCGGGGGAGACGGGTATCTGACCCCGGAGGCACGGGTATTCCGCGACGCCGAGGACGGACGGTCTCTCGTGGTCGCCCACAGGATCGACTCCGACGAACCCATCTGGGAGGTTCCGTTCGCGGACGACGGGCCGGGGCGTTGGTGTATGAGGCCTTGGGGGAGGGAGCTTCAAGGACACGGAGACCGGTTGCTGCTGACCCACGTGTGCCTGGACGAGGAGCACCTCCCCGAGGGGGACGCGGACGAGAGGAACGCTGTTCTCAGGGATCTGGCTGTTCCCGATGACGCGGTACGGACCCTGACCGTCCTGGACACCGACTCGGGTGCGGAGTTGTGGCGTCACGAGGACGTACCCGAGAGCGTCTACGTGGTCGAGGGCGCCGAGATTCACCCCGCCCGGACCGAAGGCGCACGCCCCGTGGCCGCGACCAGCAGCGGCCTGTTCGATCTGGAGACCGGTGAGCCGGTGGACGCCCTTCCGGAAGAGCCGGACGACCCGGACTGGGTCGCGGACGACCTGATCGCCGCGGACAGCGAAGGGGCCGTTGTGCTCAGACGGTACCGAAGCTCGGAGACCCACTTGCTGCTGGGCACGGACTCTGGTGGCAGTGTCGTCCGAACCGTCGAGGTCAGCAAGCAGGTGCAGCGCGCATTCTGGACATCCGACATCTCGGAAATCTGGGAGCAAGACCATGCGCATGCGTTGGCTGATGCCCTGCTCTCCACCCAGACCTGGCGGTTGGATGCTGACGGAGAGGAGAACAGCGAGGGTATGCGGGCGCTGATGGCTGCTCCGCTCGGCGCGGGGGAACCGGGCACCGAGGACGACCTCGAATGGATCGGTTTTGACGGTGAGCGGCTTTCGGCTGAGGCGGGGCAACTGTCCGGAACGGCAGTGCATCGACTCCTCGCGGTCCCGGGTGCGGTTGTCTCCTACATCGAGGGCCCCGAAGAATCTGAGGTCCCCGCTCCCGTCCACGGCCTGGTGCCCTGACCCGGTTTCGCCGGCTGCCCCGACCTCGCCCCAGCACTCGTTCGAAGCTGAAAGTGGTAACCCCCTGATGTCGAAAACCAAGCTCGATCGCGCGAAGGCCGTCCGGTGGCTGACCGGGACCCTGGGCTGGGCCGGGGCCGGGGTGCTGGCCGCCACGGTGGTCTTCGTCGGCTGGGCGTGGTGGGGCCTGGGCGGTGAGGGGCTGGCGACCGACAGCGCGGTCAACCCGAGGTGGGGTGCTTCGGTCATGGTCCTGGGCGTCTTCGGGATCGTGCTGGTGCGCCACCTGTGGGGACAGGGCGCGGACCCCGACCCGGCACAGCCGCGCTCACTGTCGCGGGACCATCTGCTGTTCCCGTTGTTCCTGGTGGTCACCGCGGTGGTGCTCGTCTTCGTGGCCCTGCCGACGGATTCCCTTCCCCCACTCGCTTCCCCGGGCGACTTCACCGCCTCCGAGCAGGCGATCGCCCTGTGGGGTGTCGCGGTCCTGGTCGCATTCGGCACGGTCCTCTCCCTGGGGGTGTTGGCCGGGCCGAGAGGGAAGCCGCGCGGTCTCTGGTGGGCGGGGGCTCCCACCGGGGTGTTGGTGGTGGTTCTGGTCGCCGGTCTGGTCACGCCCCTGTCCGAGTACCGGCCGGTCACCCACACCTTCCTGTCCGAGGCACCTGGCGAGCCCGCACCGGTTCCGACCGATGTCAGTGAGGTCGGCTGGACCTGGACGGCACCGGAGAACACCGAGGTCGTTCGGGTGGACGCGGGCAGCCACGGCCCCGTGGTGGTGTTGAGGGACGGACTGATCGCCCTGGACGGGCGGACCGGCGATGAGTTGTGGACCCACCGGGCCCGGTACTCGTACAGTCCTCTCGACTGGACGAGGGGTGTTCTCAGCGGTCAGGGCGGCCTGGCGTCGGTCACGTTCCGAAGGGGAGACGACGCGGAGTGGAGCCACCTGACGCTGGACACCGCGACGGGGCAGATCGTTGAGGACGTCCCCTTCCCCGAGGAAGTCCCATGGAACGCCGGCACCTGGTCGGACGCCCGCCTGCTGCACACCGACGCCGGAAACTACGTGTACGGACACAAGAGAACGCTCTACGTGGTGGGAACCGACTACGAGCAGCGTTGGGAGCGCCCGTTCGGAGCGGCGAACCGGGAACGGCTTTGCGTGAGCGGGGATACCGCTGTCCTCCCGTACGAAGATCAGATCATCCTTGGTGAGATGTGCGCCGATCAGCCCGCAGCCGAGGACCTCACAGACGAGGACTCCAGGAGCTGGGGGGATCGGGTCGATGCCGCCCAGGAATCCGGAACGGTGTCCCTGGTGGCGTTGGACGCGGCGACGGGGGAGGAGAACTGGCGCCGCGAATGGGATACCCACAAGGAGGAGAACCCGCCGGTCCTGTGGCCCGGTGGTGCCCCCCGCCCAGGTGCCGCCCCCGTGTTCCTGGTAGCTGATCGCGCCTTTGACGTGCGCACCGGGCAGGACCTGGACGTGGTCCCCGCGGACCTGGTCGGACTGCATCCGTTCGGGCATGCGGGGAAGGGTGTCTACCTGCACGCTGACAGCGAGGGCGCCCTCATCGCCGAACACTCCGATTCCGAATCCGGGGACCCGCTTCGGGTGCACCGTACCGACGCGGAGGGGAACGTTCTCGAGAGCACGGTCCTGCCGGACTCGTGGCTGCCCGCGGACAGGATCCGGGGCGCGGTACTGAACGATGCGCTCACGCACACCGACATCACCCGACCCGGCAGTCTTGAAGCGGGGGAGCGAGGCACCTCCAGCGTGGTGGTCACTCCCCTGCGGGAGGGGACCGTCGCCGAGGAGGACCTGCGCCGGATCGACTTCGACTCCGATCTGCTGGTCCCACCCGAGGAAGGGCGGGGCAGCAGACCCTCCCTGGAGGTGAGTAGCCCTCTGATCCCCGTCCCCGGCGCACTGGTGCTCGCACTGAGCGTGGGAAGCACACCGAGTCAGGCCACGGAACTCTTCGCTCTGGTGCCCTGACCCCAAGGCTCGCGGGCGACGTCACCGAACTCCATACCGACCCCCATAGGCTGGTGCCCTGACCCGGCCTTGTCCCGGAGCCCTCAGGAGTCCACCGAATCCCAGCTCGGGCGTTCGTGTCACTTGCCGTACCGCGACCCGCGGCCCAACGCGGACGCCCGGGTTTCGCCATGACTTTCCAGCTGTCGTTTTCGGTTCGGGTGTGCCGGGTACCGGAGCACCCACATCCCCCGGAGACTCATGTATTCGACGAACAGGGGCACACATGCCACAGACCCAGCACACACCCGACGTCCGCGACAGCGCGGGAGGTTCTCGGTGAACGGCTGGAAGGCGCCCCTCGCGATGGTCGGAGCCCGCTGGGCGTGGTCCCGGGTCCGCCGCAGGTACGCGCCCGCACCCGAACCGGTCCCCGCGTACAAGCGCAATCTCGAACTCCTCGCCTGGGGTGCGGCCGGAGCCGCCCTCGGGGTCGGTGTCTCCGCGCTGTCCGAACGCCGTCGCTCCGGGCTCATGGCCGGAAAGGTCGTGCTGATCACCGGCAGCTCCCGAGGGCTGGGCCTGCAGCTGGCCCGTGAGTTCGGAGCCTCCGGGGCCCGCGTGGTGGTCTGCGCCCGCGGACAGCAGGGCCTGGACCGGGCGGTAGCCGAACTCACCGGGCGGGGCGTGGAGGCCCACGGTGTGGTCTGCGACGTCACCGATCCCGAGCAGATCGAGTCCCTGCTCGACGAGGCCGAGGAGCACTTCGGCCGGCTCGACGCGGTGGTCAACTCCGCCGGGATCATGCGGGTCGGTCCGCAGGAGGCCCACACCGACGACCACTTCCGGCAGGCCATGGACATCATGTTCTGGGGCCCGTTCCACCTTTCCCGAGCCGCCGTGGACCGGCTGCGGGACACCCGGGGCGTCATCGTCAACATCACCTCGATCGGCGCCTATCTCTCGGTGCCGCACCTGCTGCCCTACTCCACCGCCAAGCACGCCTGGGCGGCGCTCTCCGAGGGCATGGCCGCCGAGACCGCGGGCACCGGGGTGCGCGTCACCACCGTCGTGCCCGGGCTGATGCGCACCGGCTCGCACCGCGGAGTGGCCTTCAGCGGCGACCCCGAACGCGAGTACGCGTGGTTCGCTCTGCTCGCAGGGCTCCCCCTGCTGAGCGTGAGCGCCGAACGCGCCGCCCGCCACATCGTGCGCGCCACGGCCGGGCGAAAGAGCTTCCTCGTGATCACACCGGCGGCCCGGGCCGGTCTGGTCGCTCGCGGGATCGCGCCCGGGCTCACTCAGGAGGCGATGCGGCTGGTCGGCTGGTTGCTGCCCGACGCCCCGGCCCGGGTGGAGGAACGCCTGGGTGCGGAGGCGGGCCAAAGCAGGTTGGGCCGTCTGGTGGACACCGTCTCCGTCCTCAACGAACGCGCGAGCAAGCGGATGAACCAGCATTCCAAGCCGCAGGACGAACAGGGACAGCGAACCGAAGAGAAGTGACCCGGACCGAAGAGCGGTGCGGCGACCAGCCGCACGGGACTGACGGGGACCCGGAACCGACACAGAACTTAGATCGACCGGGAACACCCGGGTCTCCACAGGGGAATACCGAGGAACACCGCACCGAGAGGAGGAAACCCGCATGAGCGCACACAACCCGGACCGGACCCTGCGTCAACCCGATCCCATGCCGCCGGACCCGTTCCCGCCCGCGCCGATGCCGCCCGACCCGGTGCCGCCGGAGCCGAGCCCGGACCCGGTACCGGAGCCGGAGCCGGTTCCCGAACCGCCGGGGCCCGAACCCCAGCCCGAGCCAGCCTGAACCCGCATGGGCGCGCCCGAGCCCGTCTGGCTCAGCACGCCCCGAGCAGGGTCCGAGGCGGCCAGTCGTGGGGCACATCGGATACTGGTGTGCCCCACGGGGCGGCAGGAGGCGACGCGGTCCAGTGTGATCACTTTCGGTTACCGGTCTTGACGTCTGGGCAACCGGAATCTAGCTTCGGTCAGGAAATACTCCTTCCGGATCCGGGGCGCGCGAACCCCCGCGCGCAGCTCGGTCCGCACCCCGCTGGAGGTTCCCCTTGGCGCGCCACCGCACCACCCCCGAAGCCCTGCCCACCAACGGCCCCGCCCGGAGAAGACCCTTTCGTACCCTCGGCCTCGCGGGCATGGGAGCGCTCCTACTCGGGGCCGCCCTGCTCACCGGGGAAGCGGCCGAGCGGACCCAGACCGCCCAGGCCGACCCCGTCTCCGGCGAGGCCGCCCTGAGCGCCGTGGACGCGCACGGCCAGCTCCAGGTGTGCGGCCTCAAACTCTGCGACGAGAACGGCCAGCCGATCCAGCTCACCGGGATGAGCTCGCACGGACTCCAGTGGTTCGACCACTGCCTCACCGACGCCTCGCTCGACGCCCTCGCCGACGACTGGAACGCCGACGTCCTCCGGGTGTCCCTGTACATCCAGGAGGGCGGCTACGAGACCGACCCGCGCGGTTTCACCGACCGGGTGCACGATCTCATCGAGGAGGGCACCCGGCGCGGCCTCTACGTGATCGTGGACTGGCACATGCTCACGCCCGGCGACCCGAACCACAACACCGGCCTCGCGCTGGACTTCTTCGCCGAGATCGCCGCCGCGCACGCGGACAAGGACAACGTCCTGTACGAGATCGCCAACGAACCCAACGGGGTGTCCTGGGACTCGATCAGGAGCTACTCCGAGCAGGTCATCCCGGTGATCCGTGAGCAGGACCCCGAGGCGGTCGTGCTGGTCGGCACCCGCGCCTGGTCCTCACTGGGCGTCTCCGAGGGCTCGGACCACTCCGAGATCGTCGCCGACCCGGTCGACGCGGACAACATCATGTACGTCTACCACTTCTACGCGGCCTCGCACGACGGGCTCCACTTCGACGTCTTCCAGCAGGCCGCCCGGGAACTGCCCCTGTTCGTGACCGAGTTCGGCACCCAGGAGCACACCGGTGACGGCGAGGACGACTTCGTCTCCGCCCAGGCCTACCTCGACTTCATGGCCCAGGAGCAGATCAGCTGGGTGAACTGGAACTACTCGGACGACCACCGCTCCGGCGCGGTCTTCGAGCCCGGGACCTGCGCCGCGGGCGGACCCTTCGCGGGCACCGACGCGCTCAAGCCCGCCGGGGAGTGGATCCGCGACCAGATCCGCACCAGCGGTGTCAACGGCGCCGACGACACCGGTTCCTGATCCAGGTCGGCGGGGCCGCACAGCGCTCACCGGCCCCCGCCGACCCGCACACCCTGCACCCTGCTCACCCCGTCACTCCCCGTGCCCGCCTGTGTCGTGGACGTTCCGGGGCACCCTCAGGCCTTGGCGACGGGCAGCACCACACGGACCGAGGTTCCCCCGGGCCCGCTCTCGACGTCCACGCTGCCGCCCTGCGCCGTCACCAGGGACCGCACGATCGACAGCCCCAGACCGACCAGCCCGCCCGCCTGGTCGGAGCGCGTGGTCACGAACGGCTCGAACACGCGGGGCAGCAGCTCGGGGTCGATCCCGGTGCCGTCGTCCGTGACGACCAGGGCCACCGTGTCCCTGCGGACCTCGGTGGTCACCTCGACGCGGACCCGCGGCGGGTTGTGGTCGATCGCGTTGGAGACCAGGTTCATCAGGCACTGCTCCAACCTGGCCTGGTCCCCGAGCACGACCTGCGGAGAAGCCTCGTGAAAAACCACGGCCGGGGCGAAGGCCAGCGGTCGGACCCGGTCCCGGACGGCGTCGAACAGGTCCGGCAGGAACACCGGACCGCGGTCGGCGTCGACCCCGTCACCCCCGCGCGCCACCGCCATGAGGTCCTCCAGAACCCGCCGCAACCGTTCGAGCTCGGCGTGTACGATCTCCGCCTCCGGCCCGCCCAACAGCTCCAGGTGTCCCTCGGCCACCGCGAGCGGGGTGCGTACCTCGTGGGAGATCGCCGCCAGATAACGGCGTCGTTCGGTGTCCGCCGCCTCGATCCGGGTGAGCATCCGGTTGATCTCGGTGGTCAGCTCCGCGATCTCGTCGCGGGTACCGGGGACGGGTACCCGCGTGGTCAGGTCGGCCGGGGAGATCTCCTTGGCCGCCGCCGACACCTCCCGCACCGGTGCCAGGGTGCGCCGCACCACCGCCCACAGCGCGCCGCCGCCGACCCCGACGCCGAGCCCTCCGGCCAGGGCGGTGACCAGCAGGACCGTGGTGGCCGTGTCATGTACCGCGTCCAACGGCGCCGCCACGGTGATGACGGCGACCTTCGCGTCGGTCGCGTCGGTGACGGGGGTGTCCAGCACCCGGACCTTGCCGATACCGGTGTCCACGGTACGCGCGACACCGGGGGCCGCCTCGGGGGCGTCGTCACCGCGCATCAGCGCCGCGACCTTGGCGGGACCGCCGGTGCTCTGCAGCCGCACCCCGTTGACGTGTACCAACGACACGTGCCTGGCCCCGCTGGGGCGGATCGCCAGCACCTGGCGTGCGGCGCGCTCGGCCTCGGGACCCGAGACCATGCCGTCCAGCCCCGCGACGACGGGCATCTGGTCGCCCAGCGCCTCGCTCAGCAGCGCGGACTCCTGGCGCAGCAGGTTGTCGACGTCGTTGCGTCCGGAAACCAGGACCAGCGCGTGGGTCAGGGCGATGATGCCGCCGACCACCAGCACCATCACCACCAGTGCCCGCAGGACCAGACGCCGGGAGAGACTCATCCGTGGCTCACCTGGCCCTCACTGGTCGCTGCCGCTCAGCCGGTAGCCGACCCCGCGCACGGTCTGGATGCGCTCCGCGCCGAGTTTGCGGCGCAGCTGGCTGACGTAGACCTCGACGACGTTGGAGGCGCCGTCGAAGTCATAACCCCACACCAGGTCGAGCAGTTGGGCCTGGGAGAACACCTGGCCGGGGTGGTTCAGGAGGACCGACAGCAGGGCGAACTCCCGCGCGGACAGGGCGATGGTGGCGCCGTCCACGAAAGCGGTGTGCCCGCTCAGGTCCAGGGTGAGGCCACCGACGCTCAGGGTGTCGCCGCGCTCCTGCCCGCTGGTCCGCAGCCGGGCCCTGATCCTGGCCAGGAGCTCGCGCACACTGAACGGTTTGACCATGTAGTCGTCGGCCCCGGCGTCGAGGTTGGCGATCCGGTCGTCGACCGCGTCCTTGGCGGTGAGTACGATCACCGGGACGGAGGGGCGGCGCAGCCGGAGCCGCCGCAGGACCTCCTCACCCGACAGGCCCGGCAGCCCCAGATCCAGGACGACCAGGTCGATGTCGTCGGACAGGGCCATGACCAGCCCGTCGACGCCGTCCGCGGAGACCACCACCCGGTATCCGGCGTTCTCCAGAGCACGCCGGACGAAGGAGACGATGCCCTCCTCGTCCTCCACCACCAGAATCGCCACCGCGCCGTGCCCTCCTGCTTCCTTGGTCCGCTCCAGCATGCCGGTGAATGCTGAGCCCGTGATGAAGACGACCTGAAGGCGGTCTTCAGGTTGGATTCAGGTTCCCATCATGAGGCTGATGGACAATGAGATCCGCCCGTCAACTCCGCCCGCCCGTCAACTCCGCCCGCCCGTCAAGCCCGACCAGCCCGCCCGACCACCCACTGCCGAAGGAACCGATGATGCGACGCCGCAGGACGCCCCTCATCACCTGCGCCGCGGCTGCCCTGACGGTCCTGGGCGTGAGCGGGTACCTCTTCCTCAGGGAACCGGACCTGACGGTGGACACGATCCGCCTCGATGGTTTCACGAGCGCGCCCACGCTCCGCTCCCCGGTCGGCGACGGGACCTCCCGGCCGGTGGACGGCCTCGAACAGCTGACCGGTGAACTGCGCTCCGGTGACGGGCCCGAGGACTGGTACGTCGGGGGAGTAGGGGTCGACTTCGGCCCCCGGGCGTGGCTGCTCACCGATCCGGTACTGGAGGACTTCGACGGTGACGGCACCGCGGCCGCACTCTTGGTGGAGCTGCGCGCTCTGGAGGGCACCGAGGTCACGCTGGGCGTGCGCCACGACCCCGACGAGGATCCCGAACGCGACGCCGCCGGGGTGTTCACCGTCAACGGACTGACCTTCCGGGACACCGACGGGGGCCCCGCCCCCTGGGAGGACACCGGCTCCTCGTACGAGGCCGACCAGGAGGAGGCCGCCAGCGCCGCTGAGGAGGCGGTCGGTGAAGGGGCTGAGGCCACCGGCGTCGATCGTGTCGACGAGGACGGCTGGCAGGGGTGGGAGGTCCGGGTACGCGGCGGGGACGGGCAGGAGTACCACGTGATCCTCGACCTCTCCGGCGCGGTCGCGGACGTGCGCCCGAACTACTGACGGGGGCCGTTCCCAGGGGCACGAGGCGGTGTTTCCGGCGTATCCCGGGACACGGTGTTCCCTTGCCGGGATCCGACGCTCCGTTCCCGGACAGCGGCTGTCCCGGGTTGCTCCGCTCTCCCGGTTCGCTTCGCCGCTGTCCTGTGTTCCGTGTGCTCCCACCCTCCGAGAACCGCTCGTTCCCAACCTGAAAGCCCCTTCAGCTTGTTTCAGGAACGGCTCAGAAAGCCCTGGCACGCTGACCGGGTCCGCTTGGAACGAGAAGTACGGAGTCCGACGTTGCCACGTTCGCCATCCCTTCGGCCGTCCGCCCGGCTGTCCACCGGGCAGCGGGTCGCCTGTGTGGCCACCGCCCTGGTCATCGTCGCCAGTCTGGGCGGTTACGGCTGGTACCAGGGCTTGATCGGTAACATCACGACCGCCCAGGTGGACACTGACGAGTGGGACCGGCCCACGAGCGTGGAGGGGGTGATGAACCTGCTGATCATCGGTTCGGACGTGCGCTCGGGGGAGAACGAGGGTTACGGCGACGCCGAGGGTGAGCGGCCCGACACGATGCTCATCGCGAGCATCAACGTGGACAGCGGCGCGGCCACGCTGGTGAACCTGCCCCGCGACCTGATGGTCGACCTGCCCGACTGCGAGGCCGTGGAGGGGTACGAGGGCATGTCGGCGCAGCACGGCATGATCAACTCCGCGATGAACTTCGGCGGGGTGGGCTGCCAGTGGAAGGTCGTCGAGCAGGTCACCGGGGTGCACCTGGACCACTTCGTCGTGATGGACTTCGCCGGGTTCAAGGACATGGTGGACGCCATCGGCGGGGTGGAGATGTGTATCCCCGAGCCGATCGACGACGTCAAGGCGCACCTGAAGCTGGACGCCGGGTTGCAGACCCTGGACGGCGAGGACTCGCTGGGGTTCGTGCGCTCGCGCTACGCCCAGGGTGACGGCAGCGACCTGTCCCGGATCGACCGCCAGCAGGAGTTCATGGGCGCCATGCTGCGCGAGGTGCTCAGCAGCGACGTGATGACCAGCCCCATCACCATCACCAACTTCCTCGGCGCGGTGACCGACTCCATCACCACCGACGAGGGCCTGACCGTCGACACGATGGCCGACATCGCGATCTCCATGCGCGAGGTCGACCTGGATCGGATCCAGTTCGTCACCGTCCCCAACGGCGTTCACCCGGACAACGAGAACCGCATCATCCTGAGCGAGCCCGCGGCCTCGGAGCTGTTCGGGGCGATCAACAACGGTGTGGACCTCACGGGGGGAGAGGAGGACGATGGTTCCGGCCAGGAGTCCGAGGAGACGTCTGCCGACCCCTCCGACGTCTCGGTCGAGGTGTTGAACAACACCGGGATCGATGGTCTCGCGTTGGAGATCCAGGCGGTTCTGGTCGGTGAGGGCTACACGGTCACCGGCACGGGCAACCCCGAACTGCGGGTCCCCGACGCGACCACGGTCTACCACGGTCCGGGCGACGCGGCCGCGGCCGAGCTGCTCGCCGGTGAGCTGAGCAACGCCCGGACCGAGGAGGTCGAGGGCCTGGAGCAGACCCTCGAACTGGTCGCCGGGTCCGACTGGAACGGCTTCGACACCGGCTCCTCGTCCTCCTCCGAGGGGGAGCTGTCCATCACCGACGACCTAGGCGGAGTCACCGCCGAAGCCGGACCTCGGAGCGCGTGCTGACGCAGGATGGTCGCACACGTGCCGAGGACGGGTCCGCCGGGAACGAGGGCCCCTCTGCCCGGCCGCGTTGGCCCGTCTCCGTGATCCCGCACTGACCACAGCGGGCCGGGGATCCCCGAACGAAACGAGGATCCCCGGTCGGACGGCGTCTGCCCAGAAGCGGTCCTTGCCTAGAAGGAGGGGACCGTGGCGATGGTGAGTTCGTCCTCCCCGTTGACGTCCACCACCACGTGGTCGCCGGAGACCACCCGGCGGTCCAGGACCATCCGCGACAGCCGGTTGCCCACGTTGCGCTGGATGGTCCTGGCCAGCGGGCGGGCGCCGAACTCCGGCTGGTAGCCGCGCTGGGCCAGCCACCGGACCGCCTCGTCGGTGAACCGCACCTTGATGTCCTGGGCGCGCAGGCGCTGCTCGGTCCGCTCCAGCATCAGCCGGGTGATCTGGCCGATCTCCGCCTCACCCAACTGGGGGAAGAAGACGACCTCGTCGATGCGGTTGACGAACTCCGGGCGGAACTCCTCCTTCAACCGGCGCATCACGCGGCGCTCGGTGTCCGGGTCCATCTGGCCGTTGGCGCTGAACCCCATCGGGCCGCCGCCGGTGATCACCTCCGAGCCCAGGTTGCTCGTCATGATGACCACCGTGTTGCGGAAGTCCACGGTCCGGCCCTGGCCGTCGGTCAGCCGACCGTCGTCCAGCAGCTGCAACAGCAGGTTGAACACGTCCGGGTGGGCCTTCTCGATCTCGTCGAGCAACAGCACCGAGTACGGGTGCCGCCGCACCGCCTCGGTGAGCTGACCGGCCTCCTCGTACCCCACGAACCCGGGGGGAGCGCCGGTCAGGCGGCTGGAGGTGTGCCGCTCCTGGAACTCGCTCATGTCGATCCGGACCATGGCGTCCTCGGAGCCGAACAGCGCTTCGGCCAGCGCCCGGGCTAGCTCCGTCTTGCCCACACCGGTCGGACCCAGGAACAGGAAGCTCCCCACCGGCCGGTCCGGGTCGCCCAGCCCCGCGCGGTTGCGGCGGATCGCCTCGGAGACCGCGGTGACCGCCTCGTCCTGGCCGATGACCCGGTCGTGCAGTACCTCCTCCAGGTTGACCAGCCGCTCCCGCTCCTCCTGGGTCAGCTGGGTCACCGGGATGCCGGTGCTGCGCGAGACCACCTCGGCGATGTCGGCCGGGCCCACCTCGGGCACCGCCGAACCGGTGCCGCGCGCCTGGTGCATGCTGCCCTTGGCCGCGCTGATCTCGTCGCGCAGCGCGGAGGCCTTCTCGTAGTCCTCCTCCTGGACCGCCTTCTCCTTGCGTTCCTCCAGGTCCCTGCACTTCTTCTCCAGCTCGCGCAGGGTCGAGCTGGAGGTCTTCAGCCGCAACCGCACCCGCGCACCGGCCTGGTCGATGAGGTCGATGGCCTTGTCCGGCAGGAAACGGTCGGTGACGTAGCGGTCGGACAGCTCGGCCGCCGCCACCAGGCTCTCGTCGCTGAACCGCACCTGGTGGTGGGCCTCGTAGCGGTCCCGCAGGCCGCGCAGGATGTCGACGGTGTCCGCCACCGACGGCTCGGGCACCTGGATCGGCTGGAACCGGCGCTCCAGGGCGGCGTCCTTCTCGATGTTCTTGCGGTACTCGTCCACGGTGGTCGCGCCGATGATGTGCAGCTCGCCGCGGGCCAGCGCGGGCTTGAGCATGTTCCCGGCGCTGGTGGACCCCTCGGCCGCCCCCGCCCCGACGAGGGTGTGGATCTCGTCGATGAAGATGAGCAGCTGTTCCGACCGCGCGCGGATCTCGTCCACGATCGCGTTGAGCCGTTCCTCGAAGTCGCCCCGGTAGCGGGTGCCCGCCACGATCCCGGACAGGTCCAACTGGACCAGGCGGCGCCCGCGCAGGGTCTCGGGGACGTCGTCGTCGAAGATGCGCTGGGCGATGCCCTCCACGATCGCGGTCTTGCCCACACCCGGGTCCCCGATGAGCACCGGGTTGTTCTTGCGACGCCGGGCCAGTACTTCGATGCACTGCTCGACCTCGTCCTCGCGGCCGACCACCGGGTCCAGGCGCCCCTCGCGGGCGAGCGCGGTCATGTCGGTGCCGAACTCGTCCAGATGCGGGGTGTCGGACGGTTCCGGCTCGGTCTGTTCCCCGGTGGGCGCCGGACCGGCGGCCTTCTGGAGCGCCTGCGGGGTGAGCCCGGAGTCGCGCAGCAGCTGGCCGACCGGGGCGTCGGGGTTGACCGCCAGCGCGAACAGCAGGTGCTCGGGCGTGATGCTGGAGCTGCCGGTGGCGCGGGCGATCTGGAGGGCGTCGAGGAAGGTGCGCTTGGCGGCGGGCGTGAGCCGGGCAGCGCCGCCGCGCACCGACCGCGGGGCCTGGGCGACGGCCTGGCCGACCACGTCCTCCAGCGGCGCGAGGTCGGTGTCGGTGCGGGCCAGGAGCTCGCGGACGGGCGGGTAGCGCAGCAGGGACCAGAGCAGGTGGACGGAGTCGACGTCGGCCCCGCCGCTCTCCAGAGTGCGCCGGACGGCGGCGTCGGCCACCTGGCGGGCTTCGGGGCTCATCAGTTTGGACAGGTCGACGCGGCGGACGGGCCCGCGGGACCCGCCGAGGAACCGCGCCAGGAACTCGTCGAAGGAACCGGGCTCGCCCCCGGGCCCTCCCGGACCGCTGGGGCCTCCAGGGCCACCTGGGCCTCCGGGACTGCCGGGATGAACTGGTCCCCGATAGTTGGACCGGCTAACTAAAGGTTAGGCCGCCAGGGCCTGAGCTCGGTACTGCACCGGGCTCAGGCCCTCAAGGTAGCTGTGGACGCGTTCGTGGTTGAACCAGGCGATGTACTCCTCCAACCCCGCGGTGAACTCCTCGACGGTCTCGAACTCGGCATGGGTGAAGAATTCCTCCTTCAGGTGGCCGAAGAAGCTCTCGATCACCGCGTTGTCCAGGCAGTTGCCCTTGCGTGACATCGACTGGATGCCCTCGACCCCGGCGAGCAGACGCCGCCAGGACACATGCTGGTACTGAAACCCCTGGTCGGAGTGGACCAGCGGGCTCTGACCAGGGGCCAGGGTCTTCAACGCTTCTCGCAAGGAGGTGTTGGTCAACTCCAGGTTCGGTGACAGACCCGCCGTGTAGGAGATGATCTGCCGGTCGAACAGGTCCATGACCGGTGACAGGTAGACCTTGTGGCCCGCGACGGCGAACTCGCTCACGTCGGTCACCCATTTCTGGTTCGGCCCCTGCGCGGTGAAGTCACGCTCCAGCAGGTTCGGCGCCACCTGGCCCGCCTGGCCCCGGTAGGAGCTGTAGGGCTTCTTACGGCGCACCCGGCAGACCAGGCCCAGCTGGTTCATGAGCTTGAGCACGGTCTTCTTCGCCACCCGCCACCCCTTCTTGAGGAGCTGGTCATGGATCCGGCGGTGCCCGTAGCGGCCCTTGTTGTGATCGAAGAGCCGCCTGATCTGGGCCTTGAGCGCTGCCTGGGCATCAGGGTGCTCCAGCCGGGCCTGGTGGTAGAAGAACGTCGAGCGGGCCAGCCCAGCGACCTTCAACAGCACGTCCAATCGGTGTTCGGCCTTGAGGGCGACCACAGCGTGAACCCTCACTCTGGTGGATGTTCCCTCAAGGCCCGCACTTTTCCCAGGTAGGCGTTCTGGGCGCGCAGGAGCTCGTTCTCACGGCGTAGTCGTTCCAGCTCTGAGGCTGGCTCTGGTGGTGCGCTCTTGGGCGGGCGTCCTCGCTGCTTGGGGCGTAGCCCCTCCGAGCCCTGGGTGCGATAGGTGCGCACCCACGATTCCAGCAGCTTGGGTGAGGACAGTTCCAGTTCCTTGGCCAGCTCGGTCTTGGGCTCGCCAGCCAGGAGGCGGCGCACCGCCTCGACCTTGAACTCGAAGGAGTAGGACTTCTTCGCCTGTTTGGTCACCAGCGCTCCCGGGCCGTGGATCCGCCACCGTCGGTACAGGCTTCGGACCGCCCATCGCGAGACCCCGAGAGAGGCCGCTACCGCGTGATCGGCTCTGCCTTGCTCGAACAACGCTATCGCTTGGTGGCGTTGGTCCTGGGTGAGTGAGCTGTTCGCTCTCATGGGACTGCTCCCTGGTCGATGGAACTGGATTTCCAGTCCAACTTCCAGGGAGCAGTTCAGGACCGCCGGGGCCTTCGGGAAAGTCGGTGCTCATGTGGTGTCGTCCCCCGTGCATTTGGCTGGACAGGCGCGATGGCCCATCGGATTCATCCAATTACCCTAAGTGAATACACCCGAATCAGGCGGTATCACCTGACTCGTGCTCGTGCAGGCTAGCGCTTCCGGGGCGGTTGCTGAACTCTTCCCCGCCTGACTCTCCTCCGGCCGGGCGGCCCCGGACGAGGTGAGCAGAGCCAAGAAGCCCGGCGGCACCCCCACGGCGGACATCGGCCGGGCGAACATCTCGAGGCCCAACAGGGGGTCGGCCAACCGCCGCTGTCTGCGCACGAACAGCCACGGCAGCAGCGCACCCCCGGCCTGGCCGTACCCGACACCGGTTGATGCTTGAGGGGCACAGACGGGAGGATCGACCCCATGGTTACCGTTCCGAGTGACGACGTGAACGAGCTGCTCGCCCGGCTCGACGGCTTCGATCAGCAGCCCCGGGCTCGGGAACTACGCGCCCGGGTGCGCGGTCTCCTGCGGTACGAACCCGGTGACACGGTCCTGGACGTGGGCTGCGGGGCGGGGTTGTCCGTCGCCGAGATCGACGGGGACGGGGCACGCACGATCGGCCTCGACCTCGACGCGCGCATGCTCGACGCCGCCCGCCGGCGCCACCCCGAAGGGGAGTTCGTGCTGGCGGGCGCCGAGGCTCTGCCACTGGCGGACGGGGTCGCCCGGGCCTACCGGGCGGAGCGGTTGTTCCACGTTGTCCCGGACCCGGCGCGGGCGCTGGCCGAGGCGTATCGGGTCCTGGCCCCCGGTGGGCGCGTGGTCCTCATCGGTCAGGACTGGGACGCCTTCATGATCGAGTCGGACGACCCCGGACTGACCAGGGAGGTCGTCCACGCCAGTGCCGATGCCATCACCCACCCGAGCGCTCCGCGTCGCCAGCCGGAGCTGCTGCGCGCCGCGGGGTTCACCGGGGTCGAGGCGGAGGGCGCGCTGTTCGTGTTCACCAGCGACGAGGTCCTGCCCTTCCTGGTCCAGCTCGCGGCCAGGGTGAACAGGGCGGGGACGGTCGCCGAGGAGCGGGTCCAGGGATGGTTGGCCGAGCAGCGGCTGCGGGCGGCGCAGGGCCGGTTGTTCGTCGGTTTGCCGTTCGTGGTGGTGAGCGCCGACCGGCCCTGAGCGGGCGGGCACGGGCGGGGCGCGGTCCCCGCCCGTTTGCTCACCGGTGCGCGGGGGTCAGGCGGAAGCCTCGTCGAGGCGGGCGGTCTCCTCGGCGGTCAGACGCAGGTCGTTCAGGGCCAGCAGCCCCGCCAGCTGCTCCAGGTCGCGGGCGCTGGAGAGCACCGAGGTCACCCCGGGGCGCTCGACCAGCCAGGCCAGGGCGACGGTGGACAGCTGCGCGGAACGCTCGGCCGCGATCTCGTCCAGGACCGCCAGCACCCGCGGTCCGCGCGGATCGTCCAGGTAGGCGCGGGCCCTGCCCGCACGAGGGCTGCTGTCGTTGGCGGCGCCCGGGCGGTACTTGCCGGTCAGGAAGCCGCGGGCCAGCCCGAAGTAGGGCAGCAGGGACAGGTTCTCCGACTGGGCCAGCGGCACCAGGTCATTCTCGATGCCGCGCTCGACCAGGTTGTACTGGGGCTGCACGCACACCGGGCGGTGCCACCCGCTCTGGTCGCACAGCGCCAGCCACTCGCGGATGCGGTCCGGGCGGTGGTTGGACAGGCCCACGTACCGGACCTTGCCCTCGTCGACCAGTGCGGAGAAGGCCTCGGCGCTTTCGGCCAGCGGGGTGTCGGCGTCGTCGAAGTGGGCGTAGTAGAGGTCGATGGTCTCCAGCCTGAGCCGTCCCAGGGAGGCCTCGGCGGCCGCCTTGACGTTGCTGGCGGACAGCCCCCTGAAGTCCGGGTGCTGGCTGACCTTGGTGGCGATCACCATGTCGTCGTGGCCGCGGTCGGCCAGCCAGGCGCCGATCACGTGCTCGGACTCGCCGCCGGTGTGCCCCTCGGCCCAGGCTGAGTAGGAGTCCGCGGTGTCCACGAAGTTGCCGCCGCCGGCGCGGAAGGCGTCCAGGATCGCGAAAGAGGTGGCCCTGTCCGCGGTCCACCCGAAGACGTTGCCGCCCAGGTTCAACGGGGAGACCTCGAGGTCGGAGGTGCCGAGTCGGCGTGTGGGGGCGTGGTTCATGCTCACCGTTCTCCGTGTGTCGCCGCTGTGGGGGTGATGCGGGGTTGTTGGTTCGGGTTCCACGCTAGGGCAGTCCGCTGCGGGGGTCACGCGCGTTTTCCGGGGGCCTACCGCATCATGGGAGCAGAGTCCCCAACCCCAGGAGGTTGTTCGATGACAGAGCGCAAACCGCCCGGCGCGAGCTTCGAGTCATGGATCGACGCCCAGGTCAGGCAGGCTCGGGAGCGAGGGGAGTTCGACGACCTCCCCGGCGCGGGCAAGCCGATCCCCGACATCGACAAGCCCTACGACGAGGACTGGTGGATCAAGAGGAAGCTGAAGACCGAGAACGTGTCGCTGCTTCCGCCCACCCTCAAACTGCGCAGGGAAGCACAGGACACCCTGGTCGAGGCGCGTGCCGCCAGGACCGAGAAGCGGGTGCGCGAGCTCCTGGAGGGGCTCAACAAGAAGATTCGGGAGATGAACGCGAGCGTCGTCCCCGGGCCGCCGCTCAACCTGATGCCCTACGACGTGGACAAGTTCGTCCGTGAGAAATGGCAGGGGCCCGAGAGCTCCACCTGAACCCGGGCGGGCCGCGGTACGGGCGGTGGAGGCGGGCGCGCCCGCTGCCACGGTCCTGGCCTCGGTCGGGCTGATGCTCCTGGCCGACCTGTGCTGGCTCACTCTGGCCCTGCTGTCCTTCCGCCGGGTCTTCGCGCGGTCCCGCAACCGGGAACGGGGCCCTGGACTAGTCGGGGCGCCGGGGCCGACGAGCAGGGGCCCAGTTCATCATCGATGCTGTTGGTTAATTCCGGTGTGGGGCCTGGGGCTCGGGGTGAGGTTGTGGTTGCGGTTCTGGTTGCGGTTCCCCCGTTTCCCGCCGCTTGATGGTTGCCGTCTGCGCTGCGCGCGTCAAGGTCGTCGCCGTCGCGGCTTCGCCGGTTCGGGGCGCTCCACCTTGACCCGCTTCGCTGCGACGGCGGTTGGCGGCTGTCGGGAAACGGGGGAGGTGTGGTCCGGGGTGGCCAACGGGCCCCCAGGGGGCCCAACGGCAACTGCACGGCCTTCGGCCGGTCCTCTCCCCAGCCCGGAGCCCAACGCCTGAACGTGTCGCGGCCGGTCAAGGAGGGTAACGAACAGCGGCAGCGAAGGCGGCAGGTTCCTCACCTCTGCGCGGATCGGGTCACGTGTCGCGGCCGGTCATGCGTGCCTGCGAACCACAACCGCGCCCCGCCAGGCCCCCGGGTACGGTTTCGGCCCCTGTTTCAAAGATGATCTTGCTACCAGAAGCGAAATCGGCGCCGAACTTGCTTCTGGTAGCAAGATCACCGGGGATGAGGGGGTTTCGGAAGCAGCGGACAACCCCAGGCGCGGGTTACGGACACCCTGGCTTTCCCAGAGCCGACACCACAGCGCTGAACCCCATCCTCACCACCCCGAACCCCAGGCCCCAGGCCCCACACAGCCCCCACCCAGACCCCACACAGCCCCCACACAGCCCCCACACAGCCCCCACCCCGGACGCCCTACCCGAGCCCGAGCCTGACACAGAGAAGCCTCTCCAGACCAGCCTCCCCATGTCAGGCTCTCCGCTTCTCCGGGCCCCAACACTGCGGATTCGCCAACAGCCTCCATCATCGACCGGGCCCCGGCCCGGCCGGTCTACACGCCGTGGGTGGTGCGGCGGTACTCGGCGTAGCGTTCGCGGACCCCGGCGCCGACGCCGGTGGCGGGGGCGGACTCCTCCTCGGGGGCGCCCAGGGTCCAGGCGGGAGGTTCAGCGGTTTCGGCCAGAGTCCAGGCGGCCTGGCGGGCGGCGCCGATGGCCACGTACTCGGCCGCGGGCGGCACCACGGTGGGGGTGCCCAGGACGATCGGGGCCACGGCGCGCACCGCGGCCGAACGGGCGCCGCCACCGACCAGCAGTACGCGTTCGACCGGGACCCCGCTTTCGGTCAGGGCGGCCAGACCGTCGGCCAGCCCGCACAGCATGCCCTCCACGGCTGCGCGGGCGATGTTCTCGGGACTCATGTTGTCGCGGCGCAGGCCGTGCAGGGAGCCCGAGGCGTGCGGGAGTTCGGGGGTGCGCTCCCCGTCCAGGTAGGGGAGGAGGGCCAGCCCGCCCGCTCCGGGTTCGGCGTTCAGGGCGAGCGTGTCCAGCCCGGACAGGCCGGTGCCGAGCATGGCGGCGGTGGCGCTGAGCACGCGCGCGGCGTTCAGGGTGCACACCAGCGGGAGGAAGCGGCCGGTGGCGTCGGCGAAACCGGAGATGGTGCCGGTGGGATCCTGTGCGGCCCGGTCGTGCACGGCGAACACGGTGCCGCTGGTTCCCAGGGAGAGGACGGCGTCGCCGGGGCGCAGGCCCAGGCCGAGAGCGGCGCCCATGTTGTCGCCGGTGCCGGGGGCGATGACGGCGCCTTCGGGGGTGTGGCCCACGGCTTCGGCGGGCGCGGCCACGCGCGGGACGTCGAGTTCGCGGCCGAAGGCCTGGATCATCAGGTCGGGGCGGTAGTGGCCGTCGGCGGGTGACCAGTAGCCGGTTCCGGAGGCGTCGCCGCGGTCGGTGGTGGGTTCGGTGCGGGCGCCGCCCAGACGCCAGGTCAGCCAGTCGTGCGGGAGCATGACCCCGCGTGCGCGGGCGGCGTTGTGGGGTTCGTTCTCGGCGAGCCAGCGGAGCTTGCTGACGGTCAGGCTGGCCACGGGCACGTTGCCCACGGCGTTGGCCCATGGCTGGGGCCCGCCGAGTTCACGCACCAGGTCGTGCGCGGCCCCGGCGGAGCGGGCGTCGTTCCACAACAGTGCGGGGCGGACCACCTCGCCGTCCTCGTCGGTCACCACCATGCCGTGCTGCTGACCGGCCACGGACACGGCGGAGACGTCGTCGAGCAGGCCGGAGGAGGCGGTGGTCAGGGCTGACCACCAGTGCGCGGGATCGGTCTCGGTTCCGTCGGGGTGCGGTGCGCGGCCCTCGCGCACCACCTTCCCGGTGGTGGCGTCACAGACCACGATCTTGCAGGACTGGGTGGAACTGTCGATACCGGCGACCAGGGCCATGTCTGCTCCGTATTGCTGGGGGTCGGGCGCGGCCCATTCTCGCATCCCCGGTGATGACGATCACAGCCCCCTGTCCACCAACGAATCCCCCTTGCCCTCGTCTGAGGGCGTCAATAAAATTGAGTCAGATGAACTCAAGTCAAAGGGGAGTGGTCCGATGCGCGTGACGGACGTCTTCGAGGGTGTCCATCCCGGTTTCGAGGAGGCCCTGTGGTCCCGACTCCCCGTCGACCCCGTGGTCCGGGTGGACAGCGGCCGCAGCGGGGGAGACCTGGTGGTCGACGTCGAGCTCGCCCCGGGAGTCGACCCCCGGCAGGTCCTTGTTCTCCATGAGTCGGGCGCCCTGGTGCTGCTGCGGAGCACCGACCGTGCGGTCCTGTGTCGGATCGCCTTGTCGGCGCCGGTCGGGCGACCTTCCCTGCGCCGCACCGCGCACGGCCTCACCGTCACCGCGCCGCTCGCCGGGCCGGCCCCGGTGGCGGTCAGTCCCGGTCTGCGCCAGGTCTCCCGGGCGGGTCGGCTGCGCACCGCGCTCGGGGGCCTCGTCGCTCGTGTCAGGGGCCTGCTCGCTCGCTCCCGGACCACGGGCGCGTCGTCCTGATCGCATGAGAAGGGAAGCCTCGAAAGCTGTCAGGGCATCCTTTCTCCGGGTGAAGGGCCGGGTGTCGGGTCCGGCGGCCGCGGGGTTTCGAGGCGGGCGACCGCGCCGCCGGAGTCCTGGCGGTCAGTGGCGGCGGCCCCCGGGTGCTCGGATGAGGGTGTGACGCTTGCCAATCCGTCTCTACCAACTAAACCTGTAGGGAATATGGTTTACTGGCGTGCATGGTAGACGGCGCATCATCACACCCGTCCTGGTGGCGGCGGGTCACCTTCGACGAGCGCTGTCAGTGATCCCTTGCCAGCGTGAACACTGACACCGCCCGGAGGGAAGCCGGAAAGCCCATGACCGTCAACGACACCGCCGTGCCCGCCGCCGCACCGGCCGCCGCACCCACGCCCCTCACCCTGGACCGCCTGTCCGAGCTGACCGCCAGGGTCGCCGAGGAAGTCCGCCAAGGGCTCCACGAGATCCGCTTCGACGCCGAGAACCGCTGGTCCGTCCGGCTGCACTCCGATGACTACACCGACGTCTGGCTCATCTCCTGGACCCCCGACCAGTCCACCCGGCTGCACGACCACGCGGGCTCCCTCGGTGCCCTGAGCGTCGTCACCGGCGAACTGGTCGAGCACTACTGGGGCGGGGAGCTTCGCGAGCGCACCCTCGCCGAGCGTGAGGGCGGCCGTTTCCCGCTGGGCCACGTGCACGACGTCATCAACACGTCGGACCGTCCGGCCGTGAGCGTGCACGCCTACTCGCCGCCGCTGACGGCCATGCACTACTACGAGGTCACCGGGGACGGTGCGCTGCGCCGCACCGGCAGCATTCTCACCACCGAGCCCGAGCCCGACGTCCCCGTGCTGGAGTCGGTGCCCGCCGCCGAAGGGGCGGCCCGATGAGCTTCATCGAACGCGTGCTCAACAGTAAGAGAGCGCGCCTGGAACGCCTCACCCCGGCTGAGGCCCTGAGTGCCCAGAGCGAGGGTGCGCTGCTGGTGGACACCCGGCCGATCGTCAACCGCGCCGCCGAAGGGGAGATCCCCGGGGCGCTGGTCATCGACCGCAACGTCCTGGAGTGGCGGCTCGACCCCACCAGCCCGGACCGGGTGCCCGAGGCCGACTCGGCCAACCGGCACATCGTGCTGTTCTGCAACGAGGGTTATGCCTCCAGCCTGGCCGCCGTGCAGCTCCAGGAGCTGGGGCTGTCCCGCGCCACGGACCTGGTCGGCGGCTTCAGGGCCTGGCGTGCGGCCGGGCTGCCCGTGGTCGAGCCGGCTTTCTGACCCGCCGCCGTCCTCGCCCGCCTGGGCCCCGTTCCGGTCCTTCTTCGGGTGCTGTGGCCGAGGCCACTCCTGATGAGGGCCCCCAGGGCCTTTTCCTACTAAAAAGGTGGGATAAGCTCTGGCCAGCCCGTCGGCCTCCCACCAGGAGGTCCTGGCCCCGGCTCCGGCGTTCGCGTCGGCGTCGCTCGCCCCCCGCGATCCTCCATCCCAAGATCACGAAGGAGCGCACCATGCGCACGACCTCGACCCTCATCGGCGCGGCCGCCCTGACCCTGGCCCTCGCCGCCTGCGGTGCACCCAGCGAGCAGTCCTCCGGGTCCGCCGAGGCAGGGCAGGGGCCGCTCCGGATCGGTGTCAGCCCTGTGCCGCACGGCGACATCCTCGCCTTCATCGACGAGAACCTCGCCGAGGAGGCCGGGCTGGAGCTGGAGATCGAGGAGATCGCCGACTACAACACGCCCAACGCCGCGCTCGTCGACAGCGACCTGGACGCCAACTACTTCCAGCACCGCTCGTTCCTGAACGAGTGGGTCGAGAACGGTCCCGACGCGGAACTGGCCTATGTCACCGACGTCCACATCGAGCGGCTGGGGCTGTACTCCGAGACCTACGAGAGCGCCGACGACCTTCCCGCGGGCGCCAAGATCGCGGTCCCCAACGACCCGGCCAACCTCAACCGGGCGCTGTCCATCCTGGAGGCAGAGGGTCTGATCACCGTGGACCCCGACGCCGGTGAGACCGCCACCGAGGGCGACATCGTCGACAACCCGAACGACCTGACCGTCACCCCGCTGGAGGCGGCGCAGCTCCCGCGTTCGCTCTCCGACGTCGACGCCGCGGTCATCAACGGCAACTACGCCATCGAGGCCCAGGTCACCGAGGACGCCAACGTCCTGGCCTGGGAGCCCGAGGGCGAGGACTACGTCCACAAGTACGCCAACGGTCTGGTCGCCCTGGACGAGAACGCCGACGACGAGCGTGTCCAGCTGCTGGCCGAGCTGCTCCACGACGAGCGGGTCCTGGAGTACATCCAGCAGACCTGGGGCGGTGTCGTCCTGGCGGTCGACGCCGACGGCGAGATCTCCGAGTAGCCATCCGCGGGCGCTGAGACGCCCTTCCCACCCCCCGCGGGGCGGTGGAGCCTTCCCCTGGCTCCGCCGCCCTTTCGTGTGTCCGGGGTCCTGCGGTGACCGGCGGATCTCCGTGGAGCTGCCGATGGACGAGTGGCCCGAGTCACGGAAAGGTCGCGCGTTCTATCTTCTACAAAACCTACTTGTTAAGTAGAGTTTAGTCCGTCCGCCCCTCTGTCCACCGGAAAAGGACTCCCATGAGCATGCGTACGCCTGTGCTTTCGACCGCCGCCGCGGTACTGGCGATCGGGATGGTCGCGACTGCCTGCGGAGCGAACGGTGGTGGCGATGACGGTGCCAGAGTCGACAAGCTGACCCTCGGTTACTTCCCGAACATCACCCACGCCCCGGCGCTGGTCGGCGTGGAGAACGGGACCCTCGACGAGGCCCTGGGCGACGTCGAGCTGTCCACCCAGACCTTCAACGCGGGCCCCGACGCCATCAACGCCCTGTTCGCGGGGGAGATCGACGCGACCTTCGTCGGCCCCAACCCCGCCGTCAACGGCTGGGCCCAGTCCGACGGCACAGCGCTGCGCATCATCGCCGGATCCACCTCGCGCGGCGCCGGCCTGGTGGTCAAGCCCGAGATCGAGTCCGTCGAGGACCTGCCCGGAACCACCCTGTCCACACCGCAGCTGGCCAACACCCAGGACGTGGCACTGCGTTGGTTCGCCCAGGAACAGGGCTGGGAGGTCGGCACCGAGGGCGGCGGCGAGCTGTCGATCATCCCGCAGGAGAACTCCGACATCATCAACGCCTTCGAGCTGGACGAGATCGACGGTGCGTGGGTTCCCGAGCCTCACCTGAGCCGCCTGCTGGTGGAGCTCGACGGCAAGCTGCTCGTCGACGAATCCGACCTGTGGCCCGAGACCGGCGGCGAGTTCGTCACCACACACCTCATCGTCAATGCCGATTTCCTGGAGAGCCACCCCGACGTGGTGGAGGACCTGCTGCGCGGCCACATCGAGAACGTCGACTGGATCAACGAGAACTCCGAGGAGGCGCAGGCGGTGGCCATCTCCCATCTGGAGTCGGTCTCCGGCCGCGGTCCGAGCCCCGAGGTGGTCGCCTCGGCCTTCGACAACGCGGTCTTCACCTTCGATCCGATCGCGCCCTCGCTCCAGGGCGGCGCGGACCACGCCGAGGTGGTCGGCCTGCTGGACTCGGTGGACCTGGACGGCATCTACGCCCTGGACCTGCTCAACGAGCTGCTCAGTGAGGACGGTCGAGAGGAGGTCTCCGGGTTGTAGGCCTGACCGCCCCGCCCTCCATGACTGGGTGTGATCTAGGTCATGGTAGAGGGGGCTGTGCGGGTCGCGAAGGGGGGCGGGTGCTGCTCGGGGTGGTCGTCTGCCCTCGGCTTTCTGCGTGACATGCCGTTCTGAGCTGCGACTTCCCGCGGACTGAGACTCGGCCGGGGGGACGGGCGGGTGAATTCAAGCAGGTCATCGCCCTCGAAGTCCGGGGGTGGCGATGCTTCCACAAAACCTACTTCTTAAGTAGAGTTTTGCTCGTCGCTCCGTACACACCTGGAAAAGGACCCCTGAACATGCGTGTTTCCGCCATCCCGCTGAGAGCCGCCGCGGCCGCTCTGGCTCTCGGGCTGGCCGCCACCGGGTGCGCGGGTGCGGGAGCCGACGACTCTTCCGTCCTGACTCTCGGCTACTTCCCGAACATCACCCACGCCCCCTCGCTCGTGGGCGTGCAGAACGGGATCCTCGACCGGGCCCTGGGCGACGTCGAGCTCGCCACCCAGACCTTCAACGCGGGCCCCGACGCCATCAACGCCATTTTCTCCGGCGAGGTCGACGCGGCCTTCGTCGGGCCCAACCCGGCCATCAATGGTTGGGCGCAGTCGGAAGGCGAGGCCCTGCACGTCATCGCCGGGGCAGCGACCCAGGGCGCGGGCCTTGTGGCCCGAGACGACATCAGGACCGTTGACGACCTTCCCGGAAAGACGCTCTCCACGCCGATGCTGGGCGGAACCCAGGACGTGGTGCTGCGCTGGTTCGCCCTGGACCGGGGATGGGAGGTCGACACCGCTGGCGGAGGGGACCTGTCGATCGTTCCGCAGGAGAACCCGGAGATCGTCAATGCCTTCAGGGCCGGTGAGATCGACGGGGCCTGGCTCCCCGAACCCCACCTCAGCCGCATCCTGGCCGAGGACGATGCCCACCTGCTCGTCGACGAGGCGCAGGTGTGGGAGCGGACCGGCGGCCGGTACGTCACCACGCTCCTCATCGTCAACGCCGACTTCCTGGAACGTGAACCGGGGACCGTCGAGGACCTGCTCCGCGGCCACGTCGAGACCATCGACTGGATCAACGACCACCCCGAAGAGGCCGCTGAGGCCTCCCGCCTGCACCTGGAGGAGATCACCGGAGGCGAACTCGACCCCGAGCTCACCGCCACGGCCTTCGAGAACGTGACGTTCACCGCGGACCCCGTGGCGCAGTCACTCCTCATCAAGGCCGAGCAGGCCGAGGCCATCGGACTGCTGGACCCCGTCGACCTCAACGGAATCTACGCCCTCGACCCGCTCAACGACGTCCTGGCAGAGGCCGGACACGAGCCGGTCGCCGGGCTGGAAGGGTAAGGGACCCATGAGCACCATCACCGAGAGCCGGAGTGTCACCGGCACCAGGGCCGTGGAGATCGACGGCATCTCCAAGGTCTTCGGCCGGGGCGAGGGCGCCGTGACCGCCATCGACGGCATGACCGTGCACGTCGGCACCGGCGAGTTCCTGGCCATCGTCGGCGCCTCCGGTTGTGGCAAGAGCACCCTGCTCTCCCTCATCGCCGGACTGGAGCAGCCCACCATCGGGTCCGTGGACGTCGGCGGCCACCGGGTGGCCATGATGTTCCAGGAGGCCTCGCTCTTCCCCTGGTTGACCGTGGGCGCCAACATCGAAGTGCCCATGAAGGTCAACAAGGTGCCCAAGGCCGAGCGCAAGCAGCGCGTGCTCGAACTGCTGGACCTGGTGCGCCTGACCGGCTTCGAACGCAAACGCCCGCACGAACTCTCCGGCGGCATGCGCCAGCGCGTGGCCCTGGCCCGCGCCCTGGCCCAGGACGCCGACGTGCTGCTCATGGACGAACCCTTCGGCGCTCTGGACGCCATGACCCGCGACATCCTCCACGACGAGTTGGAGCGGATCTGGCGGGAGAAGTCGCTGACCGTCATCTTCGTCACACACAACGTGCGGGAGGCGGTGCGCCTGGGCGACCGGGTCGTGCTGCTGTCCAGCCGCCCGGGCCGGGTCATCAAGGAGTTCACCGTGCAGGGCGAACGTCCCCGCCGCATCGACTCCGGCCAGATCGCCGAACAGGCCGCCGCCATTACCGATCGACTGCGTGAGGAGGTCTCCCGTCATGCCTGATAACGACGTGCGGGACCGCCAGGTCCAGGGGCTCGACGCCCTCGAACTCCAGCCCAGGCGGGGTGCCGACGAGCGGGGCACGGCCGATGTCGCCCGCAGGATCTGGGCCGCCACCTGGCCCAAGCTGGCCGCCGTGGCGATCGTGCTGTTCGCCTGGCAGGCAGTGGTGTGGTCCGGTTGGCGCACGGAGTACGTGTTCCCGGGCCCGGACCGGGTACTGCCCACCCTGTTCAACGAGCTCACCACCCCCGAGTTCTGGACGGCGGTCCAGGTCACCATGCGCCGTGCCTTCGCCGGGTTCGCGCTGGCCCTGGCCGTGGGTGTCGTGGTCGGTCTGGCGGTGTCGCAGTTCAAGCCGTTGCGGGCGGCGATCGGATCACTGATCACCGGCCTGCAGACCATGCCCTCGATCGTGTGGTTCCCGTTCGCGATGCTGCTGTACGGCATCAGCGAGTCGGCGATCATGTTCGTGATCGTCCTGGGCGCAGCCCCCTCCATCGCTGCCGGGCTGACCTCGGGCATCGACTACGTGTCGCCGTCGCTGCTGCGCGCCGGACAGGTCATGGGCCTGCACGGGGTCCAGCGTTACACGCTGCTGGTCATCCCGGCGGCGCTGCCGATGTTCGTTACCGGCCTCAAACAGGGCTGGGCCTTCGCCTGGCGTTCCCTGATGGCTGGCGAGCTGCTGGTGATCATCAACCAGCAGAACTCGATCGGTTGGGCGCTGAGTCAGGCGCGTCAGCTCAACGACGCCGAGCGCCTGCTCAGCTACATCATCATCGTGTTGGTCATCGGCATCATGATCGACGTCTTCTTCAACTGGGCGGACCGCTCGCTGCGCCGCCGCTGGGGCATCACCAAGTAGTCCCGGCGCCGGCCCCGCGCAGCGGGTGGCACAGCCCGGAGGCCGTGTGCTCCCGGGGCCGCACGGCCTCCGGGGCTCTCCCGCGGTCGGTGCGGCGACCGGGACCGCCGGGCCAGCGGTCCCGGGGCGGACTCACCCGAAGACGGCGTGGTAGAGCTCCACGATCTCCTCGGCCGTGGGGACCCGCGGATTGTTGGCGGGCGAACCCGAGGCCAGGGCCTGCTCCGCCATCAGCGGGGCCAGCTCCCACCAGCGCTCCGCTCCGATACCGTACTCGCGCGGGGTGGGCACCTCCAGCTCCTGGTTGAGCAGGCGTAGCTCCCACACGAGCGCCCCGGTGGCTTCCCCGTCCGTACTGCCGGAGGCGGCCAGCCCCATCGCCCGGGCGCACTCGGCGTAGCGCTCGGGCGCCGAGGGCACCGAGAACTCCGTGACCGTTGGCAGCAGCATGGCGTTGGACAGCCCGTGCGCGACCTTGAAGTGCGCGCCGACCGGTCTGCTCATCCCGTGTACCAGGGCGACACTGGAATTGGAGAAGGCCATCCCGGCCTGGGTCGCGCCCACCATGAGGGCCTCGCGCGCCGCACGGTCCCCGGGGTCGGCGTACACGGCGCGCAGGTGCGTGAAGATCGTGCGCATCGCCTCGCGGGCCAGCCCGTCGGCCACCGGGTTGGCCTTGGTGCTCACATAGGCCTCGACGGCGTGGGTCAGGGCGTCCAGCCCGGTGTCCGCGGTCAACCGCCGCGGCATGCCCAGGGTGAGCTCGAAGTCCACCAGCGCGGCCCGGGGCAGCAGGGCCAACCCGGCGCAGAGCATCTTCTCCCCGGTCTCGACGTCCGTGATGATGCTGTACCGGGTGCACTCCGAGCCGCTGCCCGCGGTGGTCGGCACCGCCACCACCGGCAGGGCGGGGGAGTCCGTGACCACGGGCGCCTTGTAATCACGCATCCGGCCGCCGTGCGCGCCCAGCAGCGCCACGGCCTTGGCGGTGTCGATGGGGCTGCCACCGCCCACCGCGACCAGGGAGTCGAAACCGCCTTCGCGCAGGGCCCGCAGCCCCGCCTCCACCACCGTGGTCGTGGGATCGGGGACGGTCTCGGCGAACACCCCGGGGGAGAACCCGGCCTTCTCCAGCCGGGTCAGGAGTTCCTGGAAGAAGGGTTGTCCGGCGATGAAGGGGTCGGTCACCACCAGCGGCCGGGACAGGCCGAGGGAGTCCAGGGTCCCGGCCAGTTCGGCCGAGGCCCCCGCACCCACGCGAATGACATGGGGCAGGGCGATGGTCGCGGTCACGTCGGTACCTCCGAGGGGGACGGGAGTACGGGCACCGGCGGCCCGCCCGGGATCAACGGCGGGCCGCGGCTCAACGCCGGTCTACCTACCCCGTTCCGCCGTCCGAAGCCTCAGGAGAAGGGGAAAGTGGGTTTTCGTGACTGACCGGTAACCGTGGCGGACACGAATCCGGACGCTTCCGGACGCTTCCGGGGCATGACGAAGGGCCGGGCGGGTGGCCCGGCCCTTGACCCGCTTCGTTGCTCAGCTGCGCACGAGCGGGGTGTCCACCAGGTGCTCGGCCACGAACCAGGCCTGGAGTTCGTTGCTGCGGATCACGTCCGAGACGAGCACGTCGTTACTGCCGTCGTCGCCCATCTCCTGCACGCGCGCGGCCGCGTCGTGGGCGTCCTCCAGGATGGTCTCGTGCGCCTCCAGCAGGCGGGAGAGCATCGCCGGGACCTCCTCGACCCCGTTCGGCGGCCGCGGGATGTTGGTGATCTCCGCGACGTGCCTGGGGTCGCCGACCGCCACACCGCCCAGGGTCTGGATGCGCTCGGCGACGGTGTCGATGAGCGCCGTCTGCTCCTCGGCGTGTTTGTCCATGAGCAGGTGTAGTTGGTAAAAGGTGTGTCCGCGCATCAGCCAGTGGTGCTTCTTGTACATGTCGTGCAGGATCCGGAGATCGCACAACACCTGGTTGAGCCGCTGACACGAGTACATCCGAGCGTCGTAGGACAGACCGACGGGGATCTGGCGGACGGTCCCGAACTGCTGGATCTCCTCGCCCCGCTGGTGGAGCCACGGCTGGCTGCTGCGGGGTTTGGGTGTCTGGCTCGAACGCTGGTCGGCGGTGGTCACTGCTGGTTCCCCCTCCGGGTCGGTGTACTGCGCGAGGCGAAATCGCCCCGCCCGCCAGTCTTGGCCACCGACCGTTGCCGGAAGTGAAAACGCACGCCATGCCGGGGCAAGGATTCAGCAGACCTGCCGTTCTCCTGACCGCTCCTACCTGTCGAAGTCGACCGGCAGCGCGAACAGTCCGTGCATGATCATGCTCGGCCACCACCGCAGCTCGGCTTCGTCCGTCGCCAGGCGCAGCCCCGGCAGCCGCTCCAGGACCGCGGCGATCGCCACCCGCGCCTCCACCCGGGCCAGCTGGGCGCCCACACAGAAGTGCGCTCCGTGGCCGAAGGACAGGTGCGAGGCCTTGCGGGCGGGATCGAAGACGTCCGGGTCCGGGTACTGCTCCGGGTCGCGTCCGGCGGCCAGCAGCGACACCAGCACCGGCTCGCCCGCCTCCAGACGCACCCCGCCCACGGTGGTCGGCTCCGCGGGGAACCGCCAGGTCGCGTTCTGCAGGGGGCTCTCCAGCCGCAGTGACTCCTCGATGGCCGGACCGAGAAGGCCGTGGTCCGCGCGGATCCGCGCCATCTGCTCGGGGTGGCGCAGCAGGGTCAGCAGCATGTTGCCGATCAGCGCGACCGTCGTCTCGTGCCCGGCCACCAACAGCAGGAAGGCCGTCGAGGTCACCTCGTCCCGGGACAGCTCGCCCGAGCGGTGGGACTCCACCAGGTCACCCAGGAGGTCGTCCGAGGGTCCGGCCAGCCGTGCGTCCACCAGACCGCCCAGGTAGGAGTCGAACCAGTCCGTGGCCGCGCCGATCGCCTCGAACTCGTCCAGGGAGGCGGAATCGATCACCGCCGCCTGCCGGTGGAACTCGGGCCGGTCCGTCTCGGGCACCCCGAGGATGTCGCAGATGATCGCGATGGGCAGCGGGTAGGCCAGATCGCGCACCAGGTCCGGGGCCTCGGCCCGCTCCACCGCCGCCAGGAGCTCGTCGGTGATCCGCTCCGTGCTGACCTGGAGCGCTCGGACCCGCCGGGGGGTGAAAGCGCCCGAAACCACCTTGCGCAACCGGGTGTGGTCGGGCGCGTCCACGTTCACCATGCTCCGGACCAGAGTGGGCCGGTGGTCGAAGGGTAGCCCCAGCCCCGCCTTGTGCCAGGTCTCCTCGCCCCGGGCCGGGTCCTTGAGCATGTTCGGGTCGGCCAGGACCTCCCGGGCGTCGCCGTAGCGGGTCACCAGCCAGGCCCAGGCCCCGCCGGGCAGGTCCACCCGGTGGACGGGGTCGTGTTCGCGGAGCCACCTGTAGGCGGGGTGCGGGTCCGCCTCGAACTCGGGTCCGTACAGGGCGGGCGCGGTGTCGGTCATGTTCGGCCTCTCCGAAGGGGGGTGGTCCGAACCCTTCCTACCCACCTGGAGGCGCCAGGGCGCGATAGCGCTGTGCCTGTTCAGGGCGCGATAGCGCTGTGCCAGCTCAAGGCGCGATAGCGCAGGCGGTCTCCAGGACGAACCGGGGCCAGGGGCGGTTCGGGTCGTGGCCGGTGAGCTCGCGGACCCGGCGCAGCCGGTAGCGCAGGGTCTGGGCGTGGACGTGCAGCGAGTCCGCCGCCGTGGTCGCCGTGCCCTCGCGGAAGTAGGCGCGCAGGGTCTCCAACAGGTGCTGGTTGTCGTGCGCCAACAACGGTCCGAGCACCGCCCGGCGCACGGTCGCCGGGGCGACCGCGCCCCCGTTGAGCAGAGCGATCACACAGGCGTCGGCCTCCCGCAGCAGGCCGTCAGATCCGAGGGCGTGCGGGGGAGCGGCCTCCAGGGCCCCGTCGGCCAGCCGGTAGGCGGCGGACAGGTCGGTCAGCCCGCGCGGCTCCAGGACACAGCCGTGCCAGCCCCGTTCCACCACGGCAGCGGCGACGCGCTCGGCGTCCTCCGCCCCGGTGAGCACCACCACCCGCCCCGAACTCGTGGTCACCATCGGGTCCGAGCCGGTGGGCGCGGCCTCGGCCAGCAGCTCAGCCCGACCGAGACCGTGACGCCCTCCGCCAGAGCCCGGCCGCGCTCGGCCGGGTCGCGCGCCGGTTCGGCGACCACCAGCACGGCCGGGTCGGGCGGGGCGGTGCCCAGGGTCCGCGCCCGGTCTCGGATGGCGCCCTGGGAGGCCTGGCGGCCGATGAGCAGGTCGTCGAGCAGCGCGCGCCGGGCGCGTTCGCGGTCCGCGTCCAGCTGTTCGGCGGCCTCGGCGTGGCCGGTCGTCAGACTCTCGGAGATCTGGTCGATGGAGGCCAACCACAGTTCGCTCAGAGCGAACACGTCGGCGGCGTCGAGCCGGTCCCCCGCCTGTTCACGCAGGATCCGCACCATCGCGGCCGAACCGACCCGGTGCGCCCGGACCACCGCGCCGATCGAGCGTCCGTCCGCCGCTCGGGCCCGCCCGATCCCGCGCAGCCGTTCCACGTCCTCGGGCGGCAGACGCGCGGTGTCGCGCACCCACAGCTCCATGGACCGGGTGACCAGCCAACCGGTGATCGCCCGGACCTCCGCCAGCTGGGATCCGTGCAGCGCCCGGTAGGCGGGCACCTCGGCGTAGACCTCGGCGACGATCCGGTCCACCAGCCCCGCCCGGTCCCGCTCCAGCTCGGAGCTGACCCGCACCCGCTCCTCGTGCCCCACGCGCTCCTCCGCTCTCCGGCGCCGGGCATCCTATCGCCTGGTCCCGCACCGCCTGCGCGCGCGGCCGCCCGTCGCCCCCCGTGTCCGTGCGTTCCCTGTCCAACCCCTGGCCGGGACCGGCCACCCGGGTAAAAAGCGCGCACAGCTGCGGCGCAGCCTCAGGACCCGACCCCCGCTGACATGGCAGTATGCGCACACAGGCCCGGGACAGACACGAGCCCAACACCGAGCGACGGCGGGCCGGGCGCGCCGCTCACACCGGCCGGGCCGCGTATCCGGTCTGGCCGGACGGGGATTACGGGGGATGAGAATGATGACGGTTCCCGGCATCACGCTGAACAACGGGCTGCGGATTCCGCAGCTGGGTCTCGGTGTGTGGCAGGTACCCGACGACGCTGTGGTGGAGGCGGTCCAGCACGCCCTGGCGGCGGGATACCGCAGTATCGACACCGCCGCCGCCTACGGCAACGAAGAAGGGGTGGGGGAGGCGCTGCGTCGGTCGGGGCTCCAGCGTGAGGAAGTCTTCGTCACCACCAAGCTCGCCAACTCCGACCAGGGTTATGACGCCGCCCTGCGGGCCTTCGACGCCAGCCTGGAACGCCTGGGCCTGGACATGGTGGACCTCTACCTCATCCACTGGCCGCTGCCCCAGCGCGACCTCTACGTCCCCACCTGGAAGGCGTTGGAACGCCTCTACGCGGAGGGCCGGGCGCGCGCCATCGGCGTGTGCAACTTCCAGCGCCCGCATCTGGAGCGGGTCATGGAGGAGGGTGGGATCGCTCCCATGATTAACCAGATCGAGCTGCACCCGCTGCTCACGCAGGAGGAGCTGCGCACCTTCGACTCCGAGCACAACATCGCCACCGAGGCGTGGAGCCCTCTGGGCCAAGGCGCACTGCTCGGTCACCCACTGATCCTCGAGCTGGCCCGGGAACACGAACGCACCCCCGCGCAGATCCTGCTGCGCTGGCACATCCAGCTGGGCAACGTGGTCATCCCCAAGTCGGTGACGCCCGAGCGCATCCGCTCCAACTTCGAGGTCTTCGACTTCAAACTCTCGGAGGAGGAGGTCGACCGGATCAGCGCGCTCAACGAGGATCACCGGTTCGGCCCGAACCCGGACAGCTTCGACGGCGACTGAACCGCCCGGCCCGACAGGCGGGCCGGGAGCCGCGGGGGACTAGCGCAGTTCGCGGATCTTACGGGCGCCCGCCAGAGTGGCGTCGATGCCGTTGCGGCGCACCCGGGCGACGTAGACGCCACCGGCGACGAACATCGCGATGAAGAGCCCGACCACCGCGGTCAGGGCCAGGACGGACAGCACGAAAGAGATCATGCGCTCATCGTAGCCGCATGCCCGGCACCGCGTTCACAGGGGAGCGCACGGGCGCGCGCGGAGTGACACGGAAGGGCTGCCGATGGACCGGACACCACACGAGATCATCAACCCGCTCACCCTCTCCGACCCGGTGGGCTACTCACACGCCCTCGTGGTCACCCCTGGCCGCGCCGTGTACGTGGGCGGGCAGAACGCGCGCCGCTCCGACGGCGTTCTGACCGGGGACTCGGTGGTGCAGCAGTTCGACCAGGCCCTGGCCAACATGGTCGAGGCGCTGCGCGCGGCCGGGGCCGAACCCGTGCACGTGGTGAGCATGCGCGTCTACACCACGTCAGTCAGCGTCTACCGGGTCAACCTCAAGACCCTCGGCTCGGTCTACCGCCGTCACATGGGTCGCTACTACCCGCCGATGTCGGTCGTGGGGGTCACCGAACTGCTGGAGCCCGCCGCCCTGGTGGAACTGGAGTGCGCGGCGGTGGTCCCGGACGTGCGCGACAGTGCGGAACTCGAGGAGGGCGCGCCCCGCGAGCTGGTCGAGGAGGTCGACGAGGCCTTCGCCGACGCCTCCGGTACCGGGGAGCCCGAGGAGGTCCCCGAACAGTCCCGGGCCTGAAACCGGGTCCGAGCCCTCAACGAGCGGGGGAGCGCACCAGCCACACCGCGAGCACGCACACACCCATCCCGGCCAGGGCACCCGCGCCCACCGGGGCCCCGAACATCAGCCAGGTCCACACGAGTGTGGTCGGCGGGGTCAGGTAGAGCAGTGCCGACACGCGGGCCACGCTGGTGCGCGCGAGGTTGGCCCAGTACAGCCCGTACCCGCCCAGGGTGGACAGCACGACCACCCACGCCACCGCGCCCCAGAACCCGGGGTCGGCGGGCGGGATCAGGGTTCCGGTCGCTCCGGCCAGGGCGGTGAACAGCACCGCGCTCACCCCGCACTGGACGGCGAGGGCCTCCAGCAGATTCCCGCCCGGTCGGGTTCTGCGCTCCACCAGGGTGGCCGCCACCAGCGAGAGCATCGCTCCGAACGGCAGCGCGTACGCCCACCACGGGGCGGCCCCCGGGTGCAGCAGGTCCGAGCCCACCACCAGGCCCACCCCGGCCAAACCCACCGCCAGTCCCAGGACCTGGCGTCCGCGCACCCGTTCACCCAGCAGGGGGAGGGCCAGCGCCGCGGCCACCATGGGCTGAAGGGCGGCCACCAGGGCGTTCGTGCCCGCCGCCACCCCGGCCTCGGCTGCGGCCACCACCCCGTACAGGTACCCGGCCTGGGCCAGCGCCCCGATCCCCGCGTGCAGGGCCAGGTCGCGCCCGCCCATCCGCATGCCCCGCCACAGGCACCAGGCCACCAGCAGGCCGCCCACGATCAGGAACCGCCATGCCAGCAGGGTGGTCGCCGGGGCGTACCCGGTGCCCAGCTCGGCGCCGACGAAACCCGAGCTCCACATCACCACCAGCCCCGCCGCGAGCAGGAACGGGATCGCCCGCCGGACCCGGGAGAGGCGTTCGGGGTCGCGGGGAGCTTGGGGAGCAGGTGTCAGAGTGTCCATGGATGCGAGGTAAACACACCGGTCGGTATACTCACAATGTAGTAGTCGACCGCAGGAGCTCAGTAGCAGGAGCCCAGTAGGAGGAGCACAGTATGGGCAGCGCCACCGCCGAACAGCCGCTCACCCCCGCCGCGCGCCGTGTCCTGGACGTGGCCACGGACCTCTTCTACACGCGGGGCATCAACACCGTGGGCATGGAACTGGTCGCCGAACGGGCCGGGGTCACGAAGAAGACCATCTACGACCGCTTCGGCTCCAAACAACAGCTGGTCGTCGCCTACCTACGTGCCCGGGACACCCGCTGGCGCGACTTCCTCGGCGCTCGCCTGGACCCGCGGGCCGCGGCCCGCGACCGGCTGCTCGCCACCTTCGACGCCCTGGGGGAGTGGATGGACCAGGAGAACCAGCGCGGCTGCGCGATGGTCAACGCCTACGCCGAACTCTCCGACCCCGAACACCCCGGCCGGGCCGTCGCCCGGGAACAGAAACTGTGGCTGCGCAAGCTCTACACGGAACTCGCCCGCGAGGCCGGGACCGCCGAACCCGAGCCGCTGGCCGACGTACTCAGCATGCTGCACGAGGGAGCCGTGGTCGCCCGCAACGTCAGCGGGGCGGCCGACGCCGCCCGCACCGCCCGCGAGGCCGCCCGCACCCTGATGACCGCGCACGGGGTCCCGCAGTAGCGGCCGGTTACAGGTAGCCCAGCCGCGAAAGTTCGTTGCGGGCGACCTCGTGCACGTCACCGTGGTCCTGGCGGCCCAGCCGCTCCTTCCACGAACCCACACCCCAGGAACGGTCCGTCAGCAGCTCACTGGCCGAGACCCGGGCGCCGGTGAACTTCAGCAGCCGCTCGGCGGTCTCGACCTCCTGGCCGTGCACGTCCTCGTAGCGCAGCGTCAGCAGCTGCTCCGGGCCGATCTCCTGGCGCAGCCGAGCGGACATGCGCACCGCGCCCCGCCAGCGCATCGCGCACTTGGTCGCCACCGACCCGTCGGTGAAGTCGTCCAGGTCCGACTCCTCCGCCAGGCCGAAGAAGTGGTTCGGGAACTCGTGCTCCAGCTTCATGAAACTGGGCTTGAGCCAGGCCAGCGACCGCTCGTCCTCCATCATGTCCGCGACCACGTCACGGCCGTCCCGGATGATCTGGACGAACAGCGCGTCGGGGAACGCGGCGTGCAGGGCGCTCGCCGAGTACAGCAGGTCGGGGCTGGCGTCACCGTAACGGCGCGCGTCGGCGCTGTGCTCGCACGGTTCGGCGGAAGCGTTGGCGGGCACCCGCAAGCCCTGAGCGGAGCACTTGGGGCAGGTCAGAGGGGTAAGGTGCCAGATCTCGGCGTAGGCCTCACGAAGAAGGCTCGCGGTGCCCGAGACCTTCTCCAACGCCAAGGAGGGGCGCCTGGCCACGGCGTAGACGGCGTTGAGCACGCCCTGGGACCCCGCGCCCAGATGGAAGCCGGGGGCACGGGACAGGGCGCGGGCGATCACCGGAACCCCGGAATGGGGAGCGCCGAGCACGAACACCGGGCGCTGGACCTTGGTCCCGTTGACCACGAGGATGTAGGAGGGCTGCTTCATGATTGTGTCGTATTTTTGCACCCTTTGCCCTTCTCGTGTGCATCGGCCGGGTCTTGCGGCCACCCGCCCCACGCGTTCCCCGAGGTTAAGGCCCCCAACGCTCCAGAAAGGGCCACCTGGGACCAAGGCCGGGGAAAGCCGTGCAAAGACGCTGCAAGAATGGGGTGTGGCCTCGATGACCGACGACACCGCGCCGTTCACCGACCCGGAGGGGTTCGAACAGGCTGCCGAGCTGCTGGCGTCCGCGCGACGCATCACCGTTCTGACCGGGGCCGGAGTGTCAACGGACTCCGGCATCCCGGACTTCCGCGGCCCCCACGGACTGTGGACCACCAACCCCAACGCCCAGGCGATGTCGGACATCGACAGCTACATGGGCGACGTCGACGTGCGCCGCCAGACCTGGCTGGCCCGCCGCGCCCACCAGGTCTGGCAGGCCGAACCCAACGCCGCCCACCGCGCCCTGGCCGACCTGGCCTCCTCCGGACGCCTGCACGCGCTCATCACCCAGAACATCGACGGCCTCCACCAGCGCGCCGGGGTTCCCGAGGGCGAGGTCGTCGAGGTCCACGGCACCATGCTCCGGGTCATGTGCATGTCCTGCGGCCTGCGCACCCCCAGCGCCGCCGTCCTCGCCCGCCTGGACGAGGAGTCCGACCCCCGCTGTGTGGTCTGCGGGGGCATCCAGAAGTCCGACACCATCTCCTTCGGTCAGCGCCTGGACCCCGAGGTCATCGAACACGCCGCCCAGGCCGCCCGTGAGTGCGACGCCTTCGTGGCCATCGGCACCTCCCTCACCGTCCACCCGGTCGCGGGCCTGTGCGACGTCGCCATGATGTCCCGCGCCTCCCTGCTCATCGTCAACGCCGAACCCACCCCCTACGACGACTACGCCACCGCGGTCCTGCACGATCCGATCGGTGATGTGGTCCCAGCCCTGGTCAAGCGGGCCCTGGCCGGGTAGGCGGGAAAAGTTCTTCGGCGCCTGGCGGGTAGGGTCCGAGGTCAGTGATGCTGCCCTCCTCGTCAGCGGCGTCCAGGGGCAGGGGCCGGGCTGGAAGCGAGGTCTGTGGTCTTCGCCCCGGAGGAGCCGCCCGGTGTGCTCCGGCCGTTAGCCGGTCGACCATCTCCGAAGGCAGGTAGGGCGACAGCGATGCGAGGACGCGGTCCACTTCCCCGGTGCCCGGGGTGACCGTCACCCGCAGAGGACCCGAATCCAGATGTTCGCGGACCAGACGTCGGAGCCTGGTGTGGTAATCAGTGCCCACCGGTGTGTCCTGAAGGTCCTCGCGAGCCTGTTTGAGCGCCATCAGCTGAGCCCGGTCCAGCCCTGGCACGCCCTCGTTCTCGAAAAGCCTGCGATAGGCGGCCAGCCTGCGCTCGGGATCCGCGTCGACCGGGCGTAGCCGCAAGTACGTGATTTCGTGTTCGTACAGCCAGAGGGCGAAGGGCTCATCGTCCATATACCTGTTCCCCAGACCTACTGGGAGTATCTCCCAGTAGGGGAGCACGCCTACGCTGAGTTTGGCTGCGGTCCCGTTGACGCGGAGCGCCATGGAGCGCAATATCTGACCGGTACTCGTGGAAGAGGACATCCGCAGCTCGTACGGGTCGGTCACCGACAGGGGAACCCTTTGTGGCGGATCTCCGGCGATAACGTTCGTCCGGAGCTCGAACCCCATGCTCTCGCCGACATTGACCGGCGAGAGGTCCTCCAGTTGCAGGAGCGAGGTGTCTCCTTCGGAGTACGAGGGAGCGAGGTGGCGCATCCGCAGAGTGCCCAGGACGGTGAACCAGTCAGCTGGGGGCAGAGCGCGCCACAGGGCGGCGACCGAACGCCACTGCTGTAGGGCGGATGCCTCCTCGCCTGCTCCGTCGAAGAGTTCGCGGATGTTCACCGGCTCAGCTCGTGCGATCAGCAGCAGGGTGAGCAGGTTCGCCGTGTAGAGCGCCTGTCTGCTCGTCAGCGGGAGCCGCCGGGGCTGGTAGGCGGAGTGCAGGCGGTCAGCGGACGGGTAGGGCGCCTGCTGGAAGAGCTGGATCAGCAGCTCTCCGTAGTGCGCGCGCCGTTCTCTGTCCCCGTCGATGTCCGTTCCGATCAGTTCCCGGAGGAAGTTCAGCGTCCGTTCCCGGTCCGAGTAACAGGCGAAGGACGAGGTGGCGTACAGCAGGCCGTCGCCCGGCGGCTCACCCCGGGGGTCCTCCTCTTCGCGGACCCGCTCGTCGACCAGTGTCCGCAGCGCTCCGGAGACCATCCTGGCCACCAGGTACTCACCGAAGGTGGCGTGCAGGAACTCGTACGCGCTGAGGGGCTTATGCCCGGGTCCGCCGACCCTGGCCTGGGACACATGAACGAAGAAGAACCGGCCCAGCAGCAGGTCCGCGGCCTGGATGGGGAGGCTGGTACGGCTCTCTGCCTGCTGGCGGGGGCCGTCCAACTTGAGTGCCCGGAGGTCATCGCCCAGGTCCTCGGCGCTCACGCTCTGTCGCTGCCGGGTGAACATCGACAGCGCTGTCGCTTCCAACCGGCGCAGCTCACTCGCGACCTCCCGCTTGAGATCCTTCTCGTTGAGGGCCTTGCGGTGCTTGCGGACCTGGCGGCGGACGAAGGTGGTCAGCAGCCGTTCGTACAGCTGCGCCAGGGACATCGATTCGGGGGCGTGCCGCAGGCCGTTGTCCTGCGCGTCGTAGACCAGTAACAGCAACAGCAGCAGCGGTTGCTGGCTCAGCTCAGGGTAGGCCAGCAGTCGGTTCAGCTCCAGCGGCCGAACCTCGCCCGCGTCGAACCGCTCCCAGTTCGTGTGGTTCCAGGTGCGCAGCACCCGCTCGATCTGTCCCCGACCGAACGGCTCCAGCCGGATCACCGTGCTGCACTCGGGGAAGCGGGCCCGGCTGGCACTCAACGTGCGACTGGTGACGATCACCGCCACCGGCTGGCCCATGTCCTCCTGGTGCTCCTGGAAGTCCCGGATCTGCTCCAGGTAGTCGTAGCGCTCGACCCCGGCCGCTTGGAGGAGCTCGTCGAACCCGTCCAGGATGACCACCGGCAGGGCGCCCTCGGCCTCCGCCAGCAGTTCGCTCCAGCGCACCCGCCTGAGCAGGTCGTGCTCCAGGCCCTCCTCGATCTGCGTGTGGACGGCGGCGTCCGCGCTCACCGACCGCAGCTCCACCCGCACCGCCAGGAAGTCCTCCTCCGGCAGTTGCGCGGCCAGGACCTCGGTCAGCTTCGACTTGCCCGCGCCCGGTTCGCCGAGGAGCACCGTCGGGTACCTCGTCATGTCCGGATGCGTCAGCCGCGCTGCCAGGAACCGCTGCAGGTCAGGCAGAAGCTCGCGGTGCTTCCACCACTCCTTGGCCGAGGGGGTGTCGCCCTGGGCCACTCTCGCCACTCTGGCGCTCGGCGGGACGTAACAGTCGCTCAGCGAGGGGATGACCATCCCGTCGGGTAGCTCCTCGGGCAGCACATCGTCCACCGGAAGCACCGCCTTGCCCAGCAGCGCCCGGTACTTGCGGGCCAGCTCCTGCCGCAGCGCGCCCACCTCACGGCCCGAGGAGAACGCGGCCAGCTCGGCGTGCAACCCGGCGAAGGCGTCGCCCATCTGCTTTCTGGTCTGCTCGTGCTCCCGGAACTCGGCCCACTTCCCGAACTCCGGCGCCTCAGCACACAGCCGCAGGTAGTTGTCCCGATAGACCGCTAGCGCTCGCCGGGGAAGCTCCTTCCCAATGGCCCGGGCCAGCCGGCTCCCGCGCCCGGTGTCGATCCCGAAACGCTCTGTGACGCTCAGCCCTCGAACCATCGTGAGCAGCCCGCGTGCGTTGGTTTCAAAGAGCGCTTCAGCCCGCCCGAAGAGGTCCTCCTGATCCCACAGGAACCCCTCCGCGGGAAGATAGACGGACTCGGACCGTAGCCCTCGCGCCAGCAACGCCTGCTGTTCGTCCCCGGACAACTCCAGATCAGCGGCCCGAAGACGCAACCCCGTCTCGGTCAGACAGTCGTCCAGCGGCTTGAAGAAGGAGACCAGTAGCAGCAGCCCGTGCGCGGCCTCAATCCGCTGTGTCCTGGAGGTCCGGTCGCTAGCCCGAAGCTTGCCGCCCAGATTCTTCAGCGCCTTGTGATGTTGCTTCAGTTCGGTAGACACCTGTGAGCTGGGGTTTTACGCGGCCTGAGACAGCGCCGCAAGCCTGTCTTGAGCAACTTCGGTGTGGCGACGTTCATACTCAGCCGGGCTGAGCTGACCATTGGCCGAATGCCGCCGCCAGGGGTTGTAGAACCCCTCGATATAGGAGAACACCTCCCGCTCCGCATCCGCCCTGGTGGCGAAACGGGTGCGGTCGATCAACTCGGTCTCCAACGACGCGAAGAAGCTCTCGGTGACGGCGTTGTCGTAACACGACCCCGTCCGCCCCGTCGAGGGAGCGATCCCTGCCTCTTCGCAGCGGCGACCAAAGGCCAGACTGGTGTATTGCGATCCCTTGTCCGAGTGATGGATCAGCCCCGGACCGGGACGGCGGGCGGTCACCGCCATGGCCAGCGCGTCGCAGACCAGATCGGCGCGCATGTGAGGGGCCATCGCCCAGCCCACGATGCGGCGCGAGAACAGGTCCATCACCACCGCCAGGTACACCCACCCCTGGTCGGTGGGCACGTAGGTGATGTCCGCGCTCCACTTGGTGTTGGGGGCATGGGCGGTGAAGTCACGACCGACCAGATCCGGTGGGGCTGTGGCCATCCGGTCCTGGGAGGTCAGGCTTTTGCGGCCGGTGCGGCGGTGGACCCCGACCAGGCCCTGGCGGCGCATCAGCCGGGTGATGCGGTTGCGTCCAGCGCGGATGCCGTCGAGCTCGGCCAGGTCGGCCTGGAGCCTGGGGGAGCCGTAGGTGCCGCGGGAGCGCTCGTGGTGGCCCTGGATGCGCTCGGACAGGTCAGCGTCGGAGCGTTCCTTGGCCGTGGGGCCGTCCTGGATTCGGTGGTGGTGTTTGTAGTAGCCCTGCCGCGATACGCCGAGCAGCCGGGACATCAGGGAGACGGAGTGGCGTGTCTTTTCTTCGTCGATCAGCCGGAACATCACCGACTGGTCTCCCGGACGAAGAAAGCCGTGGCCTTGCGCAGGATCTCGCGCTCTTCGCGCAGCTGGGCGTTCTCTCGGCGAAGGCGGGCCAGTTCGGCCTTGTCATCGCTGGTGGTGCCCTCTGCCTGGCCGGAGTCGATCTTGGCCTGATTGATCCAGGTGCGGATCGTCTGGGCCGAGGGTTCGAACTCAGCTGCCAGGTCCTCGGGGCTACGGCCGGAGCGGGCCAGCGCGATGATCTGATCGCGGTACTCCGGCGGGTACGCAGGGCGGGTCTTGGGCACTTCAATCTCCTCGTTCAATGACAAAGTATCCGAAAGCGGACACCTGTCCACCGAACCGAAGCAAGATCATTGGCCCCGTTGGTGACCACGAACTCCCGCAGTCCGAACAGCCCGGGCACCCCCACCGCGTCCATCCCCTCGTCGGCCATCTTCTCCGCGAGGTCCCACAGGGGTGTGCCCTGGTCGCTGAGCTTGCGCAGGGCATCGGCGTAAGTGAGCTGCTGAGCCATGGAGGGGGTGGCCTTTCGTGACCGCAGGAGGGCTGAGGGGAGGGGGACAGAGGGAGCAGGAAAGAGGGATGAGCCGTGGCACAACCATCACGCTATGTGTGATGAGGCGGCGGCGGAAAGGGTTCTCTCAGGCCGGGTAGTAAGCGTTCTCACGCTTCCCGCGAGCAGCACGGCACAGAACCCGCAGGGCGGAGAACACGCGCGACGGAGCCCTGTAGGACGGGAGGTCGACCAGGGCGAACCCGCCCCTCCAGAGTCGGCGTGTACTTCCTGCTGGCGATGTGCCTGTTCCCCGAGGCCGACTACAGGCTGGTCCGGGACAATTCGACGGATGCCCCCGCAGAAGGTCCCCGGCACCGAACGCGACCGTGCCTGGCTCGGCACGACCTCCCACCACGGCTACCCCGAACCCCAACTGATGACGCTCGTGGAGACCGGGACCCGCTTCCTGGCCGGCGCGGTCTTCGGCCCCACGGCGAAGGACCGTACCCCTTTCGTCTCTGGACCGCGCATCCGGCGGACGACCAGACGCAGAAGCTACCGCGTCCGTTCCGTCCCCGCTCACCGCGCCTTGGACAGGAACGCCTCTACCTCGGCGGTGAGGGCCAGCGGCACCTCGTCCATCGCGTAGTGCCCGGCGTCGGCCAACTCCCTCAGCTCCGCGCCCGGGAACCACTCCATCCACGTGGCGCGCATGACCTCCGCCGACAGGGCCGGGTCGTTGGCCCCGACCACCGCCAGCGCGGGGACGCCCCGGCCGACGACGTCCGCGCGGAAGTCGCCCCGCGCCCAGTCCTCCAGGTAGGCGGCGAACGCGGGTTCGGTGGAGCACTCCAGCGAGTGGGACACCATCCGGTCCAGCCACGGGCCGGGCAGCCGGTCCCCCGTGGTCATGCTGACGATCGTGCGCCGCGCGGCCGGATCGGTCACGGCCCGGCTGAACAGCCCCCAGGCGGCCTCGTCGAAGGGCACCCCCGAAGCGGGGACCGGGGAGACCCCTACCAACGCGCGCACCCTGTCGGGCGCCTCGGCGAGCACCCTCTGCGCGAACTTGCCGCCCATCGAGTGCCCGACCAGGGAGAAGGACTCCCAGCCGAGGCCGTCGGCCAGCGCCAGGACGTCTGCCGCGACCTCCTCGGCCGTGTACTCGCCCCTCCGCTCCCGCGCGTCCCCGTACCCGCGGTAGTCGGGCACGGCGTAGGTGAACGCGTCGGTGTCGGCGTGGGCGAGCATCGGGGCGAAGCTCGTCCGGTCGCCGAACCAGCCGTGCAGGGCGATCACCCCGCGCGGGCCGGATCCGTGAAGGGTGTGGGGAAGGACGTCGTCGGCCATGGGATTCCCGCTTCCTAGTCGAGGAGGCCTACCGCCGTGGGGTGTGCCCCGATGATCGCTGCGGGTAACCGGCCCACCGTGAGGCGGTCGCCCGAACAGCCCCGGTGCGTCCGTGGTCCCATACCGGTACGTCCCGCCGACCCCCAAGAGCAACACCATGCCGGGTTACCCCCTCACCCGCCGCACCGCTCTCATACTGGGCGGTGCCCGCTTCGCTGCGGGCGCTCCACCTCGACCCGCTTCGCTGCGACGGCGTTTGGCGGCTGTCGGGAAACGGGGGAGGAGTGGTCCAGGGTGGTGAAGGGGGCTGGGCAGTCCTTTCACACGCGGATCAGGGACCGGCTGAACCTCCGGGGGACTCGGGTAGCTTGCCTGAGCGGAAGGGCACTGAAGGGTCGGCCTGTGTGAGTGACGCGGACGGATCGACTGCTTTGAGGAGGCCTCGTTCCTCCCAGCGGAAGAACAGGGACTGGTCCCAGTGCTCGATGTGAGGGCGCAGTTGGTCCAGGAGAGTGCGCAGGGAAGCATACGAAGCACTGATGATCTCCGTGCAGCGGTTGAGGAAACCCACCACCTCCTTCTCCAGGAGAGTTCTGCCGTCCAGCCGGGCGGGCCACAACCGCAGGTCCTCCGTCGCCTGGCGCAGGGTGAGTAGCTCAATCCTGCCCAGGGACGAGGGGGTCAACAGGCGCTTGTAGCTCTGGAGGCGTTCGACCACCCGCTCGTCGTCGAGCTGCCCGATCGGTTCCAGGCGGAGCCGCAGTACCTCGTGGGCCTCCACCCAGGCGCTGCCTTCCTTGTCCGAGTACCAGGTGCCCAGGTCTTCGGAGACGTAGCGAAGGTAGGGGGTCAGGGTCATGGCCAGCCGTGAGGCCGTCCCGTTAGCACGCATCGCCGTGGACCTGAGCAGGCGAGAGGTTACCGTCCCGAAGGAGACCTCGACCTTGTAGGGGTTGAGCGTGGCCGGGTCACCGGGGGAGTCCGCGCGGAGCTCGAAGCCAACACACTCACCGACGTTGACGGGCTCCTCCCGTTCACGGCTCAGCGCACTGTAGGGCTGTTCACCCTCCCAGTAGCCGATGTGGCGCATCCGTACGAAGTCGAGGATCCCGAACCACTGGGACGCGGACAGCGCCCGCCACAACGACACCGTCTGTCGCCAGGCGTGCCAGGGGTCACCGCTGTCGGGGTACAGGTTCTCCAACGGGATGGGTTCTTCGCTCACCAGGACAAGGAGGGTGGCCAGGTTCGCCGTGTACCGGGCCTCCCGCGAGGTGACGGGCAGCCGCACCGGTTCGTACTCGGCGAAGGAGCGGTTGGGCGCGGGGAAGGGAGCCTCCTGGAAGAGCTCCAGCAGCAGTTCCCGGAACTCCTCGCGCAGATCCGGCTCCCCCTCCAGACGCCGGGCCAGCAATTCCTCCAGAAAAGCCACCACCTTGTCGCGGCCCGCGTAGGCCGCGAAAGAAGCCAGCGCGTACAGCTCACCATCATCCAGATGCAGAGCCCGGCTGCGGCGCCGGGACACCCGGGCCCGATCCTCGGCCAGTTCCTCCAAGGCCGCGATCACCATGCGGGCCACCAGGTACTCGCCGAAGGTGGCGTGCAGAAACTCGAAAGCGGAGTTCGTGCCCTCCCTACTCTGCGAACGCGCCTCGTGAACGAAGAAGAAGCGGCCCAGCACCTGGTGGGCGGGGGCGATCTGGCCGTGCAGGTCGGCGTTGTCCGGGGTCTCGGCCGCTTCGGGCATCAGGACGGCGAGATCCTGGTCCAGTTCCTCAGCGCGCACGCTCTGGCGGCTTCGGGCGAACATCGCCATCGCGGCCACCTCCAGGCGGCGCAGCTCGTCCTCGACCGCCCGGTCGAGGTCTCGGCCACCCAGGTTGGGCCGGTGCTTCTCTACCTCACGACGGGCGAACATCGTCAACAACCGCTCGTACAGCTCACCGTGTGAAAGTGTGTCTGAGGCCTTGAGCAGCGCGTTGCCGTGAGCGTCGTAGATCAGCAGCATCAGCAGGAGCAGCGGCTGTTCCGCGAGTTCCCGATAGCGGAGCACCGTCTCCGAGGTGAGCGGGCTCATCCCCGACGACCCGAACGTACTGCGGTTGGCCCGGTTCCACACCTGGAGCATCTGCTCGATCTGGCTGTCGTCGAAGGGCTCCAGCCGGATGACGGTGGTCCCGGCGGGGAACCGGGCCCGGTCCGCGACCAGGGTGCGGCTGGTGACGAGCACCGCCACGGGCTGGCCCATGTGCTCCTGCTTCTCCTGGAACTCCTGCACCCGCTCCAGGTAGTCGGAGCGGTCCACCCCGCTGGCCTGGAGGAGTTCGTCGAACCCGTCCAGGATGATCACCGGAAGTGCCCCGTCGGCGTCGTCGGACAGTTCCCGCCAGGAGACCGACGTGTGCAGGTCGGCGGCCAGACCCTCCTCGATTTGAACGTGCAGGGGTGCGTTGGGGCTGACCGACCGCAGTTCCACCCGGATGGGCAGGAAGTCCTCGGGCGGCAGTTGGGCCGCGAGCATCTCGGTGAACTTGGACTTGCCCGCGCCCGGATGCCCGAGGACCACCACGGGTCTCCGGGTGATCGACGGATGGGTGAGCAGAGCGGCCGTGAACGGTTGCAGGTCGTCCTGGACATGCCTCGATTCCCACCAGTCATCACGGGAGGGGGAGTCATGGGAGCCAGCCACGTACGCGATCCGGCCGCGCGGCGGGATGTACGCCTCGCGCAGGGACGGCAGGCCGAGTCCGGCCGGGACGTCGTTGGAGCGCAGCACCGGTCGGCCCAGGACCGCCTGGTAGGCGGCGGTGAGCTCCTGCCTGCGGCGGTTGACCGGGCGGCCCGAACCGAGGTTGGACAGCTCTTCGTGCAGTCCGGCCAGGCCGGTGCCTATCTCCTGCCGGGTTCTCGCGTGCTCCTGGACGTGCATCCACAGTCCGAACTCCGGAACCTCCGCTCCGAGTCGGAGCAGCGCGTCGTCCAGGCCCCGGCAGGCCAGCGGAGGAACGAAATCGTAGAGCTTTCCCAGGACCGTGTGCTTCTGCGGTGTGAGCCCGTGTTGCTCGGCGACGGCCAGCCCCAGGACGAACTCGGTGAAGGTGTCGGTCAGCGAGAAGAAGAGGAGATCGTTCGTGGCCTCCGGAGAGTCGGGGAGGGCCACCTTGAGTGTGGGCGACACGTAGTCCAAGGAGTTCAGACGACCGCCGAGGACCGCGTACTGCTCCTCGGCGGTGATCTCCAGGTCCGCTAGGGTGAAGGGCGCGTTCAGTTCCTTCAGTGACTCCTCGACCGCTTCGAAGAAGGTCGTGATCACCAGGACCCTGTAGGCCGCCTCGATCTTCTCCGTCCGGGACAGCCGACTCTCGCCCCGGAGCTTGCCGCCCAAACCCTCCAGCGCCCTGCGGCCCCTGGTCACCAGGGCGCCCCGCACACCGAACACGTCGGGCACGCCCACCAGCCCCAGGCCGCCGTCGGCCACCTTCTCCGCGAGGTCCAGGACCTCCGAGTCGTTCTTGCCGAGAATCTTCAGGGCATCGCCGTAGGTGAGCCGTTTCGCCATCGTGTCGGGCCTCTTCCACGTTCGGGGGTGTCAGGGGGTGGGAACGCGATCGGACTCGGCATCGGGGAGATGCCGAGCCCGCAGGTCAGAAGGGGGTTTGGGGACTGTGATGTCCTACGGCAGCTGCCAGTTCACCGGCTCGGCGCCCTGTTCGGTCAGCATCCGGTTGGTGCGGCTGAAGGGCCGGGAACCGAAGAAGCCGTTGCGGGCCGAGAGGGGGCTCGGGTGGGCGGACTCCACGCAGGGGACGCCCGGCATCATCGGGCGCAGGTTGCGGGCGTCGCGGCCCCAGAGGATGGCCACGAGCGGCTTGCCGCGCTCGGCCAGGGCTCGGATGGCCTGTTCGGTGACGGCCTCCCAGCCCTTGCCGCGGTGCGAGCCGGCGTTGCCGGGGGCCACCGTCAGCACCCTGTTGAGCAGCAGTACGCCCTGCTCCGTCCACGGCGTGAGGTCGCCGTTGGAGGGCATCGGGACGCCCAGGTCCTCGCCCATCTCCTTGTAGATGTTGCGCAGGCTCGCGGGGAGCCGCACCTCCGGTGCCACCGAGAAGCTCAGGCCCACCGCGTTGCCGGGGGTCGGGTAGGGGTCCTGACCCACGATGAGTACGCGCACGTCCTCGAAGGGCTGCTGGAAGGCGCGCAGCACGTGGTCCCCTGCGGGCAGGTAGGTGCGTCCCTCGGCGACCTCCTGGCGGAGGAAGTCACCCATCGCGGCGATCTGCGGGGCGACCGGCTCCAACGCCTTCGCCCAGCCGCTGTCCATGATCTCGTTCAGGTCCCTGTTCGACATGGCCAGAACACTAGCGCCAGACAGCGACAACCAGGACCGCTTCGGACGTCTGAGGAGCCCTTTTCACCTGAGTGCCTCGAGTTCGGTGAAGGCCTCGCGCAGGTAGTCGTGGACGGCCCGTTCGGGAACTCGGTAGGAGCGGCCAACCCGAATGGCGGGTAGAACCCCTGAGTGCACCATGCGGTAGACGGTCATCTTGGAGACCCGCATGATGGTGGCCACCTCGGCCACGGTCAGGAAGCGGACCTCCTCCAACGGTGACCCAGAGGAATCCCTGATGAAAGGTGGTGTCAGGGGACGATCATCAAGGTCCTGGATCTGGGCGGCAAAGGCGTTGATCCATTCGCGGGTGTCCTCGTTGACATCGCCTGCCTCTTCCAACACCTGCATGACAGAGACCGTGTCCAGCGGGCGGCCGAGGGTGAGGACCTCGACACCGACGGGACGACCGTCAGCGGAGTAGTCCACGACGAAGGAACCGTGGTCCGAACTCCGCTGTACTGGTGAGTCGGTCAGGGTGAGGTAGCCCGCATCCGCTTCCTGGTCGATCGAGACGTTCTGAGGCGCTGCCATGGGGATCACGATACTTCCACCACCGTTTTGATCACAGGATCTGACGTCTGCCAGCTGGCGTCCCGCACCGCCACGTAGATCTTCCTTCCGTCTCCTGTGTGGCCGTACACCCTGTATGAGTTGTTGTCAGGGTCGTGTCGCTCTTCCAAGGGCCTGGCAAGCACGGCCAGAACGTCCTCCTCCGCTATCCGGCGCCTGCGCATCCGTTCCCGAAGGTGTCGGGTGAAGACTGGGGGCATCTACTCCGGCACCTCCAAACCGACCGCGATCGTCACTGTCGCTGTGATGGAACAGGCCCTGATCGAAACGGTCCACAGGCCGACCTCGTCGATGACCACACGGAGAGTCCGGGCCCAGACAGCTCCGCTGTCGACAGGCTCTTGGTCCAGGGTGTCGTTCACTGACAGCGCGGCTGAACCCGAGGGGCGGAGGACCTCCAGCTTCACAGATGAAGAGACCTCGTCCGCTGCGTGGGGTTCCGGCAGGACCAGGACAGCGCCGAGTTCCACTCCGGAGGGCAGGTGGTCTACTGCCAATCTCCGGAGGGCGGGATCACGGATGGTGAGCATGCCTTTGTCCAGGCCAACTTCACGGCCGAGCAGGAAGACACACGCGGGCACATGACCGTCGCTGTGAAGGCTCATGGGAGATGAGCCTAGAGCGGTTCTCTTCGGCGGACGGGGAAACCGGAAAAGTGCTTCGGGTGGCCAGCCGCTGATGCGGTTTCGCCATTGGGTGAGGTGGTCGCGGATGGCCTGGGTGCGGGGAGCGTTCTCGCCGTGGAGGCGGGTGTGGTGATCAAGGAGGGCCTCGTAGTGGCGGACCGCTCCCTCCTGGTGCCCAGGGCGGCCCAGGTGAGCGGCCTGGTAGTGGCGGGCGCGCCGAGCTCGACGGCCAGGTCTACAACCGCGCCATCATCCCCGGTTCCTGCATGGGCCACAGCTCCAGGTGCACGGGTGGGAGGACTACAGCCTCAGCCGGGCCTGGACGACCGTCACGACCCCCTCGGTGTGGATGACACATCCAGTTCCTCGGCGACGACGACGTTCACCGTTCACGTCGACGGTGACCAGAAGGTCACCGAGACACTGCGCCTCGGTGAGGTGAAGGAGATCGAGGTGCCGGTCGAGGACGCCCTGCGCCTGCGTATCGAGGCCGAGAGCGAGAACTCGGGCATCTATCCGGTCTGGGCCGACCCGACCCTCCTCTCGGACTGACCAGGCCCTGGATCGGACCCAGTCGGGTACGAAGAACGCCCCCGCGCAACAGCACGGGGGCGTTGCTCTTGGTCCTCGGGACTACTCCGTGTCCTTCGCGCTACTCCGCGCGCCAGCCGCCCTGGCGGTCGGCGAGGTTGAGGGCCGTGGTCACCAGCGGGACGTGACTGAAGGCCTGCGGGAAGTTGCCCACCTGGCGGCCCGCCCCGGGATCCCACTCCTCGGCGAGCAGCCCGACGTCGTTGCGCAGGGCCAGCAGCCGCTCGAACAGCTCCTTCGCCTCGTCCTGGCGGCCGATGGACAGCAGCGCGTTGGCCATCCAGAAGCTGCACGCCAGGAAGGCGCCCTCGTCGCCGGGCAGCTGGTCGGCGGAGTTCTCCAGGTCCGTGCGGTAACGCAGGACGAAGCCGTCCACCATGAGGTCCTCGCGGACCGCCTCGATGGTGCCGACCACGCGCGGGTCGTCGTAGGGGAGGAAGCCGACCTCGGGAATGAGCAGCAGGGCCGCGTCCAGCTCCTTGCTGCCGTAGTACTGGGTGAAGGTGTTGCGCTGGGGGTCGTAGCCGTACTCGCACACCTCGGCGTGGATGGTGTCGCGCAGGGCCTTCCACCGTTCGATGGGGCCCTCCTTGCCGAACTCCTCGATGCTGCGCACCGCGCGGTCGGCGGCCACCCACGCCATGACCTTGGAGTGGACGAAGTGCTGTCGGGGGCCGCGTACCTCCCACAGTCCTTCGTCGGGCTCGTCCCAGCACCACTCGAGGTAGTTGACCAGTGAGCGCTGGAGACCCCACAGGTAGTCGCCGCCCCGGATGCCCGAGCGCCGGGCCAGGTGCAGCACGTCCATGACCTCGCCGTACACGTCGAGCTGGTACTGGCCCACCGCGGCGTTGCCGATCCGGACCGGGCTGGAGTCCTCGTAGCCGGGCAGCCACTCGGCCTCCCACTCGGTGAGGCGGCGCTCGCCCCGGATGCCGTACATGATCTGCATCAGCTGGGGTTCCCCGGCCACGGAGCGCACCAGCCACTCGCGCCAGTCCCGGGCCTCGTCGGTGTACCCGGAGCGGATCAGCGCTTCAAGGGTGATGGTGGCGTCGCGCAGCCAGCAGTAGCGGTAGTCCCAGTTGCGGACCCCGCCGATCTCCTCGGGCAGCGAGGTGGTCGGCGCGGCCACGATCCCGCCGGTGGGCCGGTAGGTGAGGCCCTTGAGGGTGATGAGGGAGCGCACCACCGCTTCGCGGTAGGGGCCGTCGTAGGTGCATTGGTCCACCCACTTCTCCCAGAAGCGTTCGGTGCGGGAGAGGGCCTTCTCCGCGTCCAGGTGGTCGGACTCCTCCACCTGGGAGGGGTGCCAGGTCATCACGAACGGCACGCGCTGGCCCTCGGTGACGGCGAAGGTGGCGTCGTGGGTGAAGTTGTGGCCCTGGAGGAAGATGGGGCTGCTCAGCCAGATGGCGTCGGGTCCGGCGATGGCCACCAGCTCGGTCCCGGACCGGTGCACCCACGGCACCACGTGGCCGTAGTCGAAGCGGATGCGCATGGAGGTGCTCATCCGCACGGTCCCGCGCAGCCCCTCCACGATCCGCACGATGTGCGGGGCCCCGCCGCGCGGGGGCATGAAGTCGATGACCCGAACGGAGCCGGTCTCGGTGTCCCACTCCTGCTCGAGGACGAGGGTCTCGCCCCGGTAGTGGCGTCGGTCGGCCCGCGGCTCGCCGTCAGCGGGGCGCAGACACCAGCTGCCGTTCTGGTCGTCGCCGAGGAGGGCGGCGAAACAGGCAGAGGAGTCGAAGTCGGGAAGACACGCCCAGTCGATGGAACCGTCCCGCCCGACCAGCGCGGCGGTCTGCATGTCGCCGATCATTGCGTAGTCTTCAATCCAGCCGGGCACGCGGCTCACCCCCAACACGTCGTCATTGTTTCTGCGATAGCGCGAGTCGCCCCGTTGCCACGGGGTGCGTCGCTTCTTCGCGAACCGCCGCGCGCACGCCCGTGTGCGCGCCCCGTCGGGGTCTGTCGCCCGACCCGCCTCCAGGTCGGGGCGCCGTTCGGACCCTGTCTCCCCCAGACCGCCCGCCGCTGCCTCATATCCGGGTATGTGCCCAGGTGAGGGCAGGCGTAAAGGACGGTCATGGAAAGTGTCCGAACCCGGCCCTGTGCCGTTTACCGCGGTCCTATCTTCCATGCTCTGAGCTGGCCTGGCTACCCACGAATGCACGTGCATCTGGACGTGCGCGAGGTATGTCAGGGAATGGGTGGCTTTCTGCGGGGAGAAGTTATGACGCGGTGATCAACCGACGATGACGAGACGGCGAACCGAAGTGCTAACGGCCCGACGGAGTAGGGTTTGCCGGCGTTTTCTCGGGCATCCGCATCATCGGGAGGAACACCTGTGCCAGCGGTCCGATCGCCACCATGAATACCACGGTCCCCACGCCCACGGTCCCGCCGAGGAGGAAGCCGGACAGCGCCACGGTCACCTCGATGAGGGTGCGGGCCAGTCGGATCGAGAGGCCGCGCGCGGCCAGTCCGGTCATCAGTCCGTCCCGCGGCCCCGGACCCAGCCCGACCCCGATGTAGCAGCCGCTCGCGATCCCGCAGACCAGTACGCCCGAGACCAGCAGCAGGACGCGCAGGGGGAGGGAGTCGGTCGCGGGCAGCAGCCACAGGGACACGTCGACGGACACGCCGACCATGACCACGTTGCTCAGCGTGCCCAGCCCGGCCTTCTGGCGCAGCGGGATCCACAGCAGCATGAGCAGTGCGCCGACGATCACGCTCCACGTGCCGATCGACAGTCCGGTCTGCAGGGACAGGCCCTGGTGCAGCACGTCCCAGGGCATCGCGCCCAGGTCGGAGCGGATGAGCAGGGCCCCGCTGAGGCCGAACATGTACAGGCCGAGGTAGAGCTGGGCGAGGCGACGCAGCCGGGGGCGCGGTAGTACCGGGGTGATCAGCAACTGGCGGATCAGGCGGGAGACCAGGCTCCGGGGCTGTTCGGACACGTTCGACCTCTGCTCTCGGGCGTACCGGTTCCCAGGCCGGTGAAGTTAAAGGTGGGGTGATTGGATGACCATCCATTGAGGGGGCCACATCGGTATCGTGGCTCAAACAGGGCCGGGATTGAAGAGCCAATCCCACCAACTGGCCTGATTTGCCCCCGATGAGGTGAAGATCCATGGTGAGACAGCGCACCGACCGCCCCGGGACCGGCGGCGGAACCCGGCGGATCAACGGTCGGCTGCTCGCCCGGCTGATCGGTGAGGCCCCGGTCGAACGCCCCTACTACCTGGCGATCGCCCGCGCCGTGAGCGGGCTGGTCCTGGACGGCCGAGTCCCCACGCACACCCGGCTCCCGGCCGAACGCGACCTGGCCACCGCCCTGGGAGTGAGCCGCAACACCGTCACCGCCGCCTACGCCTGGCTGCGCGACAACAGTTTCCTGGACAGTCGGCAGGGCGCGGGCAGCTGGACGGTCCTGCCCGACTCCGGTACCCGCGGGCCGGCCCCGTTCGTGCCCGCCGCCGAACAGATCGACCTCGGCGTGGCAGCGCCCCCGGCCGTCGACGGGCTGCGCGACGCCTCCTTCCACGCCTCGGAGCAACTGGCCGCGCACGTGGGCGGGATCGGCTACTACCCCTACGGCCTGCCCGAACTCCGCCACGCCATCGCCCGGCGCTATGTCGAGCGGGGGCTGCCCACCACCCCGGAGCAGATCTTCGTCACCAGCGGCGCCCAGCAGGGCGTCACCCTGGCCATGGACCTGTTGGTGCAGGAGGGCGACGAGGTCCTGATGGAGACGCCCACCTACCCGCACGGTCTGGACGCGGCCCGCCGCAACGGCGCCCGCATCCGCACCACCGGGGTGACCCCGCAGGGCTGGGACATGGAGTACCTGGTGGACGCCTTCCGCCAGCGCAGACCCTCCGCGGCCTACATGGTCCCGGACTTCCAGAACCCCACCGGCGCGCTCATGGACGACGACGAACGCCGAATCCTGGTCCGGGAGGCCCGTCGCGCCGGGACCCACCTCATCATCGACGAGTCCGGCGCCGAGCTGGCCATCGACTCCGGTGACCTGCCCGCCCCGGTGGCCGCGCACGACACCGACGGGCGGGTGCTGACCGTGGGTTCGGTGGCCAAGCTGTTCTGGGGCGGGTTGCGGGTGGGCTGGGTGCGCGCGACCCCGCCGATGGTCACCCGGATCATGGCGATCCGTCAGCGCTTCGACCTGGCCGGTTCGGTGCACGACCAGCTCACCGCCACCCACCTGCTCGCCGACGTGCTGCGGATCCGCGCCGAACGCAGCCGTCAGCTGCGCCGCAACCGCGACGCGCTCCTGGCCGCGCTGCGTGAGCGCCTGCCGGACTGGCGGCCCAGTACGCCCGGCGGTGGCCTGGTGCTGTGGGCGGCCCTGCCGCACCCGGTCGCCACGTCACTGGCCGAGGTCGCGATCCGGCACGGCGTACACCCGGCGGCCGGGCCGCTGTTCGGCGCGGACGGGACCCTGGAGCGGTACCTGCGCCTGGCCTACACCCGGCCGCCGGACGTGCTGGCCGACGCGGTGGAGCGGTTGGCCGCGGCCTACGCCGAGACCCTGGCCCACCCCACTCAGCCGCGCGGCCAGCTCTACGTCTGAACGGGCCCGCCCCTCCGCGTCAGAGGGCCTGGGTCAGAGGGAGAAGCGGTGGGCGAAGCGGATGACCTCGCCGAGTACCTCGTCGCGGTTGGTCTCGTTGAAGACCTCGTGCCGGGCGCCGGGGAAGATCCGCGCGGTGACGTCCTCGCCCGCCACCGCCTCGATGCCGACCTTGGTGTCGGACACCGGCACCAGCTGGTCCTGGTGCCCGTGTACCCACAGCAGGGGCAGGGAGCCCACAGTGCCCGCGGTATTGCCCCGCTCCAGCTCGGTGAGCAGGGCGTTGACCGTGGTGCGCTTGAAGGGGCCGTGCCAGACCAGCTCGTCGGCCACGTAGGCCTCGCCGACCGCCGGGTCTCGGGAGAGGGTGGCGGGGTCGATGGGGGTGTCGGGGATCACCTCGGCCGCGGCGAGCTGTTCGGCCGCGGTCCACCGGCCCAGGACCGGCCCGGACAGCACCAGAGCCTGCACCGAACCCGGGTACACCTGGGCGTAACGGGTGGCGATCATTCCGCCCATGGAGTGGCCGATCAGGACCAGCGGCAGGCTGCGGTAGGCGGTGCGCGCCTGGGTGACGACGCGGTGCACGTCCTCGATCACCCCGGCGTAGTCGTCGATCAGGACCCGCTCCCCGGAGGACCCGCCGTGGCCGCGGTGGTCGGCCCCGTAGACCACCGCTCCGGCGGCGCACAGGTCCCGGGCGACCTGCTCGTAGCGGCCCAGGTGTTCGCCGTAGCCGTGCACGAGCACGGCCAGCCAGGTCGGTTCGCCCTCGCTGGGCGCCCAGGCCCGTGCCGCCAGTTTCCCGGTCCCGTCTGGCCCGCCGGCCAGACCCCACTCACGTGTGCTGATCACCGTGTCCTGCCTCCTCGCTGCCGCTTCCGTCTGCGACGATCAGGTGGTCGTCGCCGGAGTGGTCACCCTAGAACATCGTGTCCGGCAGCCGGAGGGCATCGCCTGAGTAACGATCGGCGGTGCGGGTTTGGGTCAAAGGCCAGGCCGGGCAGCCAACTCTCGTGTGTGCCAACGAAATATGCCAAAAGGTGTGATTCGGGCTACACACCGTGAAACTGGATCTTCTACGCTTAAGTATGGGTATCCCTCGGGTGGGTGCAATTTCGTGTACTTCCTACCCGGCAATCTCAGACTGGAGAGGGTGACGTCCGTGCTGGCCGACTCCTATGGCCGCGTGGCAACAGACCTGCGCGTGTCGCTCACCGACCGCTGCAACCTCAGATGTACCTACTGCATGCCCCCGGAAGGGTTGGAGTGGCTCCCCAAGGCGGAGCTGCTCACCGACGACGAACTCCTGCGCCTGATCCGCATCGGGACCACGCGGCTCGGCATCGAGGAGATCCGCTTCACCGGCGGAGAACCCCTGCTGCGTCGGGGTCTGCCGGGCCTCGTCGCCGGAAGCACCGCCCTCACGCCCCGCCCGCACACCGCGCTGACCACCAACGGGATCGGGCTCGCCCGGATGGCACCCGCCCTGGCCGAGGCCGGACTGGACCGGGTCAACGTCTCCCTGGACACCCTCGACCCCGTCGTGTTCGAGAAGCTCGCCCGGCGCCGCCGACTCGACGACGTCCTGGAGGGGATGGCCGCCGCCGCACGCGCCGGACTCACCCCGGTCAAGGTCAACGCCGTGCTCATGCGCGACGTCAACGACCACGAGGCCGCCGACCTCCTCCGCTTCTGCGTGGAGCACGGCTACGAGCTCCGCTTCATCGAGCAGATGCCCCTGGACGCCCAGCACGGCTGGCGCCGCGACACCATGATCACCGCCGACGAGATCCTCACGCGGCTGGAGGCCGAGTTCGACCTCGACCCCGCCGACGCCGACACCCGCGGCAGCGCGCCCGCGGAGCTCTTCCACCTGCGCGGTCAGCGCTTCCCCAACGGCGAGCCCGCCACCGTGGGCGTCATCGGCTCGGTCACCCGCCCGTTCTGCGGGGCCTGCGACCGGGTCCGGCTCACCGCCGACGGCCAGATCCGCAACTGCCTCTTCGCCCGCGAGGAGTCCGACCTGCGCACGCCCCTGCGCGAGGGCGCCACCGACGACGAGATCGCCGACCGCTGGCGGGCCGCGGTCATGGCCAAGCTCCCCGGCCACGGCATCAACGACCCGAGCTTCCTCCAACCAGCCCGCCCGATGTCCGCGATCGGCGGCTGATCCCGCGCTCCGGACCCCGCCGCGCTCGCGCGCAAACACGCCAAACAGCAATAAACCGGTTGCCTCCTCCCGGTCCCCTCTGAATTGATGTTCCGGGGCACAGAACACTTCGGTGCCCCGGGGCTCGAACAGAAACGGGAGGTGGCCCCATGTCCTACACCGAAGTCCCCGGCGAGCGCGTTCCCATCCGCATGTGGGCCGACCCGGCACAGGTCGAGTCAGCCGCCATGGACCAGCTCCGCAACGTCACCCGGATGCCCTGGACGCACGGGCTGGCCGTCATGCCCGACGTCCACTACGGCAAGGGCGCCACGGTCGGCTCGGTGATCGCCATGCGCGACGCCGTCAGCCCGGCGGCCGTGGGCGTCGACATCGGCTGCGGGATGACCGCGGTCCGCACCGGCCTGACCGCCGAGCGGCTTCCCGACGACCTCGGCCCCCTGCGCTCGGCCCTGGAAGCGGCGATCCCGGTCGGCTTCAACTCCCACGACGTCCCCGTCGACCCCGCCCGGATCCCCGGCCTGAAGGGCACCGGCTGGGACGGCTTCTGGGGCGGTTTCGACGACCTCGCCTCCGCCGTGCACCCCCGCCACGAGCGCGCCCGTCGCCAGATGGGCACCCTGGGCGGCGGCAACCACTTCCTTGAGGTGTGCCTGGACGACGACGGCGCCGTCTGGCTGGTCCTGCACTCCGGCTCCCGCAACATCGGCAAGGAGCTGGCCGACCACCACATCACCCAGGCGCAGGCGCTGCCGCACAACCAGGACCTGCCCGACCGCGACCTCGCCGTGTTCCTGACCGGGACCCCGGAGATGGACGCCTACCGCCGCGACCTGTTCTGGGCGCAGGACTACGCCCGCCGCAACCGCGACGTCATGATGGGCCTGGCCTGCCAGGTCCTGGCCAACCGGATCCCCGGGACCACGTTCGAACAGCGCATCTCCTGCCATCACAACTACGTGGCGGAGGAGACCTACGACGGCGTGGACGTGCTCGTCACCCGCAAGGGGGCGATCCGTGCCGGTTCGGGGGACTTCGGCGTGATTCCGGGCAGCATGGCCACCGGAACCTACATCGTGAAGGGCCTGGGCAACCCGGCCTCCTTCAACTCCGCCTCGCACGGCGCCGGACGCCGGATGAGCCGGAACAAGGCCCGCAAGACCTTCACCGAGGCCGACCTGATCGAGCAGACCAAGGGCGTGGAGTGCCGCAAGGACCGGGGCGTGGTGGACGAGATCCCGGCCGCCTACAAGGACCTGGAGTCGGTGATCGAGGCTCAGACCGACCTGGTCGAGGTGGTCGCGCACCTGCGTCAGGTGGTGTGCGTCAAGGGCTGAGCCCTCGGGAGTGCATGCTGGTGTGATGGAGAACCTGGACGCCGTGGTGCTGGCCGGAGGGGCGGCGACCCGCATGGGCGGCGCCGACAAACCCGGCCTGACCGTCGCCGGACGCACCCTGCTGGAACACGTGGTCGCCACTGTTCGCGCTCACGACCCGAACGCGGGTGTGACGGTGGTCGGCCCCGAACGCGAGAGCCCCCGGGCCCGCTACGTCCGCGAGGACCCACCAGGGGGCGGCCCCGTACCGGCCCTGCGCGCCGGGCTGTCCCATGTGAGCGCCCCCTGGGTGGCCCTGCTCGCCGCCGACCTGCCCCACCTGGACCCGGGCCATCTCGCGGCACTGGCCACGGCTGCCGTGGGAAGCGGGGGCGCCGTCTTCGTGGACTCCGGCGGCCGGGAGCAGTGGCTCACCGGGATCTGGCACACCGACACCCTGCGCACCGCGCTGGCCGTTTACACCGGACGCTCGCTCCACAAGCTGCTCGGCCCGCTGAGCCCCGTCCACGTGCCGCTCACCGACGCCCCCGCCGACTTCGACGTGGACACCCCCGAGGCCCTGGAACGCGTCCGTCGCACCCTGGAGCGACCGGAGTGAATCCGGGCGGTACCGGACCCCGGCCAGGGCGAACGGCATGGCCCGGGACACCCCGAACCAGGTCCGGGCGGGCGTTTGCTCGCCGGACCCGACCCCGAACTGCGCGGGGCCGCCCTGCGCGCCGTGCGCACCCTGCCGATCCCGGATCCGATGGTCCTCCCCGTGCTGGAGGACGCGCCCACCGCACTGCGCCCGGCGCTGTACCGGACCCTCGACCAGGGCCGCCGCTCCGCGCTCGCCGACGCCCTGCTGGCGCGGGTCCGATCGGAGCACGGCGACGCCGAGGCCGCCGCATTGCTCCCCGCCTGTACCGCCGAGACCGTCGCCCGGCACTTGCCCGGGCTCGCCCATGCCTTCCAGTCCTGGCGCCGCCTGGCCCGGCGCCACCCCGACACCTCGGTGGACCCCTTCACGCAGCTGCTGCGCGACGGCCGGGCCCTGGACAGGGTGGAGGAGGTCTTCGGCCGCCTGCTGGCCGGTCAACCCGCAGGGGTCCCGCTGCGCCTGAGCGATGGGGAGACCTCGATCCGTCCCGTCGCGCGGCTGCGCTCGGTGGCGCGAGCCTGCGCCGGGCTGATCCAACCGAACGGCGCCGTGCCCGCCGATCTCGCCGTGCGACCGGTGCGGCTGTTGGGAGAACACCCCCAGCACCTGGCGGGGGCGGTCCGGCTCACCGACGCCCTCTTCCAGGCGCGGGCGGGGGAAGGAGCTGCCCCCGCGGAACTGGTGGCCGTGTTCGCCACTGTGCTGGAACAGCTCGCCCGCCACCCGCTGTCCCTGCTCGGCTGGCTGCGGAACCTGGTGCGGCCGGTGGCGTCCGGGCTCAGGGCGCGCGGGAGCGGTGACGGCGAAGCCCTCACGCTGACGGGGCTGCTCCTGGAGCGGGCACGGCGCCTCCCGGGGCCCGAAGGGGCGGCGGCGGGACTGTTCGCGGTGCTGGTCGCCGAGGAGTTCGGCAACCGCTCCCGCTGGGCCCGGCGCTGGTCGGAGTCACTGGTGGCGGCGGGGGAGTGCGGTCACGACCAGGTACGTGAACTGGCCCGCGCGGTCGCCCTGGGGTGAGGGGTTCGGGTGCGGGCTGTCAGCGTCCCGCGTACCTAACCTCTCAGGTCAGTACAGCTAGCCCTCGAACTCGGCCATGGGGACGGTCTCGCGCAGGAAGCCGCGCAGGTCCAGGAAGTTGGCGAGATAGTCGCGGTGCTCGTCGCAGGCCACCCAGACCTTGCGGCGGTCGGGGGTGTGCAGCTTGGGGTTGTTCCATACCAGGGCCCACTCGGCGGGCGCCTTGCAGCTCTTGCGTGAGCAGTGTGCGTCCGGTGCGGTATTACCCAATGCTGATCCCCAGGAGACAAAGCGGATTCGGTGGTCAAGCCCCGGCCACGGACGGGTATTCACGCCGACCGGGTGTGGACAAAAGGCGACGCCGGGTGGTTACGGGGGCAAACCACCCGGCGTCGCAGCGATGTTTCGACGGGGGCTCGAAACATCGTCCCGCGCTTCGACGGGGGACCGAAGCGCTAGACCTAATGTACACCGCTGCCCCCCGGGGTACGTCAAGAGTCAGTTACGACGTTGTCTCGGGAGAGTCCCTCGGGGGAGGGTCCTTAGCCCCAGCTCAGGACTTATCTGGCGCTCCCGCTTCCCCCTCGTCTCGCTATTCGATCCCCGCAACACCCGCCTCCGGGGTCAAGCACGTCCCAACCGGGACCAAAGTCCTCGGAAAGAAACGGCAAAGTGCTCCGATCCGTTCTCCGGAAAGGGGCCGGAGAAAATCAGGGGGCCCGTGTGGCGGACGGGGATTGCGGGGAGGCAGGGAACGGGGCCGGGTTCAACGGGTTCCGCCCGGCCGCACCACCACCGACTCAGCAGGGGGTCAACCATGACCGACCACACCTATCGCGTCACGGAGATCGTCGGCACCTCGACCGAGGGTGTCGACCAGGCCATCCGCAACGGCATCCAACGGGCCTCGGCCACGTTGCGCGGGCTCGACTGGTTCGAGGTCACCCAGGTCCGCGGGCACATCGAGGACGGCGCCGTCGCCCACTTCCAGGTGGGGCTCAAGGTCGGCTTCCGCCTGGACGACTGACCGTCCGCCCACCGCCGCCCGCCAGGGCACACGAGCAGGGCCCGGACCGTCGTGGTCCGGGCCCGTCGCTGGCAGGGTGAATCCTGGGTTGCCCCGGTCACCCGGGGCCGCGCCCTCAGGCGCCGGCGCTGGGGTCTGTTCCGCGCAGCACGTCCACATGGACGTGGTCCAGGTGGCGCAGGATCTCGTTGTCGGGGTCGGCGTCGTAGTGGCGCCAGCCCATCGACGGGTACCGCGTGCTCCAGATCTTGTCGTCGAAGATGATGACGTCGATCTTGTACTCGGGAGCGTGTGCGATCAGCCAGTGCGCGAGCAGCCATCCCTCACGGCGGTTGTCCTCGTTGACCGGCCGGTAGAAGATGTCGAGCGCGCGGCCCTCGTAGTGCGCCGAACCCTCACCGTGGCCGCTGTCGTAGCCGCCGGGCACGTACCCGCCGATGCTGGTGTCGGCGAAGTGCGCCTCGATGCCCGCCTTCATGGCCTCGTTGCGCGGGGTCATGCCCGAGGGCAGTTCCTCCTCGAACTCGACATCCTCGCCCGAGTAGCGGCAGCTCATGGACGGTCCCGCGTCGTCCTCGGGGCCGTTGACGAGGGCGTCCATGACCTCGTCGGGGATGTCGTCGACATCGGGCTGCTCGACGGGGGCGCTGTCCCCCTGGTTGATGACGGCCGCGGCGGTGCTGGCCCGCTGAGCCTGGTCGCGGTCGAGCTTGATCTGTTCCTCTCCGGTCCACACCGAGCACTCGGGCCCCCACGGTGCGGAGACGGGGAAGATCCGATCCTGGTTCTCCACCACCCATCGGGTGCCCAGCACGCCGATCGTGGCCAGGACGGCCAGGATCGCCACGGACAGGATGAGTCCGTGCCATCGGCGGTGCACCACGGCGGACCCGGTGGATCTGTGTGTCATGGACTCTGCCCCTCCACGCCGGGGACGGGCGGCCGCGCCGCCGTCGACGTCCCGGGCGCCAGTGTCTTCACGGCTCCCTGCGGGATGCTTCGTCTATTGGACACATCGGACTCAGCTCACATTCCCGACTGTGACCCGAATCAAGCCAGAAGCCGTAAACGAAAGCGGAGGTGGGGCCGGTCACAGGGCCGGCCACAGCACCGACCAGAGGACGAAGACCCCGCCCAGGACCAGCGTCAGCGCCCAGATCCGGTCCATGGTCACGCCCTTCCAACGCAGCGCGTGCACCCCGAGGAAGTCGTAGGCGATCAGCGCCGCCACTCCGGCGGCCGCCAGCATGGCCAGGGTGTGCACCCCGGTGGCGGCGAGCCCGAGCACCGTGGCGTCCCACAGGCTCCAGGTGACCTCTCCGGCCTCCACCGCCCCACCGGTCCCGTCGGCTGCCTCACCCGAACCCGCATCACCCGCCCCCGGGCCCACTGCCGCTGACCCCTCCGCCGCGGCCACGGTCTCGGCCGCCGCCCCCTGGCTTCCTCCCGTATGCCCCCCGTGCCCGCCCCCGTCCACGTGCGTGTGGTGGAGCTGACCGGCCAGGACCGGCATCAGCATCAACCCGGCACCGTGCGCCGAGGACATCAGGAAGGACCAGGCGGTCAGCTGCCACAGGGGCAGTCGCACCTCGCGCCAGTGGAAGTGCCGCCGCGACAGCAGCATCACCAGCCCCACCAGCACGATCACGCCCCCGCCGAGTACCGGGAACAGGACCGAGGCCGTGGCCGAACCCGTGACGGTGATCGCCACCGCCGCCACCGCGACACTGACCGCGTGCCCCACGGCGATCGCGGGCAGGGCCCGCAGGACCTGGCGACGACCGCCCTCCTGCAACCCCCTGCTGACGGCGAGCAACCACCCCATGCCGGGGTGTAGCCCGTGGAAGGCGCCCAAGGCGACGAGAGTCCAGAGCTGTGCTGTGGTCACCGCGCCAGCGTCACACGCACGACCGGGGGTGACAACGGTCGGCGGCCAGCTGACCGACACCGGTCACCCGGGGGCTCCGGGGTTTGCCGGAACCCCCAGGGGGTGTCACCCGTGATCTTGCTACCAGGAGCGCGGTACCACCGAAACCCAAGGCGCCGAACTCGCTCGTGGTAGCAAGATCACGGCGGAGGGGCGGGGGCTACGGGCAGATGGCGTTGAGGTCGGTGGCCTCCGAGCCGACCTGGCGGCCCGGGTCGGCGGGGGAGGGCTCGTCCAGACCGGTGTAGCGCTGCCACTCGGTCCGCTCGTCCTCCTCCCACTCCTGCCATTCCTCGAGGGTCGGGTCCTCGGTCTCCTCGGGACCCTCGACGCCCTCCTCGGCGCCGTCGCCGGAAGCCGAGGGGGAGGGCTCCGAGGGCAGGTCGTCGCCCTGCTCCTCGCTGGCGCCGATCGCCTCCCGGACCAGTTCCTTGATCTCGTCCCAGTCCGGGTTGCCGGTGGACACCTGCGGCGGGGACAGCTGGAGCGCGCTCATGTCGCCGTTGTCGGTCAGCAGGTCGGCCAGCTCGATGAAGGCGGGCACCTTCGTCTGCGGGATGTCGGTGCTCAGCGTCCGCTTGGTGGCCCCGGCCAACTGCCGGTAGCTGGTCAGCACGGTGGTCGGGTCGACCTGCTCCGCCACGTACTTGACCAGGCAGCCCTGGCGACCCATCCGTCCGTAGTCGTCCGAGCCGATCCGGGAACGGCCGTACCAGAGCGCCTCGTGGCCGTCCAGGAGCTGGTATCCGGGCTCCAGCACCCCGCCGTGCACCCCGTACGGGATGGGCTCCTCGATGCGCACCCGCACGCCGCCCACGGCGTCGATCAGGTCGCGGAAGCCCATCATGTCGACCATCGCGTAGTACTCGACGTCCAGGCCGATGTTGTATCCGACCACCTTCTTGAGGGTGTCGGCGGCCGGGTCGGAGGAGAGCGGGTTGAGCGCCAGCTCGTCGGGGTCGTCGGCGACCGCCTGGTAGAGGTCGTTGAGCAGCAGGTTGAAGCCGTACGGCTCCGGGTAGCGCTCGGCGAGCTCGCTGTCCTCGGGGAACTGGATGTTCTCCAGGTTGCGGGGCAGGCCCACCAGCACCGCGTCACCGGTCTCGGTGTCCAGGCTGGCCACCATCATGGTGTCGGTGCGCACCCCGTACCGCTCGTCCGCCGCGTCCGAGCCGATCAGCATCACGTTGACCCGGTCCGCGCCGTTCCAGGGGTCGGCGGCGTCGTGCGGCGGCAGGTCGTCGCGCTCGGGGGCGTCGAAGACCGAGCCCAGCGTCTCGTAGGCCGTGTACCCGCCGTGCAGGGCCCAGGCCGCCGGAGCGCCCACGGTCGCGCACAGGAGCAGGACCACGACGCCGCCCAGGAGCCGCTGGCCGAACTTCGCGCCCTCGGGCCGGGTGATCGTCCACGAGTGCACGATCACGGTCAGCCACAGCACCGCGATCACGAACACGGCGCCCATCGCGCCGAGCAGCCAGCGGTCCTGCACGGCCATCCCGGCCAGTACCGTCGCGGCGCCCGCCTCGTGCGCGCCGAGCCGGACCAGCCAGAGGGCCAGAGCCGCGATACCCAGCAAGTAGGCGCCGAGGATGACGATCCCGGCACCCCTGCGCCCCATACGCAGGTGCGCCGCACCGGGAAGGGGAAGCGACGCGGCGGTCCACAGCAGCGCCCCTCCCGTGCCCGGGCGCGCGGGCGCCTTCTCCGGCCGCTCGTCCTCCGCTGCCACCAGCGATTCCTCTCAAGCCGCGGGGCGATCACGACCGCCCCGTTCTGGTACTCCTGTGCACTCGCCACGGTCGCCGGGTGGCGGTCACTTCTCCTGTTGTTATGCCCTTTCCCAGGTACACGTACGGGAACGACCCGTTGGTTCCCAGGGTTCCGGATCTCCCGGTGCCCGCGTCGGCACCGGTGGGGCGTGGAGCCGCCCCCTCACGGTGCGCCGGGGGTGCCCCCGGGGGGCGTCGCACGGGTCCGTGAGATCAGTGTGGCGCTTTGCGGGGGTTGTGTGCACGGTGGCCACCTCATCAGGGGTGTTCTATACAAGTCTGTTATGTGGTCGAGAAGGTCCGCTTGGGGCATTGAACGACGCTCTCGGGCCGGTCAAAGGGGTGAATCAACCGATTTCTTTCGCGATCGGTAGTGAAGAGGCGCCACAACTGCGATGATCTGCCCGGAGGAGGGGGCGTCGTCCGGGGGTAAGGGCGGCGTCATGGGAACGAAAGGCAACCATCGTGCTCGATGCGGTTGACGCCGCGCTCATGCGGGCGTTGCAGGGGGACGGCAGAGCGACGTTCCAGGCCCTGGCCGACGGAGTGGGCCTGTCCCGGACTGCGGTACGCGCCAGAGTGCGCCAGCTCGTGCAGTCGGGGGCGATCAGAATCGTCGGGGTATTGCACGCCGGTGTGGTGGGCATGGAGGTCCTCGGCCACGTGTCGTTCCGGGTCAGCGGCCCGGTCGGTCCGCTGCTGGAGGCGCTGGGGGAACGCGAGGCCGTGACCTTCGCGGCGCAGTCGGCCGGGAGGTTCCCGGCCATCGCGCAGGTCCGGGTGGCCGACGACGCGGCTCTCACCAAGGAGCTCGCCGAACTGCGCTCGCTGCCGGGCGTGGACGGAGCGGAGGTCTTCCGGGCCAACGCCGTGTACAAGGACGCCCACAGCAGTGTGCGTGAACTACGCGACATCGAGTTGGACGCGCTGGACTGGCGTCTGGTGCGCAAACTGCTCAAGGACGGACGCGCCTCGTACGCCGACCTGGCCCGCCAGGTGGGGCTCTCACAGGCCGCGGCCCGCTCCCGGGTGGTGCGGCTGCTCAACTCGGGCGTGGTCCACGTGACCGCGCTGGTGGAGCCCTCGGCGGTGGGCGCCAACGAGCAGCTGGGCTTCGGCCTGCGCTGTCGCGGCGACGCCGACGCGCTGGGGACCGCCATGGCCAACATGGGCCGGATCTCGTTCCTGGCCAGCGGTTTCGGTCGTTACGACGTGATCGGCACCCTGACCGCTCCGGACCGCTGCCAGCTGGTGGAGGCCCTGGAGCGGATCCGGGGGACGGCGGGGGTGGCCCACGTGGAGACGTGGGACCACCTCCAGGTGCGCAAGGAGCGCCGGGGCGGTGAACGCTCCGTCGGTTGGGTGCCCGCCTGAGAGGTGCCTACCTGAGCTGTCCGTACGCACCCGGGGCATGGGGCCGGGCTACCGCCCGCCCGCATGTCCCGGGCTCGTCCTCATGCCCCAGGATGGAGCCATGGTGACGGAACCGGCTGTGCCGGACGAGGCAGGAACACGGCCCCTGGCGGGCACACAACCCGCGGCGGGAACACTGAGGCTGCGCGGGCAGACGTTCGCGGGCCGCCGCTACGCGGTGATGGGGGTGATCAACCGGACCCCGGACTCCTTCTACGACCGGGGTGCCACCTACGCCCTGGAGGCCGCGCTGGCCTCGGCCGACCACGCCGTGGCGGCGGGGGTGGACATCATCGACGTCGGCGGGGTCAAGGCCGGTTACGGCGCCCACGTGGACGAGGCCGAGGAGATCCGCCGCACGGTGCCGTTCGTGCGCGAGCTGCGCGACCGCCACCCCGGGGTGGTGATCTCGGTGGACACCTGGCGGGCCGAGGTGGGCCGCGCCGTCGCCGAGGCCGGGGCGGACATGATCAACGACACCTGGGCGGGTGCCGACCCGGACCTGGCCCGGGTGGCCGCGGAGTACGGCACCGGGCTGGTGTGCAGCCACAGCGGGGGACTGGCCCCGCGCACCGACCCCCACCGCCTCCGCTACGACGACGTGGTGGCCGATGTCGTGTCCGGTGTGTGCGCCCTGGCCGAACGCGCGGTGTCGGTGGGGGTGCGCCCGGACGGGGTGATGATCGACCCCACCCACGACTTCGGCAAGAACACCTACCACTCACTCGAACTCACGCGTCGCCTCGGCGAGCTGTCGGCCACCGGCTGGCCGGTGCTGGTGGCGGTCTCCAACAAGGACTTCGTGGGGGAGACCCTCCAGGCCGGGGTCACCGAGCGCGGTGACGGGACTCTGGCGGCCCTGGCCGTCTCCGCCCGTGAAGGGGCCCGGGTCTTTCGCGTGCACGACGTCGCCGCTGCCCGAGCCGCCCTTGACGTGGTGGCGGCGGTCGGCTGAGTCTGTTTCCAGTTCCCGTGTAACCATCGGTAGCAGTTTTTACGTGTTTCGGGCTGATATGGCTTGCGTCACGCTTAAGTTACCGGCGAGTATGGAGGGGGTCGGTTCCAGCCGGCCGCACCGGGCGCGGGTGTAATGGAGGCTGACGTGGCGCTTGCGAAGACGTTGACGGCTGTGGGAACGGTGGCACTGGCCCGCTGCGGAGGGCGTCCGTTCGGGACTCACCTCTTCTCTGTCTGGCCGGGGGCCGCGTTCGCCGCGACCGCCTTCCCGGTCCGCTGCTCGCCGGGGGACAACCTGGCGCTGCACGTCGCCGTGGCCCAGGCCCCTCCGGGGTCCGCCCTGGTGGTGGACGTCTCCGGCGAGCCCGAGTACGGCTATGTGGACGAGATCCTCGCGGTGGCGGCGCGCACCAAGGGCGTGGCCGGGATCATCCTGGACGGCTGCGTGCGCGACATCGCCGCCATCGCCCACTGCGAGCTCCCGGTCTTCGGTGCCGGGGTGGCTGTCCGCGAGGCCGGGCACGACGCGGGCGGCTCCGTGGGCCAGCAGATCAACATGGACGCGAGCGGTCCCGCCCCGCTGCCGGTGCGCCGGGGCGACTGGATCGTGGCCGACGACGACGGCGTGGTCTGCCTGCCCCGGGGTCAGGTGAGCGCGATCATCGCCGAGACCATGGACAACGTCACCCGCGAGCGGGAGATCATCGACGCGGTCTGCGCCGGGGAGAGCACCTTGGACCTGCTGGGCCTGGACCCGTCCAGGGTGACCGGCTGGGACGGCGGCGCCGACCAGGCCGGGCGGTGCGGGCGGCCGCGCTCGCTGAACGCCCGCCGCGAGGGCCGCACGGCGGAGGGGCACCCCCGCCCGAGACTGGGTCCGCGCTCCGCCGTGGGCGACGTCTACGGCGGCGACTGATCCGCCTCGACACGAAGGTGAAAGCGGACGGGCCCGGAACCAGGGGATGGTTCCGGGCCCGTCCGTGTGTTTCAGGCGAACACGGTGTCAGGAGATCACCGAGGGCGCCCGTCGCGGGTGCTCACTCCTCGGTGAGGGAGAGCAGCTCGTCGATGTAGCAGGTGGCCTCACGGGCGGCGAGAACCGGGTCCGCCTCCCGGATGGCCTCGGTCAGACCGCTGTGGTCGATCCCGTCGGTGGCGGAGGAGGGCTGCTCGGAGGCCTCGTCGCTCTGCTCGTACGCGGTGTGCGCGATGCTGGCGTAGACGACCTGGGCGATGTCGTCGTAGAGGTCGATGAGCAGCGTGTTGTGGGTGGCGTTGACCACCGAGCGGTGGAACGTGAAGTCGGCCTCCACGAACGCGCCCATGTCCTTGGTCCGCCAGGCCTCCTCGCGCAGGGCCATGGCGCGGTCGATGTCGGCCATGTCCTCCTCGCTGTGGCGCAGCGCGGCCAGGCGCGCGGCCTCGACCTCCAGGGCGCGGCGGACCTCGAGGTTCTCCCGCAGGCGGGAGCGCTCCAGGCGGCGGCGCAGGGCCCCGCCGAGTTCGCTGGAGGCGCGGACGAAGGTGCCCGCCCCCTGACGGATCTCCAGCAGGCCCGCGTGGGCCAGGGCTCGAACGGCCTCGCGGACGGTGTTACGGCCGACCTCGAGCTGGTCGGAGAGCTCCGACTCGGTGGGGATGCGGTCGCCCACGCCCCACTCGCCCGAGTCGATCTGGGCTCTTAACTGACTGATGACCTGGTCGACGAGACCGGTCCGGCGTGTCGAGGCGAGGGGCACGCGTATACCTCCTAGGGGCGGGTCGCCGGATGACAGGGCCAGCGCACAGGTACGGAACGGTTAAGGCCGGAGCTTAGACCAGTTGCGGACCGGAATAGGCCCTGAACGGCAATGCGTTATCCTCATGAAGTACATAGGGTCATCCTACGAATATGTGAGTCAAGTCCTATGAGCGCAACCCCCACGCGACAGAAAACCCCGCAGAACCCCTCCCTGACCGGGCCCGTACGGGCCGCGGTCCCTTCGCGCGGGGCCCTTGTCCTCATCGCTGTGGCCATCGCCCTGGCGGCGCTGAACCTGCGCACCGCGATCACCAGCGTGGGGCCGGTTCTGGGCGAGGTCACCCAGGGGTTGGGCATGACCGCGGTGGGTGCCGGAATGCTCACCACCCTGCCGGTCCTGTGCTTCGCGGTCTTCGGCGGGCTCACCCCCATGCTCAGCCGCCGACTGGGCTCACACCACCTGCTCGTCTACGCGCTGACCGCCCTCACCGTCGGCCTGATCGCCCGCGCCCTGGCCTCCGAGCCGTGGCTGTTCCTTGCTCTGAGCGTCGTGGCACTCTCCGGTGGCGCGATCGGTAATGTCATCCTCCCGGCTCTGGTGAAGCAGCACTTCCCCCACCGCGTGGGTCTGATGACCACGGTCTATACCACCGGGCTGGCCGTGGGGACCGCGATCGCGGCCGCCGCCACCGTGCCGCTGGAGCAGGCCACCGGCGAGTGGCGGATCGCCCTGGGCTCCTATGCCCTCTTCGGTCTGGTCGCCGCCCTGCCGTGGCTGTTGGCCCTGCGCCACGAACCCGCTCCCGGCGACGTCCGCGAGGCGCTGAGCGTGCGCCAGGTGCTGGGCACCGGGATCGGCTGGCAGGGCGTCCTGTATTTCGGCACCCAGTCCTCCATCGCCTACATCATGTTCGGCTGGTTCGCGCAGATGCTGCGCGACCAGGGCCTGGACGCCCAGTCCGCCGGGGTGATGCTGGCCTACCTCACCGCCCTGGGCATCCCGATGTCGCTGATCCTGCCCTCGCTCATCGTCCGCGTGCGCGACCAGCGGCCCTTCGTCCTGCTCTTCGTCGCCGCCTACCTGGTCGGCTTCACCGGCCTGTGGATCGCCCCGCTCGACGGCACCTGGCTGTGGACCACCTTCGTCGGTATCGGCCTGGGCAGCTTCGTCATGGCGCTCACCATCTTCGCGGTGCGCACCCGCACCGCCGAGGGCACCGCGGCGATGTCCGCCTCCAGCCAGAGCCTGGGCTACCTGCTCGGCGGGGCCGGACCGTTCCTGTTCGGGCTCCTGCACGAGCTCAGCGACGGCTGGCACGCCCCGATGGCCATGGTGATGGGGCTGGTGCTCCTCAACCTCGTCGTGGGGCTCCTGCTCGGCCGTCCCCGCTATCTGGAGGACGCCATCGCCGCGAAGGCCGCCAGCCGCGCCTGAACGCCCCAGCGCCTCAGAAGCCTCGGGGCGGCGGGGCACTCGGTCGGCACCCGTCCCGGACGCCTCAGACGGGCAGCCAGTCGACCCGGCCGATGAGGTACACCGCGCCCACGAACGCCACGATGTCGATCACCGTGTGCGCCACCACCAGCGGCATCACCCGGCCGTAGCGCATGTAGAACCAGCCGAACACCACTCCCATGACCAGGTTGCCGAAGAACATCCCCACGCCCTGGTACAGGTGGTAGAAGGCGCGCAGCACCGAACTGGCCAGCACCGCCTTCCACGGCGACCACCCCAGCTGCCCCAACCGGTGCAGCAGGTAGCCGACCACGATCACCTCCTCCAGGAGACCGTTCTTCAGCGCCTGCAGCACCAGGACCGGAGTGTCCCACCAGTTGCCGTCCAGCGTGCTCGGCACGATGGTGCGGGTCAGGCCCAGCTGCCAGGAGACCACGTACACGACCAGCCCGCCCGCGCCGATCAACGCGGCCAGGCCCGCTCCCGTCCAGGCGTCGAAACCGGGCCGCTTCGCGTCGAACCCGATGGTGCGCGCGGACTCCCCGCTCCGGTGCAGCAGGTAGACCACCAGCGCGACCGGGGCGAGCGCGAAGACCACCGCGTACAGCTGGAAGGACAGGTCGAGCCAGGGGCGGTCCTCCGCGCGGGACCGGATGAGGCTGGCGGTCTGATCGGCCATGGACTCGGGCGCGGTGAGCACGCCGAGGAAGGAGATGGTCGCCGACACCGCGGCGGCGCCCAGGGAGAGGGCGAGCACGCACAGGATCTCCCAGCGCAGCAGGGTGCGGCCGGGGAGAAGGTTCGGGACGGTGGTGGTCTTCGCGCGCGTGCCCTCCGCTGTGCCTTTGACGGGGCCTTCGGCGGGGGAGGGGTCCGACTCGCGCGGGTTCTGCTGGATTCTGTCGGTCACCCGTCGAATCTACGTGCAACCGCTCACGAAAAGATGACGGCCGGGGCGGTGGTACGCGACCACCGCCCCGGCCGCGGGGCCTACGGGTTACCCGTTTACTCGTCGCCCTCTTCGTCCATGCCGTCGTCGAGGCCGTCGTCGAGGCCGTCGTCGATGCCCGGCTCGGCCGGGTCCTCGACGCCCGGGTCGACGCCCGTGTCCTCACAGGCGGCGACACCGAACACGGCGACCGCGGCGATCGCTCCTCCGGCGAGGACGCGACGGGTGGTGGAGAGCGCTTCCTTGCTGATGTCCTCGAGCTTCACAGTGACTCCATGTGATCGGGGATGTTGGCTACGGGTCCGCCCGACGGGACGCCTGTAGGCCGTCTCGCTGCACCCGTCCGGTAAAGGACGGAGCGAGCCGGGCGTTATTGTTCTGTGACCCATGCATGAAACACCATATTGGTGTTTTGCTGATGTGAACAGGGGGTCGGGTGTCCGTGTCTGGCCGAATCCGGCCAGTAAACCCTGTTTAACCCCTGTGATCTGGGAACCCTTGCTCGCCTGGTTGCTCGGAAGGCCTTTATCAACGTGCGATCGGCGTGTTAAGGCAGTGTGGAGTCTGTGTATTAATCCATGTAATGCGACGCGAATACAAAAGCCCGCGCACGGGGCAAATCGTGCGCGGGCCCTGTCTCTTGAGTGGAGAAAGCACCGAGAGGACGCGGAGAAGCCGTCGGCCATGCGCGTGTGACACGGACCGCGCATGGCCGACGGCTAGGGGGGAGAGGTCGTCCCGCCCCGCCCCAGCCACGAAAGCGGGGTGGGACGACCTCTGTGGGAACGAAGACCAGGGTCAGTGAGCCGCTGAGAACTGGTCTTCTTCGGTGGAGCCGGTGAGGGCAGTGGTGCTGGCCTCGGGAGCGATGGTCGTGCTGATCGCGTCGAAGTAGCCGGTGCCGACCTCGCGCTGGTGGCGGGTGGCGGTGTAGCCGTCGGCCTCAGACGCGAACTCGGCCTCCTGGAGCTCGACGTAGGACGTCATGCCGTTCTCGGCGTAGCCCTTGGCCAGGTTGAACATCGAGTGGTTGAGCGAGTGGAAGCCGGCCAGGGTGATGAACTGGAACTTGTAGCCCATGTGGCCCAGCTCGCGCTGGAACTTCGCGATGGTGGCGTCGTCGAGGTGACGCTTCCAGTTGAAGGAGGGCGAGCAGTTGTAGGCCAGCATCTGGTCCGGGTACTCGGCCTTGATGCGCTCGGCGAAGTCGCGGGCGACCTCGAGGTCCGGCGTCGCGGTCTCCATCCAGAGCAGGTCGGAGTGCGGGGCGTAGGCCAGGCCGCGGGCCACGCAGGCCTCGACGCCGTTGCGGAAGCGGTAGAAGCCCTCGGCGGTGCGCTCACCGGTGGTGAAGGCCTGGTCGCGCTCGTCGATGTCGCTGGTGATCAGGGTCGCGGCCTGAGCGTCGGTCCGCGCGATGACCAGGGAGGGGACACCGGCGACGTCCGCGGCGAGGCGGGCGGCGTTCAGGGTCTTGACGTGCTGGCTGGTCGGGATGAGGACCTTGCCGCCCAGGTGACCGCACTTCTTCTCGGAGGCGAGCTGGTCCTCCCAGTGGACGCCCGCGGCGCCCGAGGCGATCATGCCCTTCATCAGCTCGTAGGCGTTCAGGACGCCACCGAAGCCGGCCTCGGCGTCGGCCACGATCGGGGCCAGCCACTCGGGGGCGCTGTCGTCACCCTCGGACCAGGTGATCTGGTCGGCGCGCAGGAGCGCGTTGTTGATCCGGCGGACGACGGCCGGGACCGAGTTGGCCGGGTAGAGGCTCTGGTCCGGGTAGGTGCTGCCGGAGAGGTTGGCGTCGGCCGCGACCTGCCACCCGGAGAGGTAGATGGCCTTGAGGCCGGCGCGGATCTGCTGCACCGCCTGGTTACCGGTCAGGGCACCGAGGCTGTTGACGTAGTCCTCGGTGTGGAGCAGGTCCCACAGGCGCTCGGCGCCGCGGCGGGCCAGAGTGTGCTCCTCGGTGACCGAACCGCGCAGCTTGACGACGTCGTCAGCGGAGTAGGTCCGCTCGATACCGGCCCACCGGGGGTTGGTCTCCCAGTCGCGCTGGAGTGCGGCGCTGGCTTCTTGACGTCGAGCGCTGGTGCTCATGTTCGTTCCCGCCTTACGTGTAGTCCCCAAGGTGTTCACACCGGTCGAGGGAGGCCTTCCAGGGCCAGGGGGTGAGCCCTGAGCGGTAAGTTCCCCGCCGGTAACTATGATTCTTAGGCAAGATCCAAGGGTTTTCCACTCAAAATCTGGTGAAGATCGTCGTTTCTTTCCGTAAGATGAACGCATGGCGTACTTTGGTGCTGAAGAAATACCGTCTTTGACAGGTGACCTGGATCTCGTCACCTTTGGTCAGCGGCTCCGTCATCTCCGCAAGGCGCGCGGGATGACCCTGTCTGACCTGGGCGAACGCGTGGGGAGGGCGCCCTCGCAGCTCTCCCTGCTGGAGAACGGAAAACGTGAGCCCAAGCTCTCCTTGCTCACGTCCTTGGCTTCCGCCCTCGGGGTCTCCATCGAGGAACTTCTGTCGAAACAGCCGCCGAGCCGCCGCGCGCAGCTGGAGATCTCGGTGGAGGAGGCCCAGCGCGACTCCCTCTACCAAGGCCTCAACCTCCCGCACCTGAAGGTGGGCAAGCGGGTGCCCAACGACGTCCTCGAACACATCGTGGGCCTGTACGACGAGCTCAAGCGGCGCCACGCCAAGCCGACCGCCACCCCGGAGGAGGCCCGGCGGGCCAACGCCGACCTGCGCCGCCAGATGCGCGAGCGCGGCAACTACTTCGAGAACATCGAGTCCGCGGCCACCGAGACCCTGGAAGCGGTCAACTACACCGCGGGTCCCCTCTCCCAGGGGCAGATCCTCGCGATCGCCACCCACCACGGGTTCTCTCTGAAATACGTGCAGGACCTGCCCCGCTCGGTGCGCTCCCTGACCGACCACGTCAACCGGCGCATCTACCTCAAGCGCGAGACCACGCTGGGCATGCACAGCCCGCGCACGATCCTGCTCCAGACCCTGGGCCACGTGATCCTCGGCCACGACCAGCCCAAGGACTTCGGCGACTTCCTGCGCCAGCGGGTGGAGGCCAACTACTTCGCGGCGGCCGTCCTCATCCCCGAGAGCACCGCGGTCACCTACCTCCAGGAGGCCAAGAAGGCCCGCGACCTGTCCGTGGAGGACCTGCGCGACGTCTACTCCGTCTCCTACGAGATGGCCGCGCACCGGTTCACCAACCTGGCCCACCGCCACCTGGACCTGGTCTGCCACTTCATCCGCAACGACGAGACCGGCATCATCTACAAGGCCTACGAGAACGACGGGCTGGTCTTCCCCACCGACGACACCGGCGCGATCGAGGGCCAGCGGATGTGTCGCCAGTGGTCGGGCCGTCAGGTCTTCCAGTCGCCGGACCGGTACTCGATCTACTACCAGTACACGGACAAGCCCAACGGCACCCACTGGTGCGTGGCCCACGTGGACCCCAGCCGGGAGCGCAACTTCGCGATCACCCTGGGCGTGCCCTACAAGGAGTCCCGCTGGTTCCGCGGCCGGGAGACCACCAACCGCACCAAGTCCAACTGCCCCAACGGCGAGTGCTGTGTGCGCCCGCCCGCCGAGTTGGCCTCCCGCTGGGAGGGGAACGTGTGGCCCTCGGCCCGCGCCCACTCCCACGTGCTCTCCGCCCTGCCCTCCGGGACCTTCCCCGGCGTGGACGAGCACGACGTGTACACGTTCCTGGAGAAGCACAGTCTGGAGAACCAGAGCGGGGACTGACCCGCGAACGGCAGTGACCCGAAGGTCTTCCGCACCTCGATGACGCTGAGGGCCGGCGCCCGCGCGCCGGCCCTACGTCATGTCCGAACCGGGTTCGGCCCGAGCTCCGTCAGGTCCGGTCGGGGATCAGCGCCATCGGCCGCGCCGAGTGGTGGATCCAGCGGCCCCTGGTCCGATACGGGCGGACGCTGCTCCACCCCTCACCCGGCCGCCGACCCAACCGCAGCGACCACCAGGACCAGCGCCAGCGCAGGAACTCGCCGGTGTGCACGTTGATCCGCTCGCCGTGGTGCAGGCTCGGCCGGAACGTCACCCAGGTGACCTCCACCCACAGGTCGGCCGGATCGGGCTGGGGCAGGACGAGCGCCAGGTGCAGCGGTTCGGAGTCCGGGGTGCACCGGTTCCGACGGGCTCTGGGCCGTCGCCCGCCCGCCACCGACGCGCCCCGCAGCGTGCACACCACGCTGTACACGGCTTCGCGGCCCTCGGGGTGCACCCGCACGTCCACCCGCCCGGGCTGGGCCGGGCCGGTGTCGCTGACCGGCACCGGCGGGACCAGGTGGCGGCGCACCCGCCAGACCTGTTGCGAGCTCTTCAGCCATTCCAACCGCCACAGGACGATGCCCGCGGTCGCCGCGACCAGGGAGAACACCAGGGTGAACACTTCCACCCCGCCAACGCTAGCCCCACCGGCCGCCCCGGCCCCGAGGACACACCGGAGACCGGGACGCGGATCGGTTCACGGATCCGGGGGCGGCTGCGCGGGGGCTCAGGCCCGCAGGTCCTTGAGCGCCGCCGGGGTGAGGTCGGCCAGCGACGGGTAGCCGTCCACCGCCATCAGCAGGTCGGCTTCGGCCAGCATCGTCCGCAGGACGTGCACGAGCCCCTCCACCCCGCCCAGGGCCAGCCCGTAGACGTAGGGGCGGCCGATCGCGACCGTCGTCGCACCCAGCGCCAGGGCCTTGACCGCGTCCGAACCCGACCGCACCCCCGAGTCGAAGATGATCGGCAGGTCGGTGGCGGCGGCCACGTCCGGCAGGCACTCCAGGGCCGGGATCCCGCCGTTGGCCTGGCGGCCGCCGTGGTTGGACACGTAGATGCCGTCCACGCCCCCGTCTGCGGCGCGGCGGGCGTCGTCGGCGTGGCAGACGCCCTTGACGATCAGCGGCAGGTCCGTCAGCGAACGCAACCACGGGAGATCGTCCCACGTCAGCGGGTTTCCGAAGATCCCGGCCCAGTGCGCCACCACGGCCTCGGGGGAGGCGTCCTTACCCACACGTTCCTGGAAGACGGGGTCACAGGTGTAGTTGGCCAGGCAGTGGCCGCGCAGCTGGGGGAAGTTCGCGGTGGCCAGGTCGCGCGGCCGCCAGCCGGTGACCCAGGTGTCCAGGGTGATCACGATCCCCTTGAATCCGGCCGCCTCGGCGCGCCGGACCAGGCTGGCCGCGAGCTCGCGGTCGGTGGGTGTGTACAGCTGGAAGAAACCGGGGGTGTCGCCGAACCGCGCGGCGACCTCCTCCATGGGGTCCTGGGACAGGGTGGAGGCGATCATCGGCACGCCGGTCCGCGCCGCCGCCTCGGCTGTGGCCAGGTCGCCGTGCCGGTCCTGCGAACACAGGCCCACCACCCCGACCGGAGCCATCATCAGCGGCGAGGGCAGTTGAACGCCGCACAGGTCGACGCCGGTGTCGCGTTCGGCGGCGCCCACGAACATGCGGGGGTACAGGCCCCAGCGCCGGAAGGCGGTGGCGTTGGCGTTCTGGGTGTGCTCGTCGCCCGCTCCGCCCGCGACGTAGGACCAGATCCACGGCGGCAGGGAATCGGCGGCCCGCCGTTCCAGCTCGGCGAAGGTCATGGGGTGGGAGGGGACGACGCCGGCGAGGCCGTTGAGGTAGATCTCCAGCTGGTAGTCGCCGTAACGCGAAGCCATGGACGCCTCCGGATGAGGGGGTGGGTGTGACCCGCATCATCTGAGTTGACACATGAGCGTGTCAAGATCTGCGCGAGCGCAGCACCGGCACGAACACACCGGCGATGTCCGCCGACAACTCCTGCGGCGTTCGCGAGCGGTCGCCCAGTACCCAGTCGACGACCAGCTCGTTGGCGGCGCCCACCAGGGCCAGCGCCTGCTTGCCGAAGGGCCGGTCCACCGCCGCACCCGCCCGCACGTCGCGCTCGTACTCGGCGGTGAACAGGGCCGCGATCCCGTGCCGCACCGCGCGGCGCCGCTCCTCCATCGAAGGGCTGACCCCCACGCTCTCCACCGCGATCACCCGCGGCCGCCGCGGATCCTCCAGCGAGAAGTCCACATACGCGTCCACGGCGGCGCTCACCCGCTCCTCCAGCTCCGCCTCGGGGGAGCGGATCGCCTCGGCCAGCCGCCGCTGCGCCTCGGTGACCAAACCGTCGTAGACCGCGCGCAGGCAGGCCTCGCGGTCGGCGAAGTGCTCGTAGAAGTACCGGTTGGTCAGCCCGGCCTCCCGGCAGATCCGGCTGACCGTCGCGGCCCGGAACCCGTCGGTGCCGAAGACCTCCAGCCCGGCGTCGAGCAGTCGTCGTCTGCGGGCCTCCTGCCGCTCGTGCGGCGACATCCCCCGCCAGGGCCGGACCAGTTCGACGCGTGGTTCACTCATGCGCCCACGCTAGAGGAGCACTCCGCGGGCCCGTGTCGGGTTCCCGACATGGCGCCATCCCGTCACTCGGCGGCCCTGTCACCCGAGCTCACTCCCTGACACCGTGGCGTTACCGAAATCCCCCCATGCCACACGAATCGGGTGTGAATTGAGACTTCCCTCCCCCCTTCCCCCTGCCGAGGGCTCCGCGGGTACCGCGTCCCCCCGTTCCCGGAGGGCGGCCGTGCGCGGCGCCGCCGCGGCCTCCGCCGCCCTGATGATCACCGGCGGCCTGGTCGCCGGAGCCCCCGCGGCGGCCGCGGACACCGCCGACAAGATCGGCGACCACCACCGCGCTCTGCTGGCCGAGTACCAGGAGCTCTTCGAGGGCCGCACCGCCGACGAGGCCGCCCAGAACGCCTCCGGCGCCCGCACCTTCTCCGCCCCCGGCCCCGAGGACCTCCCCGACGAGGGGGTCGAACCCCCGGTCATCGACTTCGTGACGCTGATCGTGGCCACCTCGGAGGGGAGCACCGCCGAGGCGCGCCAGGCCCTGGAGGGCTTCGCGGACATCACCTCCGAGCACGAGGAGATCGGCTACCTCAGAGTCAACGTGGCCTTCGACGACGTCGAGCGGGTCGAGCGGGTCGACGCCGTCACCGCCATCGACGTCGACGAACTCCTGCCGCTGCCGGAGGTCGCGCCGATCGACGCGCAGGCCGCGAGTGCCGTGGGGCAGGCCCCCGCCACGGCCGCCCAGCCCGCTCCGGGCCCGGACACCCCCGACGCCAACCCCTATATGCCGAGCGGCGAGATCGGCGCCGTCGACTTCCGCGAGCAGCACTCCGACGCCGACGGCCGGGGCGTGCGCATCGGTGTCCTCGACACCGGGGTCGACCCCACCCACCCGGCGCTGGCGACGACGACCACCGGTGACGACAAGCTCGTCGACTGGGTCAACGCCACCGACCCCACCAACCTCATCGACCTGCTCTTCGACCCCAGCTTCGTGCTGATGAGCGACGTCAGCGGGCCGACGTTCGAACACAGCGGGACCGAGTGGACCGCCCCCGAGGGCGACTGGCGGTTCGGCCGCTTCACCTACGCCGTGGCCGGATCCGACGACGACTCCTGGGGCGTGCTCTTCGATCCCGAGGACGGCACGGTCCTGGTCGACCTGAACCAGGACCGCGACCTCACCGACGAGACGCCCATCGGGGACTTCGCCGGGGACCGGGACGTCCGGTACTTCGGCGAGGACGACCCCGAGACCCCGATCAACGAGGCGCACGGGTTCGTCGCCACCGGGATGGACACCCTCGACGGGATGGTGCACATCGGCCTGGACACCAATGGCCACGGTACCCATGTGGCGGGTATCGCCGCCGGTCATGGACTGTTCGAGGGGGCGATGAACGGCGTCGCTCCCGGCGCCGAGGTCGTCTCCAGCCGCGCCTGCCACGACATGGGCTGCTCCTCGGCCGCGCTGACCGACGGCATGGTCGACCTGGCCACCGAGTTCGACGTGGACGTGATCAACATGTCCATCGGCGGTACGCCCTCGCTCAACGACGGCCAGAGCGCGCGTGCGCTGCTCTACGACCGGCTCATCGAGGAGACCGGCGTGCAGATGTTCATCTCCGCCGGCAACTCCGGCGCGGGCCTGAGCACCCAGGGGTCTCCCTCGGATGCCACCGACGTCATCAGCGTCGGCGCCGCGGTCTCCGGGGAGACCTGGCTGGCCAACTACGGAGCCGAGGTCGACTACGACCACGGCGTGTTCGGCTTCTCCTCCCGCGGCCCGCGCGAGGACGGCGGGTTCAAGCCGCAGATCACCGCGCCCGGCGCGGCGGTCAGCACCCTGCCGACCTTTATGCCCGGCAACCCCGTCCCCGAGGCCGGGTACGACCTGCCGCCCGGCTACGGCATGCTCAACGGCACGTCGATGTCCTCCCCGCAGGCCGCGGGCGGTGCCGCGCTGCTGCTGTCCAAGGCCGGACAGGAGGGAGTGGACGTTCCCCCCGGGGATCTGCGCGCCGCCCTGCGTACCAGTGCCGAGTTCCACCCCGGGTGGGACGCGGCCGAACAGGGACACGGTCAGATGGACGTACCGGCCGCCTGGACCCTGCTGAACCAGGGCGCGTCCGTGGACGCGGTCGACGCCAGGGCCCCGGTCTGCACCGAGCAGTCCGACCTCCTGGCCGAGCCCGGTTTCGGGACCGGCCTGTACATCCGCTGCCTGCCCGGGGAGGGCGGTATCGCGGCGGGGGAGACCGAGGAGTACGAGATCTCCCTGACCCGCACGAGCGGCGTCGAGGGCACCCAGGTGTACCGCCTGAAGATCGAGGGTGACGACGAGGGCACCTTCTCCGCGCCCCGCCACGTGGACCTGCCCAAGGGCGAGGAGGTCATCGTGACCGTCAAGGCCTCGCCGGAGGCGGCGGGCGTGCACAACGCGGTCCTGAAGGTGGACAACCCGCGCACCCGGGCCCTGGAGCAGGCCGTGATGCTGACCGCGGTCACCGCCGAGGAGGGCGCTGTCACCACGGAGGGCTCGCTGGGCCGGGCCGTGACCGAGGATGTTTTCGTGGCCGTGCCCGCGGGCACCGCCGCGATGACCGTGGACCTGTCCGGGGTCGCCGACGACAGCCGTGTCCGCTGGAGGGCGTTCAGCCCTCTCGGCCCGCTGGGGGAGTCCACGACGGGTCAGTGCTACACCAACATCGACGGTGACCCCTGCGATCCGCTCTCACGCACCTACACGAATCCGGTGCCCGGGATCTGGCACCTGGTGGTGGAGACCGCCCGCAGCTCACCGGCAGCGGAGAACCCGTACCGCTTGGAGGCCGAACTGACCGCAGCCCCGTAGTTTCCCCCAGCCGTCCCCGGGGAGCCTCACCGCTTCCCACGGTGCCGGGAAACCCCCGCCTCCGCCCCTGACCTTCACCGGGGCGGGGGCCTTTCCTGTTTTCGGGAGCGTGCGCTGTGTGTTCGGAGTGTGCTCGGCGGCGGTGTGCCGGACCGTGTGACGGTCGGGCCCGTTGGGAACCGGGGCGAGCGGGTAGATCCCTGCGGTCCGGGGAGTTCGCGGGCGCGTGCGCGAAACGGGGAATCCGTTCGCGCACGGTGGTTCCACACGGAGAGGGCGCGTGGTGGCGTTGCTGGAAGCGGTGGGTCTGGGCCCGGTCGAGGAGGAGGCGTACCTGTCCCTGCTGCGTACGCCCGCCCGGAGCCGGGTCGAACTGGCCGAACGGCTCGGTATCGGTTCCGAGGAGGCGGCGGGGGCGCTGGCGCTGCTGGAGGAGCGGGGGCTGGTCCGCCGGGACGCCGGTCGGGGGCTGCGGGTGGTCCCGCCGGACGTGTCCCTGGGTGCCCTGCTGCTTCGGCACCAGACCCGGTTGCAGCGGGCCCAGGGCGCGGTGGCCCGGATCGTGGAGGAGTACCGCAACCGGGCGGTCCTGCACGACTCCGAGGCGGTGGTGGAGGTGGTCAACGGCCGGGAGGAGGTCGCCGCCCGCTTCCTGGAGGTGCAGTCCTGGGCAGTCAAGGAGGTGTGTTCCCTGGTCACCGGGCCGGTGCTGGCGGTGAGCTCGGAGGACAACCACGTGGCCGCCGAGGCCATGGCGGCGGGCATACCGTACCGGGTGGTCTACGATCGCGCGCTCGTGGAGGACGGGGAACGGCCGGTGCGGTTGGAGACCTGGCGGGGGATGGGCGAGCAGATTCGTATCTGTGACGGCATCCCCATGAAGCTCACCGTCGTGGACGACCGGGTGGCGTTCCTGCCGACGGTGACCGATCCGGTGGAGGAGCCCTCGGCGATCATCGTCCGCGAGAGCGGGCTGTTCGACGCGCTGGTGTGGGTGTTCGAGACGGTCTGGCGCTCCGCGGTGCCCTATCCGGCCGCCGGCGGAGAGGGGGAGGGGCCGGACGAGGACGAGCGCAGGCTGCTGTCGCTCATGCTCGCGGGTGGTACGGACGCCTCGATGGCCAAACAGCTGGGGGTCAGCGAGCGGACCGTGCAGCGCAGGGTCGGCGGACTGGCCGACCTGGTGGGTGCGCGGACCCGGTTGCAGCTGGTCTGGAGGGCCACCAAACGCGGGTGGCTGTGAGCCTTCCGGGGGGTGATTGTCGCTGACCAGGTCGACTGTTACCATGGGTAACACTTGTCGATCTTCCCTCCCCCCGGAGGGTCCAACAAAGGATGTAAGCGCATGAGTGAGGCCACCGCGCCCGCCTTCAGCCTGGAACTGAGCGAGGATGTTCGCGACGTCCGGGACTGGGCCCACGGGTTCGCCGCCGACGTCATCCGCCCCGCCGCCGCCGAGTGGGACGAGCGGGAGGAGACCCCCTGGCCGATCATCCAGGAGGCCGCCAAGATCGGGCTCTACTCGCTCGACTTCTTCGCCAACCAGTGGCTGGAGCCCACCGGTCTCGGCATCCCCGTCGCCTTCGAGGAGCTCTACTGGGGTGACCCGGGCATCGCCCTGGCCATCACCGGCACCGGCCTGGCCGCCGTCTCCGTCGCCTCCAACGGCACCCAGGAACAGCTCTTCGAGTGGGTACCGCAGATGTTCGGCAGCGCCGACGACATCAAGCTGGGCGCGTTCTGCTCCTCCGAGCCGGGCGCCGGTTCCGACGTCTCCGCCATCAAGACCCGCGCCGTCTACGACCAGGCCAAGGACGAGTGGGTCATCAACGGCGTCAAGACCTGGGCCACCAACGGCGGTATCGCCGACGTACACGTGGTGGTGGCCAGCGTGGAGCCCGAGTTCGGCTCCCGGGGCCAGGCGTCCTTCATCATCCCGCCGAACACCCCCGGCCTGTCCCAGGGCCAGAAGTTCCTCAAGCACGGCATCCGCGCCTCGCACACCGCCGAGGTCGTCCTGGACGACGTGCGCGTCCCGGGCTCCTGTCTCCTGGGCGGCAAGGACAAGCTCGACGAGCGCCTGGCCCGCGCCCGCGAGGGCAAGCGCTCCAAGGGCCAGGCCGCGATGAAGACCTTCGAGGCCTCCCGCCCGAGCGTGGGCGTCATGGCCGTGGGCTGTGCCCGCGCCGCCTACGAGTACGCCCGCGACTACTCGGTCCAGCGCGAGCAGTTCGGCAAGCCGATCGGCGACAACCAAGGCGTGGCCTTCCTGCTCGCCGACATGGCCACCCGCATCGACGCCGCCCGCCTGCTGGTCTGGCGCGCCGCCTGGATGGCCCGCAACGGCAAGGACTTCGACAACGCCGAAGGCTCCATGAGCAAGCTCTACGCCTCCGAGACCGCCACCTTCGTCACCCAGAACGCCCTGCGCATCCTGGGCGGCAACGGCTACACCCGCGAGTACCCCGTGGAGCGCTGGCACCGCGACGCCACCATCTTCACGATCTTCGAGGGCGCCAGCGAGATCCAGAAGCTCATCATCGGCCGCACCGTCACCGGCCTGCCGATCCGGTAACGCACACGAGCACGCCCGGGGCGGGCACGACGGGGAAGACGGCTCCGACGTGCCCGCCCCGGGCCGGTGGGGCCGCGGGTTTCAGGGGGCGGGATCCGAGGGGCCGGAGCGATCGCGGGCCCGGCCGGGCTAGGATCACGAACGCCGGCACCCGCGCTCGTCCGGCACAGTCAGTGTGTTCTCGCCCCTCCGCCCCCACCCCCCATGGAGAGCTCAGTGCGGTTACCGCTTCCTTCGTCACCCCTGCCCGGATCCCGAAGAGCCGTGTACGCGGCGGCCCTGGCCATCGCCCTCACCGCCTGTACCGCCCAAGCGGAGGAACCGGCCGCGGACCCCGACACCGAGCAGGGTTCGGCGGAGGTGGAGGCCGCGGGCTTCGAGGAGCCCGGGGACCCCTACGCGCCCACCGACCCCGAACTCACCGAGCGGCTGCACCTCCCGCTGTACGACTACAACCTCGACGAGTACGAGCAGTGGACCATCCGCCGGGCCCAGGACGTCCTGACGGTGGATTGCCTCGACGAACTCGGTTTCGAGGCCTCGGTCAGCTGGGAGACGGACTCCCTCGAGGAGCTGCTGACCCACTTCGGCCCGCACCACTCCTACCGCCGCTACGGCGTGGCCAGCACGGACCTCGCAGAGGAGTACGGCTTCGGGATCCCGGAGGGCGACGACACCGGCAACCCCTGGACGGTCGCCGACGCCTCCCAGGAGGAGGCGGCCGCTGACGCGTACACGGGCTTCTCCCACACCGGCGGCGAGATCGAGATCCCCTCCGGGGACCCTGCGCCAGAAGGCGGCTGCAAGCACCAGGCCAACCTGGGCATCAACCCGGATTCCCCGCCTCCGGGCGAGGACGGCTACTGGTCGGCAACGGAGGGCGAACCCATGCCGGACACTCCCGGACTGCACAGCCGGGTCGACGACCTGCTCGGCGAGTCCTACTCCGCTGGAATGGAGGACCCCGCAGTGGAGGCCGCCAACGAGGCGTGGAAGGAGTGCGCGGGCCTGTCCGGGTACACCGTGGGCCCCGGCGGCGCATCCGAGGTGATGGGTGAGGGCGGGGACGCCGTGCTCAGCGCCGAGTGCGCGGACACCTCCGGCTACCTGGACGCCTTCGTCGCCGCCGAGACCCGGGCCCAGGAGGCCATGGTGGAGGAGCACCGCGCCGAACTCGAGGAACGCAGGGAACAGCTGGACGCGGAGCTGGCCGCCGCCCGGACCGTCCTCGGCTGGTAGGCCGGGACCAGCGGGGCCGGTCGGACGGCAGGACGAAGGGCGGGTACGCGGGGGAGAGCCCCGCGCACCCGCCCTCCTTCGTCTCCGGGGCCGGGCGGACCTACCCGGGGAAGTGGCAGGCCACCGGATGCCCGGCGCCGCGGTCGACGAGCTGCGGGGCCTCCTGCGCGCACAGGTCCTGCGCCTTCCAGCACCGCGTCCGGAACCGGCAGCCGCTGGGCGGGTTGACCGGGCTCGGGACGTCACCGGTCAGGACGATGCGCTCACGCGACCGCTCCTGACGCGGGTCCGCCCACGGCGCGGCCGACAGCAGGGCCTGGGTGTAGGGGTGCGACGCCCGCTCGTAGACGTCCTCCCGGGTACCGGTCTCCATCACCCGGCCCAGGTACATGACGGCCACCCGGTCGGAGATGTGCCGCACCACCGACAGGTCGTGCGCGATGAAGACGTAGGACAGCCCCAACCGCTCCTGGAGCTCCGCCAGGAGGTTGACCACCCCCGCCTGGACCGACACGTCCAGCGCCGAGACCGGCTCGTCCAGCACCAGCATGCGCGGCTCCAGCGCCAGCGCCCGGGCGATACCCACCCGCTGGCGCTGCCCGCCGGAGAACTCGTGCGGGTACCGGTTGCCGTGCTCGGGGCTCAGCCCCACCAGCCGCAACAGCTCTGCCACCCGCTCCGGGCCGCCGTCGCGCCAGCGCTTGTGGACCTTGAGGGGCTCGGCGATGATGTCGTTCACCGGGAGCTTGGGGTTGAGCGAGGCGTACGGGTCCTGGAAGACCATGCCCGCCTCCCGCCGCACCTTCTGCATCGCCGACGAGGACGCCTTGGTGAGTTCCTGGCCCTGGAAACGCACCGAACCCGCGGTGGGCTTGACCAGCTGCAGGATGGCCCGGCCGGTGGTGGACTTTCCGCAGCCCGACTCCCCGACCACGCCCAGGGTCTCCCGCTCCGACAGCCGCAGGGACACCCCGCTGACGGCGTGCACGTGCCCCACCACCCGGCGCAGGAAACCGGCGCCGTGCACGGGGAACCGCACCTCCAGATCCTCGACCTCCAACAGCGGGGCCGCGGGGTCGGTCTGCCGGTCCAGCTCTTGCTGTGGCGTCGTCATGGGGTGATCCCTCCGTTCCGGAAGAACGCCGTGGGGTCCTCGGCCGCGGCCAACCGCTCCCAGTGGTGACAAGCGGCCAGGTGCTCGCCGATCCGCACACCGTCCGCGGTCTCGACGACCTCTGTTCCTTCCGCGCCGTGGGACGCGCCGTTGGCCGGGGCCAGCGGCGGCTCGGCGGAGCGGCAGGTGTCGTCGGCCAGCGGACACCGCGGCGAGAACGGACACCCCTCGGGCAGGTTGATCAGCGAGGGCGGGGTCCCCTTGATGGGGCGCAGCCGCTCCCCGTGCGCGGAGGTCATCGACGGGATCGACCCGAGCAGCCCGGCGGTGTAGGGCATCCGGGTCCGGTAGAACACGTCGTCGGTCGCGCCGATCTCCACCGGCCGGCCCGCGTACATCACCAGGACCCGGTGGGCCAGCCCCGCGACCACGCCCAGGTCGTGGGTGATCAGCAGGATCGCGGAGTTGACCGCGTCCTTGACCTCCAACAGCTTTTCCAGGATCTGTGCCTGCACGGTGACGTCCAGCGCCGTGGTGGGTTCGTCGGCGATGATCACGTCGGGGTTGTTGATGATCGCCATCGCGATCATGACCCGCTGGCGCATACCGCCGGAGAACTCGTGCGGATAGCTGCGCAGCCGCTGCCCCGCCTGGGGGATACCCACCAGGTCGAGCATCTCCCGGGCGCGTTCGAGTGCGTGCTTGGGCGGGACCAGCTCGTGCGCCAGCACCGCCTCGGCCAACTGGTCCCCGACGGTGTGCACCGGGTTCAGGGCGGTCATCGGGTCCTGGAAGATCATCGAGATCTTGCGTCCGCGCAGGGACCGCAGGTCCTTCTGGCGCATGGCCAGCAGGTCCTGGCCCCGGTAGAGGACCTTGCCGCTCACCCGGGCGCTGCGCGGGAGCAGCCCCAGCAGCGCCATGGACGAGACCGACTTGCCCGAACCCGACTCCCCGACGATGCTGAGCACCTCGCGCTCGCGCAGGGAGTAGGAGACGTCGCGCACGGCCCTGACCACACCGTCGTCGGTGGGGAACTCCACGGTCAGGTTCTCGACGCGCAGGATCTCCTTCTCGGTGGGGCCCTTGGTGTCCTCGAGGGTCCTGGCGGTGTGCACCTCGCCGGTGGCTGCGGTGACCGCGGCGGCGCCGTCGAGGCCCTGCCCCGGCGCCGCGGCCGAGGGCGGTGGGATGTTGGGGGATTGCGTCATCAGTCACGCACCCTGTTCTGTCGTGGGTCGAAGGCGTCACGCAGGCCGTCGCCGATGAAGTTCACCGAGAGCGCGATCAGGATGATGAACAGCCCGGGCCAGTAGAAGAGCCAGGGCCGGGTGCTCATCGCGCTCCGGTAGTCGGTGATGAGCCGTCCCAGCGAGGTGTCGGGCGGTTGCACCCCCATCCCCAGGAAGGACAGCGCGGACTCCAGCAGCACCGCCGCCGCGATGGCCAGGGTGACGCTGACGATGATCACCCCCACCGTGTTCGGCAGGATGTGCTTGAAGATGATGCGGGCCGAGGAGGTGCCCACGGATCTGGCGGCCTCGACGAACTCCTTCTCGCGCAGCGAGAGCACGGAGCTGCGCACCAGGCGGGCCGTCTGGGTCCAGGTGACCAGGCCCAGGACTATCCCGAGGTAGAGGATGCCCGCCTGACCGGCGATCTTGGCCGCCGCCGCGGCGATGGCCAGCAGCGGGATCGCGATGAGGACGTCGGTGACCCGCATCAGGACGCTCTCGGTCCAGCCGCGGAAGTACCCCGCGCAGGCGCCGAGCACCGTACCCACGACGGTGGCCACGATCCCCACCACGAAGGCGATGATCAGGGACACCTGGGTGCCCTGCATGGTCAGCGCGAAGTAGTCCTTGCCGACGTTGTCCTGGCCGAAGGGGTGTTCGCCCAGGGCCAGGCCGGAGCCGCCGAGGAACTGCGGGACCAGGCTGAGGGTGGGGTTGCCGCCGTCGCTGAGCGGCCCGGTCGCGGTGGGCGACTTGTCCCACCAGCCCGGGACGGGGCCGTAGCCGATCGAGGTGAAGGCCAGCAGGATGACGCTGATCAGCAGGAACATGCCGACCAGGGCGGCCCGGTGTCGGAAGAAGCGGGCCCGGACCAGCTGCCACTGGGTGCGGGCGGCGATGTTCATGCCCTGGGCCGCGTCGGAGGCCGCGGGATCAGCGGTCCCGATCCGGTTCGGATCGTTCTCGTGTTCGGGGCCGGTCGCCCCGGACGGAGTGTTCTCGTTTGAGCTCATGGTGATTCTCCCTCCGTCACGACAGCCGGATCCGCGGGTCGAGGTAGGCGTAGGTGATGTCGGCGATCATGTTGAAGATGACGATCGCGCCGCTCGCGACCACGAAGAACGCCATCACCGGGGTCGGGTCCGCCTCGTTCAGCCCGGTGATCAGCAGGTGGCCCATGGCCCGCCAGCCGAAGACCGTCTCGGTGACCACGGCGCCGCCGATCACGGTGCCGAAGTCGTAGGCGGCCAGGGTGGTGATGGGGATGAGCCCGTTACGGAAGGCGTGCCGGGTCATGACCGTGCGTTCGGGCAGCCCCTTGGCGCGCGCCGTGCGCACGTAGTCCTGGTTCATCACCTCCAGCATGCTGGCGCGGCTGTACCGGGTGTAGGTGGCCAGCGAGACCAGGATCAGCGCCATGGTCGGCAGCGCCAGGTGGCCGGCCGAGTCCAGTGACAGTTCCCAGAAGGTGCCCTCGTAGTTGGGGGTGCTCGCCCCGACGGTGGAGATGGGGCGGCCCTGCACCGAGCTGCTGTAGGAGGCGAACGACTGGAGCATGCGGTCCACGAAGATCACGCCGCCGGTGAACAGGCCCGTCCACACCGCCGTCGCGATCGCGTTGCGCCGGTGCAGTACGCCGCCGACGCCGTAGCCGATCGCCACGCACACGACCACCGTCGTCAGGGCCAGCCCCGCGATGGTCGCCAGGTCGGGTGCGTCCAGCACCGGTGAGAGCACGAAGTACATGACCGTACCCACCCCCGCCGCGGTCAGCGCCGCGTACATCGGCCGGTTCGGTTTGGGGCCGGAGATCAGCACGGAGAAGCCGACCGCGGCTCCCAGGGCGCTGATCGCGACCGTGACCGGACCCAGCCCGGGGTCGGCGAACCACCGGGTGAGTGAGATGAACGCCAGCAGAGCCGCGGTGACGGCGGTGGCCCCGACGAAGGCGATCAGCCGGGTTCGCCGGTCGCCCACCATCAGCGAGCTCCAGGCCAAGCCGGCCAGCAGCGCGACCACCCCGATGACCAGGGGCGGGATGACGGGTTGTGCCAGCCAGTTGTTGAACTCGATCGCGCCGTACTGCTTGAGCAGTACGCCGACCCAGAAGATGGGCAGGGAGAAGGCGACGAACGCGCCGAAGGTGACGGTGTGGTCGAAGCCGCTGTACTGGCGCAGCGCCGAGATGATGCCGATGGCGATACCGATGACGATCGCTAGGACGGTGGCCGCCACCACGAGCTGCATGGTGGCCGAGATCGCGTCCGCGAGCAGGATGTTGACGTCCTGCCCCTGGCGGTTGGTGCCCAGGTCGCCGGTGAGGGCCGCGCCCAGCCACAGGAAGTAGCGGGCGTAGACGGGTAGGTCGAGGTGCATGCGTTCGATCCGCTCGGCCATCGCGGACTCCTGGGCGTCCTCCGGGAGTTCCCTGAGGTCAGCCAGGGGGTCGCCGACGTTGGCCGCGAGTACGAACATCACGAAGCTTGCTGCGAAGAGCACGAAGAGGGAGACGACCAGTCTTCGTGCGATGAAGACGAGCACGAGCGCTGACTCCTGAGGTTCGGGGGAACGTTCACGCGCAGACGAAGGGACCGGAGGACGTGTTCGCCTCCGGTCCCTGGTCGGAGCTGGCTGACCGGTGGGTCCCACCGGTCAGCGCGGTCGGTTCTACGTGAACGGGGTGGTGCGGCCTACTGGGCCGTCCACTCCCACATGTTCCAGACGATGTCGGTCTGCGCGGGGTTGGGGACCACGTTCTCCAGGTTGTCACTCCAGGCGGCGGTGCCCGGGTGGCTGAAGAGCGGGATGGTCACCAGGTCGTCCCACAGGATCGTCTCGATCTCGTTGATGATCTCCAGCTGGGCGTCGGTGTCGAACTCCTGCAGCAGGTCGCTGAGCAGCTCGTCCATCTCGTCGTTGGAGTAGCAGCCGTTGTTGTTGCCCTTGCCGTCGGCGGTGCACTCGGAAGGCGTGCGGTAGGTGGAGTTCCAACCGCTCACCTCGGCCGAACCGGACCAGGCGAACATGGCGACGTCGTAGGTGTTCTGCGACAGGCCGCCGTCGGTGTCGAAGAAGGTGTCCTCGGCGTTGATCTGCACGTCGAAGCCGGCCTCGTCACAGGAGTCCTTGATCAGCTCGGCGGTCTGCAGGCGGCGGGGGTTGCCGCCGATGAAGCCCAGGCGCACCTCCTGGCCGACCGCGTCGGCCTCTTCGAGGATCTCGCTGGAGCGGTCCAGGTCCACCTCGGCCCACTGGTCGCCGCCGCTGGCCGCGACGGCCTCGTCGTAGCCCGGGTCGAACGGCGAGATGTTGCGCACGTCCATGGTCTCGGCGTCGGGCTGGACCGGCTTGATCAGGTTGTCCACGATCAGCTGCCGGGGCACGCAGTGCGCGAAGGCCTCGCGCAGCTCGTAGTCCTCGAAGGGGCTGGAGTCGAAGTTGAAGTCGAGGTGCTCGTAGATGTACTCGTCGTAGACCTCGTACTCGACCCCGGCGAGGCCGTCGAGCTGGTTGATCAGGTCGACCGAGGGCTGCGGCCGCATGATGTTGATCTCGAGGTTCTCCAGCGCCTGGGTCTGCTCGTCGGAGGCGATCCAGCGGATGACGATGTTGTCGGTGGCCGGCTCCTCACCCCACCAGTTCTCGTTCGGCTCCAGGGTCAGTGACTGCCCGGCGTCGTAGTTGGCGAGCTTGTAGGGGCCGGAGGAGGGGATGAGCTCCTCGTCGGGCAGCGCACCGCTGATGGTCCAGCCGTCGTTGAAGAACTCGGCGGCGTCGGCGAGCGCGTCGGTGTCCTCGTCGCGGATGGCCTCGACCAGTTCCTCGGTGGTCAGGCCGCCCTGCTCCGCCACCACGTGCGCGGGCATCAGGGTGGCGTTGCCCTGGCTGGGGCCGTTGCTGGCCCAGTCGGCGTAGGGCACCTCGTACTCGAGGGCGAAGTCCTTGTCGCCGAGTTCACAGTCGGGCATGACGGTGTCCTCGATACCGCCGGTGCCGATGACGGAGAAGTCGTACCTGCCGGTCTGCTGCGCCCACCACAGCATCACGTCGGCGCAGTCGATCGCCTCGCCGTCGGACCAGACGGCGTCCGGGTTGATCGAGTACTCGACGATCTGCGGGTCCTCGGAGACCAGCTCGTAGCTGCCGAAGTCGGGGTTGGCGGTGACCGCCCCGCCTTCGCCGAAGTACCAGAAACCACTGGTCACGCCATGGTTGACGATGGCGTTCTTGCTGGAGTTGGCTCCGGCGGTGGTGTTGTTGTAGCTGTCGTACTCCTGGTCCCAGGCCAGGGTGATGGTGGTGCTGTCGCCGGCGCTGCCCGCATCGCCGTCACCGCCGTTGCTCGAGCACGCGGAGAGCACCAGCGCTCCCGCGGCGACCACGGCTGTGGCCTTGGTGATGGTTCTGGTCTTAGTCACAGAGGGTTTCCTCTACCGATCAGGGGATTGTGTCCGTGGTACGGAATAGAACGGATTCTGGGCATGGTTCAAAGTTTGGGCAATAGGCGATTGGGGGGTGTTGCACACCTGATACGTACTTGGTGCCTAAATCTAGCCAAAAACAGAACTAAGAGGGCAAAAACGTGACAGATCGACTCTTGAGGTCGTAGGGTCCGGTCTTGGCTCCGCTGCTGGCGGAGTGACAGGTGGTGCCGCTGGTGTCTGCTTGTCACGGGTGAACATCCGAACATCCCATGAGTGGATATTCGGAGGTAATCGGCGTTTACTATTTTCCTTTTCATGGAAGCCCGGGAGGGGCTGGGGTTTTAACCCTGATGCAAAGGCTCCGAAAAAGAAGCGCAAGAATGAAGGGCACCCTAAAAACGGGAAGACAGGTGACTCTCCGTAATGTCTTCCGTGGCCCTCCCGAACCGCGGATCAGCCGCCCGGGTGGACCTCCACCAGCCCCTGAGCGATCCCGACGAACCTCTCCACCTGCTGACGGGAGGCGAGGACGGTCAACGCGGGCAGACGGGGACGGCACGGCGCGACCGGTTCGACCATCACCTGCGGCCGCTGCATGACGCCCTTGCACAGCCGCACCGCGGCGAGCTCCTCCCACCGCCACACCCACGTCATGTTCGGCGGGGTGGCCAGGGTGTTGAGCACGAACAGGCGCCGGTCGGTCAGCGCCACGAGCATCCCGATCCCCTTGGGGTGGGTGAAGAGCCCGGCGATCCGTTCCTCCCCGGGGTGGACGGCCTGCTCCAACCAGTCCAGCGACTGCGCGTGGTGGGGGCCGGCCACCCACCGGGACGGCGGGTTCACCCAGGACACGGGCTTGGGGTCTGTGCTCACGATGCTCCGTCGGGGGAGGCGGGGGACCCGCCGGTGGGCTCGTCGGCGATCTCGGCGGTGGGTTTGTCGGTGGAACCGAGGGGAGACGGGGAACGCAGGGACTCCAGGAGTTCGGCGAAGCGGTCGGCCTGCCTGCGGCCCCGCGCGAAAGAGAACGTGTGGGAACGCCCGGCCCAGGAGGTCTCCCGCGCGGTGACCGCGAGCTCGGCGGCGCCCAGCCCGAACCGCTTCCTGGTCACCTCCACCGCCTCGATCTCCGCCAGCTCCCACGAGCGCACCTCGTTGCCGGGGTGTGTGTTGAGGCAGCTGAACAGCCGCTCCCCGGTCAACAGGTGCAGGTAGGAGTAACCCTCCTCGGTCTGGGGGTCCTCGTACGCGGCGGCGACCGGGCGCTCACCTTCGCGCAGCGACTCCAGCAGCCACTCCAGCTGCGGACGGCAGACGGCGCGCACGATCGGCCCGGAGGGGCCGATCCACTCGAACTCGGACTGATCCATGGACGCCTTCCGGATGGGGGATTCGGAGACTCGCTCGTCGCGGTGACGGAGCGTCCGTCACCGGTAGCTGATGCCGCGCGACCCCGGCTGGTTCGACACGACACCCTACAGCTCACCCTCCGCCGGGGCCGGCTGTCCGCTCTCTGACGGATGACCCGGCCCGCGGGCCCGCGGGCCCGCGGCCTCGGGCCCGCACCGCCCCGGCCTGGAGGAGAGACATTATTCGTGGACCGTTCTCCGGGGCGGGCTCTAGTCTGTGGGACCCACCCCCGGAGGAGAGCCCGCTGTGCCCCGACCCTTGTTGTTCATCGACGTCGACGGCCCCCTGAACCCGTTCCGCGCCGGGCCCTCGGATCTGGAGGGCTACACCGTCCACCGCATGCGCCCCACCGGCTGGGAACCCCCGGCCCGGCCCCTGGACGTGTGGCTCAACCCGGACCACGGCGAGGAACTGCTCGCCCTGCCCTACGAACTGGTGTGGGCCACCACCTGGGAGGACGAGGCCAACACGATGATCGGTCCGGTCCTGGGACTGCCCGAGCTCCCCGTGGTCAAGCTCCCCGGGCCGCTCGACGCCCGCCACGGGCTGTTCTTCAAGACACCGGTCCTCGCCGAGTACGCCCAGGGCCGCCCCTTCGCGTGGATCGACGACGGGATCACCGAACAGGACCGGGTGTGGCTGGCCCGCAACCACATCGCCGACGTCCTCCCGCGCCGGATCGACCCCGCGGTGGGGCTGCGGGAGAAGGACTTCGACCTGCTCGCCGACTGGCCCCCGGCCCTGGCCGCCGTCGACTTCCCCCGCTGACGCTCCGCCGGGGAGCGGCTTCGGTCAACGGGACGGGGCGGGCGAAACCACTCAGGTCACTCCCACTACCCTGTGACCCATGACACCAGGACTCGGGGGGCTGGGCAACGGCGCCACCACCCTCACCATCCCGGGGGCCTTCAACGGCCCCGACGGCTCCGGCAACGGCGGCTACAGCGCGGGCCTGCTCGCCGGGCGGCTCACCGACCCGGGTGGTCCGGCCGTCCAGGTCACCCTGCGCACCCCGCCGCCGCTGGACCGGCCGCTGACGGTGGAGGGCGCCCCGGGGGAAGGGCTGCGGCTGAGCGATCCCGCCGCTGAGGACTCCGCCCGGCTGGTCGCCGAAGCCGTGATCACCGGCCCCCTCGACACCGGATCCGGTAACGGATCCGCTGCCGGACCGGCTGTCGGCGCCGGACCCCGCGGCCTCGCGGTGATCCCCGGCGGCCCGGTCGGCGTCGGCGAGGCCGAGGCCGCCCGCAAACTCTACGCGGGCCTGGACCAGCACCCCTTCCCGCGCTGCTACAGCTGCGGCCCCGAACGCGCCGAGGGCGACGGCCTGTCGCTGTTCCCGGGATCGGTCCGCCCCGGGCAGGGCCCCGACGGAGTCGGCAACACCGTCGCCTGCACCTGGGACGTGCTCCCGGCGGTGGACGGCGGCGACGGCACGGCCGCCCTCGCCCAGGTCTGGGCCGCGCTCGACTGCCCCGGCGGCTGGTCGAGTGACATCTCCGGCCGTCCGATCGTCCTGGGCCGGATGACGGCCCAGGTCCTCGCGGCGCCGCCGGTCGGCTCCACCCAGGTCGTCATGGGTCACCTGGAGGCGGTCGACGGCCGCAAGGTGCACACCGGCAGCGCCCTCTACGACCAGGACGGCCGCCTGCTCGCGCTGGCCCGGGCGACCTGGATCGCGATCCGCCGCTGAGGAGCGGACCGACCTGCCTGCCCCTCCAGTACGGTGAACCCTTGTGGCCTTCGAAAACACACAGCAGACCGCGCCGAACGACGACGGCGCCTCCGCCGAGCCCGCCGCCCAGACCCCGGCGCCCCGGCGGGGACGGAGCGGGCGCGGACGCGACCCCGAACGGCGGCGGACCATCCTGGACGCCGCCGACCGGGTGATCCAGCGCGACGGCCCCGACGCCTCCATGCTCGCCATCGCCACCGAGGCGGGGATCAGCAAACCGATCCTCTACCGGCACTTCGGTGACAAGAGCGGCCTCTACCAGGCGCTGGCCAAGCGCCACGTGGACCCGCTCATCGAGGTCATCCGCGCCGAGCTGTACCAGCACACCGAATTCGAGGTGCGGGCCCGCGCCACGGTCGGCGCGTACCTGTCGATGATCTCGCGCAACCTCAACCTGTACCGCTTCCTCATGGACCGGGCCACCTCCGAGGACGTGCGCACCCGCAGCGACCTCGGGCTCATGGTGCGCCGCCTGGGGGAGGAACTCGCCGACCTGCTGATCAGCGAACGCCGGATCAGGGGCCGGCTGCGCGCGCAGATCGCCGCGCACGCCATCGTGGGCATGGTCCAGGCGGCGGGTGAGTGGTGGCTGGAGCACCCGGAGGTGAGCGAGGCGGAGATCATCGACGACCTCACCTCGGCCGTGGTCGGCGCCATCCGCGGCAGTGGAACCTGACCGGGTCAGCGCCCGATCCTCTCCGCGGGCTTGACCTGGAGTGCACTCCAGGTCGCATGCTTGGCGCATGAAGGACTACTACACGCCGGGTGAGGTCGCCGAACGCTTCGGCCTCACCCTGGACACCCTGCGCTACTACGAGAAGGCGGGCCTGCTCCGGCGGGTGGAGCGCGCCCCCAGCGGGCACCGCCGCTACCGCACCGACGACGTCGACCTCCTCCACCTGGTCCGCTGCCTGCGCGACACCGACATGCCCATCGCCCGGCTCCGGGACTTCGCCGAACTGGTCCGCGACGGCGACCACACCATCCCGGACCGCCTGGACGTGCTGCAGAGCCACCAGCACCACCTCAACACGCGCATCGCCGAGCTGCGTGAGCGCCAGGACACGATCCAGCACAAGATCGACTACTACCTCGGGGTGCTCGCCGAAAACCCCGGCCTCACCGAGCGCTCCGTTCCCGCCGCCGACCCCGAGGTGGCGGCCGCCACGGCCACCGCGAAGGAAGGCCCCTGATGCGCTACACCACCCTCAACGGCCGCACCGTCAGCGCCCTGTGCCTGGGCGCGATGCAGTTCGGCAGCACCACCGACGCCGACACCTCCGCCGCCCTGCTCGACCGCTTCGTCGAGGCAGGGGGCACCTTCGTCGACACCGCCGACTGTTACCAGTTCTGGGTGGAGGGCGGGCAGGGGCACGAGAGCGAGACCTTCCTCGGCCGCTGGCGACGCGAGCGCGGGGTCACCGACGAGGTCGTCATCGCCACCAAGCTCGGCGCCCAGCCCACCGTCCCCGGGGCCGGGCTGGAGGCCCAGGAGGGGCTCTCGGCCAAGGCCGTGGCCACCGCCGCCGAACGCAGCCGCGAGCGCCTGGGCGTGGACACCCTGGACCTGCTCTACGCCCACCGGCAGGACCCCCGGACGCCGATCGAGGAGACGGTCGGGGCCTTCGCCGAGCTGGTCGCCCGGGGCGAGGTCCGGGAGCTGGGGATGAGCAACCACCGCACCTGGCGGCTGGAGCGGGCCCGCGCCGCCGCCGAGGCCAACGGCTGGCCGCGCCCGCGCGTGCTCCAGTACCGGTACAGCTACCTGCAGCCCCGCCATGACGCGGCCCTGGAGTCCCCGGGCCACATGCACGTCAGCCCCGAGCTCCTGGACTTCGTCCGCACCGAGGAGGCCGCGGGCCGCGAGTACACCCTGGTCGCCTACACGTCCCTGCTGACCGGTGCGTACACCCGGCCCGACCGGCCCCTGGAGTACGCCTACGACCACCCGGGCACCGCGGCGCGCCTGGCGGTCCTGGACGAGGTGGCCGCCGAGTCCGGAGCCACCCGCAACCAGGTCGTCCTCGCCTGGCTGATGGACCACGAGCCCAGGGTGGTCCCGTTGGTCGGGGTGAGCAGCCTCGCCCAGCTGGACGAGGCGCTGGAGGCCACCGACCTCACCCTCACCACCGAACAGCACTCCCGGCTCACCTCCGCGCACTGACTCCTTCCCGCACTGCCCCTCGCCCCCGGGCGCGCCCATACTTCGCAAAGCTCGCAAAAGACCGCATAACCCCGCTTTCGCGGTTTCCTGTCGCTTCGGGCGGATACCTTCCCTAGGGAGACGCGTCCACCGAAGGCCGCGCGCACCGGCGGATCCGTGAACCAGTGGGAGGGGCCACTTGCCCGAGAGCACATCGTTGGAAGCGGACTCCGGTGCCTTCCACCAGATCCACTTCGCCTGGGCCGAACCCACCCTCCTCGGCCGCACCGGTCCCGGGCCCGCGGCCACCTCCCTCCCGCAGCGCGATCAGCCGGTCCTGCGCTCCTGGCGCGACCGGCTGATCCCCGCCCTCACCGCGGACTACCGCTCGGCACTGCCCGACACCGACCCGGCCGCCTACCCCGAGACCCTCTGGGCCCGCCACTACCCGGACGGCCAGAGCGCCCTGGTCTACCGCTGGCCGGGCGACGTCCGCCAGGCCCACGCCTGGGCGATCGTCGGCCCCACCCGGGGACTCACCTTCTCCCGGATCCTCGCCCTGCACGAGAACCCCAACACCCGCCCGGCCCCGGCCAGACCGCCGGCGCCCGGCTGGGCCGCCATGCGCACCCTGCCCGCCCCCGAACCCTGGGAGCGCACCTGTGCCCCCGGCGCCCTGCGCACCCGGGACCGCCGCGCCGCCGAGACCCGGATCGACAGCGAACCGATCCTCGTCGGAGCCGTGGCCCGCGCCCTCGAACACCCCGACCAGCCCGTCCACATCACCCTGGACCCCGACCGCGCCGACCTGTGGCAGGCCACCCAGCTGCGGTTCCTGTGGGGTATGCACCGGATCCTGCACGACATCCTCACCCCCCGCGCGGCCCTGCCCGCCGAGGGCTGGAACTGGTCCTTCTCCACCTACGACCCCGTCCTCGGCCTCGAAGACAGCCCCCACCTGGCCTTCGGCCCACCCACCGCAACCCCGGCCTCCCCCTTCCTGACCGCGGCCCCGAGCGACCACCTCAAGATCGCCGACGGCCTGGTCACCGTCCTGCGCGAAGAGGGCGGTGACGCCCTCGGCGACCACCTGCGCGCCCGGGGCATCCCGGAAACCATCGACTTCACCGACCGCCGGGCCCTCCTCCGCGACTGGTTCGACCCCCGCCCCAGAGCCACCCCCGAACCCCGCACCCGAGAGGAAACCCTCGGAACCACGGATACCGCCGAGCCCGGCGACCCGCGAGGAACCGAGGAGGCCCCGAAGGCCGTCCGCGCTCCTGAGGCCACGGATGCCCCCGTGCCCGAGGCAGACCGTGAGTCCGAGGAGACCCCCGCCCCCCAGACCTCCCGTGGGCCCGCTGAGGATCCCGCATCCGGGGCGGGGGAGAAGATCCTCGGGGTTGCCGGGCTCCAGCGGTCGCGAAGCGCCGAGGAGCCGCCTGAGCCCGTTGAGGGCAGGGGGTTCGAGGAACCGCGAGGAACCGAGGAGCCCGCGCAGTCCCCCGGGCCCGGGGCGGCCACCGAGCCCCCGACGGGCCGGAGCGGGGCCGAGTACGAGTTGGCGGAGGCTCCGGACCCCTTCACGGAGGAGGGGTCCCAGGACACCTCCGAACAGGAGACCTGGGCGGGCTCGCTGGGCGGGCGGCCGCACACCTTCCTCGGGGTGGGCAGACGCCCGTCCCCGGAAGCGGAACCACCGGAGGAGCCCGTCACCGATCCCGGGGCCGGCCAGCCCCTCGACCCGCCGCTGCCCCCTGAGCCGGGTGAGGCGTGGACCATCTCCGCCTCCACACCCCCGGAAGCGCCCGACGAGAAACCCTCCGCACCCGCCTCTCTCCCCGAGACCCGCACCCCCGCCGACGCCCCACCCCTCGCGGTTCTGACCGTCACCGAGACCGAACCCCCCGACTACGCGGCCGAGACCGAACCCGACACCGACGAGTCCCCCGAGGACTCCGACGACAACTGGCCCACCCAGTACGTCGACCTTCCCCTCTCCCGTCTGGAACGGTGGCACTTCAAACGAGGCCCCGAAGGGGCTTACACCGACGTGGTCGACGCCCGCGCGGCCGTGCGGGCCGAACGCTCCGAACTCCAACGGGTCCGCGACGAGCGCGATCACTACCACACCGAGGTCCAGGAACTACGCAGGGAGATCGCTCGCTTGGACCAGTCCTGGATCGACTCCGAATCCACCTCCGACACCCCCGAACGCAGACGCCGCTGGCCCCGGGTCCTCCTGCTCCTGGTGCTGCTCGCGGCGGTCTTCGCCGTCGGCCTGCAGATCGGAGCGAGAACCGGTCTGGACACCCTCGGTCTCCTGACCCTTCTCACCAGCCCTCTCACCTCCGCCAGCTGGTGGCCACTGTGACGGGCAGCACCCACCGAACACGCCCTAACCTGGGAGGATGACCGACATTTCCCCGGCCCCCGGTGCGGTTCCGCAGCCGTTGTGGGACGCCGTCCGCGGCCTGGACCTGCCCAAGCAGCACCTGAAGGACCTGACCTCCTTCCCCGAGGAGGCGGGCGAGATCCTCCTGGACGCGGTGGACGCCCTCCGCGAGCGGGACGACAGCGCCGCGCGCACGCTCGCCGAGGCCCTGCGCGAGCACGCCCCGCACCCGGGGCACCGCCAGTTCGCCACCAACCAGCTCGCCGCGATGCTGCGCGCCGAAGGCCGGACCGAGGAATCGGACGCGCTGCTGGAGGAGCTCATGCGCCCCGGGCTCGAACGGGGCGTGGCCCTCCTCCTGGCCGAGGACCTCGCCGGGCAGGGCGCCTACGACAAGGCCCTGCACTGCTACAACGTCGTCTGCCGGGGCATCCTCGCCGAACCCCCGGAGACCGTCGCCGAGCTCAACCGCCTCGGCCTGATGCCGCTGCTGGGACGCGCCCGCATGCGCGAACTGCTCGGCATGGCCCCGGACGCGCACGACCTGGCGACCCGCTCCACCGACGCCTACCTGCCCCCGCTGGAGGACCTCGCCGACCTCCGGGGCGGCGGCCCCAGCGGCAGCGCCCCGCAGCAGGCCCTCCCTGGTGACGTCCCCACCCGGACCGGCCCCGGAGAGCGCGCCACCCCGCCGCCGCCCGGACGCAACGAACCCTGCTCCTGCGGCTCGGACCGCAAGTTCAAAAAGTGCTGCGGCTCCCCACTGGCCCGCTGAGCCGCGCAGCCGCCGCGGCCGACAGCCCCGCGCGTGAGCGCCGCCCCGCCCGGCCGGAATCGGCCGGAACCAAACCCGAGGCGAAGGAGTCACATCCCGCGTCAGTGCGCGACGGGCCCACCGGGGAAGAGGTGTCGGTTCGTGTTCGGAATCCTGAGGCCCTGCAGACACAGCCTGTCCGAGGACCTGGCACGGGAATGGATGTCCCACATGTGCGGGCTGTGCCTGTCGCTGCGCGACGACCACGGCCAGGCCTCCAGGGTCGCCACCAACTACGACGGCCTTGTCCTGTCGGTCCTGACCGCCGCCCAGTCCGAGGAACAGTCCGGAACCCGAAAGGCCGGCCGCTGCCCCCTGCGCGGAATGCGCGGGGCCGACGTCGCCGACGGTTCAGGGGCACGCCTGGCCTCCACGGTGTCGCTGATGCTCGCCTCCGCCAAGATCAGCGACCACATCGCCGACGGTGACGGACTCTACGCCCGTCCAGGCGTGCGCGCCGTCGCCGGGAGGGTGGCAGCGCGGTGGCGACGCGGAGCACAGGAGTCGGGCGACGGACTCGGTTTGGACGGCGCCGCGCTGGCGGCCGTGGTCGACCGCCAGCGGGAAGCCGAGCTCTCCGCCCGGGAGGGCACCGACGTGCTCACCGTGACCCGGCCGACGGAGGAGGCCACCGGCGAGGCCTTCGCGCACACCGCGGTCCTCGCTGGTGTGCCGGCCAACGCCGACCCCCTGCGGGAGGCCGGCCGCCTGTTCGGCCGGGCGGCCCACCTGCTGGACGCCGTGGAGGACCTGGAGGAGGATCTGGCCAACGGCGCCTGGAACCCGCTCACCGCCACCGGAACGCCTGTCAGCCGGGCCCGCGAACTCTGCGACGACGCCGTCCTCGGTGTCGGACTCGCCCTTCGCGAGACAGAGTTCGCCGATGACCGCCTGACCCGCGTCCTGCTGGTGGTGGAACTGCGCAAGGCGGTCGAACGCGTCTTCGCGCACGCCGGGCACCCGACCCCGTCCGCCCACCGAGGCGGGGCGGACGGCGAGGGACACCGGCACGGCGCGCACCATCACGGGGAGCAGCGGGAGAACGATCACGAGGACGCTGACGGCGGGGAGAGCCCACCTGCCCGAGGCGGCTGTTGTTCCGCCTGCGGCTGCGCGATCCCCGCCCTGGAGGAGCCGCCGCGCAGCCGGGGGCTCCTGGCCGGATGCGCGACGGCGCTGTTCATGTGCTGCACCTGCCAGCTCTGCTGCCGCGACCCGCACCCCGGGCCCTGGTCGGGAAAGCCCCGGCACGCCGTGTGCGATCCCTGTATGTGTGCCTGCGACGTGGGCGAGTGCTGCACTGGGTGCCGCCACACGTGCGACTGCTGCGACAGCTGCTGCTGCCCCTGCTGCCCCTGATCAGGGGCAGCGTCCTCAGCGGTCGCAGCTGCGGCACCGGCGGGTGGCCGCGCGCTTGGTGTTGCCCCCGGTGGCCCGCAGGGGAGAGTTCTCACTGATCCGCCGCCACAGCTGCGGGTCCGGGTAGTTGACCCAACCCCACACGGGGGCCTTCACATCCGAGTCGGAATGGTAGGAGCAGCCGAGCCGGTGGGCCACACCGCGCAGGGAGATGAGGATCGCGTCACCGGCCGGGTGCAGCCGCACGGTCGAGAACGGGGTACCCGTCCCGCAGCTGCCGATGTAGTCACGGGGCAGCGCACAGGCGCAGCCTTCACCGACGGGGAGTTCACAGAAATCGCAGCGCTTCATTCTCCTACAGTGCACCCACTCAGTGACGATTGGGCAACTTTTCGTGCCTAACGCGCCACGAAAAAAATAAACCTTCCCCGGAAGTCCTCTTCCCACGCCTCCAACTCACCTCGGATTTCCAGCCCCGCCCTGCGTCCCGCCTGTTGAGAGGGCCCCCGAGCCCACCCGAAGGTGACACACCCCTCACCCACCGCGCGGCCCCCGAGTAACACGCTCCGGGGCGCCGCGTGCTCAGAGCTTCGCGGCCGCGGCCCGAAGATCGGCCACCAGGGTGTCGGCGACCCTCTCCTCGTGGACCGCGACCCCCTCGGCGGTGATGGCGTCGGCCAGGTCCGGGTCCCACGGCGCGGGGGTGACCCGCCCGGGTGCCGGAGCCTCCTGAACCCCAGGCAGCGCGGCCAGGTAGTCGTCGGCCCCCATCCGCCAGGGAGCCACACCAGCCACGGCCATGAGGTGGGCGGCGATCCGCAGCCCCTCCCCGTCGAAGTCCCCGTGGTAGCGGAGCTCGGCCCCGCCCTCGGAGAGCGTGCGCAACAGGGCGATCGCCGCGCTGTTCGGCCAACCCGACACGCAGACCAGGGGCGGGCAGTCCGAGCCCAGAACCCGTTGGGCGTGCGCGAGGACCGACGGGTTCTCCACCACGAACACCACCGGGCAGGGCTGCGCCAGCTCAGCGCTGTCGGACACAGCGGACAACTGGTCCAGGGTCACGACGGCCGCCCGACCGGTGTCGGCCCACACCCGAAGGGTCGAGGCAAGCGGGCCAGCGCCACTCGGGCGCAACCCCAGGACCAGGACGGAGGTGGAGTGGGAATCGCAGTCCACGCCGAACCCGCCCCACAGCGCACGCCGCTCCCGTGCGTTCGCGGGGGCGTCGACGTCACGCAGGACGGCCAACGCCCGCAGGACCAGGCCGGGCAGTGCCTTGGTGCCGTCCAGGGCGTGCGGGTCTCCGGTCGTCTCGGCGGCCAACGTCGGCAACGGGCGCCCGTCCGCCAGCGGGAGGGCGGCCAGCACCGCGAGGGCCTGCTCCAGGCGGCGCCGCAGCCCTTCGGTGTCACCTCGCGGCACCCGGTCGGCGCGGATCAGCTCCACCCACCGCGCCAGCGCGGGCTGCGCCGAGACGAGCGGACTGGAGGCCAGCCAGGCCCACAGCCTCTCGCGCTCCTCCGCGGTCCGCACCCGATGCGCGGCCCGGTCGTCGATCGGTCCGACCACCGCGCTCGCCACCGCCCGGGCGTCCAACCCCAACGGGGCCAGCGCCCGGTCCAGCCGGTCCAACCGGACGCTCGTCCGCGCACCCGGGTAGGAGACGAGCCCCAGCAGGTCGGCGAGGGCTGCCTGTTCCTCCTCGTCCAGGCCCCGCACGGTCACCGAGCGCACGGCGGTACCCGAGGACAACCGGTCGTGCACCGCGTTCCACAGCGGGAGCAGCGCCTTCCGGCCCAGGTGCTCCGGAACACCGAGACGCCCCGAGCACCCCTCCGGGGTCCTCCCGCCTGCGCTCCCGGTCGGCCTCTCGTCCGTGCTCACGCCTCCTCCAGCGCCGAACCGGTCCACACCCAGCGGACGGTGGTCACCGCGTCGTCGTCCTCGTCCGGGTCCGCCGGGACCAGCTGGTGGATCGCGATCCCGTCCAGCTCCGTGTAGGTGCACCACTCGTGGTCGCTGGTGAGCACCAGGTCCAGGCCCAGGTCCACGAGCAGCGCGAAGATCTGCCCCCGGTTGGTCGAGTCCACCCCCACGAACACCTCGTCCAGCAGGATGAACCTCGGAGCCTCGGGATCGGTGGCGTAGTGCGCCGCCACCGCCGCGAACAACGGCAGGTGCAGGGCGATCGCCTTCTCCCCGCCTGAGAGCCCGCCGTGCTCGCGCCGGGTCAGCCGCTGCCAGCCCCTGCCGTCGTCGCGGTCCAGCTCCACGGTGAACCGGTGCCAGGAGGTGTAGTCCAGGACCTGGGTGAGGTGCTCCTCCCACCCCGCGGCCGAGTCCTCGGCGCGCGCGTCGTCGATCCGCTCCCGGAAGAAGGCGTGCAGGGCCGTCCGGTCGGCCTCGCCCAGCATCCGGGGGTCCTTGACGAGCAGTTCACGGGCCCTCTCCGTGCCGGCGGGCGCGTCCGGGGCCACCTCCCAGCGCAGCCGGACCGAGATCCTGGAGGCGGTCCGCACCCGGCTCAGACGCTCGTTCATCCCCGCCACCAGACCGGTGGCCCGGCGGATGCGTTCGGCCAGGTGGCGGCGGGTGTCCCCGGTCAGTACCCGGTCGAACAGCTCGCGCTCCTCACCGGTGAGGTCGGCGGACCGGACCCGCTGCTCCTCCAGTAGGGCCTCGTACAGGCCGCGGGCACCCACCCGCACCCCGTCCAACAGGGCGCTGACCCGCTGAACATCGCCGTCGGCACCGTCGGTCAACAGCTCCAGGTAGGCCCGCCGGGCCAGCGTTTCCCGGGCTTCGTGCATGGCCTCGGCCACCTTGGCCCGCGCTCCGCTGATCCGCTCCGGGGAGTGGTCGGACCGCGCGGACGCGGCCGCGATAGCCCTGGCCGCGTCCAACGCGCCGCGCACCGTGGCCAGGTCGGTCTCGGGCGGTTCCAACCCGGAATCCTCCAGCAGGGAGGTACCCAGCAACGCCCGGAACCTCTCGGCCGAGGTGTCGCGGGCCGCGAGCGCGGCGCCGCTCCGCTCTTGTAGAACACGCACCTCGGCGAGGAGTTCGCCCCGCCGCGCCTGGGCGGTGTTCTGCTCGGAACGGGTCGTGGCCAGGGCGTCGCGGAGTTCCTTCAACCGGCGCTCGCCCAGGGCGACGCGCTCCTGGACCCTACGGTGTTCCACCCCCACGGTGGCGTCCACCGCGGCCAGCCGCGCGTTGAGCTCCCGCGCCTCCCGAGCGGCCCCCGCGGCGGTCCGCGCGGCGAGACCCGCCTCCGTCCGCGCGGTCTCGGCGCTCTCCCGGTGCTGCTCCCGCTTCCCGACGAGCCCGAACAGCTCCACCCGGCTGTCCAGCCAGACCTCCACGGCCTCGCCCAGGGACCCCAGAGCTGACCGGGCGGCCTCCAGGGCCTCCCCGTCGGCGGGCAGCCGGTGCCGCGCGGCCAGCGTCCGCAGCTCACCATCGGCCTTCGCCACCAGGGGTTCGTGCTCGGACAGGCGTGTTCGCTGGCGCTCCAACGCTCCGCGCCGGTGGGACACCAGGTCCTGTGCCGAACGCAGGTCCCGCGCCGTGCCCCGCGTCGTGGTGTCGGCGGGCATGGCGGCGACCTCCGCGTCCAACCGCCGACGCCGCTCGGCCAGGGCCGATTCCTCCTCGGCCACGAGTTCCAGGGCGTCGTCGAGCTCACCCAGCCGTACGGTGAGCTCGGCGATCAGGCGGGCCCGGTTGCGTTCGCGCGCGTGGGCCCCGATGTGCGTGGGTGCTTCCTTGCGCCACTGCCCGTGCAGGTGACCGAGCCGCCAAGAGCCGTCGGCCCCCACCAGCACAGGAACGTCGGGCCGGTCCGCCCCCTGACCTGTGCCCGCGGCGCCACCGCTTCCCACCGCCGTGTACGCGATCCCCGCCAACACCGAGCACACGTGTTCGGCCGGTACCGGAACCCCCTCCTCCACGACCAGCACGTCCGCCAGGCTGGACCCGGAGACCGCCCGCACCTGGGAGCTCAGGACCGTGTCACCGGCCACCCCCGACACCGAACCGTCCGGTGCCAGCCAGGCGTCCAGCAGGCCGGACGCCTCCAACGCCGCCTCCACCCCGGCACGCGCGGGCTCGGGGAACCCGTCCGCGAAGGCCACCAAACGCCACAGCGGGGCTCCGGCGCGCTCCGAGCGGTCGGCGGTACGGGTGTGGGGGACCGGTGGCTCCACCACGGTCGCCGCCTCCAGGGCCGCGATCCGGTCACTCACCGCCGCCCGTTCCGCGCCCAGCTCCTCAGCGCGCTGCCGGACCCGTTGCCGCAGGGCGGCCAGCTCCTCACCCGCGCTCTGCCGGGCCGCCGCCACCTCGGCGTGGGGCCCGGCGCCCGTCTCGTGATCGACCCCCTGGACCAGCAGGTCCAGCACGTCCAGCGCGTCCAGCGCGTCCAGCTCCTCCGAGCCTCCCCGACCGCCCGGATCCGTCAGCGGGAGTTCGACGCACCCACGCGCCCAGGCCACCAGATCCTCGGTGAACCGGGACAACCGGGCCTCGTGCGCCGACCCGGCCCCGGCCTCCGCCTGTTCGGCCGCCTCAAGCTCCTCCTCCATCGTCCCGAGGTCGGCCTCCAGCTCCTCCCGGCGCCGCAGCAGTTCACGGAGGCGGCCCAGCGAGGCCCGCACCTCATGGATCAGCTCCCCGCGGTGGGAGACGGCTGCGCGCAGCAGACGGCGGGCGGGCTGAACCCCCTCGCGCCCCTGCGCCTCCAGGACCCGCTCGGCCTCCTCGAACACCCCGACCAGATCCGAACGGTGCGCCGCCCGTTCCACCTTGCTCCGGACCCCGGCGGCTCCCCGCTCGGCCCGCGCCACCTGCTCAGAGCTCTGCTGAGCCGCCTGTTCGGCCCGCTCGGCGAGTTCCCGGCGCCGCTCCGCCTCGGCCGCGGACCTGGTTTCCTCCTCGCTGGCGGCCCCGGCACTCTCCCGCAGGAGCTCGATTCCGCTCCCGGCCCGGTAGGCCTCGCTGTCCCGGAGCCCGCGCAGTTCACCGGAGACCGTCTCGGACTGTTCGCCCAGCTCCTCCTCCTGCTCGCCCAGCCGGGTCAGCTCCGCCGCGACACCTTCCGCCGCACCCTGCGCCTCGCGCAGTTCCTCGGCGCGCCGACCCATCTCGGCGGTGGCGGTGGTGAGCTCGGCCGCGGCGCCGCGCAGCATCCGGGCCGAGTACACGCGCTGGCGGTCGGCGAGGGTCCTGGCCGCCGCCACCTCCTCGGCCAGGTCCCGCAGCTGCTCCCGGTGCCGGTCCAGCCGTTCGAACCCGCCCGCGATGTCGGCCAGCTCCCCCTGGCCCAGCGGCGGCAGCGCGCTGGAGAGCAGGGAGGACAGCAGCCCGGGGTCCAGCCGCTCCGAGAGTTTGGGGGTGCGCAGCTGCAGCAGCGCGGTGATGAGCGCGTCGTAGCGGGCCTGGTCCAGACGGGGGTAGAGCAGCCCGCGGACCGCTGAGCGGTACTCCTTCGGCCCCGGGTGGACGGTGCCCAGCCCGGTGCCCTCCAGCGCCTCCTTGAGCTGCTTGACCGTCAGCGGCTGCTTCTCGGGGGTGAGCAGGGACAACCCCTCACCCACCCGGGCCGAGGAGGTGAAGTAGGTGGGCGTGACCGAGGAGACGTCACGGGTGGCCTGGAGCCGGGCGCCCAGGGTCAGGTGCTCGGTACCCTCGGCCGTGGGCCGCTCGAACTCCAACCACACGTACCCCACCCGGGTCGCCCCCGGGTAGCCGTGCCCGATCATGTTCCAGTGCATGGCCCGCTCGTTGCCGCCGAAGGTCGACAGCCGGTTCGGGCGCAGGCTCGCGTCCAGCAGGAACGGCAGCAGCAGCTCCAGGGCCTTGGACTTGCCGGTGCCGTTGCGGCCGCGCAGCAACAGCCTCCCCCTGTGGAAGGTGAAGACCTCCTGGTAGTAGCGCCAGACATTGAGGATGCCCGCCCGCGCCGGGCGCCACCGGTCGGGGGTCCGCTCCACCGGGACCTGGGTCATGCCTGACCGCCTTCCTGACTCTGTTCCTTCTGCCCGGATCCCGTTTCCCCGGATCCCGCCTGCCCGAAGTCCGCGCGGTCCACGGCGTAGCGGTGGGCCGCGGGCAACGCCCGGTAGCGCGGTCCGTCCGCCGGGCCCCGTTCCCGTTCCGGGCCCTGTTCCTGCCTGGCCAGACCGTGCCCGACCAGAACCCCGAGCGCGGCCGCGGTCAGCTGCGACGCCCCGCCTTCCCCGCGATAGCTCCGCGCCCAGGACGGTTTGCGTTCCAACAGCCCCTCCACCTCACCGGTCAGCGAGGTGAGGGACAGCGGTTCGGCCGCCGCCAACAGCACGTCGAGCAGGAGCAGCGCGGTCTGCTTCACATTGCCCTCACCGGGGAACACGTCGTCGGTGGTGCGCCCCCGGACGTCCACCAGCAGGTAGCCCTCGGCCCTCTCCTCCAGCCGAAACCCCGCCTCCCGGGCGGCCCGCCGCAGCAGGCCCCGACCGGTCAGGGTGTTCGCGTACTCCGCCTCACCCGCACTCAGGTCAGCCGTGTACACGACCGGGTCGTCCAACAGCCTCCGCATCAGGGAGTGCCGCGCGAGCAACAGCCGCTGATTGCGCGTGGGCCCGCTGCCCGAGTCGCGACCCTCGCCCGGATCCTGGCCGCCGCCCGGGCCGCCCGCCGTGTTCGGGCCGCCGCCCGGCTCCGGACCGTCCGTACCGGCACCGTCCACCCGCGGTCCGTAACGCTCCTCAGCCAACAGCTCGGACAGGTCGGGGTGGGCCCCGCCCAACCGGGAGGGCGGTACCGGTGCGTTGAGCAACCGGGCCAGCCGCGCGGGATCGGCCTTGTAGAGCACCATCGCGTCCGCCCCCGCGATATAGGACTCGGTGCTGCCGTCCACGCTGGTCAGCGCCCCGTAGTCCTCCAACAACAGCAGCGCGTCCACCAGGGCGGCCCGCTCCGCCCGCACCGAGGAGTCGAACTCGGGGACGCCCTCCTCCACCGCGCACGTGTGCGCCACCCGCTGGGCCAGCAGCCCCACCGTGGTGCGGCTCAACACGGTCAGCTCCGCCGCGACCAGGAAGAACAGCGTGTACCGGCGACGGTCGAACGGGGCTCCCGACCCGCGTACCCGCAGCGCGGGGCGCGGCACCGCCACATGGGAGTCGGCGGCGCGGACCTTGGCCAGGCGCGCGTACCCCTGCCGGGGCTCCACCGTGAGCGTCCAGCCGCAGAAGTAGTCGAACCAGGCGGTCAGCTCGGTGCGCCTGCGCCGCACCGCGGTGAAGGCGGCCTCGTCCCGCTCCCGGACCAGCAGGGGAGAGGCCAGCATCGCCTGGATGCCCAGCGCCATCTCGTCCCGGGCCTGGCTCACCCCGCGGTTGGCGTTGCGCACCGGCACATGACCACTCATCCGAGCCCCCCGCTTCATTCCAGCCCCCGCTCCGGCCTCGGACCCGCGCCGCCGGGAACACTGATCGACACGACGTAGTCCGGTCCGCTGAACACCCCGCGCGGTGTGCGCAGCGTCGCCTCACCCCGGTCCGGCGGTGGGACGAGTACGATCTCCATCCTCCCGTCCGAGGTCAGCGCCCGACGGGTACCGTCATCTCGGACCGACTCCGACAGCGCCTGACCGAGCAGCGCCAGCAGGTGCTCGAACAGGTCGTGCTCCATATCCCCGAACGCGGACAGCCGTACCGGACCGTCGGTGGCCAACCGGCCCAGGGCCCGCTCCACCTCCGCGCGCTGCGCCCGCGCCCGCTCCCTGCGCAACCTGGCCGTCTCCCCGACGTCGCGCACCCGCGCGGTCCGGGCCACCCGGCCCGATCGGCCCGAGGAACGCAGGTTGGCCGAGACCGGAACCGGGTCGGCCGCCGCCCACGCCGTCCCCGGCGCGATCAGTTCGTCGTCGGTGTGCCCGAGCACCGCGTGCCGGGCGGGGGAGAGCCCGGTCAGCGCCTGCCACAGCCGGTGCGCGTTCTCGGTCGTCTCCGCGCCCGCGCACCAACGGGCCGCCGCGCGCAGGTCCTCGGCGGTACTGGAGGCTCTGCGCCGCGACTCGGTGATCCGCTCCAGCGCCTCCAGCAGGGACCCGATGGCTCTTCGGGCCACCTCGTGCAGCCGGCGCACCCCCTCCTGGCCGTCCTCCGTCGGCGCGAACCACAAACGCAGCCCCGACCACTTGGTGCGCCGGGCCGCCAGCCAGTCCTCCCGCACCCGGTCGGTGGCGCTCGGCGGTAGGTTGGCCCCGGCCAGCGCCCGCTCCAGCATCCCTTCCACACCGCGCCCCTCAGCACCGTGCCCCTCAACCCTGGCCAAGGCGTCGGCGATGCCGCGGGCCCGCTCCTCCAGGTTGTCCACGAACGCGTCCAGGTAACCCACCGTCGCCCGCTTGACCTCATGGAAGGTGTCCAGGTCGGCGCCGCCCGAACGCAGCAGCCGCTGGAGTTCGTTGTTGAACCGCTTGGTGTTGTCCCGCAGCGAGTCCAGGTGCCCCTCCAGCTCCTGGAGGGTGGTGAAGACCCGGCTGTCCTGGGCGGGGTCGTCCGCGCCCATCAGCGCGTGCAGCCCGTCCAACCGATCGGCGACGGCGTCCAGCACGGCGGTCTGCAGCGCGCCGCGCTCCTTCAACCGCTCCAGCACCAGCCGGACCCCGGCGAACTCGGCCTCGCCCCGTGCCGTCAGCGTGTACTGGACGTTCTTGCGCTCGAACTCGGCGGCGGTGGCGTAGGCAGCGGTGTAGCTCTGGGCGGACTCCAGCAGCCCGATCGACTCCAGGTGGCGCAGGGCCGCCTCCACCTCCGGTTCCTCCGCGGGCTCGGTGAACCCCGTCCCCGGCAGCCGATCGTGGACCTGCTCCAACAGCAGCGCCGTCTCCAACCGCTCGTTGGCGTCGTTGAACACGTGCAGGATCGCGAAGTACAGGTCGCGCCGGCTACCGGAGGTGAAGTCGAAGACCCGCGCCGGAAGCCGCTCGAACCCCTGCACCCCAGCGCCTCCCGTCAACGATGAACCCTCCGCATCAAGCTACCGGGATCCCAGGAGAACCCGGCCGCCGAATCGGCTGAAAGCGTCACCCTGGTCGCGCCGAACCCAGACAATGGAGTGTGTGCGTGTCATAGAAGCTTTCTGGGAATCGGACCGGCTCCGAGTCTGGGCGGTCGATTCCGACCTGCCCGCCGCCACCCCTTCTCGGAAGCGGATCCGCCCCCACCCCTACGCGCTGGGCACGGAGACGCTGGCTGAGGTGCTGGCCGACCTCGGCGCGTGCTCCGGGATCCCGGACCACGAAGTCCTGAACCTTCCCGGTGTGCCCCGCCACCCGGTCCCGCCGCCGTGCTTCCCCGCCATGGCCGACGCACCGCGGTACTCGCCCGGTCAGGTGACCGTCCGCCCCTGGCTGGTGCCCACACTCGACCTGGCCGGGCCGGACGCGTCGGCCCTGCTCCGCCGCGCCCGACGCGATCCGGCCACCGCCGACCTCACAGCCGACCCCATTGCAGGCCCCACCGGCACCCGCTTCGGTGCCTCCCTCACCGGCCTGGCCCTCCTCCTGGACGCGGCCACATCCCTGGCCGACACCGGCCGCCTCATTCCACGCCTGCTGGAAACCCCGGTCGACGGACCACGGGCCGGCGCCCCCGCGCCACAGGCCCGGTGGCGCCCCCTCCTGGACCCCGCCACCCTCGCCTGGCTGCGCGACCACGTCCGCGCCCTCCCGCCGGTGGCCCGCGCCGCGCACACCCCCGACCTCGCCCCCGAGGAAGCGGGCGCCGACGCCATGGCCGACGCCCTGGGCGCCCTGTGTTCGTTCACCGACCTCGTGGCCAGGGAACGGCTGGCCCACCACCGCGCCGAGGTACCCGAACGCCCCCGCGTCCAGCACCAGTGGTTGGCGGCCCTCACCGCCGCCAACGGCGACCTGCCCCGCAGGGTTCGAAACCAGCTGTCCGAAAGCAGCCAGCTCATACACGAGATCCAGGACTGGTTCACCGCCACCCACCAGTACGCGGGCGCGATCCGTCTGGTCTTCCGGCTGGTCGAGCCCGCCCCTGACCCGGCCACCGCGCAGGAACCGGCCGGGGAGGAGACGGTAGAGGAGTGGCCGACCGGATCCAGCGAAGCCGATCCCGAAGCCCTCGGAACAGAACCCCAGGACGGGCTGCACATCCCCGCGGGCCTGCCCTGGCGGTTGCAGATCTGGGTCCAGTCCGTCGAGGAGCCCTCCCTCATGGTGCCCCTGGACGACCTGCGTGAGGGCGAGGGCGCGGACTGGCTGCCCCGGGACCCCGCCGAACCCATCGACCGCGCGCTCACCCAGGCCGCCCGCGCCTGCCCGGTACTGGTCCGCGGCCTGGCCCCCGAGGCCCCCGGCTGCCTGGAACTGACCCCGGAGGAGGCCTTCGACGTCCTGTCCCGGCACGCCGAGGCGCTCCGAGAGGCCGGATTCGGAGTGCTCCTGCCGCCCTGGCTCGGTGAGATCGGGGTGGGCACCAGGCTCACACTCTCCGCCCACACCGGCCCCGGACCGCACCAGGCCGAAGGCGGGACCGGGATCGGCCGCACCTTGGTCGACTTCGACTACCGGGCCGCCGTCGGCGACCTCGACCTGGGGCCCGAGGAGATCGCCGAACTGGCCCGCCTGAAGCGCCCCCTCGTCCGGTTGCGCGGAGAGTGGGCCCGGCTTGACCCCGAACAGCTCCGCCGGGTCGCCGCCTACCTGGCCGACGGTGCCAGCGGAACCGTCCAGGTGGGGGAGGCGGTGCGGATGGCACTGCTCCCCGACCCCGCGGGCCCCGAACTGGAGGGGGTCGACGCCGACGGGGAACTGGGGGCGCTGCTGGCGGGACAGGCCGAGCACGCCTTCACCCCCATGACCGAACCCGAAGGGCTGGACGCCGAACTGCGCCCCTACCAGCGGCGCGGCGCGGGATGGCTGCGCTACCTGGACCGGCTCGGCCTGGGCGCGGTCCTCGCCGACGACATGGGTCTGGGCAAGACCGTGCAGCTGCTCGCCCTGCTGGCCGACGAACGCACCGGCTCCCGTGCGGCCCAGCGGCGGCCGGCGCCCACGCTCCTGGTGTGCCCGACTTCGGTCCTGGGCAACTGGTGCCGGGAAGCGGAACGGTTCACGCCGAAACTGCGCGTCCTCCTCCACCACGGCCCCGCCCGGCCCCGGGGTGAGGACCTGGACCGTCAGGTGCCGGAGTCGGACCTGGTCCTGACCAGCTACGGGGTGATGGCCCGCGACGCCGAAGCGCTCGCCGGACTGCCCTGGGCCCGGGTGGTCTGCGACGAGGCCCAGAACATCAAGAACTCCCGGACCAAACAGGCCGGGGCGGTGCGCACCATCCCGGCCGCCTCCCGGGTCGCCCTGACCGGTACCCCCGTGGAGAACCACCTGGGTGAGCTCTGGTCGATCCTGGACTTCGCCAACCCCGGCCTGCTGGGCTCACGCGAGACCTTCGAGAAGGGGGTGGCCGCGCGCGTCCACCGCGACCTCGGCAAGGACTCCGGTCAGAACTCCGGCCAGTCCGCGGCGGCGCTGCGCCGCGTCACCGCGCCCTTCATCCTGCGCCGCCTCAAGACCGACACCTCGATCATCACCGACCTGCCCGCCAAGAACGAGATGCGGACCTGGTGCACCCTCACCAAGGAACAGGCCTCCCTGTACCGGGCCACCGTCGACGAAATGACAGCCCGGATCGACGAGGCCACCGGGATGCGGCGCAAGAGCCTGGTGCTGGCGACCATGACCAAGCTCAAACAGGTCTGCAACCACCCGGCCCACCTGCTCGGCGACGGCTCCCGCCTGAACGGGCGCTCGGGCAAACTGGCCCGGCTCGAAGAACTGCTCGCCGAGATGGCCGCCGAGGGCGACAAGGCGCTCTGCTTCACCCAGTACACCGAGTTCGGCCACCGGCTCGCCCCCTACCTCGAAGGCAAACTGGACATGCCGGTGCTGTGGCTGCACGGCGGGACCTCCCGTAAGAAGCGCGAGGAGCTGGTCGACCGGTTCCAGAACAGCGACCAGCCCGCACTGTTCCTGCTCTCCCTCAAGGCGGCGGGCACCGGACTCAACCTCACCGCCGCCAACCAGGTCGTCCACTTCGACCGCTGGTGGAACCCGGCCGTGGAGGACCAGGCCACCGACCGGGCCTTCCGCATCGGCCAGAAACGCAACGTGCAGGTACGCAAGATGGTGTGCGTGGGCACCCTGGAGGAACGCGTGGACGAGATGATCGAACGCAAGAAGAGCCTGGCCGAGGCCGTGGTCGGCCAGGGAGAGAACGCCCTGACCGACCTCAGCGTCGACGAACTGCGCGAGGTTGTTCGCCTGGCCCCAGAAGCGGTGGCCTGATGCCCGCCGCGCACGGCCCCGTCTGTGAGAGCTGGTGGTCGGCCCGCCTCCTGCAGGGCATCGCTGACGGCGACCACGGCCGACTGTCCCGAGGCCGCACCTACTACCGCCAGGGAGCGGTGCGGGAGATCACCGTGGATGCCGACCACATCCAGGTCACCGCCTTCGTCCAGGGCTCACGCGGCCGGCCCTACCGCGTGTCCGTCGCCTACCTGGCCATCGACGACACACGGTGGTCACACATTCTGGACGACCTCGCCCAGGACCCCGACGCAGCCGACGACCTGCTCGCCGGAGAACTGCCCGAAGTCACCGAAGAGGTGTTCGCCCGCCACGGGCTGGCGCTCTTCCCCGACTCCGCTGACGACATCGACATCCACTGCACCTGTCCGGACCGCGGCGGCTACCCCTGCAAACACGGCGCGGCCGTCATGTTCGCCTGGGCAGCCCTGCTCGACGAGAACCCCCTCCTGCTGTTCGCCTGGCTGGGCCGGACCGAGGAGGAGGTCCTCGACGCACTGGAATCGACGGCGCCCGGTGGCCCCGCGGGCGAACTGGCCGTCGAGGTCACACCGCTCGCCGAGAGCTCCGCTGACTTCTGGACGGGCGGCGACCTCACACCGCTCGCCCGGCCCCGCCCCTTCGACCCGCTCTCCCACTGGGAGGGCTCCACCCTGGGGGTGGCCTCCGGCCTGGCCCCGATGTACGCACGGCTCAGGCGCGGACCCGGCGGCACGGAGGGCGCCTGACCCCCGGGGCGGGGCACCAACCCTCTGAACCCCGTCATCAACCCTGGCTGCGGGCCTTGCGCGCCGCACGCCGGGCCGCCTTCGCCGCCGTCTTGTCGGGGTGCAGCCGGCCCAGCGCCTCCAACACCTCGGCGGTCGCCGGATGGTCGACCTTCCACAGCTGCTCGCCCCGCTCGAACAGCAACTGTTCGATGGGCCCCGACCCCTCCCCGGTGTCCAGCCCGAGCAGGGCGACGAAGTTCTCCTCACCCAGCTCCAGTGGTCCCGACATCCGGTCGATCGCCAGCCAGAGTCCGTACTCCTCGTTCAGCGCCTCGGCCTCCTCCTGCGGGCGCTCCGGGCGCGAAAGCAGCGCACCGGCGGCCAGCGCGGTCACCGTGCGCCGGTCCGAACCGAGCAGGGAACGCAGCTCCGGTACGACCTCCTCCCCGGCCGATCCCAGAACACCGGAAGCGAGGGCGCGGCGCAGGGCCCCGAGCCCCGTGAGGTCCGCGGCGGCCTCGGCGATCTCCCGCACCGCCTCCTGCGGTGTGCGCGCGGCCAGCCAGGGGGCGGTCACGGTCGGGTGCAGCTCCGGAGGGGTCGTGCTCAGCATGTCGAGGAGGCCGGCGGCGTCTGCGTCGGCCACCTCCTCGGTGAGCGGGGCCGGGATACCAGTGCCGAGCAGGTACTGGCGCACCCCGTAGCGGCCCAGCGGGGTGAGCACGGCCAAGCAGTCGATGGCCGAACTCGGCGGGGCGCTCAGTCCGAACGGGTTCTGCTCCAGCACCGCCTCGCGAACCTCGGCGGAGGTGGCGTCGACCAGCCGCACAGCGCCGACCTCCGCGACCTCGTGCATCATCAGGTACAGCGGCTCAAGGACGGATTCGCTCAGGAAGCCGTCGTGTCCGGCAGCGTGCTTCGACGCGGCTCCGGTGTCCCCGAACTCCTCTGCGGGGGTGGGGTCCGCGGCCAGGTCGAGCTCCTCGAAGTCCTCTTCGGCGCCCGCCGCCATCGTGCGTACCAGTTCGGCCAGGTCGGCCTCGAACTCGTCGGGGGCCTCGTAGAGCATACGCAGGGCCAGGTAGAACAGCTCGACTTCACCGAAGAGGGGGTCGGCCCCGACCGAACCCGTTCCGTCGCCCCCGAAGGACCCTTCGATGGTGGACCCGAACAGCTCCGTCCACCACTCCAGAACCCTGCCCGGGGTCGGCCCCGACACCAGGAGCTCGGCGCAGGTGTGTGCCCTCGCCGAACTGACCTCGATCAGCCCCAGGGCCACGGCGGTGTCCCACAGGTCCAGGAACTCCGGTAGACCCCTGGCGGAACGCAACTTCCGCACCCGCTCGGCACGCTCCTCGGCCTCCGCCTCACAGGCGTGCGGCCACAGGTCGAGCGCACCGACCGCCGCACGGATGTCCGCGGGCCGGGGCACCCCCGTCCCCGTCAGTTTGATGCCGTACGAGACCCACCGGGCCAGCGCCAGCAGTTCGCGCAGGGGAGAGGTCTGCAGGGCCGCGGCGGCCAGCTCCTCCTCCGGCGGCAGGGTCACCGGCCGGGCCGGTGACGGCTCCTCGCCCCCTCCGCCCAGGGCCGCTCCTTCGAACAGCTCCCACAGGTCGTCCTGGATCAGCTCCAGGTCCAGCTCGTCGGGTTCGAGCGATTCCACCCACATGAGCTGTTCTCCGGTGACACTGTGGTCGTCGCGCCCGCGCTCCTCGGGATGTTCGCGCAAACGGCGCAGGCGCTCGAACGCGTCCACCCCGCCGCAGTCCTCCGGCGGCCCGCCGCCGTGACCGTCCAGCACCCGGGGGTAGAACGTGTCGGGTGCGGCCTCCCCGGTCGCCTCCACCACGATCAGGTGCCGCCAGTCGTCCCCGAAGTCGTAGGTGTAGACACCCTTGGACCCCTTGCGGCTCAGCACCTCACCGACCCTGGCCTCGAACTCGTCCAGGTCACCGCCGAAACCGCCGCCCCCTTCGCTGTAGTGCCGCTTGCCGAACTCGAAGGCGTGCGGGTGCGCGTGCTCCCAGCCCATCACGGTCTGGATGACCACGTGCAGATGGCTCAGCCTGAGGCCAGCGGGCACCTCCACCAGACGCCACACCGGCGGTTCGGTCCCCTCCAACACGATCTTCAACCGGTACACCCGATTCTCGGGAGACTTCTGGCTCATCACTGTTCCTCGCTCTGTGCACCTTGTGTACGGATACCACTCCTACCGCTTCGCGGGCCTTCCCGCAGCGGTTCGGCCGACCACGGGCGCCGACGAGTGGCGTCCGCGAGGGGAAGCCGTGACCGCCGGAGCTCACCCTCCCAGCCCCACCCGGTCGAGTTCGGCCAGGAAGCGCCGCTTGCGCCGGTGCTCGGACCTCAACTCCGCCAGGAACGACCGGGCCTGGTCCTCTCGGCCCAAACGTCCGTACAGGCCGTACACACGCCGGGCCAGTTCGGCGGCCTTCGGGTACAGGCCGGTACTGGCCGACCGAAGCTTCGCCTGCACCATCGCCGCGTACACCCCGATCGCGTCCTCGGGGCGGGTCTCCTCCCGAAGGGCGGCCACCCGCAGCCACTGGTCCTCGTCACAACCGTGCTCGGCGGCCGCCGCCCACACCTGCTCCCCGTCGCCCTCGTCCAGCAGCACCTCCACCAGCGTGCAGGGGAAGTGGGGTGCGCGCCGCCGGGACGCCGTCCGGCGCAGCAGCGCCAGGGCCTGCTCCCGCACCGCGGGCCAACCGCTCTGCGGGGTGTCCTCGCGCAGGGCCCGGTAGGTGGTGAGCTCGGGTGAGCGCTCGAAGGCCTCCCAGCGCACCGCCTGGAGCTCCTCCGTACGGCCCTGCTCCCTCAGGGTGCGCGTGAGGTGGTCGAGGAGCCGCTGATCCGGCCTCCCCGGCTCGCGCAGCCCCTTGAAGGCCCACTCAAGGGCTTCCTCGGGCCGCCCCGCTCCATGCAGGGCCTCGACGATCCTCGCGTAGTAAACGCGCTCCCCCTGTCCGTACACCCGCACCAGGAGGTCGGTGTCGCCGGTGAGCCGGGCGTACTCCGACCTCAGGAAGCGCGTCGTCCACTCGTTCGCGGAGAAACCGCCCGCGAAGAGCCGCTCACCGTAAGCCTCCAGGCCCGCCTCGCCCAGCGCCTCCGCATAGGGATCCAACAGCAGCTCCGGAAGCCCTGACCCCTCCACCTGCAGTCCGAGCAGCCACCCCGCCAGTTCCGAGGCGTCCGGTCGCGCGGCCGCGCAGGCCTGCACGTGCACCTCCACCAGCTCGGCCGCGGCTCCGCCCACGTGTCCGGCCGAGTCGTCGACCATGCCCGCCTGCCCGTTCAGGGCCGTGATCGCGTGCCGCGCCAGCTCCTCGGCCGCGGCGGCCTCCCCCCGTTCCAGGAGGCCCTCCAGCTCTCCGACCACCCGGTGGACCGTCCCCGCGTACTCCCGTGCCTGCCGGTACTCCACGAGGTCGTCGATGCGCAGGGCCCGCTCCATCCGGGCACGTGCTCCGGCACCCCCCAAGAGTCCGCCCGCCAGTTCCGCGCTCGTCTCCAGCCGCCGCCGGAACCCGGGATCGTCGTCGGCCGCCGCCAGGACCAGGTCCACGAGCTCGTCGGTACCGAGCGAGTCCAGGTAGGAGCGCAGGTCCGGGGCCTTCGGCACTTCGACCGCGTGCTCGGAGTCGTACAGGTACACCAGCCCCAGGGCCACGCAGTGCTTGCAGAAGTTGGCCTCCTCCGCCCAAGGACAGTCGCAGTCCCACTCCATGCCCCGGCCCGTGGGGGTCAGCTCGACCCGGTAGACGTGTGTGCCGGTGACGGTGCCGCGCACCGTCCTGCCGTCGAAGGTCACCTCGCTCACCTGGGAGACGTAGTCGACGCCCCGGTGGTAGGACTTCGCACCGGCGAAATGGATGAGGTCTTCACGCGTGTAGGAGGGCATGGGTCCATTGAACCGGGAACGCCCCTTTGCTCGCGGCCGGTTTCCGCCCCCGCACACGCTTCAAGGGCTGAAGAGATCGAGGGGGCCGCACCGCCCCGGGCACTACACCGGGTCGGAGGTGTCCCTGACCGGGGTGCCCTCCACCCGGGAACCGGGAGCGCCGCGCTCGGCCACGGCGGGGCTGTGCGCGCGCTGGGGCGCCGCCTCCTCCTCATCCGCGCCCGCCGGCGGGATGCGCAGGGCGAGCAGGGCGACGTCGTCCCCGCGCGGGTCGATACGGGCCAGGAGCCCGTCGAGGAAGTCCTCCAACTCGTGTCCGACCAGGTCGGCGGCGTGGCGGCGCAGCTCCTCCAACCCCGTGTCGAGGTGCTGGTCACGGCTCTCGACCAGACCGTCCGTGTAGAACAGCAGCGTGGACCGCGCGGGCAGCTCCGCACGGGCGTCGGGCCACTCCAGGCCCAGGTGCAGTGCGGAACTCATACCCAGCAGGGGGCCGTGGCCCTCCTCCAGGTAGCGGGCCGCGCCCTCGGCCGTGATGAGCAGCGGCGGCGGGTGTCCGGCGTTGACCCAGTGCAGGTGCCAGGGCCCGCCGTCGGGGCCTTCGATACGGGCGAAGACGACGGTCGCCATCGGAGCGTCGCTGGTGTGGGTCATCACCCCGTCCAACCGCCGCATGATCTCGCTCGGGGGCTCCCTGCGGTCCCAGGCCAGCGCCCGCAGCATGTTGCGGACCTCGGCCATGTGCGCGGCGGCCTGGAGGTCGTGGCCGACCACGTCCCCGATGACCATGGTCGTGACGCCGTCAGCGAGGAGGAAGGCGTCGTACCAGTCCCCGCCGACCTCGGAGGCCTGCTGCGCGGGCTGGTAGCGGGCCGCGAACCACAGGTGGTCGACCTGCGGCAGCGGGGTCAGGAGCTGGCGCTGCAGGGTCTCGGCCATGTCGAGTCGCTGCTCGAAGAGCCGGGTGCTCTCGATCACCAGGCCGGCGCGCCGTGCGATGTCGCTCAGCACCAGGATCTCGGCGTCGGTGTAGGAGTTCTGCTGCCCGCGGCGGGCCACGGTCAGCGCGCCGAACACCTGTCGGCGGCTGTAGAGCGGCACCACCACCGCGGAGCCCGCACCCAGGCGCTCGAACAGCTGCCGGTGGGCGCGGGCGATCGGTTCGTCCGGCTCACCGTCCTGGGCGCTCGCGTCGAGCAACACGGGCTGGTTGTTGTACAGGGCCCGGGCCAGTGCGGCACGAGAGGTCTGCGGCAGCGGCGGCAGCGGACCCTTCAACGCCTCCGCGCCGCCGTGGTCACCGCGGGAGTGCACGGCGACACGTCTCAGCTCCCCCTCCGCCCCGTCTTCGGGGATCAGGTCGACCACCGCCCAGTCGCCCAGTTCCGGCACCAGCAGCCGGACCAGCCCGTCCAGCGTCTCACCGATGTGCAGGGAGGAGATGAGCAGCGTGGACACCTCCGCCACCATGCTCAAACGGGTGGTGAGCTCCTCCAGGGCCGCCAGGTGCGCGGCGGTCTGCTCGTGGGCGTCCCGGTGCTTCTTGAAGTCGTGGAAGACCACGACGGCGCCCGCGAAGGCACCCCCGTGCTGGAGCGGGGAGGCCGCCCAGATGATGGGTACGAGCGTGCCGTCCCCACGGAGGTAGAACTCCTCGCTCCCCTCGGAGTGCTGACCGCTGTCGAGTACGCCCATGATGGAGCACTCCCCGCGCGCGATCTCGTTCCCGTCCTGGTCGCGGTGCAGCAGGTCGTGCAGGTCCGCGCCCAGCAGCTGCTCACCGGGGCGGTCGACGATCTGCCGCGCGTAGGGGTTGGAGGCGGTGATGAGGCCCGAGGGGTCGACCACGAGCATCCCCGCGCCCACGCTGTCGAACACCGCGCGCAGCATGTCGGTCTCCCACGGTCGGCCGATGTCGCTCATCCTCTACCTCCGGTCCTTTCGCCGATGAGGCCCGCAGTGCGCGGGGCCGGACACGGCTGCCGGTCGCCCCGGCAGGCGAGGACGGCCCCGCCGACGCCGGTTTCGATTCCGTTCCCCTTCCCGTTCCCCTTCCCGGTCCCGGGACCGGGACCGGTCGTGCCGTGTCGGCTCGCAATACCCGTTCGGACGGGGTGCGTACACACCGGCACCCTCCGAAAACGGGCCAGTTCAACGGGGTACAGTCTGGTGCCTGGCACTGCCCAAAAGGGGGTATCGCGCTATCAATGGCATGTCACCGGCGGAGCGGCCGCCCCTGGACCGGGGCGCTCCACCGAGAGCAGGCAGGCACCGCGGTTTCCGGGCGGTACAGGCTGGCAGGACTCCGGAACCCCCGACATCCGAGGACTCCGGACGTGCTCCGGGCGACAGGGCCCCGGACACCGGGCGCCCGCTCCGCGGGTCCACGGGCGCCTACCGGTCGATCCTCCAGTCGCCTTCCGCGGAGATCTCCAGGAGGAAGGACCCGGCGGGAAGCCGGGCCTGCCCCTCGTAGTCCCCGCGGGTGTTGACCAGCAGGTCCCGGTCCTGGTCCGCGTACGCCCAGACGGAGAAGTGCCGCTCCCCGCTGTGGCTGATGTCCAGGACACTGAAGCCTTCCGGCTCCCACATCAGCCACACCACGTCGTCGCCGGTACCCGAGTAGGAGTCCTCGCCCTCCCCCCACTCGTCGGTGTCGGCCAAGGGCTTCAGCTCGATCCGCCAGGGCCCCGTGGCGCTGATGTCCAGGGCAGCGAGCTCCTCGCCCACGAGCACGTTGTACAGGACCGTCCCCTCGTACCGTCCCGTGGTGTTGACCAGCAGGTCCTGGTTCTCGCCCCGGGGGTCGACTGCCCAGACGGAGAAGTGCCGCTCCCCGTCATAGGTGACCGTGGCGATGCGCGGATCGTCGTGCTGGTCCACCATCAGCACGGTGTCCCCACTGCCCTCGTACTCCAGGGTCTCCCACGGATCGACCTCCATGGGCGGATTCCCGGCGCCGGTCGTCGCCAAGGCCAGGACACCCACCCCCACCGCTGCCCAGCGGCCCAGCCTCGGGCCCCTCTCCTGAACCACCTCGGTGTCCATCGGGCCTCCCTGTTACTCAGCTTGTCAGCGCACGATCAGTTGGAGCTCGGCATCCGCCGGTTCGACCTCCTCCAACGAGAAGGTCATCTCCTTGCTCACCGAACGCTCACCCGGTTCGGTGCTCGGCCGGAACAGGTCCACGCTGAACACGTAGAAATCCGCTCGGGGCACCTCGAACTCGAGTTCGCTGTAGCACTCACCACGGGGGAAGAGGTCGTCCGGGACGGCGTCCTCACCCAGGACCTCCTCCAGATCGACCTCGCCGCCGGAGACGTAGACGATGTCCTCGGTGTCGACCTCTCCGGCGTCCAGGACCCGGTCCGAGCCGTCCGTCAACTTCCATCGGGGGCCTTGGACCCAGATACAACTGCGGTCGCGCTCCAGGGCCAGCACGAAGGGATCCATCGCGGTCAGCTTGACCGTGAACTCCACCGGCCCCTCTTCGGTCTGCTCCGCCTCTTCGCCGTCCTGCGCGTTTTCTTCGGGCCTCTCAGGGGCGGAGCCGGGCCCGACCTCCACCACCCCGCAGCCGCACGCCACGAGCGCCGCTGCCGCTGCCCCCACCACAACCCCGCGCATGACGCCCCCTGACCGGGTCCGGATCCTTCAAGTCTGGCCACACAGCGGGGCAAGGCTCAACCAGCCGCGGGTATCACGCCGCCAAGCAGCTGTCCGGAACCGGACGGCGGACACGGGAAGGTCCGATCGGGAAGGGCACGCGAGCATCCGCCGAAGAATTCCCGGACGACCGGGCGGGTAAGCCGATTCGTGCCCGAGCACGGGCGAACCTTGGCTACCGTTTCGGTATGGCGCACAACACTCTGTCCCCCGACCACCAGGTGGACCCGACAGGTGGGGCCCTGGTGGCCGCTGTGACACCGCTCGGGCTGCCGGAGTACGTCCTCGAAGAACTGGGCCGGTACCCGGAATCGGCGGGTGAGATCCTCCTGGAAGAGGCCAGCACGTCCGGGGCCGTCGAACACTCGGAACGGGCGGTGCGGGTTCTCGAAGTACTGATGACCCACGCACCGGAGGTCGATGACCGCCAGTACGCGGCTTCGGAGAAACTGAAGTCCCTACTCCAGCAGGAGAGCGCCGAGGCGGACGGCCGGGCTGAGCGTCTCCTGGCCGACCTGACCGCGCCCGGAGTCCTCCAAGAGGGACCGGCTGGCCTCCTCGCCGAGACGCTGGTCGAACACGGCCGTCTGGAAGCCGCGTTGGGCTGCTACAACATCGCCTCCCGCAAGTACCTGGCAGGCGGTGCCGAGGAGCTGGACGACATGGCTCTGATGTTCGCCTTCCCCCTGATCGGAAGGGCGAAGGTTCGTGAGGAGCTCGGATACGCCCCGGACGAGTTCGACACCGCGGTGCGCGACCGTGCCGACCCCGAGGAGTTCCTGGAGGGGCTGCTCAACCCCGCCGCGGGCTCCCCGGCCGGGCTGGGACCTCACCCGGTTCAGCCCGGACGCCAGCAGGGGCGTCAGGTCCTCTGCTCCAGGGAGGACTTCGCCCTGGCGGTGGAGAGCGGACTGCTGGACGGGGAGGCGGCGGCCGAAGGCGTGGACGCGTACTTCCGGGCGGGGGAGCGGGTGATGCGCGAGTACTCGCGTGAGGACCCGGACCTGGACTGGTACACGGTGCTGTTCTCGGTCGAGGAGATGCGGGAGTTCGCACGCGAACGGGGCGGGGACCCCTCGGACCGCGAACTCCGCGGCGAGTGGAGCCACACCCTGGCGCCCGACGACCCGCGGCTGTGCCCCTGGCCGCCCGAACGCAACCAGAGGTGCTGGTGCGCGTCGGGGCGCAAGTACAAGAAGTGCTGCGGGTCTGCGAACGCGCGCTGAACCCCGCCGGGCACCCGCGGGACGGGGCGGTCTCCTGAGGCGGCCCGCGCCGCAGCTGTGAGCACGGAAAAGGGGCGTTACGGACCAGGTCCGCACCGCCCCGGACACCGGCGGGTGCCAGTGCCGGTTCCACAGCCGCACGCCGCTCAGAACGACCCGACGACGGATACCAGGCTCACGAGTGCGATGACCACGAGGACCGGAATGGCCAGGGTCACGACACCGAGGTCCTTGTAGGACTGCCGGTGGGTGAGCCCGCAGACGATGAGCAGGGTGACCACGGCGCCGGAGTGCGGCAGCGTGTCCAGCCCGCCCGCGGCCATGGCCGTCAGCCGGTGCATCGCCTCCAGGCTGACGCCTTCCTGCTCGGCCATGGTCCGCAGGTCTTCGCCGAGGGCGTTGAGCGCGATCGTCATACCGCCCGAGGAGGAGCCGGTGAGACCGGCGGTGATGGACACGGAGAAGACCGAGGTCCACAGGGCGTCGGCGCCGATGCCGAAGACCGAGTCGCGGACGACGGCGAAGGCGGCGACCGAGGCGACCACCGCGCCGTAACCCACCTCGGAGGCGGTGCTGAAGATCGGGAACAGGGACCGCTTGGCGCCGTCGACGAATCCGGCCCACAACGTGGCGAAGTGGCGGAAGTTGAGGGCGACCAGGACGAGGATCGCCGCGAGGATCCCCAACAGCACGGCCCACAGCCCCATGCGCTGCTCGAAGGTGACCCCGCCGAACTTGTCCTCCGCGAGGTAGGACCAGTCCAGGGCCGGGAAGATGATCAGGGTGCACGCGAAGTTCACGGCGAAGACCGTGAGCAGCGGCAGGAAGGGCACGAGACGGTTCGCCGGTTCGAGTGTGGTGACCTGCTGGTCCCCGGTACCGCTGTCGGAGGATCCGTTGGCCGAGCGCGCGCTCTCGGGGCTGTCGAAGCTCTCACCCTTGCGGATCAGCGCGGTGCGCCGGTACTCGAGCCAGAGCAGGCCGAGACCGAAGATGAGGGCGCCGCCCACCAGCCCGACACCGGCGGCGGCGAACGAACCGGTGCCGAAGAACTGTCCCGGAATGATGTTCTGCACCTGCGGGCTGCCGGGCAGCGCGGTCATCGTGAAGGTGAAGATCCCCAGCGCGATGGTCGCGGGAATGAGGCGGCGGGGGATGTCGGCGACCCGGAACAGCTCGCGTGCCAGCGGATACATGACGAAGGCCACCACGAAGAGGCTGATGCCTCCGTAGGTCATCAGGGCCGAGGTGACGATCGTCGCCGCGATCGCGCTCCGCGAGCCCACCAGCCCCGTCACCGTGCGGGCGATGCTCTCCGCGTAGCCGGTGACGGTCATCAGGACACCGAAGATCGCACCGAACAGGAAGACGGGGAACCAGCTGCCGACGAAGGCGGCCATGGCCGGCATGAAGATCTCGGTGTAGGAGGCCAGGATCGGAGCCCCGGAGAAGACCACCGCGACCACCGAGGCCAGGGGAGCGGCGAGGATGACGGGGACGCCGCGGTAGGCGAGGGTGATGAGCAGGATCAAAGAGGTGACGATGCCGATGATGCCCAGTGCCATGGGACTCCTTGGGGGCGGGGCAACGCGTGCCGAATCTTTCACCGGGTGGACGCTGTTGCCTCCGAAAGCCGGTGCGGTCGTCCAGCAGCAGGGGAGTGTGCTGTGTCAGGGGGATCGTCGCCGCCGCGCGGACGGACGAGGACGTCGGTCATCCTCGCAGCGGAGCGCTGGTGCGGGTAATGGTTAACGGGTCGTTAAACCGCTGTGAAGCTGTGGGGCGCCTGGGGGTTGAAACAGTGGCGGCTGTTGCGGTAATGGGCCTCTGATGAGGAAGGAGACCACGGGCCGTAAGCGGTGGGTGTTCACCGGACACGGCGGCCGGACGTCCGTTAGCGTTACGCCATGCCGCACAACACCCTCTCCCCTGACCACCAGGCCGACCCGTCCGGTGGAACGCTCGTGGCCGCTGTGACCCCGCTCGGGCTGCCGGGGCACGTCCTCGAAGAGCTCGACCGGTACGTGGAATCCGCGGGCGAGATCCTCCTTGAAGAGGCCAGCGTGTCCGGTTCCGCCGAACACCCGGAACGGTCGGTACGGGTCCTCGACGCGCTGATGGCCCACGCCCCGCAGGTGGATGACCGCCAGTACGCGGCCGTGGAGAAAACGGGGTTCCTGCTACAGCGGGAGGGATCCGAGGCGCATGCGCAGACCGAACGCCTCCTGGCCGACCTGACCGCACCCGGAGTCCTCCAGGAGGGACCGGCCGGACTCCTGGCCGAGACACTGACGGAGTACGGCCGCCTGGAGGAGGCGCTGTACTGCTACAACATCGCCTCACGGAAGTACCTGGTAGGCGGTGCCGAGGAGCTGGAAGATGTGGCTCTGATGTTCGCCTTCCCCCTGATCGGTAGGGCGAAGGTACGCGAGGAGCTCGGGTACGCCCCGGACGAGTTCGACGCCGCGGTTCGTGACCGCGCCGAACCCGAGGAGATCCTGGCGGGTCTGCTCGACCCCCACACGCGCTCCCGGGCTCCACTGGGGCAGGGCCCGGCGCAGCCCGAACACCCGCAGGGGCGCCAGGTCCTCTGCTCCAGGGAGGACTTCACCTTGGCGGTGGAGAGCGGACTTCTCGACGGGGAAGCAGCGGAGAAGGGCGTCGACGCGTACTTCCGGGCGGGGGAGCAGGTGATGCGCGAGTACTCGCGTGAGCAGCCGGACCTGGACTGGTACACGGTGCTGTTCTCGGTCGAGGAGATGCGGGAGTTCGCACGTGAACGGGGCGGGGACGCCTCGGACCGCGAGCTCCGCGGCGAGTGGAGCGAGTCCCTGGCCCCCGACGACCCGCGGCTGAGCTCCTGGCCGCCCGAGCGCAACCAGCGGTGCTGGTGCGCGTCAGGGCGTAAATACAAGAAGTGCTGCGGCTCCCCGAACACGCGGTGAGCTGCCTGTCTGGGACGACGAGGGCATCGACCCCGGGTTTCTCACCGACAACAACCGGCTCCGGGAGTTATGACACCACCGTGAGCTCCGGAAGACCGGTGGGGGACCTGTCCCAGGTGGATGTCAGCGGCTGCTCAGGAGCCGTTCGCGTCGCTGATGCGGGCGGTGAGTCGCTCACGTAGGCGGGTGGCTCTGGGGTCGGGGAAGTCCTCGATGGTTTCCAGGGCCTCGTGCCAGAACGCGTGGGCCGCCTCTCCTGCGCGGTTTTCGGATGACACCTCGGCCAGGCGGTTCAGACACAGGGCCAGGTTCCAGCGGGCGCCGTTGCGGCGGTAGCCGTTGGCCGCTTGACGGTAGAACCTGGCCGCCTCGTCCAGGCGGCCGAGGGACTGGTAGACGCCGCCGACGCCCTCGAACGAATGGGCTTCGCGCACGTGCTCACCGATGGAACGGTGCAGCCCGGCCGCCTCATGGAAGTGGGCCAGGGCTTCCTCGTGGTGGTGGAGCATCGAGTACGCCCGGCCGAGTTCCAGGTGAGCGAAACCCTCGTAGGTGGTGAGGTCGAGATCGTGGGCGATATCGAGGGTTTTCTGGGTCAGGGTCAGCGCCAGTTCGGCCTGTCCTGCTTCTCGGTGGGCCGTGCTCAGGGCGGTGAGACAGGCGAACTCGCTTGTCCGGTCCCGGGTCTCCCGGTGAATTGCCAGAGCGTGGTCGGCCAACGCCACCGCGTCCTCTCGCAGCCCCAGTTCCAGGAAGCAGCGGACCAGGTTTCCCAGGGCGATTCCCTCCCACAGCCGGTTGCCGAGGCTCCGGGCCGCCGCAAGGGAGCGCTCGAAGTTCTCGCGGGCTTGTTCGAGTCTGCGGCCGCGTAGTTGAGCCAGGGCGAGGGCGTTCAGGGACATGAGGACGCCCTGTTCGTCTCCCAGCTGTCGCCTCAGCTCCAGGGCACGGGTGTGGTGCTCGATACCTTCCTCGAACCGGTTGGCCTGGAGGTGGGCTATGCCGAGGTTCTCCCAGAGGTCGGATTCGGCCCTGGGGTGGTGTTCTGTCCGTAGTGCCCTCAGGCCGTGCTCGAGCATCCTGAACCATGGTTCGCCGTAGACGGGGAAGTGCCCCAGCACGTGGGGGAACCGCCAGGTGAGGCCGGTGAGGGCGTGTTCGGCGGCTGCCTGCGCCGCGGCCGTCAGGTTCGGTTCCTCCAGCTCGAACCAGCGGAGTGCGCTCGAGTTGTCGGTGAGAACCGGTCCCGAGGCGGGAACGGCGAGGACCTCGTCCGGTTCGGGGCGGCGCAGGTTGGAGTCCACGACCAGGGCCGCCGCGTAGGCGGTGCGCAGGTACCGGGTCAGGAGACGTTCCAGGGCCGCGGTTCGTTGTTCGGGAGCTTCCTCGTCGCGTACCTGGTCCGTCGCGTACGAGCGGAGCAGGTCGTGGAACCGGTAGCGATCCGTGCCTGTCTGCTCCAGCAGGTGTGCGCCGACGAGCGTGTCCAGGGCCCGTCGGGTCCGGCGCACCGGGAGATCGGCCAGGGCGGCCGCGGCGCCGGTGTCGAAGTCCCTCCCGGGGTGCAGACCCAGGAGTCGGAACAGGCGTGCCGCCTTCTGGGGCAGGACCCGGTAGGACCAGGCGAAGACGGAACGGACGGTGTCCGCCTCCTCCTCGTCATCGGTGGCCAAAGCGTCCCATAGGCCGGATTCGTCGCGCAGGTCCTGGATGAGGTCGGCCAGGGGCATGTGCGGACGGCTGGCCGCGCGTTCGGCGGCGATGCGCAGGGCCAACGGGAGCTCCCCGCACAGGCGGGCGAGTTCGGCGACCTCGCCCGGGTCGTCCTTGGGGCGATGGTGGACGGTCACGTACTCCAGGAGTTGCACCGCCTGCTCCGTGCTCAGGGTGGGCACGGTGAGGCGCTGTGCTCCGTCCCTGGCGACCAGCCCGGAGAGCCGGTCCCGGCTGGTGATCACCACTGCGCTGTCGGCGGATCCGGGAAGGAGCGGTCGTACCTGGGCGGCGTTGGCGGCGTTGTCCAGCAGGATCAGCACCCGTTTCTCGGCCAGATATGAGCGATAGAGGGCAGACCTGCTGCTGGTGTCGGGCGGAAGTGAGTCGGTGGCGACCCCGAACGCCCGCAGGAACCGCTCCAGCACCTGGTCCGGGGCCAGGGGCAACCCGGGGCCGTACCCCTGGAGATCGACGTAGAGCTGTCCGTGGGGGAAGCGGTCCCGGACCCGGTGCGCCCAGTGCAGTGCGAGGGCGGTCTTGCCGACCCCGGCGGTGCCGACGATGACGTGCATTGCGGCCTCTGCCCGCTCGCCGGCGTCCTGGCCGGGACCGGATACGCGATTGCTGAGTACCTCGAGCTCACCCGTGCGATTCACGAATCCGCGCACGTCTCCAGGGAGCTGTCTGGGCACCGGGGCGCCGGAACTCTGCGGGCCCTCCCCGTGGAAGTGCACCCCGCCACTCACGTCTCTTGCCTGGATCGCGCGTCCGGAGACATCGGACATCCGTGACTGGGCGCCGCCGGTCAACCCCTCCGCGGGTTCCTCGCCCGAAAGGGGCGCGTGTTCATCGGGCACGGGGCGTTTCCACCCCGTCCATCTCGCGGACGAAGTAGTCCTCCACCGGCTCGGCCTGCTCATGCAGGGCCGTGATTTCGGCCCGGCACTGTTCGAGGACAGCGGGGTCGGTGTAGCGAACCGCCCCCTCGGCCTCGCCCTGAGCGTCGTAGAGGATCCGGTAGGTCACCTCATCGCCGAGGATGACGATCTCCGGCACAGGGCTTTCCTGTTCGAAGGCCGAGAGCGCCTCCGGGGTGATGACCCGGATGTCCTCGCCGCACTGGGCCCGGATCCGCGCGGAGTGCAGTTCCCACAGCAGGTAGGTCGAAATGGGCTTCTCGACGACACGGACGCGCCGAACCCTGCATTCGACCTGGGCCAGACCTTCGAACAGTTTGCGCAGCGCGGGGCGGTCGGCCTCCATCAGACGCAGGGACTCCTCCCGGCGGCCCTGGAGGAAGGCCATCCAGCTCTCGCTCTCCGGCTCGTGGAACTCCTGCTGCCGTTCGAGTTTCCAGACGTCGGCGTTGCGGAGCGACCGGAAACGGTCCCCGAAGTCGTCGTCGTACTCGGAGAGGCCCAGGTGGTCGCCGGGAAGAGAGCTGACGGAGTTAAGCATCTGCGATGTCCGGTTTCGCTGAGATGAGTGTGGAACGGGGGATGATGACCAGCCGCTCGTCTTCTGAAATGGCCACGCCCTCAGGGAGGCGTGGAGCGTAGGAGTCGGTCAGATCGCGGCCGATCACCGCGATGTCCCCGTTGTCGAGTTCCCAGATGTCCGGGCATCTGCCGATGTCATTGGTGTTGCCGAGTTCGGCCGGTGATGCTCCTAGCCTGCGCTTCATTTCCGCTGATGAGTCCGCTTCCCAGGGGCCTTGCATGGCTTTCCCTCCCGCACACTCTGACATGGGGGGTGAGTGCGTCTGCGAGCAAAAGTAACACGGCCTGGTTGTCGGCCAAGGACGGTCTGTTGTGGAGACTGGTCGATTCTCATGCTGCCTTGGCAGGAGCCGGAAAGGAAGATCCGATGCAAGGGGGAGTTATGAGATCAGTGGGATATATACCAAAGAAGTGGCGGCGCGTAACAGGGGCCGAATGCTCTTGAGTACGACCGTTTTCGGTCACTCGGAAGTGCTGACTTCCGTGTGCGTGGCGAGGAACGCTCGCTGTCCTGACCCTCACCACGTGTCGGTATGCCAAGGTGTGCTGCCTCCTGCCACAGCAGGATCGGGAGCGGTCGCGTCGCATGGCCGACCGGCCCCGCGCGGGGGCGCGGAACCCCTCCTTCCCCGGCTGTACATCGCCGACTGGCAGGTGGCCTCCAGGGAGAGCCTGCGCCTGCGCAGCGGCGGCCACACCCGGCACACCTCCGACAGCGGAGACGCCACGGAGCACCTGGAAGGCCGCGTCGGCGGGCTGAGGCGGTCGTTCACCGTGTTGCGCCCCCGTCTGCAAGTCACCGGCGCGAGTGGGTGTGACTGCGAGACGGGGTGCACAGGGGTGCATCGAGTGTGGGGACGGTTGTCCACAGGTGAGGGGCCAGCGATGGCGGGCGAGGGCGGCGTGGACGGATAGTGGGGTATGAGCCCCGCCTCGCACCCTCCTGGTCGGCGCCGCCCCGACCGGTGCCCTTCCGCCCGCCCCCGCCCCGGCCCGAGCCCTCTGGCCGCCGCTCTCGCGGTCGCGGCCAGCCAGTACGGCACCCTCTCCTGTGCCCAGGCCCTGGGGTGCGGGCTCGCCACGAACGATCTCCGGCGACTGGTCCGGCGCCGGGAGTGGCTGCATTCGCACCGGCAGGTCTACGTGGTGCGCTCCCTCGTGCCACCCGCAGGCGGTCCTGAACGGCTGCTCTGCGTGGTGATGGCCGCCGAGCTCGCGCTGGGGCCGCGGGCGTGCGCGGCCGGGCCGACCGCGGCGCGGCTGTGGGGGATGCGGGGGCTGGAGCGGTGGGACGGACGCGGGGTGCACATGGCCGTCCCCGGGCTGAAGGCCCGACGGCACCTAGCCGGGGTGGACGTGCACGGCTGGAATGTACTGCCCGAGGAGGTCACTGTGCCCGGCGGTGGGAGTGGCGGTTGGTGTCGCGGGGTGAGGGTCACCGATCCCGGGCGGACCCTGCGCGACACCCTGCCGGGGTTGGATCGGGAGAGGGCTGTGTGCCTGATGGACTCCGCACTCAACCAGGGCCTGCTCAGGGAACGGGGGATCGGGGCCGTGAACGACGCGATGCGGGGGCGGACCGGATGCGTGGACGTGCGCCGGTGGTGGGGGCTGGCCGACGGCAGGGCACAGAGCCCGCTGGAGACCCGGATCCGGCTGATCTGCCAGGACGCCGGGCTGCCCCCTGACGAACTCCAGCGCCGCTTCACGGACCGGAACGGCGGGACGGTCGCGGTGGTGGACTTCTGGTGGGAGGGGGCCCGGCTCATCGGTGAGGCGGACGGGATCGGGCCACACAGCACCCCGCGTGCGCTGGCCCGGGACCGGGAGCGGCAGAACGCCCTGCAGAGGCTGTACCCGGGGGTGCGTATCGCCCGGTTCACGTGGTCGGATCTGCGCAGGCCCGGGTACATCCTGGCGCTGGTGGCGGGGGAGGGGCGCGCTCTGGGCTGAGAACGGGGAAGAGGGCAGCGGGCGCGGGCACGGCGCTCAGCTGTCCGCGCCCGCCCACAGCTACTGCTCCGCTGTCCTGAGCGGCCACACCGACACCGTCCGCAGCCTGGGCTGGTCGCCCCGATCGGGCGGATGATCGCCTCCTGTCTCCAGCCACTCGGCCCCGTGGTGAGGACGTTCAGCGGGTGAGGTCAAAAACCGCTCATAAAGTCTCCCATCAACTTCCTGGCCTCCTCTTCGTCCGCCTGGCTGCGTGCTTCGTCCTCTTCCCAGGCCACTGAGGAGAAGAGCCCCGTGCGTTTCCAGTACTCGATGACGGACTCGTCCAAGCCTTCCCCGTACACGTCTCGTGCGCTGTACAGGACGCGCAGGTCGCCACCACGGACCCGGAACTTGTCGACGCAGCCGTGAAGGCCTTCGTGGTAGCGGTTCCCGCTGAGGAGTTGGAAACCACCCCGGTAAGGAGGGAAGTCCTCGATGAGGATCTCGTCCAGGTCGTCGAGGTACTGGACCTGCACGCCCCGAAGGAGCGCGTATGCGACCTCCGTCCGGGAGATGAGGCCGCCCAGCCGGGGAACGGAGAACGAACTCCACTGTTCCTCCGGAGCGACGACAAGGTGTGAGGCCACGTCGGTGGGGGTGTAGTCGTGCTTGGTGAGTGCCCAGGTGATCAATGATGCCAGTCCGACGCGCATGTCACGCCGGTACTCGGGGACGGCCTTGGCGACGGCGCCGAAGACCGCTTTCTCCATCGGTTCGGGGCCGACGATCTGCTCGTCCAGCTCGTCGAAGTAGAGGACGGCGTCGACCGTGCTTCGTTTGTCGGAACCGTTGCTCATACGCGCTCCTCTCGCGCTCCTGGAGTCCACCATGCGGCCGAACTCGATGTTGCTTCTTCCTCGGGGGCTCATGCTCGACATGGACTGAACAAAGGTGTTCACACCGTTGTCGGGCTGACCGAAGACCATCGCCGAGACCTGGATTTCCTCCTTCGTCACCGCGACGACCGTTCCTAGGCCCGCATAGGTCACCGCCTCCTTCTCCGCCGTGCCCAGTGTGGTGAGGGAGGTCGTCGTGGTCAGCCAGACCGGGTCGAACCGGATGGCGACGGTCCGCTTCCCGTAGGCGAACCGCAGGTGCGGGTCCCATTTGATGGAGCCGCTGATACGGGCCAGATACCGGGCGCGCCTGATGTTGCGGGCCCGCATCGGGGCGTCGAAGGACACCACCATCCCCGGTTTTACCTCGATCGGATCGGCCGGATCGAGGTCCAGGGCTCGCTCCCCCCAGTTCTCGAAGATCGGCTTGACCCGGTTGACGAAGACACCCGCCAGCATTCCCTGGCTTCGGAATGACGCGCTCGTGTCCAGGCCGATGTCCTTCGCGACCCGCAGGACATCGTCCGCCCCGGGCAGCATGGCCAGGCGCGTGGTGTTGACGAAGTCGACGTGGTGGTAGCGGACGTTCCACGCGCTTCCCGCCTGGCGCAGGGAGCGAGTCCAGGCCTCGTGCCTGCCTTTGGCGTCGAGGAGTTCCTCGACGGTGTACCCGGCCCCGGAGTTCTTGTCGATCCTGCTGTGGCAGGAAGGGCACAGGTACAGCAGGTTGTCGATCGAGTTGCGCTGGTCGATCGGTATCGCGGGGTCGGCCCTGGGTCCGGCGTCGCCGTGGGCGGTGATGTGCGCGGCCACGGCGGTCGGAAGGTCTCCACGCGTGGTCGGATCCAGTTCGCACCGGCACAGGTAGCACATGCCGGCGGAGAGGCGCCAGAGCTCTTGCTTCGTTGACCCGCTGGGTTCGGGGTGCTTCCGGGTGCCTATTGCCTACCTCGTTCCTGAGCATTGCGTGTGCAGGACAAAACCCTAGTCGGGAACCACGACACCGAAGACGCTTCGAGCGCGAGGCGACGCGCCAACCTGCGAAGGTGTCGGGCGGCCGGAAGCGGCCACAACGTCTCGGTGCCGGAGCGGTGGTGTCAATCCGTTGAAGCAACACACCCGGGGAGTCCGCTGCCCCTCGAAAGGCGTCAACCGTTCGCGTCACCGAGGTGGTCGGCGACCGTCTCTCGTAGGTGCTCGGCTTTGGGACCAGCCAGGTCTGACAGGGCTTCCAGTACTTCGCGCCAGTGCCCGCGCGCTGCCTCCGTTTCTCCGTTCCGGGACACCACGGCGGCCAGGCGGTCAAGGCATACCGCGAGGTTCCAGCGGGCCTTGTTCCTGCGGTATCTGCCTAACTCGTATCTCCGCAGGTCCACGTAGAGCTGGCCGTTGGGGAAGCGGTCGCGCACCCGGTGGGCCCAGTGCAGGGCCAGAGCGGTCTTGCCGACACCGGCCGTGCCGGTGATGACGTGAACGGGAGCCTCGGAGCTGTGGCCGGAGCCGCCTCCGGGGTCCTCGGATCGCAGGTGGGTGCTGAGCACCTCCAGTTCGTCCACCCGGTTCACGAATCCGTGCACGTCCCCGGGCAGCTGCCCGGGGACGGGACGGAGTGCGCCGTCGGGCCCTGGCCGTGGAAGTGCACCCAACCCCGGACGTCCCGCGCCTGCACCGCGCGGCCCGCGACCGCGCTCATCTGTGCACGGACACCGGCACCGGGTCGCCCGTCGGGGTCCTCACCGGGTTCGGAGGGCGTGCGGTCAGTCACGGCTGAGCGCGGCCCCCTCGACCTCGCGCGGGAAGTAGCGCTTCAGATCCTCGCCGCTCTCGTGGAGCGCGGCGATCTCTGCGCGGCACCGTGTGGTGGTGGCGTGGTCGGTGAACCGGACTCCGCCCCGGAGGACACCCTGGTCGTCGTAGCGGATCCTGTACGTCACCTCGTCGCCGAGCCCGACGATCTCGGGCACTTGGCCACTGCGTTCCCACACCGCGAGGGGTTCGGGGGAGAGGATCCGGACGTCCTCACCGCACTGGGCACGCAGGTGGAGGGAGTGCAGTTCCCATAGCAGATACGTCGTGAAAGGCTTCTCCACGACACGGGTTCGTCGCAGCACGCATCCCGCTCGGGTGAGTGCGGCGAATTCCTCCCGCAAGGAGGAGCGGTTGTTCTCCAGAAGCCGGAGGGACTCCTCGTGGCGTCCCTCCCGGAACGCCATCCAACTTTCGCTTTCCGGCTGGTGGAAGACCTGTCGCCGTTCGAGTTTCCAGATATCGGTGTTCCTGAGCGATGCCAGACGCCCGTCGAAGTCGTCGAGGTAGGGATCGAGCTCCAGATGGTCACCGGAAAGGCCGTCGATGGTGTCAAGCATCGGGGATGTCCGCTTTCGCTGATATCAGGGTGTTGCGGGGAATGATGACCAGACGTTCGTCCTCTGCGATGGCGGCACCCGACGGCACTCGCTTGGCCGCCGCATCCCACGACCGCACCGTCCGTGTCTGGGATGCGCGGGAGGAGGGCGAGCCCCTGACCGTGGGTGTTCATCGCGATCATGCCTTGAGCGTCACCTGGGGCGAGGGGTCACGATCGGTTGCCTCGGGTTCGGCCGACGGCACCGTACGGGTGCGGGATGCCGAGATGTCCTTGTCGGAGCTGACACGTGTGGCGCGACGGCGCACCTTCCGGGCCTTGACGCCGCAGGAGCGCCGCGCGCATCTGCTCGCTGTCGGCGAGGAGGAAGAGGGCGGGGTCAGTAGACCCGGGTGACCTCGCGGGTCTCGGTGGAGAGCAGGTAGTCCTTGGGGTCCAGGGCCATGGCCGCACGCTTGGGGGAGTCCCAGTACTGGCGGTTGCGCTCGGCGAAGGCCTCGGGGCCGTCGTAGGAGATCTCCCAGATGAAGTGGTGGCGCCCACGGTCGATCCAGGCACCGCCGAGAGAGAAGCCGAACTCCAGGCGCAGCGGGACGATCTCCTCCCTCCAGCGCCGGACCCACTCGTCGAGCAGGCCCTCCCGGACGGTGTAGGTGCGTATCTGGGTAGTGGCTGCCATGAGGGGACCTCTCCTGTCCTTCTGCTTCTGTCGTTTACCGGGCCGGGTCGGTGAGGAACGGGACATTGGCTGAGGGGAACGGACTCCAGCATCCACCCCGAGAGGTTGACGTGAGACCGGCCTGTCTGCTGACGCCGGCTCGGGAGCAATGTCGAGCAATGCCGTTGGCAGGAGTCGGTACCCGGGGCTTTGATGGATGACGAAGCCAGGGTGTAGACCCCGGGCCCGGTCCTGGCCTTCGTGCACACGACCCCCTACGGCAGAGGAGGCCGCTATGAACGACGACGGCAACAACTGAACCGGTGACCTGACGTGATGAGGGGCGGGGGAGGACAGCGATGCCTTCCCCGCCCTTTCGCGTGGGCGTTACCGGCGATACCGGTCAGGGAGTGGCCTTCCGGATGCGCTTGGCGAGGTCAGCGAGCCGGGTGTCGTCGGCTCGGTGGTGGTCGTGGGAGGACAGGTAGCCCTGGTAGCGGTCGAAGTAACCGTCGATGGGAGAGGCCACCGCGCGCCAGTTCTCGCCCGCGTTTTCCGCGGTTCCGTGCATCGGGAAGAGCTTGGCGTGCGCGTGGTCGACGCCGTAGCCCTCGTACATGATCCCGGTGCGCGCCACGTCGGGGAAGGCCGCGTCCAGCAAGCGGGCGACCCCGCGGGCGGCCAGGTGCAGGGCGGTGTACTCCGGTGGGTCCAGGTCCACGACGTAGCTGGTGCGGTGGGCCTTGGGGATGACGACGGAGAAGCCCTCGGTGTTGGGGAAGATCGACAGGAACGCCAGGTGCGCTTCGTCCTCCCAGATGCGGTGTGCGGGTGCTTCGCCTGCCACGATTCGGCAGAAGACGCACTCCGGGGCGTTCGGCGGGGTGTTCAACGTGCTCCTTGGAGTCGGGGTGTGGAAGGTCGGACGTCGGAGCAGGTGGTGCAGGCCGGATCGCGTTCCGCGCTCTGCCGGTCGAGGGCCAGGTCGTGTGTCCACACACCCATACGCCGGTTCCGTGAGGCGGGGACGCCGAACCCGCCCAGGTGACGCAGGGCGTCCAACGCGGCCAGGGAGGAGGCGAGCATGTTGACGGGGCCGTTGGACGGGGCCTGGTAGTGGCGGTTGACACCGCTGATCAGCTCTGCGAGTTCGGGATCATCCACGGGCGGGTGCGCGGTGAGTGGTCGGCAGTCCCAGCAGCCGGTCTCTCCGGGGACCACCAGAGGTCCCCACACCGCGATGTCGTTGACGTAGCAGGCGTTCAGCCAGGCCTGCCCCGAGGCCACGCAGTGCGCGTTGACCAGGCCGGTGATACCCGGCGAGTCAGCCGAGACCAGGACCAGGTCGGCCTCCGGCAGGGCGCGAAGGTCTTCCGTGTCATGGACGCTCCGGACGATCGGACGAACGAGGCAGCCGGAGTCGCGCCGCCGGAGTTCGCGGGCCAGCACTTCGGCCTTGGGCAGACCGACGTCGGCCTCGGTGAACAGGAACTGTCGGGTGAGGTTGCTCAGCTCCACGTGGTCGGCGTCCACCAGGGTCAGTTCCCCCACCCCGGCGGTGGCCAGGGTCGCGGCCACCAGGTTGCCGATTCCGCCGCAGCCGAGCAGTAGCACGCGGGACTCGGTGAGCCTCCGTTGGACCCGTCCGGCTTCGGTGCCGGACAGTTCGTAGAACAGGGCGTGCCTGCTGTACCGGTCTGCCGGGTCGTAGGCGTGCGCGCGGACCAGGCAGTTGCCGCTCTCCAGGGTGAGGAGCAGCGCCTGCGCGACGGGCTCCCGTACCAGGCAGGCATCGCGGAGGAAGGCCAGTGCCTCGGCCCGGGTGCGGGGTTCACGAAAGTGCGCGGCGAGACGGACCAGGGGACGCCACAGCGTTCGGTCGTTGACGGCCTGCTGGAGGGAACCGAAGCCCAGGTAGAGCGTTTCGCCCTGGACACCGATACGGACGTAGGGGGCGAGGACACGTGGGGCGTCGATGGTCCCGTCTGAGGAGTTCACGGGTGCGGCCGCCTTTCCCGTCGCGGCGACGAGTTCGTCGGGGTGTTCAGCGCGAGCGTAGATAGGGGCGTCGCCGAGCGGCGGCGGATTGCGCGAGATTGCGGCTGGAAAGAGGTCGAAGCCTGCCGCTGGAGCGGTTCGGTTCGCCATACTTGGGTCCGCGTACCCCCTTACCGAAGGAGAAGAGCTTGAAGCTCCGTATGCTCGGTACCACCTCCCATGGCGGAAACTGTCCGACTCTGTACGAAACCGACTCAGGTGACATCGTCGTGCAGGGCGATCGCCTGACCGACCCCGAGGCCCTGTCCCAGCTGGCTGATGTCCTTCCGCACGAGGACTTCGTCGTGGTGCCCCGTGAGCTCCTGACGCGTTTCGCTCCCAAGGACCCCCGAACGAAGGAGTAGCGTGACCGAACTCGTAACCGGCGAGGGGTTCAACGACCTCTTCCGCGATTACCGCCACACCGCTTGGCGCTTGGAGACCAGGACTTTCTACGGGGTTCTGGAGGAGAACGAACCGTTCCAGAGGTGGCTGGTCGGCGATGACTCGGACATCAGTTGGTTCCAGCCGTGGCTGAGAATGATGAGCAAGGAGCTCGCTACCGGTAAGCGCATGGAGCGGGTGCGGCTGATCGACGATCCGCCCTCGGACTACCTGCGCTGGGAGCTGTGGGGCACCCCCTACAACCTGGGCGTGGGCGAGGACATCCGGTATCTGCCCCGTGACCATCCCATCGTCGCGGAACTGCCCGACTTCGACTTCTGGGTCTTCGACAGCCGCCGAGTCGCTCGCCTTGAGTTCGGTGAGAAGGGCGAAGTGCTCGGCGCCTCTCTGACCGAAGAGCCGAAAGAGGTGCTCGCCGCCTTGCAGGCTCGGGACGCGGCCTGGCACCACGCGCTGACCTTCACGGAGTACATGGCGTCCAGAGCCGTATGACCGATTACCAGACCGCCCGTGTCTCCCTCGGAGTTCGTCTGCGTGAACTCCGGGGAGAGGCCGGTCTGTCCGGGCGTGAGTTGGCGGTACGCGCGGGGTGGCACCCCTCGAAGGTGTCCCGGTTGGAGCGCGGCAATCAGACCGCGTCGGTGGAGGACCTGCGCACCTGGGCCGACCTGTGTGGACGATCGGAAGCGGCCGAAGGGCTGATCGCGCAGCGGCGTTCCCTGGAGACGCACTACACCAGTTGGCGGCGTCGGCTTTCGGGCGGAAACCAGGCACGCCAGCAGAACGCCGTGGACCTGGAACATCGCAGCAGGAGCTTCCGGATCTTCGAGTCCGTCTGTATCCCCGGGCTGCTCCAGACCCCGGCCTACGCCCGATCCATGATCCAACGAGCGGCCAGCCTCTACGGAAGCCCAGGGGACGTGGCGGAGGGCGTCATCAAGCGGATGGAGCGGCGCCGCATCCTGGACGACCGGACCCGGGAGTTTCGAACACTGATATGGGAGCCCGCGTTGAGCATGCGGCAGTGTTCACTGAGTGTGCTCGTTGAGCAGCTGGACGACCTGACCGGTTCCATCAGGAGAGGTCGTGGAGGGATCGGCATCGTCCCCTTGGCAGCGGCACTCACCGTGTCGCCGATGCACGGATTCTGGATCTACGACGACAGCCAGGTGCTGGTGGAGACGATCGGTGCGGAGCTGTGCCTGACCGACGCCGACGCGGTCACGCACTACCAGAAGGTGTTCGGGGAGCTCGCCCGCTCCGCGGTGTGGGGTGCGCAGGCGGTTCGACTGGTGGAGGCCGTCCGGCGGGGGCTTGCTGCTGAGACGGGTGCGGTGGGTGGTGGTGTCGGGGGAGACGGGGTGTCTGGTCCCGGGCAGGGCGAGGCGGGCGGGGGTTGAAGCTCCCCCGAGTTCGATGGGATCACGCGACCGGGGTGGATCGCCAGTTCGAGACTGCGGGCCTGTGGATAACCCAGGCGTTGGGTGAGGCGGGTCGGAGCCTTTCGGTGAGCGAGGTCCGCGCGGTCCGCACGGTTTCGGCTACGGCGCCGGGTGGGGTACCTGCTGAGGGGATGGGGTTGGTTGGTCAGCTGGAGCGCTTCGCGGGGGAGGGCTCCCGAGCATGACGCAACGCCGGTGCCCTACTCGGGGAGGGCACCGGCGTCGGTGAAGGTCTTGTGCGGTCGCGGGGTCAGCCGCGGGCGGAGTGGAGGAAGGCGGTCCACTCGGAAGAGGGGAAGGGGAAGTGCCCCTTGGCGGGGTTCTTCGAGTCCCGGACAGCCGCGCCACAGGGCAGGTCAGCGACCTCGACGCAGTTTTGGCTTTGGCCGCTGTGGCTGCTCTTCCGGAAGTCGGTGGGGATGTGCGCGACCTCCACGCAGTTCTGGCCATGGCCGCTGTAGCTGCTCTTCCGGAACACCAGCTCGTTGATCATCATTCACTCTCTAAGGGCTTCAGAACGTCTGCGATGAACTTGGCGGACTGGGTGGTGCTGAGTGCAGAGCCCTGAGCATCGCTGAAGGTAACACTATGCTGCTCAACTTCCTCTGTGTCTTCCAGGAACAGCCCTCCGGTGGCGGTCTCGATGAACACGATGGGGAGATCCAAGGGTTCCGGGAACTCCATGATGCTGAAAGACGCGACGAGCGCGGCATGTGAGCCAGCGGAGAACGGGAGCACCTGTACATCGATGTTAGGCAGCTTGGCCATGTAGAGCAGATGATGCATTTGCTCGGCCATGGTTTCGCTGCTGCCCATCGGTCGTCGTAGCGCGGCTTCGTCCAGGACCACACGCAGCCGAACCGGTGAGAAACGGGTGAGGATCTGGCGGCGCTCAACACGGGCGTCAACACGCCGGGAGATGGCCTCAGGCTCTGTAAAGCGTCCGCCTTGGAGAAGCGCCGACGTGTACTCGGGAGTCTGTAGCAACCCGGGGATAACGGAGGACTCGAAGGTGCGGATCGTGGAAGCCTCGGCTTCGAAATCAGGCAAAGATTGAGGCCCGAATACCTCCCGGTACTTAGACCACCAGCCCCTCACCTTTGCGTCTTTAGCCAGCGCGTGCAAAGCATCTCGTTGAGCCCCGTCGGTGATGTTGTACAGGTCCATCAGCGCTTCGAGGTCCTCAGCCTTGACGGTCTGGGTTTCGGCGTTCTCTATCTTGCTCAGCTTGCCAGCTGCCCAGCGGAGCTGCTTCACGACCTGGGTAGTGGTCATGCGCGAGTTGCTGCGGGCGCGCTTGAGCTCGGCAGACAGACGGCGTCGGCGAAGGGTGGGGCTGTGAGTGCGCTGCATGGCCACAGTGTAGATCGAAGCTAGTGAATCTTCCACATGTTGGTTGACTCAAGTGAGATTCACTATTAGCTTGTGAGTGTAGCCAGTGACTGGGGTCTCACGCACAGTTGGTGGGGCCACTGGCGCTCAGGCTACTTGTGCCCCTTTCCCTGCGTAGGGAAAACGTGAAGGTCCACTGGCCTAGCGGGCACTCCCTCGAACCACTCGCTGCTTCCGCCTGTGTAAGGAGTCTGTTCGTCATGCCCGCACTCGCCCCCGTACCCCCGATGGCCGAGGTGACCATCGCTCTCAACGACCTGGTGCCGCACGCCTACCGCCACTACTTCAACGGCCGACCCGACCGCCCCTACTACTCCTCCCGCCGCTACGACTTCGGCTCCTCCCCGCTCCTCCTCCCCCTCGTGCGGGCCTTCCTGGATACCTGCGCGGCCGAGCACAGCACCGACTACCGCTACCTCTTCACCCTCATGGGCTCCGAACTCGCCTCCAACGCCCTCAAGCACTCGCGCTCCGGCCTGCCCGGACGGGACTACCGACTGGTGTGCGAACGCCAGCGTGACGGCCTGCGCCTGACCTGCCGCGACGACGGCATCGCCAACGACCCCACCACCAGCGTCCACGACCGCCGCCACCTCACCCCCGACCCCGGCGGGCTGAACCCCAACAGCGACGCCGGACGCGGGCTCGCCATGATCAACGCCCTGGCCACCGCCTGGGGCGACAACGGCCGCCCCGGCCACCGCAACGTCTGGTTCTTCCTGGCCTACGACCTCAAGGACAGCGCCTGGCCCGACCTGAGCCGCTAGCCACCACCCAGCAACACCCACGAGCAGCACCCACGCACGAAAAAAGGGCCCAGGAAAGCGTTGCAGCGCTTCCCGGGCCCCCAACAACCCCGAATTCCAGACCTAGCCAAGTCAGAAAGCAGGATCAGTGACGCATCTTATCCCCGCACCCCGACCCGCCAGCGACCCCAACGGCCCCTTCCACCGGACCCCGCCCCGGCGCGGCCCCCTGCCCGGCCCGCACTGCACCTCCTGCGAGCACCCCTCCTGCCGCCGACGCCGCGCCCAGCACCTGCCCCGGCTCGGCGGTCACCTGGCCGAATACCGCTCCGAGCACGTCCTGGCCGCCGCCGTGCAGGCCCGCAACCCGCACCTGATCATCTGGTACGGGGAGAAAACCGGTTCTTACTGGGTGGCCTCCTCGACCGGCCTGGCAGAGGTCCCCGACGCCGAGACTCTGGACCGTCTCTTCCCGGCGCTGCTCGAACTCTGGTGATTCCGTCGGTCATGGACGGTGGTGGCCGCCCTTGAAAGGGGCGGCCACATGCCCCGGCACCCCACCGGGTGCGAAAGCAGAAAATCTGCACGGGTTCTGCCAGGAGACCCTCAACCGCCTCCTGACTCCCGTGCCCATCAGCTAGCCCAAACCCGCCCACACCTTCGGTCGGGAGTTTCCAACGGCTCCCTGGCACCTTCCGTGAGCCCGACCGGTCGGGCTCACGGAAGGTGGGCTATCCACAGGTTCACGGCCTCGTGCCGGCGCCGACCTCCGGGTTGGTGTTCACCCGATATCGGGGGAGCTTGCCATCCCGCTCACCTCGGCATGCCCGCCACAAAAACGCACCCTGAATTAGGGTGCTGCCAGGAGCAGCCCGCATGGGGACAGACGTAAAGAGAGCAACAGGGGGAGTCATGAGCGCGATGCCCACGGAGCCTGAGAACGGTCCGCGCGTCGGACGTGACCTGACTGGGTATGTGCTGGTCCCCGCCGGATGGGTCGAACACTACGAACAACTCCTCGAAGAGCATGATGACGCCGAGTCCGTGCGGATCCTGGAAGCCGTCAGGGCGGGCCGGGAACAGGTCTTCACCCACGCCGAGGTGTGGGGAGACGAGGATTGAGTCGCGAGTACGCACTCCAGTACACCAACACGGCGCGCAAGGGCATCAAGAACCTGGATGGTTCTGTCCGTCGACGAGTACGCAGGGCGATCGAGGCACTCGCCCACGATCCTCGACCGAGCGGATGCGTTCAGATCAAGGGACACACCGACATGTGGCGTGTACGCGTCGGTGATTACCGAATCCGATACGCGATCGATGACGGTGTCCTCGTGGTCCTGGTCCTCAAGGTCGCTTCCCGCGGCGGCTTCTACGACGACCTCTGACCTCTAGCTCTCGCTTCCATGCCTTGCCCTTCTCCGGGCAGAGGCCGATCTGACCTTCCCGACCGGCCAGGAGTCCCTGTTCTCCCGTTTCGGTTTGGGGGCGTCTGGACCATGGCTCAGGCGGTCGAACCGATCAGTCAGGGTGACGGGAGACATCCAGGTGGTCGACCCGGTGGAGGTGACCGACGACCTGCTACCGGGATTTTCGGGACCTCGTGGAGAAGATCGACACCCGTCTGGCCCAGGCCTCCGAGGACCGCGGATAACGCTGCGAACGCGGTGGCCGAGGGTAAACGGCTTCTGGTACTCGTCGCCCACGGTCTCACCGGCCTGGCCGAGGAGCTCGCCGACCGGTTCCGTTCCTTCGTATTCGGATTCGACCCGAGGCCGGCAAGTGTGTTCAACGGAAACCAACAGGCGAGCGAAGCCAGGTTCGTGGATGACTACCGGCTGGCGTGGTGAGTCCTGGACGCGGTTCGTGAGGTGAACCGTTCCGGGAACGCCCGGCACCGTCGACTCGCCTCACTTCCGGAGCGCCGGTGGAGCGGCCCGTTGCCTCAGGCGTCGCAACTCTGGCAGCGACGTGTGGCGACCCGTTCGGTGTTGCCGTGCGTGGCCCGGGCGGGAGAGCCCGCGCTGAGACGGCGCCACAGCTGCGGATCGGGGGCGGTGATCCAGCCCCACAACGGAGCCTTGATCTCGGAATCGGACTGGTGCATGCACCCCGGGCGGTGGGCGATGCCCCGCGGGGAGATGAGGATGGTGCCGTTCGGGAAGGGGACACTCTTCGAGGTGGACGCGGCTCCCGAGCCGGAGGCGCCACGATCTTCACGCACGAGTGAGCACGCGCAGCCGCCCCCGATGGGGAGTTCGCAGAAGTCACAACGTTCCATGCACCCGATCATGCCTTGTGCCTACGACAAACGGGAGGGTACTCCGACCCCGTGATGTGTGGAGTGTGCGGGGCGCGGATGAATCCATCGCAAGAAGACTGTTGACGTAGTTCACAGTCTGTTGTCTACTGTTGCCGTGAGCTCATCTTGGTGCATCAAGGCCAAGCCGGAAAGCCGCTCATCCTCAGGGGCAAGAATCAGAGCTGCTGCTCCCATGTCGTCCCCAGCGAAGAGGAAGAGGATCCCCATGCGCAGACGAGGTTTCGGTGGACTGGTCAGCGACGAGCAGTGGAAACAACTGGTATCTGAGGCCTCGCGCCGACCCTTCAGCGCCGGGAAGACCCTGCTCCACCAGGGGGTGACCGGCCACGGGGTGCATCTGATGCTCAGCGGGCGGGTCCGCGTGGTCTCGGACTACGCCGACGGAACCTCGGCACCGCTTGCCTTCCGCACCTGCGGAGAGATCCTCGGTGAGTCCGTGCTGGCGGGCGGTGGCCGCACCTGCAACGCCACGGTCACAGCCCTGAGCGGCGGCAGTACGGCGTACCTGACCACCGAGCACTTCCAGCGCAAGATCAGGGAACTCGACCTCATGCCCGTGCTGATGGACAGCGCCCTGAACCGCCAGGGCGAGAGCGACCAGATCCGGGGTCAGCTGGCTCAACTGCCGGCCAAACGCCGGCTCTCCGCGGCCCTGGTGCACCTGGCGGCGGTGTTCGGCGAGCCGATCCAGGTGCCGCGCTCCGAAGGCCAGAGGGAGGGGCAGGTGCTGTACATCCCTCTGTCCCAACAGGAGGTCGGCGGCTTCGTCGGGCTTTCCCGCACCTCCGTGCACTACGCCTACACCCAGCTCAAGGAGCTCGGGCTGATCCGCATCGACACGAAGTACGTGGTCATCCTCGACTTGGCCCGCCTGGAGGCCCTGGCCCTCGGTGACGATCACACCTGAGTGCCGTGCGTCACTTGCCTCCCTCGGTGTTCAGAAGTGAACAGACCACCGCGAAGCATCACGGAATGCTGTCCGCAGGCGGCCAAAGGTGCCTGCCACCCGCTGAGGAGAATTCGCATGGAACTGGACCTCACCAAGCTCGGACAGAGCGAGCTGCTGCCGCCCTACTACGCTCTCCTGGCCGTCGACATGGAGAACTTCAGCGCTACCCGCGCACGACACCAGGAGGCCATCGGTGCGTTGATCCCGGAAGTGCTGGAGACAGCCCTCACCGATTCCGGCATGAAGCAGATCTGGGACGAGAAGCGCTTCGCCCGGCACGGCGGCGACGGCTACGTGTTCGGCACCGCTCCGGAGAACCTGCCCTTCCTGATCAGCCCGTTCCTGGGCAAGCTGCAGGAAAGGCTGGCCGAGAACCACCCCCGCCTGGCCGCTCTCGACCGGACGCTTCGGATGCGGCTCCGGGTGAGCATCGACATCGGGCCCCTGCCCTTCCACGGGGACGGGGACCCGAGGAACGCCATGGGCACCACCATGATCGACATCCACCGACGGCTCGACTCCGACCAGGTCAGGGAGGCGCTGAAACTCAGCGATCCCGACACCACCCTGGTCGCCGCCATCATCTCCCAGCGCGTCTACAAGGACGCGGTCGTCAGCGGCTACGCCTCCATCGGACAGGCTCAGTGGCAGAAGGTGAACGCCACCGTCGACGCCAAGGGCTACGAGGCCGAGAGCTACCTGTACCTGCCCGTCCACTCGTGGAAGCCCGGCGAGGACGAAGAGGGCGACGGGACCGGGCGAACCGAGGGCACGGGCGGCGGTTCCGGTGGCGGCGGTCCGGCCGACCCCTCCGGCAAGCCGACCCCTTCAGGCCCCGGCAGCACCTTCTCCGTCGGAACCAACAACGGGGACATGGCCCAGGTGGAGACCGTCCACGGCGACCTCAACTTCGGAGGCGGCCGCCGGTGACCGCCGACCCGATGCCTCCCCCGGTGGCCGGAGACCATCCCGACGAAGCCCCCGAACAGTTGGGGGAAGACACCCCCGCCGACGCCCCGCTCTTACAGGAGAACGTCCACAACAGCCGGATGGGCACGAACAACGGCCAAGCGGTCAACGTCAACCGCCTCGACGGAGACATCAATTTCCACGAGCGGCCCGACTACCGTGAGTTCCTCGGCGAAGCCGCCACCCGTAGGCTCCGCCACGCCGCCGGACTCGGCACGGACCGCATCCGTGACGTCCGGCTCACCTTCCACCCCGCGGACCGGCACGCGTACGAGAAGTTCGTACGCGACCTGGCCTGGCACCGCCTGGGCCTGATCATCGGAGAGCCCGGCAACGGCCGGACCCACACCGCTGTCCACGCCCTCACCGAGCCGGAGCTTCGGGGCGTGGAGAGCACTGACCAGTCGCTGGAAGCGGTCGGCACCGGGGTGGACGAGGTGATCATCGACCCGGACGAACCCGACGCCGGTCTGGCCGGGATCACCCTTGACTCCGACCACCCCCGCTTCCTCGACCTCAGCGCCCTGCCAGCACCCGAACGCTCTCAGCGCGCCGCCGTCAGGGCACTGGTCGAGCAAGCCCGCTCCGGTGGGTCCCACCTGGTCGTGATCGCTCAGAAGGGACCCTGGGAAGACGAACTCCTCGCCTGCCGGGCTCGGATGCGCGCCGATGTCCCGGCCCAGGCCGAGGACGTCTTCCGCGGAGCCATGGGCCGCCTCGGCCAGAAGGACTCCGTTCACCTGTGGCTGCGGGACCAGCGGGTCCAGCAGGTACTCGCTTCGTCGGGGCCCGGCCGCGCCGCTCAGTTCGTTCGCGAGGCGGCGCGTACCCGGCCTCCGCAGGACCTTCCCGCAGGGGAGGAGAGTCACACCGAGCTGGGGTGGTTCACCGAGCAGGAGCACCGGGCCTGGATCGACCGCGTGTTCAAGGGGTTCGCCGTGGCCGGTGACCCCCTGCCCGGCTGGTCGGGGACCGGCGGCAGGGGCGAGCAGGGCGAGGCGTTCGGCGAAAGAGAAGGAAAAGGAGAACAGGAGTTCACCAGGGTCCTCATCCAGACGGTGGCCCTGCTCCACGGAGCCACCTCCGACACCATCGCGGAACAGGCCCGACGGTTGGCCGAGCGGTGGGGGGTGGAACCGCCGCACCCCACCCCCGTCTCCGGGGACGGATTCACTCGGTGCCTGGAGACGATCGGCGCAGAGGTCAGCTACGGCCACGTCGGGTTCGTCCGTAAGGAGCACTGGTGGGCGGCGCTCGACCACCTGTGGTGCGAGTACCCCGGGGCACGCGCCTCCTTCCAGGAATGGGGGCACGGCGCGGCGGCCGCACTGCCCAAACGAGAGCGGGTGGCCGTGGCCCGACGCTGGCTCAGACTGGCCCGGCACCATCGGGACCCGGCACCGGTGTCCGCCCTGCTCGACCACTGGGGGAACGACCGCCTCCTGTGGGCGGCGGCTCCCGTGGTCGCCGAGGCCGCGGTCTGCCCTGAGATCGGTGGCGCGGTGCGCTCCCACCTCTACCGGATCGTCACCTCCGCCCAACCGGCCTGGCGGTACCTGTTGGCGCTCGAGGCCTGCCGTGTCTACGGCAGGGTCCAACCCAGGACGGCCCTCACCCGGCTCAGACACCTCGCGGGCCGTATCCCCGAGAAGTGGACCGAGAACCTCTCCCAGGCTCTGCTCGACATCGCGGTGCAGCCGCACAACTTTCCGGTGCTGCTGGAGGTGCTCCTGGACTGGCTGGACCAGGAGGGGAGGTCCCAGGAGGTCGCGGCACGGTCCCTGATGACTCTGCTCAACGGCGAAGCGGGGTTGGACTTCCCGGAGCTGTTGGAGAAGCGCGAGGCGCCAGCGACCCCGCTCGCGCTGGTCTGGTGCGGGATCGCCCGTGCCCTTCCCGAAGCCCGTGAACCGCTCTGGGACTGGATCAGCGCTCTGGACCGACTACGCGGACAAGGGCGAGGGGGCGTAGTCCTGGACTGCCTGTGCACCGCCGCGGGCATGGACCCGCCTTTCGGGGAGCTGCTCGACAGCGTCGCCCGCCGGTGGTCGGTCTCCCACACCCGGCTGTCCCCGGCGGTGGAGGACCTGCGGCGCTTCGTGCGGATCGCGCTGGAACCGACCGGAAGACAAGGAGACCATCGGTGAGCACGACCTGGATGCGAAGACTGTTCATGTGGCTGACCCTCCCGGGGGCCGACGCCGGGTTGAAACCGCGAAGCGAACCCGTTCGGGACACGCTGGCCTTCGAGGCACGACTGCCCAGCGCCAGTGCCGGGTTGCGCTTCGACGCCTCCTTCACCCTCGAAGTGGCCCTGCGCAAGGTGAAGGAGCGCGAGCGGGTCCGACTTCTGGCCAGGTTGAAGAGGTCCGTGGTGGAAACCGCCTACGCGGAAGCACGGGCCTTCGACCTCGGAGACCATGCACTGGCTGAGTCCGAGCTCTTCCAGGCTCTGAACGGCTCGGCGTACTTCGAGTACAGCGGAGTCGACGAGCTGACCGTTCAGGTGACCCTGACGGTCAACGAGGAGAACTACGAGCTCGAACGCCGGCGCGAACTCGTCGGACAGCGCGCCCAGCTCGCGCGGGCCGAGCACCGGTCACGGATGGAACGGGTCGAGGAACTGGTCAACGAGGTCTTCAAGGACTCGCTGACCGCACGGATGTGGTGGTTCGAACAGAACCAGGACCGCTGGAGCGACATCGAGGGCGCCGGTGAGGCCTTGGACCTGCTGGTCGCCCTCTGCCGACGCGGGGACGACTCCGAAGAGCCCCTTGTCGTAGAGCACGACGATGGGGGAGCCACGGGAGGGGACGGCGGGGCAGGCCCCGTCGAGCCCTCCGATCCCATCCTCGCGGCCTTCCTGTCCGGGGTGAGTACCAAGGAGCGGGAGGCCCTCCTGATCCGCCTGACCGACATCCTGGACGCCTACAACCGTCCCGACCTGGTGAGACTTCTGCACGAGAGCTGGTCCGAACAGTGAACACCGACGAGGCCCGCGGGCCGGAGGCTGGCTGTTCGAAGTGCGCTGGTCATTCTTCCGTGGGAATCAACAGCGGCAACCTTGCCCAGGTTTGCCAGCTCCATGGGGATGTCTACTTCGGTGGTGACCCCCAGAAGGACAGCATCTCCCTGCTGCGTGAGCAGACCGATGCCAACCTCGCTTGGATGGCCCAACACCTCGCCCTGCCGACTCCGGAGGGGAACCTCGAGGTCGAGCGGGAGCTCTTCCGTGACCTGGTCGCGGTTGAGGGCGGCTTCCTGCTCACTGGAGACCCCGGAACCGGTAAGACCGCGCTGATTCGCAGACTGGCCCAGCACTACCGGGACCGGGGGCACGATGTTGTGCTGCTGGACGCCTCGGACTATGTGGACAATGTGAGCGGCATGTTGCGCCGCAAACTGGAGACCGTCCTGGCCGACTGGGAGGGCGAGGACCCCGGGCACCTGTTCATCGACGCCCTCGACGGTGACCGCGGTGGTATGGCCAAAGAACTGTCCCGAACCGTCGAGCTGTTGGCGGGGACCCGCTGGCGCACGGTGGCCAGTGCCCGCCTGTACGACATCACTTACAACCGGCGTTGGCACAAGGCCTTCTCCGGCGATCCGATCGCGGCCGAGGGCGGCCACCGGGTGAAGGCGCTCGAAAAGGTGCGGCACTTCCGGGTCACCGGGCTCACCGGTACCGAGCTCGCTCATGTGGGGGCCCAGGTTCCAGGGCTGGGGCGGGTACTCACCGGGATCGACACCGACCTTCTGAGTATCCCCTTCAACCTGTACCTGGTATGCGAGCTCCTCAAGCTGGACGCCTGGCCGAACGACTGGAACGGTCACCTGGACCAGGGGGCGCTCCTCGAGCGCTACTGGGATGAGCGCGTCATGGACGTCATGGACGAGGAGCAGCAGACACGCAGGCAACTCCTGCGTGAGCTGTGTCAGCTGATGCTGGGCACCCGTCGTCTCCAGGTCAGCCGGGGAGATGTGTCCTCTGAACACGGCGCGATTTCTCAAGGCCTGGTCTCCAACGGAGTGCTGCGGCAGATCCCTCCCCGTTTCGCCCACGGGATGCCCTTGCTGGCCTTCGGGCACCACATCTTCTTCGACTACGCGGTCTCGCAGTTGGTCCTCTCAGACGGGGACGGGTCACTGCTGGTGCGGTTGCTCAACGACCAGCCCAACCTGGTCTTCGTGGCGCGTCCAGCCATCGATCTGCACCTGACCGCTACCTGGCACGCCGACCCCACTCGCGGGCTCTTCGCCGAAGTCTGCCGAGGGCTGGCCCGAGCGGAGCACGACCTGGCCGGGGTCGCCGCCGCGAACATCGCTGTGGGTCTTGCTCGAACCGAGACAGACGTCGACTGGCTGGTCTCGGCACTGCTCAATGGGGAGGAGCGCGTTCCCGAACAGGTAGTCGGTTGGGCGATCGGTGTTCTTCGATGTTGGAAAGAACGGGACGTTCAGGCTCGGAGGGTGGTGGTCCGGGTCTGGGTTTCGGTGGCCACCGCCCTCGCCCAGAAACTTGAAGTGGCCTTTCGTGCCAAGCCGGTGAACCTACTGCATCAGCTCTTGCAACGGCTGCATGAACTCGACCCTCTGAGGCCGGAAGCGGAGGCACCCCAGGAACGAGCCGAGTGTGTTGCGGCGCTGATGACCTCCGGGTTGGAGGACACGGCCGATCGTGGTCAGATCGTTGCCATGGCTTCTCGCTACCTTCCTGTGGCGATCGCAGTCAATAGCGCACACACCGACCTGCTGCTACGGGTCATCAATGATGAGCCCACGCGTCGACATAACCCCAACGTGTTCCTCTATTTGGTAGAGGGCGCGGTGGACATCGCCCGTGGTGCCCCTGAATCCGCCGCGGAACTCCTGGAGATGGTTTGGGGCCTGGAGGGGGACCGCCATGAGAAGACCTCGATTTCACAGGGGGTTATCGCCCTCAGCAGCAACCTCGCACAGGACTTCGAGGGGGTCCGCTACGAGGTTGGTCAGGTGTTCTCTGACGTTCTGCCTCTGATCGGCATCGAGGCAGCCTGTCGGATTCTGGCCATCGCCACACACGAGGACTACTACCCGGAAGCCGTGCTTCGGGGGAGCTACGTACTCCGATTCCAAGGGGAAGAGGGGCATGCTGTCTACAACCTCGCCACTCTGGAAAACTCCGCTGGTTACGACGCCCCCGTGGAGATGCTCTCCGCGCTCCTGGATTGGGCGGAGCAGACCGGCATGGACGGTGTGGCGATCACCGTTCGTTACCTGGTGCGACACGTATGGCATCCGGGGGTTTGGACGAGTGTCATGGAGCGGGCGCGGGGCGGTCGCCCGGGTTGGCAGGCGATTGCTGTCGAACTGCTCTCCTCTGGAGCACTGATCGCTAACTCGGTGACCCGGCGGACGGCAGCGGACCTTCTTGGAACGCTCAGCCCGCGGGTGAACGACACGGAGCATGCTCGGCTCGAGGAATCGATCCTCACCGCCGCCGGGATCGTCTCCTCCGACGTGCAGCAACCGGACACACGAGTGATCGATGAACTGGTCTCCTTCCTGGACCCGGAACGGATGTCCCGACCGCTGTTGGTCGAACGCCTGCGGGAGGTGCAGCAGCTCGATGAGCCTCCCGAAGTGTTCTTCGGAGGCAGCACCAGCGGATTCCATGCGCACACCGACGAGGAACGATTCGGGGAAGCGGTGAGTGAGGAGCTCGGAAAGGAGCGGTTGGCTGTCATCGGCCGCTTGGAAAACTTGACTCATCAGGTGAATCGAGGCGCCGACCCTCAGCCATGGCAGGAACTGGGTGCCCTTTTCCTGGAGACCGTTCGAGACCAGGTGTTGTTGGACCGTGTCGGACCCGACACTGAGGACACTGTGGCCATGGTGATAGTGACGGCGGCTGCACAGTTGGCCCGTGACTGGAACATGACTTCGGAGTCGGATCTGGGCTGGAAGGCGTATCAGGTGCTGCAGTTGGCGATCGGTCAGGGACCCGGTGCGAAGGGGGATCAGGAATGAGGTCTTGGTCGCCAACAGCACGGCGCGCGGGGGTCGGTGGTCTTGTCACACTGCTCCGGCGCGAGGATTGGCGGATGATCGAGGGCGGCCGGCTGAGAGCGCTCCTGCGTCCGTTTCTGGACGACGCCGATCCGGTGAACCGCTGCTCCACCGCCGATGCGGTGCACCTTGTGGAGCACGACCTGGAAACCGTGCTGGAGTTGATCCGGCAGCGCCTGTCCGTCGAGGAGGATTTCGAGGTCGGTGGCACCCTCTTGGTGAGCCTGGGCCGGTTCGCCTCCGAGTACCCGGAGCTGGTCGACCAGCTGGTGTACGACGCAGCGTTCGGTTCCTGGAGAGAGGCCTTTGACGAAGAAGGATCCCAGGTCGACTACGGGTTCGCGGACGGTTTCGTCGTCCTCGTTCTGTACCTGGCTCTGAAGAAGCGAACGGCTAATGCGCTCTCTCTTGCTCAATTCTGGTTCGAGGAGCCCTTTGAATCGAGAATGTGTGATCGGGCGATCATCAAGGTACGGAGGTTCCTCACCGACTGCGACGAGGACGTGCGATCTGCTGCATTGGCGGTGACTGTTCAGGTCTCTCGGGCGGGTTGATCGGTTTGCCTGCGCGGCACGCGCCTAGCCTGTAACGATGAGCCCGTGACCTCCTCCGACCAGCCCGCGCCCTCCTACGAGGAGCTCGCCGCGCTGGTCGTTGAGCAGGCAGCCACGATCACCCAACTCCGCGCTGATCTGTCCCAAGCCAACGAGCGCATCGCCGAGCTTCAAGCCCGACTGGACAGCGACTCCACGAACTCCTCCAAGCCTTCCTCCACGGACCCCTTCGTCAAGCCGAAGCCGAAGTCCCAGCGCCGCCGCACCGGCCGCAAACCCGGCGGGCAACCCGGCCACCCAGGCCAAACGCGCGCCCAAACCCCGGACCCCGACCACGTGCTGGAACACCACCCCCACACCTGCGGTGGGTGCGGAGGAGACCTGGCCGGATCCGAGCAGACCGGGCTGGTGCGCCGCCAGGTCGTGGACCTGCCCCCATCAAACCCACGGTGACCGAGCACCAGATGATCGAGCACACCTGCGCCTGCGGGGAGCGCACCCGAGCCAGCGCCCCCGAGGGGATCAACGCTCCGGTCCAGTTCGGAGCGAACGTGCGCGCGATGATCTGCTACCTGTACCTGGGCCAGTTCCTGTCCGCCAAGCGCACCGCCCAAGCCCTGTCGGACCTGGTGGGATGCCCCGTGTCGGCGGGCACAGTCGTGGACACCGCACGCCGGGCCGCCACCGCGTTGGAGGCCTTCACTCGCGCCGCCACCGAGGAGATCGCTTCCGCCCAGGTGGCGCACTTCGACGAGACCTCGCTGCGGGTGGGCGGGGGCCTGGTGTGGGTGCATTCGGCCTCCACCGGCAAGTGGAGCCTGCTGAGCGCCCACCCCAAACGCGGCACCGTGGGGATGGACGCCGCCGGGGTCCTGCCCGCCTTCGCTGGGTTGGCGGTCCATGACGCCTGGGCCCCCTATGACACCTATAAGGGTGTGGCCGCTCATGTGTTGTGCAACGCCCACCTGCTGCGCGAGTTGCAAGCGGTCCAGGACGCGGCTGGGGAGGGGGTGTGGTGCTGGGCCGGGCAGGCCGCTGACGCGCTGCGTCAGATGAAGCGCCTGGTCGATGCGCACCTGGCCACGGTCTCCTCGCTGGAGGGAATCGACACCGTGCGTTTGGACGGGCTGGGTCACCAGTGGCGCAGCGCGGTGGCCATCGGCCTGGCCCAGACTTCGGGCCGGGAGTCCAAGCTGGTGGCCAAGTTCCACGCGTTGGCCAGGCGGATGCGCGACCGGGAAGCGGATTACCTGCGGTTCACGGTCGATGAGCGGGCCCCGTTCGACAACAACGCGGCCGAGCGCGAGGTGCGGATGGTCAAGGTCCGCCAGAAGGTCTCGGGGTGCTTACGGTCCCTGGCCGGGGCCGAGTGGTTCTGCGCGGTGCGCTCCTATATCGCGACCGCCGCCAAGCACGGTATTGGCATGTTCGACGCCCTGGTCCACCTGGCCCAGGGCGAGTGCTGGATGCCCGAAACAGCTTGAGTCTTCTTCAGGACACCTGAACAGTCACCATTGGCGTTGCTGTTGCTTGCCGTGACGGCGGCCGAGCATGTCCGGACCACGGCCGACCCCAAATCCGCGGAGTTCCAGAAGGCATTCAAGGTGGTCTCGAGCGTGTGCGCCACGGTCCACCTCGCTTCGGGTGCTTTCCGGGACAAGCGCGGTCAGGACAGCCCACCGCCAGCCGGTTATCTGGCACACGCACTGCCCGTCTTCCAGAAGGCTTCGGCTTTCCGGGAACCTTCCATCGTGCATGACGTGGTTCAGACGCTCGCCCATGTGGCCCCGCAGGGCCCGGGTGCGACCCTGCTCTGTCTGCGTGGGGTTGTCGACAGGGGTGACCCCTACTCCTACGATTCCCTCGCGCAGGAGGCCACTACCGACCTGTGCGCCCGCTACCTCTCCGAGTTCTGGGAGAACATCGCCGATGACGACAACCTGCTCACCGCGCTGCGTGAAGTCCTCACCGTCTTCGTGGTCGCCGGTCATCCTCCGGCGATCGACCTTTCCCGGCAGCTGGGGGAGGCCTTCCGCTGACCGCTGCCGTAGCCTCGGCCCGCCAGGACCAAAGTCCCGAAGCTCGGCCGGACGGCAGGAGCCCTTCGGGTGCGGGGATACCCTGAGTGCACAGGCCGTTCCCGCCCCCGAACCAGCGGCCGCACGGTGTGAGAAGGCAGGACCCCGCGTGCACGACCTCCGCGACGAAGACCCCCACGCCCTGGGCGAGATCAAGCTCCTGAGCAGGATCGGCAAGGGCGGGATGGGTCAGGTCTACCTCGGGAAGACCGTCAGCGGTGAGCTCGTCGCGGTCAAGACCATGCTGAGCCACCACGCCGACCAGAGCGAGATGCGGGAGCGCTTCGAGCGGGAGGCGACCGCGCTGGGCCTGGTGCAGGGCACCGGTACGGCCGCGCTGATGGGGGTCAGCGACCCCGGCGTCGACCGCCCGTGGCTGGCGATGGAGTACGTCACCGGCCTGGATCTGGCCGCCTACGTCAAGCGCTGCGGGACCCTGGACGAGACCACCGGTACCGGGCTGTTCCTGCTGCTCACCGAAGCCCTGAACGCCATCCACCGGGCCGGGCTGCTGCACCGCGACCTCAAGCCCGCCAACGTCATGCTGGGCCCGACCGGCCCCAAGGTGGTGGACTTCGGGCTGGTGGCGATCGGCGAGGCCGGAGGGGACCTCACCATGGTCGGCGCGCACATGGGCACCTATCTGTGCATGGCGCCCGAGCAGTTCGGGGCCGCCGACCAGGTGACCGCGGCCGCGGACGTCTACGCCCTGGGCACGGTGCTGGCCTATGCCCTGACCGGCCACTACCCCTACAACGGCCCCAGCGACCTCGCGGTGCAGAAGATGATCGACAACCCCGAGGTCGCTCCGAACCTGGAGGGCGTCCCTGGGGCCCTGCTGCCGCTGCTGACCTCCCTGCTGGCCGTCGAGCCCGAGGACCGGCCCGCCCTGACCGAGGTGCGGGCGCGGCTGGTGGAGCGCCTCGCCGTCCTCGGCCTCACCCCGGGGGCCGCTCGCGAGCTGGTGGCCGAAAAGACCCACGTGCCGGGCACCGAGGTCAACGACACCGTGCCCGCCACGGCCAAACCCCGGGCCCGCACCATCAAGGCGGTGTCGGCCACCCTGCACGAGACGGCCCCGCAGAAGGCCGCACTGGTGGCGGAACGGCTGCGCAGAGCCTACGCCCGGCGCGCCGCGGCTGCCTGAATCCCACCGGCGTCCGCTGAGAACGCAGAGCTCCGAACACCGGGCCCTCGGATGCCGGGCGGCCCACATAACCCAAACAGACACAAACGGAACATTCTCATCAGCAGAATGCGTCAACCGTTGTCCCGTGTAGCGCGTGTGACCCATGAGAGAACCGATGGCGGAGAGCGAGGGCCGTTCAGTGGCCACAGCAGAGGACCGGGCCGGCGGAGGGCAGTTCGCCCCCGGCGCCCGGGTGGTGGTGCGCGACGCCGAGTGGATGGTGCGCACCTGCACCCGTACCGACAACGACGGGTACCTGCTGCGCGCGGTGGGCGTCTCGGAGTTCGTCCGCGGTGAGGAGGCACTCTTCTTCACCGGGATCGAGACCATCGAACCCCTGCGCCCGCAGGACACCACCCTGGTCCACGACCCCTCCTCCGGGTACGCGGACAGCCGCCTCTACCTGGAGTCGGTGCTGCGCCGCACCCCGCTGCCGCAGTCCGAGCGCCGCCTGGCCACCGTCGGCGGCTTCCTGCTCGACGACAAGGTCTACCAGCAGCGCCCCGCCGAACTCGCGCTGAAGGCGCTGCGCCCGCGCGTGCTCATCGCCGACGTCGTCGGCCTGGGCAAAACCCTGGAGATCGGGCTCATCCTGTCCGAACTCATCCGCCGCGGCCGGGGCGAGCGCATCCTCGTCGTCACCCCGCAGCAGGTCCTGGAGCAGTTCCAGCAGGAGCTGTGGACCCGGTTCGCCATCCCGCTGGTCCGCCTGGACTCGGTGGGCCTAGAGCGCATCCAGCGCGAGATCCCCGCCGGCCGCAACCCCTTCCTGTTCTTCAAGCGGGCGATCATCTCCGTCGACACCCTCAAGAACCAGGGCAAGTACGGCCAGCACCTGCGCAGCATGCACTGGGACGCGGTGGTCATCGACGAATCCCACAACCTCATCAACGAGAACAACCTGCGCAACAAGCTGGCCCGGGTGCTCGCCCAGCACACCGACGCCCTGCTGCTGGCCTCCGCCACCCCGCACAACGGCGACTCCAAGTCCTTCGCCCAGCTCATCAACCTGCTGGACCCGGCGGCCATCGCCAACCCGGAGGACTACACCGCCGAGCAGATCGACCACCTCTACATCCGCCGCACCAAGGTGCACCCCGAAGTGCGCGCGGACATGGGCGACAAGTGGCCCGACCGCGGCCCCTCCATCCCGGTGCGGGTGCCCGCCACCCCCGCCGAGGAGGCGGTCTTCGCCGAACTCGCCCAGGTGTGGCTGGCCGGAGACGCCCGCGAGGGCGGACCCGTCGTCGGCAGGGACAACCGCCTCTTCCCGTACACCCTGCTCAAGGCGTTCCTGTCCTCCCACCGCGCCCTGGCCACCACCGCCGGGAACCGGATCCGGACCCTCGAGCGCAAACGCTCCACGGCGGCCGCCGCCGACCCCGGCCTGGACCGCGAGCACGCTGCCCTCACCGAATTGAAGAACCTCGCGGAGAAGATCGACACCGGCTCCTCCGCCAAGTTCCAGGGCCTGATCACCCAGCTCAAGGAGATCGGGGTCAGCCGCAAGAGCCCGACCCGCGCGGTGGTCTTCTCCGAGTCCGTGCCCACCCTGGAATGGCTACACCAGAACCTGCCCGGCGCGCTCGGCCTCTCCGACGGCCAGGTCCAGCTCATGCACGGCGGCATGTCCGACACCGAGCAGCAGCGGGTGATCGCCGACTTCGCGCTCTCCGACAGCAAGGTCCGCGTCCTGGTCACCGGTGACGTCGCCTCCGAGGGCGTCAACCTGCACCGCCAGTGCCACCACATCGTGCACTACGACCTGCCGTGGTCGCTCATCCGCATCGAGCAGCGCAACGGCCGTATCGACCGCTACGGGCAGGAGCACGAGCCCCAGTTCAGGGCGCTCATCCTCACCTCCGACGTGGACGGCGCCAAGGACGACACCACCGTCGCCGAGAAGCTCCTCGACAAGGAAGCGGACGCCCACCGCAGCCTGGGCACCGCCGAAGCCGAGACCGGCCTGTACAACGCCAAGAAGGAGGAGGACCGCCTCATCCTCGACCTGCTGGCTGGCCGCACCGTCGAGGAGTCCATCGAGGCCTCACGCGGCGAGGAAGAAGACGACCCCTGGGCCGCCGACGCCTTCTTCGGCGACTTCGGCGTGGAAGCCGGAACAGCACCGCCCGAGACCGCGCCCACCCCTGGCCTTTTCGCCGACACCGAGCAGTTCGTCCGCGCCGCCCTGGAGACCGTCGGCACCGGCCTGGACCTCAGCCAGGACGACAAGCTCCTCGCCTTCACCCCGCCCGAGGACCTCAAACAGCGCCTCAAAGCCTTGCCCACCGGGTACCTGAAGGACCACAAGGTCATGGACCGGCTCAGGGTCACCTTCGACCGCGAGCACGCCCAGGCCCGCCTGGACCAGGCCAGATCCACCAAGACCACCTGGCCCGACACCGGATACGTCACCGACCTGCACCCGCTGGTCGAGTGGCTGGTCGACAAGGTCCAGGTCCGCACCCCGCGCGGGCACGCCCACGTTCTGGTCGGCCAGGTGGACGAACCGGTCTTCCTGGTGCAGGGCACCTACTCCAACGCCCTGGGCCAGCCCACGGTGGTCGAGTGGATGGCCGTTACCGGCCTGCCGGGCGAGCCGAAGGTGGGGGACATGTTCGAGGCCCTCGAACACGCCGGGGTCGGCCCCCGCATGGTCAACACCGGGCAGGGCGGAGACCTGAGCGAACTCCAAGCCCTGGTACCGGAGGCCGTCCGCGCGGCCGCCGCCCACCTGACGCTGCGCCGCGACGAGTACGCCGAGCGGATCGAGGCCGACCTCGCCGAACCCGCCCGCCGGGTCGCCGAGTGGGAGCAGCTGGCCCTGGAAGGGCTCGAGGTCAGCAAGCAGGACAAGCGCAAGCAGGTGCAGGACACCGCCGAGGAACAGCGGCGACTGCTGGAGAAGATGCGGACCGCCGGAGAACCCCTCCTGCGCGTCCTCGCCGTGGTGAAGGGTGCGAACTGAGCATGAGCTATGACTCCGTGATCAACCGGGGCGAGTACTTCTCCGACCACTACCTGGCCGAGTTCCTGCCCAAGGCACTCAAGCAGGGCGTGTTCAAGGACTGGGCCGAGCGTGAGAGCGCCGAGGCCCAGCGGGCGAAGCTGGCCAAGGAGAACGAGCACGCGACGGACGAGGAGCGCCGCCGGAAGCCGGTGACCCCTCGGGAGAAGCTGCGCCGTCTGCGCTCGCGCTACTTCGAGGACCGGCCCGCCCTCGCCGAGTACACCGAACGCTTCCGCGAGGACCCGGACTCGCTGACCGAGAACCGGGTCGCCGACCACGTCGAGCGCCTGCACGGCCTGCACCGGGAGGTGCTGACCGCCCTGGGCTACACGCCCAAGGACGAGCCGTACACGGCACACTTCGAGCACGGCGGCAGCGGCAGTGACAGCATCGAGGTGCGCCTGGCCCTGCACGAGCCCACCCTCGCGGCGATCGAGTGCGGCTGGGCCCCGGACCTGGACGCCGCCATGGACCCGGACGGGGCTGGCTGGCTCCTGGCCCCGATCCGCTGGGGCAACGGCGAGCGGGACCGGATCGACCTGGGCACCAAGCTGGTGTCGTGGCTCTTCGCGCGTGAGGAGGGGTTGCGCTACGTCCTGGTGTTGGTCGGCGGGGTGGTCATCCTTGCTGACCGCACGGTCTGGGGTGAGGGCCGCTACCTGGCGGTGAGCCTGGACGCGGCGCTCAGCAGCAATGCCACGGACGAGCTCGGCACGATCGCTGCTCTGCTCGGTGCGGAGGCGCTGCTGCCCTCGGAGGACGGCAGCGGCGATGCCCTGTCCGAGCTGGTGGAGAAGTCCCACCACCACTCGGTCGCCGTGTCCAAGGAGCTGCGGCAAGGGCTGCAGAGTTCGGTCGAGATCATCGCCAACGAGGTCCTGGCGCGCCTGCGCGAAGAGGGTGTCAACCCGCGCGACATCGACACCGGCACCGGGCGGAGCTTCGCCGAAGAGCTGGCTCGGCAGTCGCTGCGGTACCTGTACCGGATCCTGTTCCTGCTGTATGCGGAAGCCCGGCCCGAGTTGGGTGTGGTGCCCGCCAAGGACGAGTCCTACCTGCGCGGCTACAGCATGGCGCGGCTGGGCGACCTGGTCGTGCACGAACTCCAGGGCGAGGAGGCGCGGGGGAGCACCCACCTGTATGAGTCGCTCAACCTGCTCTTCCGCATGGTCAACGAGGGCCACAACCAGCGCGGCTACCAGCTGAGCGAGGAGGAGGCCGCGACCCTGTCGGAGGGGGAGGGGCTGCGTTTCGAGCCGCTCAAGGCCGACCTCTTCGACCCGGCGCGGACGAATCTGATCGGGACTGGCCTGGTTCACCCGGAAGATGACCCGGACGAGCCGGAGATGGACCGGCTGGATACCCGCCTGCGCAACGGTGCCCTGCACCGGGTGCTGCGGCTGCTCATGCTCTCGCGCGGGAGCGCCAAGGGGCGTGGTGGTTTCATCTCCTACGCGCAGCTCGGTATCAACCAGCTGGGCGCGGTGTACGAGGGGCTGATGTCCTACACCGGGCGTATCGCCGAGGAGACCCTTTATGAGGCGGCCAAGAACGGCGACCCGAAGGACGGGTCCTGGCTGGTCCCGCACTCCAAGGTCGACGACTACCCGGACAACGTGTGGGTGCACGTCAAGGACGACTACGGCAAGCCGACTGTCGAGCGGGTGGTGTACAAGCCGGGCCAGTTCGTCTACCGGTTGGCGGGGCGTGACCGTGAGACCAGCGCGTCGTACTACACCCCGGAGTCCTTGACACGGTTGACGGTGCAGCTGACCCTGCGCGAGCGCCTCGATCAGGACGGGGAGGTGACTCCGGCACGCGAGCTGCTGGAGTGGACCATCTGCGAGCCCGCGCTCGGGTCGGGCGCGTTCCTGAACGAGGCCATCAACCAGGTGGCGGCTGAGTACCTGAAGCGCGCGCAGGACGAACGGGGCGAGCAACTCGACCCGGAAAAGTACACCGAGGAACTGCAGAAGGTCAAGGCGTACATCGCCCTGCACCGGGCGTATGGGGTCGACCTCAACGAGACCGCTGTGGAGCTGGCCGAGGTCTCGCTCTGGCTGAACGTGATGTACCCGGGCTTGCAGGCCCCGTGGTTCGGTCTGCACTTGAAGCGCGGTAACTCGTTGGTCGGCGCCGGGCGGCGACTCTACTCGCCCGACGCGGTCAAGAAGGGCGACTGGCTTAAGAGTGCCCCCAAGGATGTGCCCTTCCGAGACGGTGAGATCCCTGAGGGCTACATCCACCACTGGCTACTGCCTGCCCAGGGGTGGGGGAGTGTCGCTGGAGAGAAGGAGGCCAAGAGCCTCGCTCCGGACGAGACCGCCAAGCTGAACGCCTGGCGCAAGTCCATGCGCAAGCGCCCAAAGGCGACCGGTAAGAAATCCCAGTTCAAGCGCTTGCAGGGGCTTTCGAGGCGTGCAGAGTACCTGTGGGGATGGGTGATTCGCAGGCTGGAGCTCTCTGAGAAAGAGATCAGCCGCGAGATCGACGTCTACGGCGCCGACTGGATCGAGCAACCGGAGAACCCGCTCTCCCGTGACGAGGTCAAGGCCCGGCTCGAGAGGAAGGGAAGCCCGTATTGGCGTCTGAAGACCGTCATGGACGCATGGTGCGCATTGTGGTTCTGGCCGGTGCAGCAGGCAGGGCTGTTGGATGGCAGCGACGAAATCTACGGTCGCCTGGAGCGTTCCCTGGAGCTGAGCTCAGCTGGGGGAGAGACGCTGTTCGATACTGCTCATCGCTCCAGCAAGAGCTTGGTTGATCTGGACGAGTGGCTCGACTTCGCAGAGGCAGTTCTGGGGTCACACGACATTCCAGATGATTCGCTGTACGAGGGTCAGATTCGTAGCCTCGGTGAGTTGGATTATGCCGAGGAGATGTTGCCCGGATTCATGGGCATGATTGAGCCCTACAAGATGGGTGAAATATTCCCTTGGCTGTCCGCTTCTGTGAACTTGTCCAAGCAGTACGGGTTCTTTCACTGGGAGCTGCACTTTGCCCATATCTTCAATGAAGATGGCGGATTTGATATTCAGGTTGGAAATCCTCCGTGGGTTCGGCCGCACTGGAGGGAGGGTTCCGTTTTGGCCGAGCTGGATCCATTTTTTGCCTTGGATGAAAGCGATTTCCCTGAGTTGTTCTTTGGTCGAAAGGATGCTCTTCTCGGCAGGGCGGATGCGCTGGGGTTTTATCTGAGTGAGTTGACCAGGGTGGCTGGCATGAGTGACTTCCTTTCGAGTCCCTCTGTGTATCCATTTCTTGGAGGGACTAAGCCTGACCTCTATCGTGCATTCATGTGCCGATCTTGGTCTTCTGTGGGCGTTCGTGGTGCGGTTGGCCTGATTCATCCGGATACTCACTTTGAAGGGTCTGCGGAGAGATTTCTTCGTGAGAATGCCTTTAGGCGCCTCCGTATTCATGGTCATTTTATTAACAAGTTGGAAGTTTTTGCAGATATTGACCGAAATGCCCAGTTTGGTGTTCATGTTTATGGGGCGTATGGGCGAGTTCAATTTAAGCACTTGAGTTGGCTATTTTTGGCTACCACGCTCATTGATTCGCTTGACCACGATGGGGGTGGTGATGTTCCGGGAATTAAGAACCTTGGAGCATGGGATGTTCGTCCGCACCGTGCGCGTGTTGTGGTGGTCGATGGTGATGTCCTTGAGGGCTGGTGGAAGGTTTCCGGTTCTTCGGCGCTGCCAGTGGCGCAAACTCCTCTGCTTTACCCGGTGACTGTTGAAGAGTCGGGTGCTGTAGAGGCGCTATCCGATTATCGTTTTCGGGTGGTTGATGAAGACCCCTATATTACTATCGGATTTGATGAGGCGAAGTCGAAAAAGGAAGGGCTGATTAAGTGGTTGACTTCGAAGCCTGGGTCCCTTGAGTCTGTTATCCTTCAGGGGCCACATGTGTCCCAGGCGACGCCTTTCTATAAGCAGCCAAATATTCCGTGTAAGACGAATCGCGACTGGTCGCTTTTGGGGCTTTCGGACCTGGGTGAAGAAGTAGTTCCGGTTTCAAACTATATTCCGAGTGGATCGCCGGAGCGGTACTATGATTCCCATGATTCCTGGGGGGAGGGGAAGTATGTCGAGTATTTCAGAATTGCTTGGCGCTCTATGGTTCCCCCCAGTAATGAGAGAAGTCTCTTTGCTGCGCTAATTCCTCCTGGTCCTGCGCATGTCCATGCGATGCAGAGTATGGCTTTTCGGGATTTGCGAAGGACGGTGTTGAATTCAGGCTTTTGGGCATCATTGCCGCTTGACTACCTGCTGCGTATTGCTGGGCGTTCTCACCTTCAAACAGGTGAGGCGCGGAAAATGCCTGCACCCTCCCCCGGTCATCCTCTGGAAGTCGCGCTGCTTGTGCGCACGATGCGGTTGAACTCGCTCACTAACGCCTACGCGCCGCTCTGGTCGGAGCTCTACGAAGATTCCTGGCTTCAAGAATCGTGGGCAGTTGGCTGGGAGGGCCTGGCTCCTCTCCAGGACGTCACACCTGAGTGGGAGTACGTCTCACCTCTGCGCACCGAACGTGAGCGCCGCGCGGCACTGGTTGAGCTTGACGCTCTGGTCTCGGTCTGGCTTGGCATCACCGCTGACCAGCTCGCTGTCGTCTACCGTTCCCGCTTCCCGGTTCTAGCTGACTATGAGGCCCAGACGTGGTTCGACGCCAATGGGCGAAAGGTCGCCAAGAACCACAACACCTACGGCTACGGGCAGACCAAGGAGAACTACCTTCAGCTTCAGAAGTACTTGAAGACTGAGGATCCCGCCGAGATTCCCTCCGGTTACTCCGCGCCCTTCTACAAGGCCGACCGCGAGGCCGAGTACCGAGAGGCGCACGCCTACTTCACCGAGATCGTCGAGCGCGCCAAGCGGGACGGCACCTGGAACGGGGAGGTCTAGCCATGCAGCCAACCCTCGCCGCCGCCGAAGTCAGGCGCAACATCACCCAGTACCTCTCCACTACCTTCGCGCTCGCTGACGAACCCGTCCGTGAAGGCCTGGAGTACTTCTTCAACGACTCCACCCAGGGCATCTTCCGAGGCCCCTACCTGCGAGTCCGGACGCCCTTCCGGAAGTCCGACGACTCCTGGCGCTCGGCCCTCGAGTGGCACCCGCCCGGCTTCACGCCCTACCTGCACCAGGCGAAGGCCTTCCAACGTCTGTCCTCCCTCGGGAAGGCTCCCGAGCCCACGCTCATCACCACCGGTACCGGTTCCGGTAAGACCGAGTCCTTCCTCGTCCCGGTCCTGGACCATTGCCGTCGTGCCCGCGCCCAGGGCAAGAGCGGGGTCAAGGCGATCCTGCTCTACCCGATGAACGCCCTCGCCACTGACCAGGCGGAGCGTCTCAACAAGACCCTCGCCGACCCGGCCCTCTCCCAGGTGACCGCCGGCCTCTACATCGGTGACACTCCGGACACCCGATACGACCACGTCGCCACGTCCCGGGGCGAGATCCGGCGGATCCGCCCGGACATCCTCGTCACCAACTACAAGATGCTGGACCTACTCCTCCAGCGGTCCGAGGACCTTCCGCTCTGGCGGGACTCCGAACTCACCTACATCGTGGTCGACGAGTTCCACACCTACGACGGCGCCCAGGGCACCGATGTGGCCATGCTGCTGCGCCGTCTCGCGTCCGCCACCGGGAACGCGCGCCCCGGCTACCCCCTCGGGGACATCTGCCCGGTCGCCACCAGCGCCACCCTCGGTCAGGACGACCCGGCCCCCGACTCCGAGGGCGAGACCGTCGTCGAGAAGTCCACCCCCGCGCACGGGATCCGCGAGGTGGCCGCCACCGTCTTCGGGACCGAGTTCGGCCCCGACTCGGTCGTCGGCGAGGACCGGCTCTCCCTGGAGGAGTTCACCGGCACCACCACCAACAAGTACCCGGTGCCCAACCCCGTCCGGGTGGCCAACCTGCCCGACCCGCACGGCAATCCAAAGCGCATGGGCCCGATCATGAAGGCCTTCACCGAGCGGGACGACCTCACCCCCAAACAACTCGGCGCGGTCCTGCGCCAGCACGTGCTCACCCGCGCGGTCCTGAAGGTCCTGGACGGCGGGGTCCACTCCCTGGACGAGGTCCTCGACCACCTGCCCGAACACGGCGCGGAGAAGTGGGCGGCCGCCATGCGCGGCACCCCGGAACTCACCACCGAGGCCCTGGCCCGCTATGTCGCGCTGCTCTCCCTCGCCCGGGACCCCGACGCCCCCGACCCCGTCGACGGCAGACCCGCCCGCCCCCTCGTCACCGTCGAGACCCACCTGTGGGTGCGCTCGGTCTCCCGTCTGCTGCGGGCGGTCTCGAACAGGGCCTCCTTCACCTGGCACGGGGAGACCCCCGTCGGACGGGGTGCCGAGACCACCACCGGCACCCTGGGCCGCGCCCACCTGCCCGCCGTCTACTGCCGCCACTGCGGCCGCTCCGGCTGGGCGGCCGTCTCCCCGGAGTCCACCCCCAACGACCTGGAGACCGCCCCGGAGAAGATCTACCGGACGGCGGTCACCGCCAAGCGGGGCCTGCGCCCCCTCATGCACGCCACCCGGCAGGAGGCGCAGGAGAGTGGCGCCGACCAGACCGTGTGGGTGCTCTCCTCCTCCGGTACCCACGTCCGGCCCGTCACCCAGGCCGACATCAGGGCCCACGACGAGCAGGAACTGGACGGGGTCTTCGTCCTCACCGACATCCGCCACGACGCCCAGGCCTTCCGCGCCGCCGAGAACGACCGCTGCCCGGTCTGCGACGCCGACCAGGGCACCCGCTTCCTCGGCTCCGGTCTGGCCGCGCTGGCCTCGGTGGCGGTGACCGAGCTCTTCACCGGCGGGCAGCTCTCGTACGGTGACGACGCCCACAAGACCCTGCTGTTCAACGACTCGGTCCAGGACGCCGCCCACCGCGCCGGCTTCGTCTCCAACCGGTCCTACACCTTCTCCGCGCGATCCCTGCTCGCCTCCCGGCTCACCACCCCCGACCCCGAGGCCCCTGGCGGAACCCGCAGCACCCCCAAGTTCCTCAACGACCTCATCGCGGACACCGTCCTGGAGGCGCAACGGCCCAGCTACCTGGCCTGCGTGGTCCCGCCCGACCTGCACGACCAGAAGGGCATCGACGAACTCCTGGCCGGTGAGGACACCGGTACCGGCGCCCAGTGGGAGATGGTGGGCGAGCGCCTCGCCTTCACCGCCGTCCTGGAGTTCGGGCTGCGCTCCCGGCAGGGCCGCACCATCGAACTCACCCGCACCGCCACCGCCCACGTGCGGCTGGAGGACCCCGACCGGGTCGCCGGGCTCGCCCGCGATCTGCTCCAGCACAGCGCCGAAGCCCTCACCGGCCTGCCCGACCCCGAGGTCTTCCGCGGCTATGTGCGCGGACTGCTGGACCGCATCCGTACCCGCGGCGGCATCCGGCACCATTGGCTGGACGGGTGGATCCAGAACGCCGGAACCAAGCGCTACGGCACCATCTGGGGCAAGCGCCCGGACGGCATGCCCGCCTTCCCCAGGCCCAAGCGCGGTATCTCCGTGCCTGCCCCGCGCTTCTTGCTGGACCGCGCCAAGAACGGCAGCGAGTTCGACTCCATCGCGGGCAAGGGCACCTGGTACCAGGACTGGACCACCCGCTGCCTCGGTGTGCCCGCCGACGCCGCCACCCGCTACCTAGGCCGCCTCCTCGACCTGCTGTACGACGAGGGCGTCATCGACCGGTTCACCACCGAGGACAGCACCACCCGCGCCTACGGGCTCACCCCCGGCCACATCCGCGTCACCGGCATCGGCAACACCGACGTGGCCCGGGCCGGTCTCATCTGCCCGGTGTGCAACTGGCGCCAGACCGTCCTTCTGGACCAGCAGGACGACTGGCGCAGCGCCCGCTGCCCCCGCTACCGCTGCTCGGGCGCCCTCCAGCCCGACGAGGACCTGCGTTTCCGCAGCGACTACTACAGGCGCCTGTACCAGCACGCCGACCCTTTCCGGGTTACCACCGCCGAACACACCGGCCAGCTCACCCGCGCCCAGCGCGAACACGTGGAGCGCGCGTTCAAGAAGGGGGAGCGGCACACCGACCCCAACGTCCTGTCCGCCACCCCCACCCTCGAACTGGGCATCGACATCGGCGACCTGTCCGCCGTCATCCTCGGCTCCCTGCCGCACGGGCCCGCCAACTACATCCAGCGGGTGGGCCGGGCTGGGCGCAGCACCGGTAACGCCCTCCTGCTCACCCTCGTGGGCCGCCGCGCCCGCGAGCAGTACTACCTGCAGGAACCCCGCGACATGATCGCCGGGCGCATCGACCCGCCGGGCAGCTTCCCGTCCGCGATGGAGATCCTGCGCCGCCAGTACGTCGCCCACCTCATCGACTGCGCCGCCCGCGACCAGCTGCCCGGCACCCCGGCGCTGCCCGGCCGCGCCGCCGACCTCTTCGGCGACCTGGGCTGGCTACGCGGCTTCACCGCCTCCGCCCTGAAGATCGGGCCGGAGCAGGTCGAGCGGTTCCTCGAATTGTTTACCGGCGCCGGGAACGACATCGACGCCCCCGCCGCCGAGCAGCTGCGCGCCTTCGCCACCGGCGGGATCAGGCACACGCTCAAGCGTGCCGAGGACGCCTGGGACGAGCGCCTGGGCGACCTGCGCCAGCGCGTGGCCGCCGTCAAGGAGGAGAGCGACCGCCTCCTGGACTCCGACCCCGAGCAGAAGAGCCGCAAACGCACCCTGAACGCCGAGCGCGCCGCCGTGCAGCGCCGCATCGGCGAGATCGGCCGCACCAGCGCCCACGGGGCCCTGGTCGAGTACGGGGTACTGCCCAACTACTCGCTCATCGACTCCGCCGTGGAGCTGGAGGCCACCCTCACCTGGGACGAGGAGTCCCCTGACGGTGGCCCCGCCCGCCTCTTCCGCTCGGAGGTGCGCGAGTACCAGCGCCCCGCCCGGATGGCGCTCACCGAGTTCGCCCCCGGCAACCACTACTACGTGCAGGGTTTCCGGCACCAGATCGACGGGCTGGACATCGGCTCGCGCGCCAGGCAGGCCTACCACCCCTGGCGGATCTGCCCGGCCTGCGGTTACGTGCGCACCCACAACGCCGAGAGCGACACCTCGCCCTGCCCGCGCTGCCAGAACGCCTTCATCGGCGACCGCAGCTGCCTGCACCTGGTCCTGGAGCCCACCCGCGTGCACGCCCGCGACCGTCGCGAGGACGCCCTCATCCGGGACGACCACGACGACCGGCGCCGCGAGTTCTACCAGACCGCGGTGACCGTGGACATCCCCGCCGACCGCGTGGAGGAGGGCGCCTGGCGGCACGCCGGGCACGCCTTCGGTGTGGAGTTCACCCGGGACGCCACCGTGCGCCGCTTCAATCTCGGGCGCTCGGGCGGCAAACGCACCGCCGAGGTCGCCTTCGCCGGTGAACAGGTGGCCGTCAACCCGTTCCACGTGTGCCGCAACTGCGGCGGAGCCACCCCGGACGAACCCCTCCAGGCCGTCTCCGAAATGCTGAGCAGCCAGTACGACCCGCGCCCCAGCTACCACCGGCCCTGGTGCCGCCAGCGGCGCGGCGACAGCGTCGAACACGTCCCCCTGCTACTCGCCCACACCCTGCGCACCGAGGCGCTGCGCATCCTGCTGCCGGTGGCCACCGTGCACACCGACGAGCGCATGGTGAGCTTCAAGGCCGCGCTCATGGCCGGGTTCGCCCGCGTCTACGGCGGGGCCCTGGACCACCTGGACGCGGTCGTGGCCACCATGCCCGACGAAGCCACCGGCCACCAGCGCCGCTACCTGGTCGTCTACGACACCCTCCCCGGCGGCAGCGGCTACCTGAACCCGCGCAAGGGCGCCGACGGCATCCGCGAGGTCCTCGCCGCCGCCCGCGAGGTGCTGACGAACTGCCCCTGCGCCGAGGAGCTCACCGGCCGCCCCGCCTGCCACCGCTGCCTGCTCGCCCACGTCAGCGACTCCGAGTTCCCCTCCGCCGACCGAGGCGTGGCCCTGCAGATGCTCGCCGACCTCCTCGACGACTGGCGCACCGACGAGGTCCAGCACACCGGCCTGATCTCCCTGTGGGACCAGGTGGAGAGCGAGCTCGAAGGCCGCTTCCTCGCTGGCCTGGAGCGCTGGGCCCGCGAGGGCGGCACCTCCCGTACCTTCAAACGGGAGGGCAGCCTGGACGGCCGCAAGAAGGCGCTCCTGCAGCTGGACACCGCCCAGGGGGTGGTGAGCTGGGACGTCATCCTGCAGAACTCCTTCGAGAAGACCCGCCCCGACGTCGTCTTCCGCCGCCGTGACTCCGCCCGCCAGCAGGTCGCCGTCTACCTGGACGGCTACCGCTACCACGCCTCCCCGGAGAAGAACCGGATCGCCGACGACGCCGCCAAGCGCGCCTGGCTGCGCGCCCAGGGCATCACTGTCTTCCAGCTCACCTGGGACGACGTCGAGGTCATGGAGAAGGGCAAGGACGCCGCGGTCTATCGCAAGGGCACCCCGGTCTGGGAGCCCTACGGCACCGGTGGCCGCGAACGCGCCCGGAAGCTGTTCACCGGGTCCGACCCCAAGGAACTGGAGCGGTACACCTGGGTCAACCCGGCCACGACCCTGTTCGCCTACCTCACCGACCCCGACGACAAGGCCTGGGCCGCCCGTGCCGCGGCCCTGGCGATCGGGATGGCCGGGGCCCAGGGCGTCGACGGGACCATGCGGCCCGGGGCCGACCTCGCCCCACGGTTCACCGCAATTCTGGAGGGCGACGAGCCACTGCTCCCACTTGTCCGACGAACGGACTGCCAGCTGGTCCGCGGTGCCGACGGCTCCGGTCTGCGCGTGGTGGTCATCCGCCAGGTCCCGCAGAACGCCCTCAGCGCCTTCGTGCTCCTGGACGACGAGCACGCGACCGTCGTCGCGGACACCGAAGCCCACAAGCGCCGCTGGAAGTCCTGGCTCTACTGGGGCAACTGGGTGCAGTTCCTGGCGGTCCAGGGCGGTGACGGCGCCCAGCTGGCGCTGAGCGCCCTGGGCTCCTTCGAGGCCGCCTCCCTGGCCGCCTTCGGCGGATACAGCCTCAACGACAGCGTCGCCGAGCACCCGCCGACCCCCGAGGAGATCGACGAGCTGGTGGGTGACACGCTGGTCCTCAGCCGCACGGCGCTGCCCTCGGTCGGGGTCCAGACCACCCGCGTTGAAGGCACGCGGGTCGAGGGGCCCCCGATCGCCCCGACCAAGGTCGACCGCACCAAGGTGGACCAGACGGCCGCGCAGGCCGCCGGGGACTCGCACGCCTTCGACGTCACCGTCGACCCGGAGTGGGTCCAGGCCCTGGACTGGATGGAGGACCAGGACCCCGCCCTGACCGCGCTCGCCGGAGAACTGTCCCGGCGCGGGGTCACCGCACCGGAGGTCGGCTACGAGCTGCCCGGTTCGGGCATGTGGGTGGCCGAACTGGCCTGGCCCGACCACGGGGTGGCCGTGGTGCTCCCCGCGGAGTTCCACGGCAGCACCGACGACCGCGACCGCTGCGTGGACGCCTACGTCGCGGCCGGATGGCACGTCCGGGAAGCCGCCGACTGGGACGTGTCGGAGCTGTCCGCCATGCTGACCACGGCCGCGTCGCGGCCTGACGACCGGCCCGGCCGGACCGAGAAGGAACCGAAGGGATGAGCGTGCCCGGAAAGACCACACTGCGTCTGCTGGACAAGGCCGACAAGCAGATCCGCAAACTCCCCCAGAGTGTCAAGGGTGCCCTGTACGACTTCCAGTACAAGTTCCGGGAGAACCCGACCGCCACCGGGCTGAAGTTCCAGCAGCTCAAGGGGCACGACAAGCTCCACTCCGCCAGGGTCAACGCCGACTACCGGGCGCTGCTGTTCCACGTGGGCGACGGCGACTACATCCTGGTCGGCGTCCGCAAGCGCCAGCACGTGTACGACAACCTCGACCGGTTCCGGTACGAGGTCAACAAGGTCACCGGTGCGCTGGAGATCTTCGGGATCGTCGAGTCCCGCGACGCGGCCGAGGAGGCCCCGCAGGAGGGACTCGCCAAACCGGCCCCCGCGGTCGAGGCGACCGAGCCCGCGGAGCCCGAGGTCAAGCCGGAGCCGGTTCCGGAACCCGCGCCGGCCGCGGAGGCCGCCGAGCCCCCGTCGTCGCACGGGGCACCGCTCTTCGCCGCCTACTCCGCCGAGCAGCTCCGCCGGCTCGGTGTCGCCGAGGGCCTGGTCGAGGAGGCCCTGGCGGTGCGCGGCGAGAGCGCCCTCCTGGAGCTGGTCTACGGTGCCCCCGCGCACACCGAGGAGGTGCTGCTCGCCCTCGCCGACGGCCGCGGTTTCGACGAGGTGCTCGAGGACATCACCGCTCCGGTCACCGCCGAGGGGCCGGTCGACCCCGCCGACTTCACCGCCGCCCTGGCCCGCCCCAGCACCCGGGTGACCACCTCCGACACCGGCCTGCGCGAGGTGCTGGAGGATGACTTCTCCGCCTGGAAGGTGTTCCTGCACCCCACCCAGGAGAAACTGGTCAGGCGTACCTACCGCGGCCCCGCCCGGGTCAGCGGCGGTCCCGGCACCGGCAAGACCATCGTGGCTCTGCACCGGGTCAAGAACCTGGTGGAAAACCTGCCGACCGGCCGCAACAAGGCGGTCCTGCTCACCACCTACAACACCAACCTCGCCGCTGACCTGCGCCTGCGCCTGCGCGACCTGGCAGGGCAGACGGTGCTGGACCGGGTCGACATCGTCAACATCGACAGCCTCAGCAGGCGGATCGTCAACGAGGGCGGGCAGGGCGGCCACGGCCGCCGACCCATCTCCGACTCCCAGGTCACCCGCGAGTGGCGCGGCATGCTCACCGAGCTCGGCGAACAGCGCTGGACCGCAGAGTTCCTCGAGGACGAGTGGAACCAGGTCATCGTCGGTCAGGGGATCCGTACCCGCTCGGAGTACTTCCGGGCCCGCCGGGCCGGGCGCGGGCAGCGCATCAGCCGGGCCCAGCGCGCCGAGATCTGGCAGTTGGTGGAGCGCTTCACCATGCGCCTGGAGGAGAAGGGCGTGTGGACCTACCGGCAGATCGCCCAAGCCGCCGCCCGGATCGAGGGAGAGCGGGCCGCCAAGATCCTGGAGAACCGCGACCGCGAGGCCCGGGCGGGCGGGCAGTTCCTGCACCGAGCCGACGAGTCCTCCACCAGACTGCGGTTCCGCTACGAGCACGTGGTGGTCGACGAGGCCCAGGACCTGAGCTCGGCGGACTGGACCCTGCTGCGCGCCACGGTCGACCAGGGTGAGAACGACATCTTCCTGGTCGGCGACACCCACCAGCGCATCTACGACAACCGGGTCTCCCTGGGCGCGCTCGGCATCAACATCCGCGGGCGCTCCTCCCGGCTGACCCTCAGCTACCGCACCACCCGGGAGATCCTCGGTTCGGCGCTGGGGCTGCTGGGCGAGGAGGAGTGGGACGATCTGGACGACGGCACGGACACGTTGTCCGGGTACCGGTCGGTACTGCGCGGCCCCCGCCCGGTCTTCCGGGGCTCGCGCACCTGGGCGGCTGAGTGCGACGCCATCGTCGCCTGGGCCAAGGACCTGCGGGACAACGCACCCCACGACACCGCCCCGTCCATCGCGGTGGCCGCACCCACCAAGGAGGAGGTGGACGCGGTGCAGTACGCCCTCAACCGGGGCGGGGTCCGCGCCGCCTCCCTGGGCAGGGAGGGCCCGCCCGCCGGCTTCGAGGAAGCCGTGCACGTGGGCACCCTGCACCGGTTCAAGGGACTGGAGTACCAGCACGTCACCATCGCCGCCATGTGCGAGGGCCTGGTGCCCCGCGCCGGACTGGAACGCCTGCGCGCCTCCGACCCCACCCGCTACGCCCAGGAGGTCCAGAAGGCCCGCTCCCTGATGTTCGTGGCCGCCACCCGCGCCAGGGACTCCCTGACCATCACCTGGCACGGCGACCCCAGCCCCCTGCTTCCCGAGAAGGCCGCCCGGGCGGAGGAAGCGGAGGGCGGCGCGGCGGGACCCGCGGGTACGACGGGACCCGAGGAGGAGGGCTTCGAGGACAACGGCCTCTTCAAGCCCCCGAACGCCCTGTTGTAGCGTTCCGCGAAGCCGATCGGCCCCGGACTCCAGAAGAGGGGACCGGGGCCGGAGCGCTGCAGGACGGGTGTTCTAACGCCGCTTCACCAGCACGTCCATGCCGTCGGGGACGATGACCTCCGTCGTCGAAGGAGGTTGGACCGTCACGGTCACTCCTGCCACGCTGACGGTCACCTCATTAGTCGGGGGAGTGCTCGTTTCCCTGTGGGGATCCCTGTCGTGGCCTGAATCGCTTCCGGGTGCAGAAGTAATTTTCTGAAGTTCTTCCATCGACATGGACTTCAGTGCGACGCCCTCGCCCTGCCTCCACTTGACGGGGGAGTCTGCTCCGACCAGGCGGGCCCACCTGGTCGACGGCACTCCGCTCCACCTGATGCGATGCGGATCGTAGCTGGTCAGCCATTTCACACCGTGCTCATCGACATCGAAAGCCGCCAGGACCTCTCCCCTGCGGTAGGCCAGGACCAGGACGACATCGTCCGGATCGAACGCGAGGAGGGACCGGGAGTTGGATTTGTAGGGGTTCCAGTCGCCGAGGGTTACCTCAGCTTCCGTGAGGTCGCCCTGTTCCACCGAGGGCCAGGTGCGGTTGACGTTGACGAAGACGACGGTCTGGCGTGGAGGTTGTGCAGGGGGCGTGGTCATCGGGCTCCTCGCGTTCGGGCTCCCGCATCTGGAAGCCGACACGGGTGAGCATAGTACTTGATGATAAGTACTTTAACCCGCTTGAGTGGCATTGGATGCCAGTGGGGCAGGAGAATCCCAGCTCAACGCCGCTTCTTGCTGGATGAAAACAGTTTGAATAAGAGCTTTAATAAGAACTTGTGAGTACTTGGGGTTGGCCACGCCTGAGTGCACGGGAACCGTGAGGCCACGCACGCACACCGTGCGGCCCACGGGGCACCGTGGGATCCTGGTCCGGATATGAGCACTGAACCCGAAAGTCCCAGTACCTATCTGCTGATTCTCAGTGAACGCGAGGCCGTGGCCTGGGTGTTGGCCCACGAACGGATGGCCTTCCCCGCCACCCGGCGTGCGGAGGTGGATCGGCTCGCGGTGGGAGACCGGCTGATCCTGCTCACCACCCGGGGCTGCTGGCACAACCCCACCCGTGACCGCACTCGGCTCATCGGCCTGGCCGAGGTGACCACACCGGTGCGTGCCTTCGAGGACCCGGTGACCATCGCCGGGCGCGACTTCAACCGAGGTTGTGACCTGAAACTGGAGCGAGTGACCTCCTACCGGACCGGTGTGGAGGTCGCGCCCCTGGTGCCGGAACTGGAGGTCTTCCCCGACACCCGCCCGGGAGCCTGGGCGGTACGTATCCGCCGACCTCTTGTGCAGTTGGGTGCTGCCGACACCGACTTGTTGACCAGTCTCGTAGAGGAGGCCGCAGGTGACCCGGCGGAGCTGATTCCCGCGTACCTGGAGAAAGTCCGAGAAGCCGCCGCCAGCCGAACTGGTGTCTCCGCATGAGTGCCATGGAAGGAGCGGGTTCATCGGATCCCCCGTGGTCTGATCGCCGGGAGCCAGCTCGAGCGCGTGAACACCACTCCGCTTGACAGCGACCCGTGGACCAACATCCATGTACTGGTCAGCGCCCTGTCCGCCCATATCTGAGCCGGGCCTGCGGAGCCGTGAAGTAGGCAGACAACGGCACTAGGGTGCTTGCCCGCCGCTGTCAGCAGGCTCTTCCGACGGTTCGTGGTCATCGAAGAGCTCTATGTCGGCATCTCCGCGCTTCCAGTAGTCAGAGAGCGAGTCCAGACGTTCCTGGCCGGCCGGGTGCCCCTCCCGGATTGCGGTGTAGTAGAAGTGCTCAGGCCCAGCACCGATTCCCCGATACAGGTCACCGGCCTCGATGAGTACACCGGGCCCAGCGGTGGCGAGAGCTCGCTCGTACCATTTCCGGGAGGCGGTTGCCCGGCCTTGCATGATCAGGTCGGATGACAGGAGCACCATGCCCAGGGGATCTCCCTTCTTCGCGGCTTCCCGCCAATAACGTTCCGCGTCGACCTCCTCGGCCATCCCTTCGTACAGGGTTCCCAGATGGGCGAGCGCCTTGGTGAACCCCTCATCGGCGGACCGGCGGAACCAGGTCTCGGCCTCGTCGAACCTCTCGGTCTCGTGGAGGACCTTGCCGAGTTCGAAAGCGATCTCCGGCATGTCGAGGAAGATCATGGCTTCGCGGAGCAGGCGTTCGGCGGCACGGTATTGGCGAGAGCCGGTCAGGAAGGTGCCGAGCATCATCTTGCTGATCGGGTCGCCTTCTTTGGCGGCGTATCGGAGGACGAGGACGGCAGAATCCGTGTCGCCCTCGTTCAAGGCGTTCAACGCGACATCTGACGGGGCCCTGGCGTTGGCCACGGCGATAAGCCAGAGCTCAAGGGGGACAGCAACCTCACGGGTGCTTTCGAACAGGGGTTCCGTTGGCCGCCAGCCTCTGCCCTCGAAGTGAAGCAGGAAACCACCGCCCTCCGGGTACGGCCGGGCCGCCCACTCGAGCTCTTCCGAGTACGAGATCCCCGCAGGGATCTCGACACCGGACCGGAGAAAGAAGTGGGATTCGAGCAGCAGAGCATCACTGACGTAAGGCAGGCCCGCGCGGACGAGCGCGACGGCGGTCGCGGCGATGAGCTTCCCCAGCCTGTGGTCCGCTTGGGCCTGGGCAAGAGGGCTGTCTTCCATCTCGGGGAGGTCGCTGTCCTCACCGAAGAAGGCATCCCAGTCATCCCAGATACCATCGTCTTCCTCCTCGCTCGGCAGCCCCAAACGAGTTCGGGGAACAGGGTCGTGCACAGGAAGCGGTGGCGATACCGCGTTCCGTCCGGAGGGGAGAGGAAGTGTGGTCACCCTCATCAGGAGTTCCTGTGCGCTTGGCCTGGCCGCAGGGTCCTTGGCCAGACAGTCCCTGACGATGCCGAGGAAGGGTTCCTCGAGGCCGTCGAGAACGGGTTCACCCTCGACCAGCTGGCGCATCCACGCGGCGACCGAGCTTACCGGGAACGCCTGTCGGCCGGTCGCGGCGAACACGAGCACGGTTCCCCAGGCGAAGACATCGACAGCGGGGGTGAGAGGCACGTCGTTCAACTGCTCCGGCGCCATGTAGCCGGGTGTGCCGATCTGTCCGCTCGGGAGCACGCACGCGGATTCGAGAATTCTGGAGATCCCGAAGTCGATGACCCTGGGCCCGTCCGCCGCCAACATGATGTTGTCCGGTTTGAGGTCCCGGTGCAGCACACCGGCCGAGTGGATGGCGGTAAGGGCGGTGGCCGTGGTGACCGCGAGCCGGTGGAGGTCGACCCCTCGTCTGGGGCCGTTGTTCAGAACAGCGTCGGTCAGGGACGGACCTCTGATGTACTCCGTCGCGATCCAAGGGACCGGGGCGTGCGGATCAGCGTCCAGCACCGGGGCGATACAGAAGGAACTGACCCGTTGGATCTGCTCGAGCTCCTTTTCGAAACGTGTTCGTGCGGACACGTCCCCCGCCAGCCGGGAGTGCAGGATCTTGACCGCCGCGTATTCACCATCTCCCTTCTCACCGAGGTACACCTCGCCGAACCCGCCTTTACCCAACTGCCTGAGCAGGCGGTAGCCTCCGACGCTCTGTGGAGGCCAAGAGGGGGAGTTCGACACGATGCGCCTTTCCGGGTCGGGATCATGGACGTGCACGAGAAGCTGTATGAGGTTTGTTCCTTGGCGCCATGGCGGGATCGTCTGCCCTTCGGCGATCGGGGGATCACCTTGCCCCGGAGGCATCGGAGGCATATGACCGCCACAGATCAGGTGACGGCCACAGATCCCGGCCGGTCAGGTGCGGCAGGAGCCCTGACAATGGGCCTGAGTCCGGCTGCCCCGGCCCCTCCGGCAAGAGCGTCCGCAACCCGGAAAGAGCCCACCCCCGGAGCGTTTCCGCCATTTCCGTGTCGAGTTCGAAGTGCCGGATGCCCAAGAAACGGTCAGGATTGGCCGCGTCCACGGCATCGTCGGCGAGTCTCACGATGAACTCGGCACAGACACGGCCCCGCCGAGCCATGGCCAGTATTTGGCAGAGCTCCTGCGCGTGCCGGGGGTAGAACCAGAAACTGGCGGTGGCCCTGACCGACGCCAGCACCGGTGCGTCGATACTGAGGATCAGCGGAGCCTCGTCGGTCTCGGGAAGTTTGACAACGAGGGGGTGGGTGCCCCACTCCAAGGCCCTCCTGGCGGCTTCCACCTGGTCCTGCTCCTCGAGAACGACCGACAACCAGGGGAGCGTCCCCCAAGAGCTCGGTCCGGTCTCGTCCTGGGCGAAGCGTGTGTTCCGGGAAAAGTGCGCGGTGTACACGTTGAGGCAGTCGTCCTCGAACACCTGGTCCATATCGCGAGCCATGAACAGGGTGCGCTCGTAGTCGGACAGGAGGTTCACAGCCTCGAACGAGGCGTCCCTCATCCGAATGAAGGCGTCACGGAGGCTGGCCCAAACGGAGTACTCCAGTACTGGAAGCCCGGTCAGTTCGGAGGCCTCTCCCTGTGCCGCCAAGGCGAACTGTGCCCGCTCCATCGCTTCACCCAGCGAGTGCAGGTGCCCGATCTCGGCACCGACCCAGCCGAGCGACTCCTCCCAGCGGGCGACCTCCAGATCTGCGACCGGGTGGGTGAGGTACTTCTGTCCGTGATCAGCGGTGGCCTTGCCACTCGTGATCAGGCGGATGCGGCCTCCCAGGAAGCTGTCGAAGGGGCGAGTGCTCAGACCGCTCCAGGCCTGGAGCGTCGTCTCGTCCCGCACCCCCCAACAGCCCATGAGTTCATGCCGGAGGCGTTCTCGGTCGATGATCGTGCCGCGCTGGGAAGCCCAGTACTGCAGGAGACAGTCGGCCACACCCTCCGGGTTCCAAGCGTGAATACCCAGTTCCCAAGGCCGTGGATGTCCCCACACTGTCTGCGATTCGAACCGACTCTGGATAAGGCGCACCAGGGAATCCCGAAGTTCACCATCGGGGGCGGGCGCCACGAACACCTCACACGATCCCAACCACGCCGAGACGTCGGCGTCGGACTCACCGGAAACCAGTCGTTGGAGCACACGGGTGACAAGGGCGGCACGAAGGAGGTCCAGATCCCCCAGGTCGCTCCGGAACCGCTCCGACTCAAGTACAGGATGCCCGTCCAGCCCCTCAAGGATCACGATGCTCACACGTGCGAACCATGCCGCACGGAGTTGGGTCAGCGGGGCCACCGCATTCGTGCTCATGGGACCTTTCCAGAGGGGACGATAGGAGTAAACCAGAACGGCTCGCCGTCCTGGCACCTGATACCGGTATGGCAGACATCGTGTGAGCGGCCAGTGACGGGAACCCGCCTGCCGGACAGGGGAAGCCTTGGGGTTCGACCGCAAGACCATCCGCCGCTAGGCGTATGCCCCGCCCTTGGAGGACTTGCCCGTCGGCATTGGCCGCTGGAGCACTCTCATCCAGCTCTACTTGGCCTACCTGAAACAACGGTGGAATGAGGGGTGCACGGACGCGGTCCGGCTGTGCGTGGAGATATGCGAGCAGGGATCCAAGGATCCGAATGGTTTGGTGGTTGTCCGGAAGCGGCCAGACCCGGGGCGGTTCGGGAGGACTCGGGTTCTCTAGTGTGACCAGGTGTGAGCAACTCAGAACCCCCTCGTGACCACACCGGCTGGATCAGGGACTTCGACGACCTCGTGGGCCGGGTGTTCGCCCGAGGCCCGGAGGCGGTGGCCGACGAGATCGCCGCCCGGATGCCCGAGAGCGCCGAACCCGGGACCCCGCTCGGGCAGTTGAGGTCGCTGCTGCTGAACCGTGCCCGTCTGCTCGTGCGGCCCTGGGACCGGGAGGAGCTGGCCTGCACCCTGTACGAGGTCGTCAGGCACCGGCCTGCGGTACTGGAGTGGCTGACCGGAGTGGAGCGGGCGCTGCCCCCGGTGCGGTTGGCGCTGCGCGGGCCGGATCCGGCACCGGACGACCCCCGCCTCGTGCGGGTGCTGACCGGCCACCGCGCCCCGGTGTGCGCGGTGACCTGGTCTCCCGACGGCGAGCGCCTGGCCACGGTCGGCGCCTACGACGCCTCCGTGCGGATCTGGCATCGCGACGGCTGGCGCGAGGAATACCGGATCGACATCGAGGGGGCCGCGCTGGACGACGGCCAATGGAGCCCCGACGGTCGGTGGCTCGCGGTCCTGGGCAAGAGCAACCGGTTCCCCGACATCGGTGAGCAGCACCCGGACGACATCCACGGCTGGGAATCCCACATCGAGTACGTGAGCATGGTCCTGGTGTTCGACACCGGCACCTGGCAGGAGGTCGCTGCGACCCCCACCGCACCGCGATTCTGGTTGGCGGAGGGGCCGGTCTTCAGCTGGTCGCCCGACTCACGCACCATCGCCATCGGGGAGAACAGCAGCGTACGCCTGTGGGAGTTCGAGGCATCGGGGGAATCCCCCCGGCTCGGCCCTATGCCCGGGGAGGAAAGCGTCCTCGACGTTCGCTGGCGCTCCGACGGAGCTCTGGAAGCGGAGATTTGGACGAAGATACCGGCACCCGAAGGACACCACGGGTCGGCGTTCGAACGCGCGCGGGTGACCTGGCCGGATCCGCTTTCCGCCCCCGAGAGCTGGACGCAGGGCGAGGCCGCCGAGCCTGGGTATCGCCACCAGCTGCGCCGCACCAAAGCCGTGGCCTGGTCACCCGACGGGAGCAGACGGGCCGTGCTGCGCTCCCTCCACCGGGGGTGGTCGGACCTCGTCCTGTGGGACACCCGGGAGGCGGATGAACCCACGGAGTTCGCCCGCATCGACATCGCCCCGGAGGAAACGACCGCGCTGGCCTGGTCACCCGGAGGAGACCTCCTGGCCACGGGCGGGGAGAGCGGTGTACGCCTGTGGCGACCGGAAGCGGGGGAGAGCGAACCCCACGGCTTCGACCTGTCGGTCAGAAGGCCGGTGTGGAGCCCGGACGGCACCCAGGTGGCCGTGCACGCCTGGGAAGGGAACAACGAGTGGTTCGTGTTCGACCCCCGGGACCCGGCGAACCCCACCGCGGTAGGGGAGGAGTGCCCCTTCCCCCGACGGGACCCGGAGGAGGAGCGGGAACGGATCAGCGAGGCGCGGATGGAGGGCCGGGGCTTCGACAAGTACACGAGCTATTACGGTCACTACGCTCCCGACGCGGTCAGCCCCGACGGTGAGCTGTATGCCACGACCGGTGGTCGCGCCATCTTCCTCTTGGACCTGGGTAAAGGGCGCAACCGGAAGATGGCGGAGGACGAGCGTTGGGCCCGTTGGGCAGAGCTCGCGTTCTCCCCGGAGCAGGACCGGTTGGTCAGCGTGCAGCACGGGAGTGCCACCGTCGAGGGAAGCGATGACCGGGTGAAAGAGGTGGTACTGACCGTGTGGGAGGTCTCCACCGGCCGGAAACTGGCCCGCGAGTACCTCCGGGAAGACCCCGCCGAGAAGGGCCGCCTGAACGACTTCCCCATGGGGCTCGCCGTGAGCCGGACCCGCCTGGCCTGGTGCGGCAGACATGGAACGCTCGCGCTGCACGACCTCAAGACCCTCCGACCCCTGAGCCGGACCAGGCTCGCCGAGGAGGCGCAATCGGTGGAGTTCTCCCCCGACGGTTCCACCCTCGTCGCGATGGGTCACTACGGGGTCCGCATCGCCACCGTGGTGGGGGCCGATACGTGAGTTCCCGCTTGCATTGCCGAACAGAGGGGCGGGGTCCCTCGTACTAGGAGGGGCTCTCCTCGGTCCACGCTCTGAGGCGTTCCAGGGAGGGGCGGGTGACCGGAGCTGTGGTCGGTACTTCGGCGGACGAAGTGGGGCCTGGCCCGTACAACCATACCTGGGGGAGGCCGTTTCGGCCTGCTGGCCGGTGGTCGGTGGGCACCGATTGCCCTGTCAGTGTGTGGGTGATCCCGGTCGAGGTCAGTCGGAGCGTGGGCGGGACATCCTGTCCCCTGGTGGGTGAAGCCTCCGCGGCTGAAGTGTCGTACTACCCCGCCGAATGAGTTTCCACCAGCCGGTCCATGAGGTCCCTGGCGGTGGGCCGTTGGGCCGGGTCCTTGTGTAGGCAGTACAGCACGATTCTGAGCAGCGGTTCCCTGGTAGCGCCGGTCTCCGGGCTTCCGTGCAAAACCTGTTCCCGCCACGCTTCTCCGTTCCCCGCGGGGAACGGAGAGCGTTTCGTCGCCGCGAACACCATGACACAACCCCAGGCGAAGACGTCCACCGCTGTGCTGAGCGGCGCATTTTGCAACTGCTCGGGGGCCGCGTATCCCCTCGTGCCCAGAAGACCGCTGGGCGTCACAGACGTCGCCCCCAGGAAACGGGAGATCCCGAAGTCGATAACGCGAGGTGCCTCGGGTGGAAGCAGGATGTTGGCGGGTTTGAAGTCGCGGTGAATCACACCGCGGCTGCGGATCACGGCCAGAGCATGGGATGTGCGTGAAGCCAGTCAGTACAGGTCCGCTCCGGAGCGCGGCCCCTCCGTCCGTACCGCTTTCTGCAGGGTTGGGCCATCGACGAACTCGGTGGCGATCCAGGGCAGCGGGCCATCCGCATCCGCTGAGATGATCCCCACGACATCGGGACCTTGGACATGCTGTAGCTGGGCGATCTCGTCTCGGAAACGCCCTCTCACCTCAAGGTCCTCCACCAGGTCCCAATGGAGGAGTTTGACCGCGGCGCGCTGCCCGCTCTTGTGCTGGCCGAGGTACACGGAGCCGAAGCCTCTCCGCCCCAACCAGCGGACGAAGTGGTAGCCGCCGATGAGGTGTGTTCGTGGAGTTTCCACTTCTACCTACAAGCCCCTTTGAAGCGAGTTGTGCATGTGCTGGTCTGCGGTGACGCAGTGATGTGGAGTTGTCATGAATGATGTGCATGGGGTTCAGGAAAGGGCGTGCGAATGCACGTGACGATTCGTGGGCTTTTTGTCGGAAGCCTTCGGTTTCCGAGTACTCGGCAGGCGCGGGGCAAGGCCTCGGCCCCATGTCAGCCGCTCTTGAATACCTTCTCCGCGTGCCAGGCGAGAGCGTCCCGGTGAGGGCGGTCGACCCTCCTCCGGGGAACGGCGATGGTCGTCCCCGCCAGGGACGTGTACTCCTTCGCGTTGGGGGAGTGCTGGTGCAGGCTGGAACTCACCTGAACGGTCAGCTTCGGGGTGATCGTCAGATAGCCCGAGTCGTAGAGCTTGTGCACGTCCGCGCGGAGCAGCAGGCCGTTGTCGAGCCGGTGCAGGCCGCCGTTAGCGACCGGGTGAATGTGCGCCGCCTCCAGTGTCGGGCGGACGTCGCGCCCGGTGACCGCGCACCGGCCCTGATAGGCGTCCATAAGCGCGAGTTTGAACGCCTCCTGCCCGAGGCGCTGGCGGACGGGGCGGAAGGGGCCCCGCACTGGGCCGTGGTGCGCCCAGGTCTCGCTGTCATCGGAACCCTCTCCGACGGGGGCGTCCCCTCCGCCGCGCAGCACCCGGTCGGCGATCGGGGTGAAGTACGCGGCGTGTGCCGAGTCGGTGACGTCGTCGTACCCCTTGCCCTGGACCAGGTTGCTCGCGAAGTCCGAGGGCGGCGCGAAGGTCTCGCCGTCGAAGAACACCGGATCGCGCAGCATGACGCAGCCGATCAGCGGGTCCTCACCGGCGCGGATGGCGGGGTTCCCCTCCTTCACACGGTACCGATTGAGGGCCTCGCGCAGCTCTTCCAAGCTGCCTCTGCCGTTCCCCTCGCCGAAGGCCTCCCACGCTGCGGAGAGCGGGGCCTGCGTGAAACGGCTGAACACGGCACCGCCCACGATTCGATTGTGCGGGTAACGGGTCTTGAACAGGAACAGGTCGCCCAGGCCGATCCTTTTGAAGACCTGGTTCGACGAGGGGCGCCAGAAGTTGATCTCGCCCAGGTGTGGCCTCTGCGCGAGGAATTCGGCCCACGCGCGGTCTGTGACTCCCACATATGCCTTCATGGAGACAATGATGCCTTTGTGTGGAATTGTCGTAGAAGTCGGGTCCGGCTTCCCTCGGGGTGGTGGAAAAAACCAGTTGAACCCGAGGGAGGGAGCTGGAAGGCTCCTGAGCGTGGACTATGACGGAAGGACCACGGTGAAACGCACGGACATGCTCTAGCAGCTGCGGGCTCCTCGGGTTAGGCGTCGGGATTTTGATAACAGTCCTGTACAAGTGCAGGTCGCCCGTGCGCCGGATGGGAGTCACGCATGTCCGTAACCGTTGTCCTCGTGATCGGGGCCGCGACCAGCGCAGCCAACATCGCCCTACTCGTGGCCCGAGAGGCCGGGAAGGGTTGGGCGGTGTCCCTGCTCATCTCCGGAGGAGTCCTGCTCGGGGCTGTCACCGCCCTCAGCAACCTCGCCGAGCTTCTGTAAACAGGTTGAGGGGCGGGCCCGGGCTGGGCCCCGCCCCTCACACCGATTCTGTGGGCCCTCTCTAACGGGGCAGCGTCCAGTGGCCTTCGCAAGTGATGGCGAGGAGTAGTGAGCCTGCGGGAAGGCGGACGCAGACACAACCCAGGGGCCCACAATCCTGTGCCGGGAGGGGGCCGGACTCCAGCCGCAAGGGGATGACCTCCTCTCGCCAGCGAAGGATCCATGCGTCGAACAGGCCCTGCCGGCTGGTGTGGGTTCGGGTCCGAGTGGTGACGGACGCGGCTTCAGGCCTCCCCTAAGACAGAGGGAAACCAGCCCCCATCCCTCACAGGAAGGGTGCTGCTACTCGGACGCCGCGGTGTAGTACTCGGGTTCGTCATCGACCCCGGAGTCGTCATCGGGCTCTAAGCGTTCGGACAGGTCGACCGCGACCCCGGCCCGGTCCCGGCGAACCTGTGAAACCAGGGGAGTCTCATCGGGGGTGAACTCCAGAGCGTTCATGGTGATGCCGTGGTCGTGGGTGGGGGAACGTCCGAGGTCCAAGGCGCCGCATCAACTGTGTGCGTCTTCCCCCTGCCTGCGTCGAGAGGGTTGTTCCTGCCCGCCGGGGGAGCGGGGCAGGGTGCCGGGGCCCCGGGAGGCGCGGAGCGGCGCCCGGGAGGGAAGGGGCGGCCGCTTCCGTGACCAGTGCCCTCGGTCAAGGGCGGTTATAGGTTTCCGCCATCCGGGCGGCTCCTGCTTCAGCCGTCCCGGAGCGGGTAGCGGACGTCATGGCGGCCTACTGTGAGTGGCGGGCCGTAGCGGTGCGTAATGACAATGTGCGCCCGGGACACGCATCCGTGAGGGGAGCCATCGTGCAGGATTCCAATCCGATCAAGGCAGCGGTCGACAAGGTCGCGGACATGGCGTCGGGTGAGGACGTCCCGGCCGCGGAGATCCCCGGCCAGCCGACCAGCCAGTCGCCGCCGCCCCTGGAGGAGCCGACCGAACCCCGCGAACCGCTCCCGCCCAAACCCGACCAGAGCCAGCCCGCTCCCCAAACGCCCACCGGTCGGCCGACGGGCGGGTCCGCGGAGGCGTTCTCCCAGGGCGGCTCCTACCTGACCAACGCCCAGGGCGTGCGGCTTCCCGACTCCGACCACTCGCTCAAGGCGGGGCGCCGCGGTCCGGTGCTCCTGCAGGACCACCACCTGCGGGAAAAGATCATGCACTTCGACCACGAGCGGATCCCCGAGCGCGTGGTGCACGCGCGCGGAGCCGCGGCCCACGGCGTGTTCAAGAGCTACGGGACGGCCGAGAGCGTCACGAAGGCGGCCTTCCTACGCAAGGACGTGGAAACGCCGGTCTTCACGCGGTTCTCCACCGTGATCGGATCGCGGGGCTCTTCTGACACCGTCCGCGACACCCGCGGCTTCGCCACCAAGTTCTACACCTCCGAGGGCGTGTACGACCTGGTCGGCAACAACATCGCGGTGTTCTTCATCCAGGACGGCATCAAGTTCCCCGACGTCGTCCACGCGGTCAAGCCGCATCCGGACCGGGAGATCCCCCAGGCGCAGAGCGCGCACGACACCTTCTGGGACTTCCTGTCCCTGCACACCGAGGCGATGCACCACACGATGTGGGCCATGTCCGACCGGGGGATCCCGCTCTCCTACCGGACCATGGAGGGCTTCGGCGTCCACACCTGGCGACTGGTCAACGAGCAGGGCGAGACCACGCTGGCCAAACTCCACTGGAAGCCCAAGGCCGGCGTGCACTCCCTGGTGTGGGAGGAGGCGCAGGTCACCAACGGCGTGGACCCCGACTTCCACCGCCGTGACCTGGCCGACGCGATCGAGGCGGGCGCCTACCCGCAGTGGGAACTGGGCATCCAGACCTTCCCCGACACCCCGGACCAGACCTTCGAGGGCATCGACCTGCTGGACTCGACCAAGATCGTCCCCGAGGAGCTGGCCCCGGTCCAGCCGGTCGGCCTGCTCACGCTCAACGCCAACCCGTCCAACTACTTCGCCGAGACCGAGCAGGTCGCCTTCCACGTCGGACACCTGGTGCCCGGCATCGACGTCACCGACGACCCGCTGCTGGCCGGACGGCTCTTCTCCTACCTCGACACCCAGCTCACCCGGCTCGGCGGGCCCAACTTCGCACAACTGCCGATCAACCGTCCGCACGCGCCGGTCAACGACATGCTGCGCGACGGCATGCACCAGACCGCCGTGCACAGGGGCGGTGCCCCCTACAAGCCCAACAGCCTGGACGCCGGCTGCCCCTTCTTCGCCGGCAGTGAAGAGGGCGGGTACGTCGAGGTTCCCGCGCCGGTGGAAGCCGCGGAGAAGGTCCGCCAGGCACCCGAGTCGTTCGCCGACCACTTCACCCAGCCCCGGCTCTTCTGGCTCAGCCTCTCGCCGGTCGAGCGCGAGCACCTCATCTCCGCCTTCACCTTCGAACTCGGCAAGTGCTACGAGAACGCGATCAAGGAACGCACCCTGCGGGCGCTCGCCGAGGTCGACCCCTACCTGTGCGGGCAGGTGGCGGACGGTCTCGGCCTCCCGGCACCCGAGGCCACCCGGGAGCTCCCGTCCGTGCGCCCCAGCCCGGCGCTCTCGCAGGTGGGCCAGAAGTGGCCCACCAAGGGCCGCACCATCGGCATCATCGCCGACGACAACTCCGACCTCGCAGCGGTCCGGGCCCTGCGCGAGGAGATCCTCGACGGTGACATGATCCCGCTCGTCATCGCCCCCACCGGCGGCACGATCGGCTCGGAGGGCGACGACCCCGTCACCGTGCAGCGCAGCTTCGCCACCGGGCGCTCCGTCGAGTGCGACGCGCTGCTCGTGGTGGGGGCCCCGGCCCAGGGCGGGGACGCTTTCGGCACACGGGACGCCAAGGCCTGGAACGGAGGCGCTGACGAGGCCGTGGACCCGCGCGCCCTGCTCATGCTCACCGAGGCCTACCGCCACGCCAAACCGCTGGGCGCCCTGAGCACGGCACGCCAGGTGTTCGACACCGCGGGTATCCCCGTTGACGCGCCCGGGGTCGTCGTCGGTGCCGACGCCGGGGACGTTCTCGGGAACGTGGTCGAGCTGCTCGCCTACCACCGGGTCTGGGAACGCTTCCCCGCCTACGCCTGACCCCGGGAACCGGCCTGCACTTGGCGCGAGGAAGAGGCGGCGGCTTCTCCGGCGGGTCCGATCCGTCGATGGATCGGACCCGCAGCAGAACCGGTGCGGCCCCGCCCCTCACCCGCCACCGACCCCAAGGGCGTTGTCGGCGCCGAACACCCACACCTGCTCGGGACGCCGCGACGGCGGTGTTCGGTCCGGCCACAGCCGAGACACTGAGCCGGAGGCTTCCCGGGTTCGTGTTTCCCGTGATCCCCCGCCGATTCCCCCTGGTGCAGTTGTCCTGTGGGGACGCGCGTGCCCCGCGCAACGTCCGCCGAACACAGCGGCCGGGGACCTCCCGAGGGTTTTCCACAGGGGTCTGCGGGGGAGCGGGGATTTTGTGATCATGGAGGTCGGTACCTTGACTCCGGAAACCACGGGGGAGCACTTCCTTGGGCACGTCCAATCGGGAACGTCGTCGGGCGCATCAGAAGAATCGTGGGCGAGAGGGACGTGGGGCCGACGCGTTCGGGTTCGGGGAACGGGCGCCAGGGGAGGAGGAGCTGGTGCTCGAACTGGTGGGGCGAGCTGTTCGGGGCCTTTGCCGCGGAACGGGCGGGCCGGAGCCGGGGCTTGTCACGGAGCTGACGGACTCTGCTTCTGATCGACGGCGACGGGTGGTGGAGCGGGTCCTGTTCACCGAGCTGGAGCGGGCGGTGGGGCAGGCCTGGGAGCGGGGCTGGCAGCCCGCGGAGGTGGTGCGCGAGACCCGGCGGGAACTGGGGAGGGCGGCGGGCTCCCTGGTGACGGACCTGGTGATCGCGGAGAACCGGCGCTACCCGGCGGCCCGGGTCGCACCGGAGTGGGCGGCGCAGGTGCGGGAGCTGGGCGCGCCCTGGTGGGGGAGTGACGCGGTGCGCCCGGGGGAGCTGGCCGAGCGGCACGGTTCCTCGCGGGGCGCATACGTGGGCACGGCCCTGTGCGCCCTTGCCGTGTTGGGGGCGCTGGCCCCGCTTCAGGTGTTCCTTCCGCCGCCCGGGCAGGCTCGGGCGGGGGCGGCTGTGGACGGTGGGGGAGTGGACCCGGGCAAGCTCGCCAGGATCCGGGCGCTGCTGGCCAAGGCGGAGGCCACCGACTTCCCCGAGGAGGCCGAGGCGCTGACCGCCCGGGCGCAGCAGATGATGGCCCGGCACCGCGTCGACCACGCCGCCCTGGCGGCGGAGGCGGGTACCGAGTCCGAGGTCGGCGGGCGCCGACTGCCGCTGGACGCCCCCTACGAGCAGCACAAGGCCATCTTGTTGAACGTGGTCGCCGACGCCAACGCGTGCCGTTCGGTGTGGCACCGCAACCTTGGCATGTGCACGGTGATGGGCCTGACCGAGGACGTCAACGCCGTGGAGATGCTCTTCACCTCCCTGTTGGTCCAGGCCACCCGTGCGATGCGAAGCGCCGGTTCCACCCGGGACGCGCTGGGCCGGTCCAGGACCCGTTCGTTCAGGAGTTCCTTCCTCTCCGCCTTCGCCGCCCGGATCGGGGAACGCCTCAACGAGTCGGCGCACGCCGAACAGGACAGGGCCGTCCACGAGTACGCCCAGGCCGGAACCGACCTGCTGCCGGTGCTGGCCTCGAAGGAGCACCAGGTGGAGGAAGCGGTCGCCGAGGCCTTCCCCGAGCTGGAGTCGGCGCAACTGAACCACTCGAACAACGTTCAGGGCTGGCGGGCCGGTCGGGCCGCGGCCGACAGCGCCGCCCTGCACACCGGCCAGCGGATCGAGGCCTGAGGCCGGGTCGCGCCGTTCGGCGGTGATCCGGTGCGGGAGTTCACGTGAACGCCGGGCGGGGCCCGGAGTGAGGGGATAGTTTCGCACCATGGACGAGATCTCTCCAGAACCGCCGCTGCCCGAGCAGATGCCGCCCCGGTTGTCGAGGGCTCTCGGAGAGCTCGACCTCCCCCGCGGGGTCGCGCGCGAGCTGGAGGACGATCCGGACGAGGCTGGAACGATCCTCCTGGAGACCGCTTACCAACTGGACGGCGCGGGGCGGCCGGACCAGGCCCGGGGCATCCTGGAAGCACTCCGGGAGCACCCTCCTACACCCGAGGACGGGCAGTACGCCTCGATCGAGGTCATACGGCGGCTGCGCGAAGACGGTGGAGCCGACGCGGTGCGGGAGGCGGAGGGGGTGCTCGGGGAACTCCTGCGGCCCGGCCGTCTGGAACCGGGGCCCGCCGGCCTCCTCGCCGAGGACCTGATGGAAGCGGGAGATCTGGAGCGGGCGTTGCGCTGCGCCAATATCGCCTCCCGTGAGCTGCTCGTCGAACCCGCCGAGGACCTCGTCGACGCCGACGCGGCCATGATGCACCCCCTGTTCATCCGTGCCCGTCTTCGCGGCAAAACGGGCTTGCCCATGGACGAGCACGACGATGTGGTCCTGGCGGTGGCCAAGCGCGTGCTGAGGGAGAACCCGGAACTGGACTGGGACGAAGACTCCGACGGATGGGACGAGGACGTGCCCGGCCAGGGCGGAGGAGACGTTCCGCCGCCCGGGCCCCTCCAGGGGATCCAGGTCCTCGTCCGGCGGGGCGACTTCGACAGGGCGCGCTCGCGGGGCCTGCTCACCGATGACGCCGCCCAGCAGGGACCGGACCGCTACTTCAGGGCGACCGAAGAGGTCCTTCGGGACTCGTCCGGGGAACGCCCCGCGATGTCCTTCCACACGGTCCTGTTCGGGGTTGACGAGATGGCGGCCTTCGCGGGCGTCCGGGACCTGGATCCCGCTGACGTGGCCACCCACCGGGCCTGGGCGCACTCCGAGGTCCCTGACGGCTCCCCGCGCCTGCTGGCCTGGCCGCCGGGGCGCAACGAGGCGTGCTGGTGCGGTTCGGAACGCAAGTACAAGAAGTGCTGCGGTTCCCCGGCCCACCGCTGACGGAGACAAGGGCGAAAAGCCCTTCCCGGCGGCGGTCCACGGCGCTGTTCACGTGCTCGTAGTGCCCTCTTCGGTCCTGCTCAGGAGTCGCGGCGTGAGGTCCAGGGGTCGGTGGGCTGGAGTACGGCCTCGCTCAGGGCCTGGGAGCGCAGGTGGGTGATCTCCTGGTACTCGGGGTCGGAGACCATGCGGCTGAACACCTCCCGGCTCGGGTAACGCACGAGCAGTACCGCGTCCCAGTCCTGTCCCTCCTCGGCGACCAGGGGCGTCGCACCGTCACCCGCGTAGAGCAGTTCGGCGCCGTACTTGCCCAGGAGGCGTCCCGCCCGTCGGGAGTACTCCTTGTACGAGGCGCGGCCGTCGGGGGCGAACCGCAGCAGGTTGAGCATGACGAAGGGGCCGTCGGGGCCCTCGTTCAGCATCCTCGCGAGGTCGGGTCCGGTGGGGTCGACAGCCATGGGGGCTCCTTGCTGTGGGGTGAGGCCTGGTGCGGCCGGGCTCCGGCCGAGTCGGTCGGCGGGGGAGGGGCCCGGTGGTCGTCCAGTATGGCAAACCGGCTGGTCGGTATTTTCTGTGGGGCCTCCCGGACAACTCACCGGTCGCTCGGCCCGCATCGGCGGCACCGGCTGCCCCGGCCGGACCGCTTCCGCCGCCCCTTCCACCTCTGCCGCCGCCGTCGCCGAAGGCTCCGGAGCCACCTCCGCGCCCGACCCCTCCCTCCTGCCAAGCCGGAGCAGCGCTGGCGGGTGCCGGGCGCGGTTTCCCTGCCCGCCCGCGTCTCACGGCGCGGTGCTTCGATATCGTCTTCCGATATCGGGGTGCGATGCCTGTCCCCGGAACCGCCGTGAAGGAGCCTGGACATGAGCTCACCGCTGGATTCCCCCGATGAACGCCCTTCACGGGGCACATCGGAGGGAGGTCCGGAGACGGGTGGGACCCCGTGGGAGGTGTTCCGGGTCTTCCTGCTCCTGGGGCTGACCTCGTTCGGCGGGCCGGTGGCGCACCTGGGCTACTTCCGGGACGCGTTCGTGGTGCGCCGGGGGTGGCTCAGCGAGTCCGCCTACGCCGACCTGGTGGCGCTGTGCCAGTTCCTGCCCGGTCCCGCCTCCAGCCAGGTCGGTATGGCCATCGGCCTGCGCCGCGCCGGGTACGCCGGCATGGCGGCCGCGTGGGTGGCCTTCACCCTTCCCTCGGCGCTGCTGCTGGTGGCCTTCGCTCTGGGGGTGCGGGCCCTGGGCGCCGAACCCGGCGCCGGATGGCTGCTCGGCCTCAAGGCCGCAGCCGTGGCCGTGGTCGCCCACGCCGTACTCGGCATGGCCACGAACCTGGCCTCCGGTCGGCGCCGGGCCACGATCGCCGTGTCCGCCCTCGTCGTGGTCCTCCTGCTTCCCTCGGCCCTGAGCCAGGTCGCGGCCATCGCGGTGGGCGCCCTGGTCGGGGCGCTCTGGCTCACGACGGTGCCCGCTGAGAAGGAAGTGACCGGCCCCGCCGTCCCCGTCCGACGCCGGACCGCCCTGGCATGCCTGGCCGCGTTCGCCGTCCTGCTGGCGGGCCTGCCCGTGTTGGCCGCCCTGACCGGCGGTACGGCCGCGGGGATGGCGGACGGCTTCTACCGTGCCGGATCCCTGGTCTTCGGCGGCGGGCACGTGGTGCTCCCCCTGTTGGAGGCCGAGGTCGTGGGCGGCGGCGCGGTGGACCACGAGTCCTTCCTGGCCGGGTACGGCGCCACCCAGGCCGTGCCCGGCCCGCTGTTCACCTTCGCCGCCTACCTGGGCGCGCTCATGCCTGTGGCCGGGAGCCCGCTGCTGGGGGCCGCGATCGCTCTCGTGGCGGTCTTCGTGCCCTCGGCGCTGCTGGTCGTGGGCGCACTGCCGTTCTGGGAGCGGATGCGCACCGACCCGCGTGCCCGGCGGGCGGTGGCCGGGGCGGGCGCGGCGGTGGTGGGCATCCTCGCCGCAGCCCTGTACGACCCGGTCTTCACCCAGGGGGTGGTCTCTCCCGCGACGATGGCCCTGGCCGCGGTGGCGTTCGTGGCCCTGGCGGTGTGGCGCGCTCCGGCCTGGGCCGTCGTGCTCGCGGCCAGTGCGATCGGGTTCCTGCTGCTCTGAGCGAGGCCCGGACCCGGTATCTCACACCCGGTGCGCCTCACACCTGGTGCCTCTCACACCCGGTGCGGCCCACCCGGTCCGGGGCCAGTTGACGGGCTCGGGTTCGTACCGTTCACCGGTCATCGGGCTGGTGGCCAGGCCGGTGGCGGGCATGGCTCGTTGGGTGCGCCCCGCCCCTCACCCGGCGCTGATCCGACTCACTCTCCGTCGTGGTCGCCCAGCACCTCGCGCGCCAGTTCCCTCAGAGCCGCCCGGTCCTGTGCCAAGATCCTTCGGCCCGCCTCAGTGGCTCGGTAGAGGCGTCGTCTGCGCCCCTCGGCGAGGTGCTGGCGGGATGCGAGCAGACCCTCCGATTCCAGCCTGTGCAGGGTGGGATAAAGGGTGCCGGGGCTGATGTCGTAGCCGTGGCCGGACAACTCCCGCATCATCCACGCTCCGTGGATCTCCTCCTCCGCGGCGTGATGGAGGATGTGCACCCGTATGGCCCCCCGGATGAAGTCTCGCATGTCCGGCCTCCTCGATCCCGCTGTGGGGCGATCACGGTGTCCCCAGCCCGATATCGGAACACGATATCCACTGTCAGGACCACGCCCTGCCCTGAAGGGCCGGGGCAGAACGGGATATGTATCGAGGCCAGCCACTCAGAGCTGACGGGGCGCCCCGCTCCAGTAGTGACCCGCGACCCCTTCGGTTTCTTCCGAGACCGCGTTGTTCAGGGGGGTGTCCCAGCCCTGGTCCAGCAACCAGAGGTGGACGGCCTGGCGTTCCTCGGTGATCCGGCGGTAGGAATCGCGAGCCCTCGCGTAACGCTCCTTGCGGGGGCGCTCACGCCTGAGCTCGCGCCGGGCCTGCGCGACCCGCCGCCCGTAGTACTCCTCGATGACCGCGGCGGCGTTCAGATGGCTCAGGAAACCCTGTTCCTGCCATGCGGCCGGCTCCCGAGCGCTCAGCACCTCCAGGGTGCCCTCGGCGCGGGCGCCCGCTGCCTGCGCCGCGCGTGACACGCTCTGGGTGCTCTCCAACCGGTCGGTGAGGAAGTCCTCGATCGCTTCCACCGCCTTGGATCGTGCGTCCTGTGCGTCCGCAGCCATCGTCGCCCCCGGTCCGGCCGTTGCCCTGGATTCCTCGTGCAGGTGGCGGATCCACCCGCCACCTGCGCCAAGCCTCGCATGTCAGTGCGGTCGGGACGTGCACCACGGCGGGCTCGCGCTCCCCTCCCTGCGGGCGCACACGGCGGGGGTCCCGGTCTCGCCCGGGCCCGGGCCCGATCGGCCTGTCCCGTCCAACGACCGCTCCCAGCTCCTACGGCAGGATCCGCCGCGGCCCACGCGGGGGCTCGGGGCGCGGCTCCCACTCGCGGGGGTAGCCCAGGGACACCTCGGTGTGCGGGACCCCGTCGACGGTGATGGTGCGGGGGATGTGCAGGTGCCCGTAGACGACGGCGCGGGCCCGGTAGCGCAGGTGCCAGTCGGCGGTCTCCTCGGTGCCGCACCACTGGGCGAACTCGGGGTGGCGCAGCACCCGGGTGGGCTCGCGCACCAGCGGGTAGTGGTTGACGAGCACTGTGGGCAGATCCGGGGCCAGGGAGTCCAGCCGGGCACGCGTGTACGCCAGCCGCGCGCGGCACCAGGCGTCCCGACCCGGGTGGGGGTCGGGGTGCAGCAGGTACTCGTCGGTGCACACCACGCCGCTGGCGTGGGCCACGGCCAGGGCCTGCGCCTTGGTCCGGGTGCCCTCCGGGCGGAAGGTGTGGTCGTAGCCGACGAACAGGGGAGCCACCGTCACCGGCCCCTCGGGGCCCTCCCACACGGGGTAGGGGTCCTCCGGGGTGTGCACACCCAGCGCGCGCAGGCCCTCGACCAGGTACAGGTACCGTTCCTCGCCACGCAGCCGGACGGGGTCCGCGGGCAGCGTCCACAGGTCGTGGTTGCCCGGCACCCACACCACGGTGGAGAAGCGGGAGGCCAGCGCCCCCATGGTTTCGAGTACCTCGCCGGCGGTGTCGGCCACGTCCCCGGCCACGAGGAGCCAGTCCTCGTCGGAGGCCGGGACCAACGCTTCGGTGAAGGCGCGGTTGGCCTCGTGTCGCACGTGCAGGTCGCTGATGGCGAACAGGCCCACGGCCACCGCCCTTTCGTGTCGACGCTTGACCGCGGTCACACTATCCCGCGGACGGCCTCCGGGCCGGGGCCGGGCGCCGCTCCTTGGCCCAGGGGCAGGGACCACGGCTGCGGGGCGGACCGGTGGGGGCACTCCCGGCCCGGGTCTGCGCCGATTCCCGACCGGGTCGGCGCAGATCATCGGGGTGGGTGTCCAGATTGTGGGGATTGGTGTGCAAAAGTGGCTTCGTTGCATCCCCCACACAGGAAACATCCCCCATGCCTTTTTCTGCGCGAATGACGGTCTGTGCGGCGGTCTCGGCCGTGCTGGCCCTCACCGCCTGCGCTCCGGTCGAGGACTTCCTGAGCGACGCCGCCTGGAGCGGTGTCCCCCAGAACCCCGTGCCCGTGGTCGACCAGGTCGACCGGGACGACCCCTTCGGCGGGACCCGGGCCGAGGACTACGCCGAGGGGTTCGAGGCACCCGAAGCCGCTTCGATCGGCGGGCACCCGGCTGACCGGGTCCAGGAGGCCTACGAGACCACCCGGGACTTCCTCGAAGCCGTCTACCTGGAGCCCGACGCGGTCTTCGACGAGGACAACAGCGCGTTCACCGCGCTGCTCACCGGCCAGGCCCTGGACTGGTACCTGGAGTACCACGGGCACGAGGACCCCGAACTCGACAGCCGGGGCGTGCCCTTCAACCTCGCCCCCGGCACCGCCGAACCCATCGGGGACGTGGTCAAGGTCGACGGCCGCATGTGGGCCGAGACGGCCCGGGACGAGAACGGGTGGGACTACCTGGCGGTGCACACCGAGTACACGATCGTCCACCCCGTCTCCCGGCCGGACGGTTCGGCGTCGGTGCGCCTGGTCACCTCGCACTACGGAGAGGTGGCCTTCTACGACCCCGGCGACGGCACGTGGGAGGCCTTCCCGAACTGGTGGCGCTTCGTGGGGCCGGCGCACTGCCTGGCGGAGGAGCACACCTTCACTCCCGCCTACCCCGACGAGGGGCAGAGGGGTGAGCGGGCCAGAGGGGTTCCCGAGGACGCCTACGACCTGGACAACGCCCGTGACCAGGAGGACTGCGGGGCGATCCGGGACACCTGATCGGGTCCGGTCGGGACCCCTCCCGTACGGTGGCCTCGCCGAGACGACGCGGGGGCGGCTCGGCCCGAAGGGGTGGGTATGTACGCGGGAACCTTCTCGATCGTCGCGCGCGACGCGGACACCGGGATGTGCGGTGTCGCGATCAGCAGCCGGATGCCCGCGATCGGTTCGCTGTGCGTGTTCGCCCACGCGCGGACCGGGGCGGTCGTGACACAGGCCCTGATCAACCCGCTGCTGGGTGTGGACGCCCTCGGCCTGCTCGCGGAACACCCGGCCGAGGCCGCGCTGGAGCGGGTCCTGAAAGGGGACCCCGACACCGATGCGCGCCAGGTGGCCCGGGTGGACGGTGAGGGCCGGGCCGCCGCGCACACCGGCGCGCAGACGCACCCGTGGAGCGGGCACCGGACGGGGGAGGGCTACGCGGTGGCCGGGAACATCCTGACCGGGGCCGCCACACTCGACGCGATGGCGCGGCGGTGGGAGGACGGTGGGGGCGAACCGCTGGACCAGCGCCTGTTGAGCGCCCTGGAGGCCGCCCAGGCGGCGGGCGGGGACCGTCGGGGCAGACAGAGCGCCGCGCTGTACGTACACGCGGGCCACCCGTACCCCTACCTGGACCTGAGGGTGGACGAGCACCCCGATCCGGTGGCCGAGCTCCGTCGGGTCCACACGGTCGCCGAACGGGAGCTGCTGCCGTTCGTTGAGGCCCTGCCCACACGGGCGAACCCCGAAGGCGACTTCGAGCGCCTGCTCGACACCGACGGCTGATGTCGGGGGCCGGGCGGGCCGGGGCCGGGTCAGCCCTCGGCGCGCAGGCGGCCCAGTTCGGCGCGGAGCTCCTCGGCGAGGGCCACGGCGCGGTCGAGGCCCACCGGCGGCGCGGAGCCCGCGGGGGCGGCGGCCGGCTCGGGGCGTTCGGTCAGTGACGGCCCCGGGGCGATGCGCACCTGGTCGGCGGCGCCGTCGGCCTCGATGTCGAAGACCACCCGGTCCGAACGGTGCCAGCTCTCGAACCACTCCAGGGGCAGACCGTTCTGGTCGAAGGTACCGCCCTCCAGGAGCAGGAGCGGGGCCGCCTCTGGGACCCCGAGTTCGCGGGCGATGCGCGGGTCCGCGGGGACCGCGCGGATCTGCCTGCGGCCGCTGCTGGGCACCGCGTCGAAGCGGGTCTCCATGAGCCGGTGCAGGGAGGCGTCGCGCAGCATCGCGGCGTCCAGGTCGGCGAAGCGTCCGGCGGGAAGCCAGGTGCGCACGTAGGACAGGGCCTCGCCGTCGACCGAGCGGACGCGCTCCAGCCGCAGCAGCTCGTGCGAACCCAGGTGGTGCGCGGCCGAGGGGGTTCCGGCCCGGGTGGGTTCCAGGGAGAGCACCGCGGTGGCCAGGCTCAGGCCCTCGGCGGAGAACTGGTCGAACAGCCCGGTGACGCGCTGCACGAGCCGGTGGTGTTCGGTGGGCACCGCGGCGACCGGGGCCCGGCCGCGGGTCCTGCGGACCGTCCCCTCGTCCTCGAGGGTGGCCAGGGCCTGGCGGACGACGCTGCGGGAGACCCCGAACCGTTCCCGCAGGGACGCCTCGCTGGGCAGGGCGTCGCCGGGCGGGATCGAGCGGTCGCGGATCTCCGCGCGCAGCACACCGGCCACCTGAGCGTGCAGCGGCCGGGTGTCGGAGCGGTCGATGGGCATGGCGGCCATTGTAGGGCGTGGCGGGCGGGCGCCCCTCCCGGGACGGGGCCCGGCGGGGCGCCTGAACACCGACACCCCTGTTCCCCGGGAGTTCTCGGGGAACAGGGGCGTGGCGGCCGCGCCCCCGTGGAGCGGCCGCCCGGCCGGGCGTCGACCGCGCTCTCAGCTGCCGGTGGCGCTCCAGACGTGGCCCCAGCCCGGGGCGAGTTCGGCGGCCCTGCGCAGGGCCAGGACCAGACTGGCCTCGCGGGCGATGCCCCGGCCCGCGATGTCGAAGGCCGTGCCGTGGTCGACCGACACCCGGACCACGGGTAGTCCGGCGGTGATGTTGACCCCGTCGTCGCCGTAGACGGCCTTGAACGGCGCGTGGCCCTGGTCGTGGTAGCAGACCGCCACGAGCTTCCACTTGCCCTTGACCGCCGCGGGGATGAGCGCGTCGGCGGGCAGCGGTCCGTGGGCGTTGATGCCCTCGGCCCGGGCGAGCTCGATCGCCGGTGCGAGGATGTCGGCGTCCTCGTCGCCGAACAGGCGGTTCTCCCCGGCGTGCGGATTGAGGCCGGCCACCCCGATGGGTTCGTCGGCGTCGCCCTGGGCGCGGGCGAAGGCGCTCATCAGCCGCAGGACCTCCAGGGTCCGCTCCTGGGTGATGTCCTCGATGGCCTGACGCAGGGACACGTGCGTGGTCAGGTGGAAGAAGGACAGGTCGCCCGCGGACAGGACGAGGCTGTAGTCGCTGACCCCGAACTCGTGGGCGAGCAGTTCGGTGTGCCCCGGCCAGGGGTGCCCTCCCAGGTGCATGGCGGCCTTGTTCAACGGGGGAGTGACGATCCCGTCGACGAGTTCGCGCTTGGCCAGGTCGACGGCCTCGATGACGAACCGGGCCGCTCCGTCGCCGGCCTCGGCGTTCAGTTCGCCGGTCGGGACGTGGCCGAGGGAGGGGCCGGTCTGCACGATGTCGATGACCCCGGCCGCGTCGGCCGCCTCGGCGGGGGACGCGACGGGGTTGACCGCCGAGGGATCCCCGCCCACGGCGGTGACGGCGTTGCGCAGGGCGTCGGCGTCACCGACGACCACGGGCCTGGCGAACTCGCGGACCTCGGGGTGGTGGAGCAGTGCCTTGGCGGTGATCTCCGGTCCGATTCCCGCGACGTCGCCGAGGGTGACCGCGAGGGTGGGACGGTTCATGTGTTCGTGCCTTTCGTGTGGCGGACCGCGTCCGCGGCCTCCAGGAGTGCGGTGGGGGAGCCGAAGCCCCCGGCCTTGGTGACGATGGCGCGGCCGTTGTGCGGGCCGCCCGAGAGTGTTCCGATCGGGATACCGGGGGAGACCTCCCCGGTCAGGGTGATGGCGCGGGCCGCCAGCGCGGCGGTGAGCGCCCGGGCGCCGTCGCCGCCCGTCACGACGAACCCGGAGAGTTCGTGCCGCGCGGCCGTTCGGGCCGCGAGCGCTCCGAACACGCGGGCCACGACCGCGGGGTCGAGGCCGCCGCCGCGGTCCTCGGGAGCCACCAGGGCGGTACGGGGTGCGGCGGGGTCGAACCGGTCCAGGAACCCCTCGCCCCATGCGCGCCACGCGCTGTCGTCGGCCAGGTCCGACGGATCTGGCTGTTCCAGCAGGGTGGCGCCGTCGGCGGCCAGCTCCGCCACCTGACCGCGGGTGGTCTGGTGGAGCGAGGTCACCACGATCAGGGCGGGTTCGGGTTCTCGGGCCGGGCGCCAGGTGTGCGCGAGGCGGGCGGCGAGTCCGGCCGAGCCCACGGGTACGGCGTCCGGGCCGAGCGCGACGACGGCGGCGGCCACCCGTGCCAGGTCCTCGTCCGTCTCGGCGTCGACGACGGCCACGGGAGCGGCGGCGCGGAGCAGCGCCGCGTCCGCTTCGGCGTCCTTGCCGGTGATCCGCACGTGTTCGGCGCCCAGGAGTGCGGCGATCCGGCTCTGGGCCACCGGCGTCACGGGGTCGGTCCCGACGGCGGTGCGGTGCACTTCGGTGCCGTCGACGAGCAGGACCCCGTCGCGGACCGTGCGGCCGTTGGCGGGGAAGGCCGGGCAGACCACGGCGACGGCGTCCGGCGACCAGGCGGCCAGTACCGCGTCGATCTCCGCGCGCAGCGGGCCGCGCAATGTGGAGTCGACCTTCTTGTACAGCCGGTCCGCTCCGGCGGCGCGCAGACGCAGGGTCGCCTCGGCGGCGGCCTCGGCGGCCCGTTCTGCGGGCAGTGCGCGCGAGTCGGTGCTGACGGCGACGACCTCGGAGTCCGAGTCGGCGGGGTCCAGTTGGAGTTCGGTCCGCCAGCCGGCGTGGAGGAACTGTGCGGCGGTGTCGCCCGCTCCGGTCAGGTCGTCCGCGATCACCGCGACGCGCGGGTGCTTGCCGGTGCTCACGAGTCGGTCTCCTTCCCGGAGCGGTCCGTGCCGGAGAGCGCGGAGCCCTCCTCCTCGGCTCTTTCGGCCTCGGCCGGCTGGGAGCCCGCCCGGCGCAGCACCCAGGTCGTGACCACGGGTGCCAGGAGGGCGGTGACCAGGACGCTCGCCGCCACCTGGGAGGTGGCCGTGCCGACGTAGGCGGCGAAGGAGGGGTCGGCGGCGGCGACGATGGCCGGGGTGGCCACGGCGTTGCCGGAGGTGGTGCCCGCGGCGAAGCCGATCCCCGACTCCTTGCCCCGGCGCAGCAGGAACCGGTATCCGACGTAGACCAGTCCGCCGGTGAACAGGGTGATGACCACGCCCATGAGGATCCCGGTGAGGCCTCCCCGGGCCACGTCGCCCAGGTCGATTCCGGTGCCGAGCGCGAAGGCGAAGAACGGGATGACGATGGAGGGCACGGGTTTGAGTACCTCGCGCCACTGCGCGTCGATGTTGCCGACGAGCACGCCCAGCAGGAACGGGATGATCGCGGCGAGCAGGGTCAGGAACGGGATCTGGCCGAGCCCGGAGGCGCCGATGAACAGCAGCGCGAAGAAGGGGCCGTCGTTGACCGCCCCGGCGATGTAGGCGCCGCGGTCCCTGGTGCGCCCGTACTGCCCGGTGATGGCCAGCCACAGGCCGCCGTTGGCGTTGGTGGCGGCGGCCATCATCGCCAGGACCGAGATGCCGAGGACGCCGTCGGGGCCGGTGGCCATGGCCAGCGCGATGATGAGCAGGCCGGGGATGACGCTCTTGCCGAGCAGGACCACGCCGGTGGTGGCCAGGACGGGGCCGCTGGTGCGGAGGGTGACCTGGGTTCCGGTGGCGAAGATCAGCAGTGCGATGAGGGGGAGGGCGCTGTCCTTGAACAGGGCGGTCGTGAAGCTCCCGATGTCCAGTGCTCCGGGCGCGAAGGTGCCCAGCAGCGAGCCCAGCACCAGCGGTACCAGCATGGCACCGCCGGGGATCTTGTTCATCCACCGGTAGAGCGGGACTACCGACCCGTGATCGTCGCGCATGGTTGTCCGTTCTCAGGGGTCCGGAGGCCTGGGGCAACCGAACCGGTACGCAGATTGTCCGTACAGAGTGTACGTACAATTTTGGGTAAGTCCAGTGCCCGGGCACAGAAGTTCACAGTCGGGGCCGGTCGGCGCTCGCGGCCCTGCGCCCGGTCGGTCCGCTCGGCTCCTCCGCTCGGCTCGCCCGCCTGGCCTGCTCGACTCGGCCGGGGGTTGTCAGGGCTCCGCGTGCGGGTGCCCCGGCCCCCGGAGCTCCGGTCGCGATTTCTGTTATGTATGGGTGTAATGCGATTTAAGAGAACTTTCTTTGGGTGACCGAAAAATGGATGGTTCGGTGGACTTATAATTCCCGGTCCGCGTCAACTTGCTCGGTCTTACCGGGTGGTTTGGGTCGGTTTGGTGAACGTGTGGGTCAGGTGGGTCTCGGGGTCTTCCCGCGAAGGTCTTCGCGTTGATTCCACTGTTCAGGCGGCTCTGTAGGGATTTTCGCGGTGTTCGGGGCGGCCGGTGCGCGTCAACGGTTCGGTGTCGGGTATCGGAATGCATCGTGCTGTACCTGTGGTGACGAAAAAGGCGGTCAAAGTTCTTTTTCCGTGTTGCTTCTCGTAAAGTGGTCCGCGGTTTGCGGGGGCGGTCCGGGAGTGCTCGAAACGGACCCGGGTTTTCCGATTCCCGTCCCCTTGGCCCTCTCAGCCCGTGCTCCGCGGCTCCACCGGCGAGCACGGGTCCACACGAGCACATCGAGGAGACACACAACCGATGTCGATCGACTCAGCCCCCGAAGTGAACACCAGCCAGCAGCGGAGCCTGACGACCGCGGCCGCGCGCAACCTGGCCACCACCACCAAGTCCGCCCCGCAGATGCAGGGCAAGAGCTCCCGCTGGCTGCTCAGGACCCTCCCCTGGGTCCAGACCGACGGCGGCGCCTACCGGGTCAACCGGCGCCTGACGTACACCATCGGAGACGGCCGGATCGACTTCGTGCAGACCGGATCCCAGGTGCGGGTCATCCCGCGCGAGCTGGGTGAACTGGCCCTGTTGCGCGACTACGACGACATCGAGGTCCTGGAGGCCCTGGCCGGGCGCTTCACCCAGCGGGAGTTCGAGCCCGGAGAGGTCCTGGCGCAGGAAGGCGGCCCCGCCGACCACCTCTACCTGATCGCGCACGGACGGGTGCACAAGACCAGCAGCGGGGCCTACGGCGAGACCAACCGGCTCGGCGTCCTGGCGGACGGCGACAAGTTCGGTGATCGGTACCTCCTCGACACCGAACCCAGCTGGGAGTTCACCGTCAAGGCGGCGACCGCGGGCACCCTGCTGGAGATGCCGCGCCAGGAGTTCATCGCGATCCTGGACGACTCACCGAGCCTGCAGGCGCACGTCCAGCGGTACCTGTCCGTGCCCGGACAGCGCCAGAACAAGCACGGCGAGGCCGAGATCGCCCTGTCCTCGGGCCACTCCGGCGAGGTCGAGCTGCCCGGCACCTTCGTGGACTACGAGCTCAAGCCCCGCGAGTACGAGCTGAGCGTGGCCCAGACCGTGCTGCGCGTGCACAGCCGGGTGGCCGACCTCTACAACAAGCCGATGAACCAGACCGAGCAGCAGCTGCGGCTGACCGTGGAGGCCCTGCGCGAGCGGCAGGAGCACGAGCTGGTCAACAACCGCGAGTTCGGCCTGCTGCACAACGCCGACTTCAAACAGCGCATCCAGACCCACTCGGGTCCGCCCACCCCCGACGACCTCGACGACCTGATCAGCATGCGCAGGGGCACCCAGTACATGTTCGCCCACCCCCGCGCCATCGCCGCCTTCGGCAAGGAGTGCAACAAGCTGGGGCTCAACATCGGCACCGTGGACGTCAACGGCCACCACCTGCCCGCCTGGCGCGGAATCCCGATCCTGCCCTGCGGCAAGATCCCGGTCTCGGAGCGCCAGACCTCGTCGATCATCGCCGTGCGTACCGGTGAGGACAACGAGGGCGTCATCGGACTGCACCAGACGGGGCTGCCCGACGAGATCGAGCCCGGGCTCAACGCCCGCTTCATGGGGATCGACGGCCAGGCGCTCATCTCCTACCTGGTGAGCACCTACTTCTCCGCCGCCGTCCTCGTGCCGGACGCGCTCGGGGTCCTGGAGAACGTCGAGGTCCGTCCCCGTGCCTGACCGCTCGGCACCGTCAGGGAAGGAGGTCTGAGACGGTGTCACTGATGTCCCGGATGTCCGCATCCGCCGCCGGACACAAGACGGCGGAACTGGTGGATGCCCTGCTCCGCGATCCGCACCGGCCCGGAAAGCCCGACCTGCTCACGGCGCCGGGCGGACCGGCCCCGACCGGGCCGACCGCCGCGGGCACGGACGTCCCTCATAGGGTCGTGTCCCGGCTACCCCCCGGACCCACCGGGATCGGCACGTCGGCGGCGAGGATCCTGCTGCCTGAGGCGCCACGGAGCACCGGGGCCGTCACAGGGACCGCCCCGGCCGCCCGAACCTCCGGTAGCGCCCGGGCCGTGCCGAGGATCCCGACCGCACCCTCCGGGCCCGGGTACACCGGCTCCGGCGCGGCAGCGGCGGACGGGGGATCTCCGGTGCCCGTCCTGTACTGCCCTCCGGCGGTCCGGGACGACCACGCGCTGGGGGAGGAGGTCAACGACCGGTTGGTCGAGTGGGCCGCCGAGGTCGGTGTCTACCCCGGCCAGCTCGACAAGGTCCGGTCGGCCGGCTTCGGCCGCCTCATCATGCTCGCCCATCCCGAGACCAGCGACCCTGACAGGTTGTTGGCGGCGGCCAAGTGCGCCCTCGCCGAATGGTCCGTGGACGACCACTACGTGGACGGCGAGGTGGAGGAGGCCCGCCCGGAGCTGCTCGGCCAGCGGCTGGCGATCGCCCACTCGGTGATCGACCAGGCGCACCTGCCGCTGAAGTACGCACCCCAGCTGGAAGAGGTGGTGCGTGCGGACCCGGTCATGGTCGCCCTGCGCTCGAGCCTGGACAACCTGGCCGGAATCGCGTCCCACGCCCAGATGCGACGGCTCCGGCACGAGCTGAGCATCATGTTCGTGGCCTACAACCAGGAGGCGGTCTGGGCCACCACGGGGCAACGGCCGCCCATGTGGGAGTTCCTCATGCACCGGCACGAGAACAGCTTCGTCCCGTGCATGGCGCTGATCGACACGCTCGCCGGGTACGAGCTCCCCCAGGAGGAGTTCGCCGACCCCCGGGTCCGCCGGGTGTTCACGATGGCGGGGTCGGCGACCGTGATCGTCAACGACCTCTACTCCATGGCCAAGGAGGACCCCTCCGACTTCAGCGTGCCCCGGCTGATCGCCACGGAGGAGGGCTGCTCCGAGCGCGAGGCGATCGATCGCACCGTGCTCCTCCACGACGAACTGATGCACACCTACGAGGCGGAGGCCGCCGCGCTCGCGCTCACCGGATCACCGGAACTGCGCCGGTTCCTCGCCGGAGTGTGGGCGTGGACCGGAGGCAGCCGCGAGTGGCATGCCAGCAGCGGCCGCTACCACGGCACCGGAACCGGCGCGAACTGACCGGAGGCCGAACCGAACACCCGAAGTCCCCCGGCGCGGGTCGACACGACCCCCGCCCCGGTTCGGCGCGCACCGAACCGACCGAACACACCCTCACGACTCCAAGGAGCCATACGCGATGACCGCGACCATGCCCTCTCAGAACCAGGCGTCGGCCCGGGTCCTGCGCACCGACTACCAGCGGTCCGTGGCGGACTACTGGAACGAGGAGCAGGACCCCGTCAACATCCGCCTCGGTGAGGTCGACGGCCTGTTCCACCACCACTACGGGATCGGCGACTACGACCCGTCCGTCCTCGAAGGGCCCGAGGAGACCCGCGAACAGCGGATCATCGAGGAGATGCACCGCCTGGAGACCGCGCAGGCGAACGTCCTGCTGGACCACCTCGGGGACATCACACCGAACGACCGCATCCAGGACACCGGTTCCGGCCGCGGCGGCACCAGCTTCATGGCCAACGCCCGGTTCGGCTGCCACGTGGACGGGGTGAGCATCTCCGAGAAGCAGGTCGGCTTCGCCAACGACCAGGCCAGGGAACGCGGCGTGGACGACAAGGTGCGGTTCCACTTCCGCAACATGCTGGACACCGGCTTCGAGACGGGTTCGATGCGGGCCATCTGGAACAACGAGTCCACGATGTACGTGGACCTGTTCGAACTCTTCAGCGAGCACGCCCGGCTGCTGGAGTACGGCGGCCGCTACGTCACCATCACCGGCTGCTACAACGACGTCACCGGCGGCCGCTCCAAGGCGGTCAGCCGGATCGACGAGCACTACACCTGCAACATCCACTCCCGGAGCCAGTACTTCCGGGCGATGTCGGCCAACAACCTCGTCCCGATCAACGTCGTCGACCTCACCGCCGCGACCATCCCGTACTGGGAGCTGCGTGCGCAGTCGCAGGTGGCGACCGGGGTCGAGGACCCGTTCCTGACCGCTTACAGGGAGGGCAGCTTCCACTACCTGCTCATCGCCGCCGACCGGGTCTGATCCGGCCCCGCGGCCCGGGGCGCGGCTTCCTGGAGGTAGCGTCGCCGTCAGCCGCCCCGTGAGGCGGGCGCCGACTCTCCACCGAAGCAGGACATGCGGGCGCCCGCCTCCTGGCGGGGCGGGCGCCCCGGTCCCGGGCCGTACCGTCGCCAAGCCGTCGATTTCGAAGGATGCCCATGACCACCGACACCGCTACCGGGGGCCCCGGACCCGCGAACGAGACCGTGCGGGGTGAGCGCGAACCGATCCTGCTGGAACTGGTCGACGAGTCCGGCACGACGACCGGAACCGCCGAGAAGCTGTCCGTGCACCAGGCCCCTGGCCGGCTGCACCGGGCCTTCTCGGTCTTCCTGCTCGACGAGCGGGGCCGCCTCCTGCTCCAGCGCCGCGCCCTGACCAAGTACCACTCGCCCGGCCTGTGGTCGAACACCTGCTGCGGCCACCCCCTCCCGGGCGAACCGCCCTTCGCGGCGGCGGCCCGGCGCACGGGCGAGGAGCTGGGGATGGCCCCGGAACTGATGCGCGCCGCCGGAACGGTGCGCTACCACCACACGGACCCGGTGTCCGGGCTGGTGGAGCGCGAGTACAACCACCTGTTCGCCGGGGTGGTCCGAGCCGAACCCCGACCCGACCCCGAGGAGGTGGCGGAGACGGCCTTCGTCGACCCCGCCGCGCTGGAGCGCCTGCGGGGAGAGGCCGAGTTCTCGGTGTGGTTCCCCACGGTCCTGGACGCCGTCCGCCCCGCCCTGCGCGAACTGGCCGGTTCGGCCGACTGGTAGCGGCCCCGGAGCGTGCCCGCGGCGCGGTGGGCGAGGGCGGAGCGGCCTTTCCGGGCGGTGTGAGCGGTCACGGTGCTCGTCGGGCCGTGCGGGCGGGTGTCCGCACGGCCCGACGGAGTTACCGGGGCTGTCAGCAGCGGGTGTTGATGGTGCTCTGGATGGAGGACTTCTCGGCGCTGGTCACCGACAGGTTGTAGCGGTGCTTCACGTTGACCCAGGCCTTGACGTAGTCGCAGTGGATCGCGGTGCGCGGGGGCATCCACGCGGAGGGGTCGCGGTCGCCCTTGGACCGGTTGCTGGAGGCGGTCACCGCCCACAACTGGGGCGAGGAGACGTCGTTGGCGAAGGCGCGGCGCCGGTCGGTGGACCAGGTGTTGGCGCCCGACCGCCAGGCGTCGTACAGCGGCACCATGTGGTCGATGTCGAACTCGGAGGCATTGCCGGTCCACACGCCGTCGTACTCGCTGGACCAGCGGCCCGACGTCGGCCGGCAGTTCCCGTCGACCTGGACGGTGTGGCCGTCGCGGCGCAGGACGAACTCGCGGGCGTCGCAGGGGCTGTCGACGATCACCCAGTGCGGGAAGAGGCTGCGGTCGTAGCCCGAACCGTTGTTCTTGGCGCGGACCGTCAGACCGTTCAGCTGGGTCTGTGCGGCGGAGGCGGAGGGGATGCCGGGGGGAAGGACGTGGTGGGCCAGGGCCGGGGCGGCCCACCCCAGGGCGGCGATGAGGACGGCGGCGGCGAATACGGCCAGGGAGCCGAGCACCGTCCGGCGCACGCCGGTGGCGGGGGAGGGAGCGGGGGAGGCGGGCAACGTGTCTCCTGGGGGAGGAAAGTGACAGGTCGGACACCCACACCATGATCGTTTCCGGGGCGCCCGGCCAGTCCCCTTGCGTTAATTTCCCGGTGTCTTCGGGTGGCGTCCCGGTGACGGGACCCGCCCGTGCCCCGCGCCCCGGTGACGGACTGCCGGTAGCCTCGTAGCGGCTCCGGGCGGCTCGCCGCCGGGGCCCGGATCCGTCGAACAGGGTCCGTCGAACCGGGTGTGTGCGGGCCGTCGGGTCCGGCGCGCCCACGGCCGAGAGCGGTGTCGGTTGTACGCAGGGACCTTCTCGATCGTCGCCCACGACGCGGCCACCGGTGTGTGCGGCGTCGCGATCAGCAGTCGGATGGTGGCGATCGGCTCGTTGTGCGTGTTCGCGCACGCGCAGGCGGGGGCCGTCGCCACACAGGCGCTGATCAACCCGCTGCTGGGGGCGGACGCCCTGGAACTGCTGCGGAGCGACCCCGCCGAGGACGTGCTGCGCCGGGTCCTGGAAACCGATCCGGACGCGGACTCGCGCCAGGTGGCGCTGGTCGACCGGCAGGGGCGCGCCGCCGCGCACACCGGCCCGCAGACCCACCCGTGGAGCGGCCATCTGCTGGGCGAGGGGTACGCGGTGGCCGGGAACATCCTCACCGGGGCGGCCACACTGGAGGCGATGGCGCGGCGGTGGGAGGAGCGGCCCGGGGAAGCGATGGACGAACGCCTGCTGGGCGCCCTGGAGGCCGGGCAGGCGGCCGGGGGCGACCGGCGGGGCAGGCAGAGCGCCGCGCTGTACGTGCACACCGGCCAGCCGTACCCGTACGTGGACCTGCGGGTGGACGAGCACGCCGATCCGGTGGCCGAGCTCCGCCGGGTCCACGGGGTCGCGCGGCGGGAGCTGTCGCCGTTCGTGGCGGCACTGCCCACCCGCGCGAACCCGCGGGGGTCCTTCGAGCGGTTGCTCGACCCCGACAGCCTCTGAACCGGGCGGTCCGCTTCAGGGCGACTCAGTTCAGGGACGAAGCCTCAGAGAGCCACTGCCCGGCGTCGAGGGCCTCCCGCACGCTCGCGTCCCGGACCTGCTTGATCGCCTCCAGATCCACGGCGGCGGTCAGGTGGGTGTCGTCGCCAAGCCCGGCGCTCGCCTGGGCGACCAGGTCGCCGTACTCCGCGTGCCGGGCGACGTTGGCCTCCACCTGCTCCCACTCGCGTTGCGCCCTGACCGCCCTGCTGACCTTGTCCCGGTACTCCTCGATGGTGCTCACCCGTCGCTGAACGGCCGATCGGGTGGCGTTGACGGCGTCGAACTGGGGCTGCATCGAATCCAGGACGGTCTGGGACATCGCCTTCTTGGCGCGTTTCCCCAGGTCCTTCTCCAACCGGGACTGCTCGCGCAGGATCCGGGCCAGCTGCCATTCCTGGTCGCGCAGCACGAGGCCGGGCCGGACCGAGTCGAAGGCGTCACCGAGCTCCGGGGAGGCCTCGGCGACGTAGGTGCGGACCCGCTGGACCCGCAGCAGCAGTCGCTGGCTGTCCTTGTCCAGGTCCTCGGCCCGGATGTAGTGCCCGTGGTACCTGGCGGCCAGCTGGGTCGGCTCGTCGCCGTCGCTGGCCGCCGCGAAGCTGACCAAGAGCCCGAGGAGACCGACCGGGACGGCGATCGCGACGGGTGCTCCGTCCGGCCCCAGCCATTGGCCGAGTCCGATCAGGGCGCCGGCGGCGAGGAGGGCGAGGAAGCCGGCCAGGCACCCGCCGCTGCCGAAGGCGAACAGAATGGCCACCAGGGCGATGAGCGCGAAGAGGCCGGTGAAGAGGGGGAGGAACGCCGCAGCCAGAAACCACACGAGGGCGGTGACCGCCGTAGTGATGACCAGGCAGAAGACGAAGGTGAAGGTACGTTCACCGCTGGTGGAGGGCTCACGGCGTTTGGGGGTCTTGTCCGGCGCGAGCAGCTTCTTGGGAGAGGCGGCCAGCTTCTCGACGACCTCTTCGGGGAGGTCGGGGTCGAACACGGGGCCGGCCAGGACGGTCTTCTCGGACCCCTCCTCCCCGTCCTCGGCAGAGTTCTCCGGGTTCTCTGACATTGCACCAACCTTTATCCCGTTTTGACTTTGGGGCGAGGTTAGCACCGAGGTGAGGGCGGGGCTCCCCGGTCGTTCCTGTTCGGTGTCGGGACACAGGAGGAGGGCTGCGAACCTTCGGCGGTTGGAGTCGTGCCCGCCGCCGCGGGCGTCCCGCACGCCGTTGCCCCCGTCAGGGGAGCGGTCGGCGGATCGTGACGCAAGTGTGGCGTTCCTGAGCACGGGAAACGCGGACAAGCGGATTAAGTTCTCATTCGTCACGAAGAGAACGAAAGTTACCGTCATGCCCCCACGCTTCACCGCCGCCCCCTGGATGGCGGCTCTTCTCTGCCCGATCCTCGTCGGATGCGCCCCCGTCCAGGACTTCCTGGACCGGTCCGCGCCGGACCTGGAGTCCGTCAGCCAGCTGAACCCCGCGGACCGGGTGGACCGGGACGACCCGTTCGCGGGCAGCCCCGCCGAGGACTACGGCGAAGGGTTCCCCGTCCCGGAGGCCGAGGCCGTCGGACCCTTCACCCAGGAGCAGGTCGAGTGGTCCTACGCGCACACCCAGGAGTTGCTGGAGGCCGTCTACCTGAACCAGGACGCGGTCTTCGACGAGGACAACAGCGAGCTCACCGGACTGCTCACCGGTCAGGCCCTGGAGTGGTACCTGGACAACCTCGGCAACGAGGACTTCGAGCTCAACAGCCGCCACCTGCCCTTCAACCTCACCCCCGGCACCGCCGAACCCATCGGTGACGAGGTCAGGGTGGACGGCTGGATGCGCGCGGAGGCGGCCCGGGACGACCAGGGCTGGGAGTACCTCTCGGTGGTCACCGAGTACACCGTCGTCCACCCCGTCGCCCGGCCCGGCCACCCGGTCTCGACCCGGCTGGTCACCTCGCACTTCGGCGAGGTCGGCTTCTACGAGGCGGGCGGGGAGGAACTGGAGGCGGTGCCCATGTGGGCGCGCTTCGTGGCCCCGGTGCACTGCCTGGAGGAGTACACCTTCACCCCCCTCTACGACGACGAGCAGCCCAGGGGGGAACGGCCCAGAGGTCTGCGTGAGGACCCCTACGACATGGAGGGCACCGAGGACCCCGACAGCTGCGGGGCGGTCAAGGACACCTGACCCAGGTGCGCCGAGCTCCAGGACCTGCCCGAGGCGCGCCGAACCCTGTCGGACGGTGCCCGGCCTTCCCCCGCGGCGGCGCGGGCAGCCCTCCGCGGCGGTGACACGGGCAGGAGCGTACTTTCCACCACCAGGGGCCGGGCCTCCCGGGGGTCCCCGGTCCCGTTTTCTCTCCCGGACCCGCACGGCGTATTCTTCGGCCGTCCGGAACGGCTGGGGGAGAGGCGGGCTGATGGTGGCGAACGGCAGCGGTGTGCACGGGGGAGCGGCGGGAACACGCTGTGTGGAGGCCGCGGGGGCCATCCTGCGCGGGTCGACGGCCACCGGACGTTCGGCCTTCGCTCCCGAAATCGAGTCCTGGACCCCGGAGGTGGTCGAGGAGCTGGTCCGCGGGTTCGTGGAGCAGCCGGACACCTCCAGTGACGACTTCCTGACCAAGCTCAGGAAGCAGCTGCGCGGGGTCTCCGCCGAGGCGGTGGTCCTGGCCGCCGAACTGCTGTACCTGAACATGCTCCCGCTGGCGGGCTCCACGATCGGGGTCGGCCGCAAACGGGAGATCATCGCCGAAGTGCTCTCCCTGCAGGACCGGGACATGGAGCTGCACGAGCGGTTCGACGCGGCGATGGAGGGCGTCGTCCTGGGCGGTATGGCCTTCCTCAACCTGCGCTGGGCCCAGTTCGCCTTCCTCATCCGGCTGGTCGGCGCCTTGCTCGACCGGGAACCGCGGGAACGGGAGGCCCTGCTCTCCGACCCCTGGGCGTTCCGGGAGGTCGCCCGACAGGAGATGCCCGACAGGGGTGGTGGCGAGCGCGCCCGGGCCCAGTACCACCTCCTGCTCTGGATGTCCTTCCCCGAGACCTTCGAAGCGATCGCCAACCTCGACCACAAGCGCCAGATCGTGGCGGCCTTCGCCGACCGGATCGGCGGCGGGAGCGCGGACGAGGACCGGGACCTGGCGGCCATCCGCGCCGAACTCCAGAAAGCCGAACTCCAGCAGGGCGACGGTGCCCGGGTCGACTTCTACGCCGAGCCCTGGGCCGGGCTGTGGCGTCCAGCCGAAGCCGAGGTCACCCAGCGCGGCTGGTTGGTGCGGGGCGCCAACGTCGGCGGGGTCAACCTCGTCCCCGAGTGGCTGGAACGGGGGTTCTGTTCCCTGGCCTTCCGCGAGCTCGGTGAGATCGTGCCGGGGACCCCGCATGAGGAGATCGAGCGGCTGCTGGCCGAGGCGTATCCGGACGCCACCGCGAACTCCAACATCCAGCAGCGCTCGCAGATCACGGCGTTCCTCGACCGGATGTCCCCGGGCGACCTCGTCGTCACCGTCGACCCGGACCACGGGGTCCACGTCGGGACCGTGACCGGCGACCCCTACTACGACGCCACTGACGGGCGTGACCGGGCACGGCGCCGGGGCGTGGCCTGGGCCCGCCCGACGTCGACCCCGCACCGCCACGATTTCTCGGAGAAGACGCAGAACACCCTCGGGAGCGCGCGTACGGTCACCGAGATCACCCGCTACGTCGCCGAGTTCGCGGAGGTGGCGGGCCTGGGCGAGCAGGTGACGGAGGACGTCCTGGCGGTGGACGCCACCGGCGAGATGCAGGTCCGCCCGGTCACCGAGGAACTCGTCCGTAGGCTCCACTTCCCCAAGAAGTGGCTCCAGGAGACCGTTGAGCTCCTCCAGCACAAGAAGCAGCTCATCCTGTTCGGTCCGCCGGGCACGGGCAAGACCTACCTCGCCCGGGCCATCGCCGACCACGTCGCCGATCCCGCAGCCAGGCCCGGTGCGGTCTCCCTGGTGCAGTTCCATCCCTCCTACTCCTACGAGGACTTCGTGCAGGGGTTCCGGCCCCGGCAGAAGCGGGACGGGACCATGGGCTTCGACCTCGTGGACGGACCCATCGCGCGCATGGCGGACCGGGCCAGGCAGAACCCCTCCCAGCCGCACGTCCTGGTGATCGACGAGATCAACCGGGCCAACCTCCCGAAGGTCTTCGGTGAGCTCTACTTCCTCCTGGAGTACCGGCAGGAGGAGATCACCCTCCAGTACGCGAAGGAGGACGAGACCTTCTCGCTGCCCGAGAACCTGTTCGTGATCGGCACGATGAACACCGTCGACCGGTCGGTGGCGCTGGTGGACGCGGCCATGCGCCGCCGGTTCGCCTTCCGGCGGCTGGCCCCGGACCAGCCGCCGGTGGACGGCCTGTTGAAGTCCTGGCTCCGGGAACGGGGGCTGCCGGAGGAGGCGGACCTGCTGCTGCGCGAGCTCAACCGGCTCATCGGCGACCCCGACCAGGCCATCGGCCCGTCGTACCTGATGAACCCCGACGTCGCCGACCCGGCCGTGCTGGAGCGGATCTGGCAGACGGAGATCCTCCCCCTGCTGGAGGACCAGAACTACGGCCGCGGGATCGAGGTGGAGGAAGTCTACGGCCTGGCGGCGCTGCGATCAGTGCTGGGGCCGGTCCCCGTCTCCCGGCCGGACCACCCGGAATGATCCGCGGAGTGCCCGCCGGAGCGGCCAACCCGAGGCGGATCGACCTGACCGAGACCGGGCCGGGGGCGTTGTTGGCGCTCACCCCGCCCCAGGTCGCCACCCTGACCGCCGCCGCCCACCTGGTGCGCGTGGAGTCCGGTGGCGCTCCGGGCCGGTGGCGGCTCTCGGCCCGGCAGCGGGTGGGCGCGGTCCGGCTCGGCTCCGGCGAGGGCGCGGTCGAGCTGCGCATCCGGCCCAAGGTCGCGGTCGACCGCCTGATGTACCTCCTCGGGTTCGGCTCGGGGCCCCGCCCCTGGCAGGCGCAGACGTTGCCGGCCGAAGTGTCCCACGACCTCGTCCCCGCTTTCGCGGAGGTGTTCGCGCAGGTCGTCTCCCGGGTCCTGGGCACCGGGGTCCTGCACGGCTACCGGGAGCGGGAGGACGAACTCAACGTCGTCCGCGGACGCGTCCGTGTCCGTGAGCAGATGCGCCGCGGGTTCGGGGCGCCGATCCCGCTCGCGGTCGCCTACGACGACTTCACCCCGGACATCCCGGAGAACCGCATCCTGCTCGCCGCGATCCGCGCCCTGAGTGCGCTCCCGGGGGTCCAGCGGCGGACGGCACGCAACCTGCACCACCAGGCGGCCCGGTTGAGCGGAGTGGCCGAACTCCGGCCGGGGCCGCTGCCCGCCTGGACCCGCGACCGGCTCAACGAGCGCTACGCGCCCGCGCTCCGCCTGGCCGAGACCGTGCTCGGCGGGTCAGGGGTCGAGCACACAGGCAGGCACGACGACCCCTGGGCGGGTGCGAGGGAGCTCCCGGGGCTCGTCGTCGACATGGCGCGGGTCTTCGAGGACTTCCTGAGCGTCGCCCTCGGCTCGGGGCTGGCCGCGCACGGACTGCGCTGCGCCACCCAGGAGCCCCACCACCGCCTGGACGAGGCGGGCCGGATCCGGATCAGGCCGGACCTGGTCGTGCGGGGCCGGGACGGCATCCGCTGTGTGGTGGACGCCAAGTACAAGGACCTCAAGGGTGGGCTGCCGTCCACGACCGACCTCTACCAGATGGTGTCCTACTGCACCGCCCTCGGTTGTGAGCGCGCACATCTGGTCTACGCGGGCGGCGCCGGGCAGGATGACACGCACTCCGTGCTCGGGGCGCCGATCTCCGTGCACGTCCATGTCCTGGACCCGTCGGGCCCCGTGGCGGACCTGGAGAACCGGGTCCGCGCCCTCACCGAGGCCGTCGCGGGCTGAAGGGCCGGACCGGTTCTCAGACGGAAGCGCGTTCCACCAGGGTCGTGGGCAGGATCATCCCCGCGGGGCTCTCGCCGTTGATCATGCCGAGGAGCAGGCGCACCATCTCCTTGCTGATGCGCGACCAGGGCTGGCGGATGGTCGTCAGCGGCGGGTCGCAGCGCTCGGCGGCTGCGGAGTCGTCGAAGCCGCCGACGGCCACGTCCTCGGGGACGCGTCTTCCGCTGCGGTGCAGTGCGTCCAGGGCCCCGGCGGCCATGAGGTCGGAGGCGACGAAGACCGCGTCCAGTCCGGGGGCCCGCTCCAGGAGGCGGAGCATCTGCTCCTCGCCGCTCGCGCGGGAGTAGTCGCCGACAGCGATCATTCGTTCGTCCACCTCGCCCAGGACGTCGCGGAAACCGGAGAGCCGCTCCCGGCCGCCGGGGGTGTCCTGCGGGCCGGCGATGGTGGCGATGCGTTCGCGGCCGGAGCCACGCAGGTGCTGGGTCATCCGACGGGCGCCGTCGCGGTCGTCGGCGGACACGTAGGCGATCTCGCGGCTGTCGTCGAGGGGCCTGCCGCACACCACCAGGGGGGTGCCGGTGCCGAGCAGTTCGTCGACGAGGGAGGTGCCCGCGCGGTCGGAGACCAGGAGGGTGCCGTCGACGCCGCCCTCGGAGACGAACCGGCTCACGCGTTTGCGGTCGGCCTCGGTACCGGCGACGGTCAGCACGAGCATGATGTCGTGGGCGGCCAGCTCCTGGGTGCACTCGCGCAGCAGGATACTGAAGTTGGGGTCCTCGAACAGGCGATGTTGGGGTTCGGAGAGGACGAACGCGACCGTCTGCGATCGCTGGGTGGCGAGCCCGCGGGCGTGGCGGTTGGCGACGTAGCCGATCTTGCGGACCGCCCTGAGCACCGCCTCCCGGGCGTCCTTGCTCACGTAGCCCTCACCGGTCAGGACCCGTGAGACGGTCCCCCGTGAGACCCCTGAGGCCGCGGCCACGTCGTTGATGGTCGGACGGCGGTGCGGTCGGCGGTCGGTCGGGCGGTCGTCTGCGGCCACGGTGTCGTCGTTTCCTTCTCGTCCGGGGCGGAGCGCTGCTCCGCGTGTTGCCCCGCCCCGGACCGGTCAGGACTTGACCGCGCCGGACAGCAGGTCGATGCGCCAGAACCGCTGCAGGGACAGGAAGAGCGCGATCAGGGGGATGACCGACAGCAGCGATCCGGTGATCACCAGGGTATAGAGCACCGGCTGCGAGGCGCCCTGGTTGAGGAGGGTGTACAGGCCCACGGTGACGGGGAACTTGCCGTCGTCGCTGAGCAGGATGTACGGCAGCAGGAAGTTGTTCCAGATCGCCACGAACTGGAACAGGAACACCGTCACCAGGCCCGGCAGCATGATGGGCAGTGCCACCTTCCAGAACACGCGCAGCTCCCCGGCGCCCTCGGTGCGCGCCGCCTCCAGCAGGGAGTCGGGTACCGACGCCGCCGCGTACACCCGGGCCAGGTAGATGCCGAACGGGCTCACGACGCTGGGCAGCAGGACCGACAGGTAGCTGTTGGTCAGGCCGACCTCGGCGAACAGCAGGAACTGCGGGACGGCGAGCATGATCGGGGGCACCAGGACCCCGGCGAGCAGGATGTTGAACAGCGCGGTCCGCCCGGGGAACCGGTACTTCGCCAGGGCGAACCCGGTCAGGCACGACAGCAGGGCGGACAGGAACGCGCCGAGCCCCGCGTAGAGGGCGCTGTTGGCCATCCAGCGCCAGTACAGGCCCTCGCGGTGGGCGGTCAGTTCGCCGACGTTCTCCAGCAGGCCGCTGCCGGGCCAGAAGGTGAAGGTGGTGAACAGCTCCGACCCGCTCTTGGTGGAGGCCATCACGACCCATGCCAGCGGGATCAGGCAGTAAAACGTGCCCAGCAGCAGGATCGCGGTGGGGACCAGGGGGGCGCGGCCCCGCCGAGGGCTCCGGCGGCTGTGGTCGCTTCGGTGGCCGTGCTGGTCGCGCCGCGGCTCGGTGCTCGTCGCTGGTTCGGTGCTCATCGCTCCTCCTGGGTGAAGGCGCGCGACTGCACCAGGCGCAGGAACGCGAAGGACAGGACCAGGGTCACCGCGGCGATGATGACCGAGGTGGCCGCGGCCAGGTGGATGTCGTCGCGCACGAACGCGTCCCGGTAGACCTTCATCAGGGGGCTCCAGGTCGTGGAGATGGCGTTGGACAGCGGTGAGAGCGTCACCGGTTCGGAGAAGACCTGCAGCGTGGCGATCATCGAGAAGAGCGCGGTCATGATGAGCGCGGGCGTGAGCATCGGGATCTTGATCCGCAGCGCCATCTGCAGCTCGCTCGCGCCGTCGATCCGGGCCGCCTCGTACAGGTCGGGCGGGACCGCGCGCAGCGCCGTGTACAGGACCAGCATGTTGAACCCGGTGCCGCCCCAGACCGCGATGTTGGTCAGTGCCGCGAACACCGACCGCTGCCCCATGAGGTCCACGCCCGGCAATCCCAGTGCGGCCAGGGTCTGGTGCAGCGGGCTGACCTCGGGAAGGTACAGGAAGCCCCACAGCAGGGTGGCGATCACCGCGGGAACGGCGTAGGGAAGGAAGATCACCATTCGCGACACGTTGCGGTAGCGCACCCGGTGGTGGTCCAGGACCAGGGCGAAGAGCAGGGCCAGACCCAGCATGAGGGGGACGACCATCAGGCCGTAGACCCCGATTCGCAGCGTCCCGGCCCACAGCTCGGGGTCGGTCACGGCGGCGTGGTAGTTGGTCAGGCCGGTGAAGAACTCGCGGCGTCCCTGCGCGCCCAGGCCCAGACCGGAGACCTCGACCCGGCGCAGGCTCAGGTAGATCGTGTAGGCGATCGGCAACAGGATGAGCAGGGAGCTCAGGACCACGGCGGGGGCCATGAAGGCGTAGGGAACCAGCCGCGCGGACCGGTGGGCTGCCCTGGGTTCGCGTGCGCAACCGCGGCCGCGTACGGGGGCTCTGGCCGGACACATGACGGATACTCCTCGGGGGGTGGGCCGGGGGTCACCCGGTGGGGCGGATGGTCACCGGGAGATGGCGAAACCCTTGTTTTCCATGTCGGCCAGGGTGTCCTTCTGCATCGTGGCGACGGCCTCGGCGAAGGGGGTGCCGCCCGCGATCGCGGCCGCGAAGGCGTCCTTATAGGAGCTGTAGGTGACGTTGACGTTCGGGCCCCAGGTCACCGGGGCGGTGCCCTCGGCGATCCGGGCGACCTGTTCGTAGAAGTCCTCCTGGTGGGCGAAGAACTCCGGGGGATCGGCCAGGACCCGGCTGTTCTGGGTCGACGTCGCGGCCGGGTAGATGCCGCTCTCCCGGACGAGGGCCTCGGTGGCCTCCGGGGAGGTGTTCAGCCAGATCGCGAACTCCGCCGCGGCCCCCTCGTGCGCCGAACCGGTCGCGACGCCGGTGGCGGAACCGCCCCAGCTGCCGGTGGCCGCGAGCCCTTCCTCCCACTGGGGGAGCGGCGCCATGGACCACGCACCGGCGGTGCCCTCGGCGTTCCCGGCCAGGACACCGGGCGCCCAGACCGCGCTCGGCCAGGTCAGGAGCGAACCGTCGTTGAGCGCGGCGTTCCACTCCGGCGTGTACATCGGCCGGGCGCTGACCGCGTCCTCGGCGACCAGCCCGTCCCAGTACTCGGCGACGCGCAGGGTGGGAGCGTCGTCGACCGTGACGGACCAGGAGTCCCCCTCGGTGGCCCACCAGGACGCCCCGGCCTGCTGGGCGAGCCCGGCGAACCAGCCGGGGTCGGTGGCCGAGAAGCTGGTGATGCGGTGCTCGGGGTGCTCGTCACGGACCTGACGTGCCACCTCGGCGAACTCGTCCCAGGTGGTGGGGACCTGGAGGCCGAACTCGTCGAACAGGTCGGACCGGTAGTAGAGCATCATCGGCCCGGAGTCCTGGGGGATGGCGTAGACCTGGTCGGTGCCCATGGTCACCTGCTCCCACACGTTCTCGTGGAAGTCCTGCTCCGCCTCGGCGGTGTAGGCGCTCAGGTCCGTGACGGCGTCGCGCGCGGCGAGCGTGGTCAGCGCCTGGTACTCGGCCTGGACCAGGTCGGGCGGGTGCCCGGCCTGGGAGGCGGTCAGCAGTTTGGTGACCACCTCCTCGCCGGCGCCCTGTTCGCTGACGGTCACCTGGACGTCGGGGTTGGCGTCGTTCCAGATCTGCACGACCTCCGTGATGCCCGGGGCCCAGGTCCAGAAGGTCAGCTCCGCCGTGCCGTCGTCCGTCCCGGGGAACAGCGCGCACGAGGTCAACAGGACGAGTGCGCCGGCACTGGCAGTGGCTGCCCAACCGGGGCTGCGCGCTGGGGGCATCGCAGGTCTCCTTCAGGTTTCCATCGGGTTTTTGTGGGAGCGATCACACTCTTGGTGTGAAGGGTCATTCCTGTCAAGGGGTGGATTTCCGAAATGTTTCTGTGCATGATGTGTGCCGAAAGATGTGAACGTTCCCATACGGACGGAGCCTGATCACCAGTGACCACCGCCCCGCTCACCCCCGGTCCCGCGCCCGGGCTCATCCCCGGCGTCGACGCGATCGTCTACGGCGGCGACTACAACCCGGAACAGTGGCCAGAGGAGGTCTGGCAGGAGGACGTCCGGATGATGCGGGAGGCCGGGGTCAACCTGGTCAACGTGGGCATCTTCTCCTGGGCGCTGCTGGAGCCCGAGGAGGGCGTGTACACCTTCGAGTGGCTCGACCGGGTACTGGACCTGCTGCACGGCGCGGGCATCCGCGTCGGCCTGGCCACCCCGACCGCCGCCCCGCCCGCCTGGCTGCTCCACCGCTACCCCGGGATCCGTCCGGAGACCGAGGAGGGCCACGTCCTGTCCGGGGCCTCCCGCCAGACCCTGTGCCCCAGCTCCCCGGAGTACGCGCGCGCCGCCGCGCGCATCACCGAGCAGATCGCCCGCCGCTACGCCGGCCACCCGGCCGTGGCGATGTGGCACGTCCACAACGAGTACGGCGGGGCCGACGCGGCCTGCTACTGCGCGGCCTCGGCCGAAGCCTTCCGCGTCTGGCTGCGCGACCGGTACGGCGACGTCGACACGCTGAACTCCGCCTGGGGCACCAGCTTCTGGGGGCAGACCTACGGGGCCTGGGAACACGTCGAACCGCCCCGTCTGGCGCCCACCCCGGCCAGCCCCGCCCTGCGGCTGGACTTCCTGCGCTTCTGCAACGACGCCCACCTGGAGTGCTACCGGCGCGAGCGCGACATCGTGCGGCGCCACACCCCCGGGATCCCGGTCACCACCAACTTCATGATCGTCAACTGCAAGTGGATCGACTACTGGTCCTGGGCGCGCGAGGTCGACTTCGTGGCCAACGACCACTACCTGCAGGCCGAGGAGGAGGACAACCACGTCGAGCTGGCGATGGCCGCCGATGTGACCCGCGGTGTGGCGGGCGGGCGCCCCTGGGTGCTGATGGAGCACTCCACCAGCGCCGTCAACTGGCAGCCCCGCAACATCGCCAAACAGCCCGGGCAGATGCGCCGCAACAGCCTCACCCACCTGGCGCGCGGCGCCGACGGGGTCATGTTCTTCCAGTGGCGGGCCTCCCGGTCCGGTGCCGAGAAGTTCCACTCGGCGATGGTGCCGCACAACGGGCGCCGGAGCCGGATCTGGGGCGAGGTGGTCGGCCTGGGGCGTGAGCTCGCGGATCTGGACTGCCTGCGGGGCAGCACGGTCCGGGCCGACACCGCCCTGGTGTGGGACTGGCAGTCCTGGTGGGCGATGGAGCTGGAGTACCGGCCCAACGCCGACCACTCCTACCTCGAACGCTTCAGGGCCTACTACACCTGGCTGTGGCGCACCCACCGCACCGTCGACGTGGTCCCGCCCGACGCCGACCTGAGCGGCTACGCGATGGTCGTGGTGCCCAGCCTGTACCTGACCATGCAGGACACCGCCGACAACCTCACCCGCTACGCGGAGTCGGGCGGCACGGTCGTGGTCTCCTACTTCTCCGGCGTCGTCGGAACCAACGACGAGGTCCACCCCGGCGGGTACCCCGGACCGCTGCGCGAACTGCTGGGACTGGAGATCGACGAGTTCCTCCCGCTGCGCGCGGGCGAGGCCGTGCGGGTGGACAACGGGGTGTCCGGCCGGGTGTGGGCCGAACGGGTCGTCCCCGGCAGCGCGGAGTGCGTGCTGTCCTACACTGACGGCCCTGCCGCGGGGGAGCCGGCGGTCACCCGCAACACCGTGGGTGCGGGGCAGGCCTGGTACGTCTCCACCGGGTTGGACCCCGAGGGGCTGCGCGCGGTGCTGGACGAGCTTGCGCCCCCGCCCGTGCTGGAGGGCCTGCCGGAGGGCGTGGAGGCCGTGCGGCGGGTGAGCCGTGGGGCGAACGCGGGAGAGGCACCGGGCTCGGGGGCGAGCTTCCTGATCGTGGTCAACCACAACGCGCGGGAGGCCGAGGTGCCGGCCTCGGGCGTGGACTGCGTGAGCGGGGAGCGGGTCGAGGGGACCCTGCGGGTTCCGGCAGGGGGAGTGCGGGTTCTACGGGAGAGCATCCGAGCGGCCGGGAGGTGACGTCCTCAGGCCCGGGCGCTCGGCATGGGCGGGACGGGGCGGTCGGGCTTGGCGTTCCGCCCGGCCCGGCGGGGCCCGCGCTCCTCCCACACGCAGTCCAGGATCTCGCGGGCGGCGTGTCTTGCGGCGACCTCGAAGCTCCAGGGATTGGAGTTGACCTCGTCCCACACGGCGTCGCGGAGCACGATTCGGGTCGCGTAGGGGGACCTGCCCCGGCCGCGTGCCTCCAGAGTCTCCCGGACCCCCTGCGCGAAGTACTGCCGGAACACGGCGGGGAGGGGTTCGTCGGGGTGCGGGCAGGTCGGGGGCAGCGCGTCGACGAACTCGAAGTCCGTGCCGTTGTGTGTTGGCTCGGCGTCGAGCCAGACCAGCGCGTAGTAGCCGGGGCAGGCCGTCCACATGACGTTGGTGACGAAGACGCCGGTGACCGGCCGGGGCAGCGGGGGCAGCGGAGAGCCGGGGCTGAGGGGCATACCGCCTTTCTACTCGAAGGGTCGGCCGGGGCGGGCTGACCGGTGTTCATACCGGCCAGCCCGCCCCGGGTTCAGCCGGCCAGTCGTTTGAGGAGGTCGGGCAGGTCGGCCTCGTGCGCCACGGTCAGGCGTTTGGTCGCTCGGGTGAGGGCCACGTACAGGTCGTTGGCCCCGCGCGGTTGGGCCAGCAGCTCCTCGGGGCGGACCACGATCACCGAGTCGAACTCCAGCCCCTTGGACTCCGTGGCGGTCAGCACCACCACGGTGTTGCCCAGTTCGTCGTCCGAGCCCGTTCCGGGGCGTCCCGCCTCGGGGAGTGCGGCCGCTGTCTCGGCCCGGGAGGTGTCGGAGGTGACCACCGCGATCCGGCCCTCGCCCACGGCCGCGCGCTCCTCGGCGACCAGCGCGGGCAGGCCGTCGAGGCCGGTCAGCCGCACCGCGCGGGGCGGGTCGCCCTCCTCGCGCACGGATTCGGGGATCTGTTGGTCGGGCGCGGCCTCGCGCAGGACGTCGGCGGCCACGGCCATGATCGGCGCCGGGGTCCGGTAGTTCACCCGCAGGTGCTCCACGTGCACCTTGCCGGGGGCGTACCGTTCCAGCGACCCCTGCCAGGAGTCGGTCCCGGCGGCGCTGCCGGTCTGGGCGACGTCGCCGACGACGGTCAGGGACCGGGTCGGGACCCGGCGCATCACGGTGCGCCAGGCCATCGGGGACAGCTCCTGGGCCTCGTCCACGATCACGTGCCCGTAGGACCAGGTGCGGTCCGCCCCCGCCCGGTCGGCGGTGGTCAGGTTCGGCCCCGAGTCGCGGTGGCGGGCGGCGAGGGTGACCGCGTCCAGTCCCTCCGCCGGGTCCTCGGTCAGGCCGGTGAAGTCCAGCACGCCCTGGGCGTAGCGGACCTCCTCCTCCCGTTCGGTGTCCAGCTGGCGCTGCCGTGCGCGCAGGAGGCTGTCGTCCTGGCCGAGGAGCTCGGCCACCTCGTCCAGCAGCGGCACGTCCTCCACGGTCCAGGGCGCTTCCGGGCGGCGGGCCATGGATTCGGCCTCCGCGACCCCGGCCTCCGCGCCGACCAGGGCCAGGGCCTCGGGGTCGGCGTACAGGTCGCGCAGCACCCGCTGCGGGGTCAGGTCGGGCCACAGGGCGTCGAGGGCCTGCTGCACGGGGACCTCGTGCCAGAGCCGCGCGCCCACGTGCGGGAGGTCCTCCTCCGTGGCGGGGCGGCTGAGCAGCTCGGACTCGGCCCGGGCGAGTTCGGTGAGCAGCGTGTTCACCAGGTACTTGCGCGCGGTGTTGTGCGGCAGCTTCAGGTTGCGGGTGGTCTCCAGCACGTGCGCGCACACGTCGGCGGGCACGACCAGCGTCCCCGCGTCGGTCTCCACGCGCAGGTCAGCCTCGCCGAAGGCCCTCAGGGGCGAGCGCTGCCGGTCCCGGACGGCGGCGCCCACGAAGTCGATCATGCGCGGGGAACCCTTGAGCACGGCGGTCGCGTGGCGGTCGTGGGCGGCGGCCTCCACACCGGGGAAGAGCTCTCCGACCGTGCGCATCACCACGTCGGTCTCGCCGAGGGAGGGGAGCACGTTGCCGACGTAGCGCAGGAACGCCGGGTTGGGGCCCACCACCAGGACGCCGCGGCGCTCCAGGACCCGGCGGTGCGTGTAGAGCAGGTAGGCGGCGCGGTGCAGGGCGGCGACGGTCTTGCCGGTGCCCGGGCCGCCCTGGACGACCAGCACCCCGGCCAGCTGGGCGCGGATGACCCGGTCCTGCTCGGCCTGGATGGTGGCGACGATGTCGGCCATGCGTCCGGTGCGGCCGCGGTGCAGGGAGGCCAGCAGTGCGGCCTCGCCGACCAGCTGGCGGCGGTCGCCCTCGGAGAGGCCGTCAGCGTCGAAGACCTCGTCGTCCAGGCCGAGGACCCGCCTGCTGCGCACCCTCAGGTGGCGTCGGCGGGTGATCCCCTCCGGGTCGCTGGGTGTGGCCGCGTAGAAGGGGCGGGCGGCCGGGGCGCGCCAGTCCACGAGGATGGTGTCGTGTTCGGAGTCACGCAGCCCGATGCGGCCCACGTAACGGGCCTCGGTGTCATCCGGGCCGTAGGAGATGTCGATCCGGCCGAAGCACAGACCCTCCTCGACCGAGCTGAGCTGGGCCCGGCGCCGGGCGTGCTCGTAGGAGCGGGTCTCGCGTTCCACGATGGCGGCGTATCCGCTGCGCTCTTGCAGGTGGGCGTCGGTGAGACGCTGTTCGGTCTGCGCTCGCAGGGTGTCCAGGCGGTCGTACATGACGCTGACGCGCGCCTGCTCGACCGCGATCGCGGCCTCCTCGGGCGAGGGGACCGAGCTGTCGGATTGACAGGAATCCATCTGGTTGCTATCCTTGCGACTGGAAAGATTTTTGATAGCTCTTTGTTTTTGAACGGAAATCGCAGCTTAGCAGGATGCGTACGCCGTTCGCCAACTCACGCATCCAGAACCCGCACCCTCCAGGGGTGGGGGTTTTCGTTTTCCCGGGCTCCGACCGGTTCCCCGCACCGGCTGGAACCCGCTCCCTGCGGCCCCCCGCCCCGCCACGTCCCCGGGGCCCGGGCGGCGCTGCTCTCAGGCCAGGCCCAGCCGCTCCAGGTCGGCGCCGATCCGGGTGTCCTCCCGGATCAGGAAGTCGGCGAAGTCCTCGCCCTCCATGAACGCGTCCGTCCACCGGTTGCGCTCCAGCCTCTCCCGCCACTGAGCCGATCCGTGCATGTCCGACACCATGGACCGGAGCCGCTCCAGATCGTCCGCGGCCAGCCCCGGTGGTGCGAGCAGCCCCCGCCAGTTCATGAAACGCAGGTCCACACCCGCCTGGATCAGGGTCGGCGCGTCGGTGCCCGGATCCGGTTCGGAACTGGTCACCGTGAGGGCACGCAACTGGCCGGCGTCGATCGCTGAGCGCTGCTCGCCCGGTCCGGCGGCTGCGAAGTCCACCTCGCGGCTGATCAGCGCCGCCTGCATGGGTCCGCCCCCGTCGAAGGACCGGTAGTCCACCGCGAGCGGGTCGATACCGAGTTTCTCGGCCAGCAGCATCGTCACCATGTGGTCGGGGCCGGCCGGTGTCGAACCGCCTCCCACCGCGATGTCCTCCGGATTGTCGCGCCATGCCTCGAGAAGGTCCTCGATCGACCGGAAGGGCGAGTACGGCGTCACCAGGAGTACCTCCGGCTCCTGGATCAGGCGCGCCAGCGGCTCAGCCTCCGTCACTGACTGCGCAGCGGAGGCGGCGTGGGTGTTGGCGACCACTCCCAGACCCATCTGGAGCAGGAGGTCCGGTGTGCCGCGCTCGTAGAGTAACCGCGCCAGACCGGCCGTGCCGGAGGCCCCGGGCAGGTTGAAGACGGTGGTGTCGGTGACCGAACCGCTCTCCTCCAGGACTGAGGCCATCGTCCGGGCGGTGTGGTCGAAGCCGCCCCCGGGCGGGGTCGGCACCATGACCCGCAGGGAGCGCAGCCGCCTCGCGGGCAGACAGCCGGCCAGGGGCAGCACGAAGCCGGCCGCCAGTACGGCGCGCCGGCTCATGCCACCCATCGCATCCCCTGTTCCCCGGCCCGGGCGTTCCCGCTGTCGCGGCCGCCGCCCGGGCACCCCGGCGTCACTCTTCCTCAGCCCTTGGCGGAACCCGCCCGCTCGCGCTCTTCGGCGCGGTCGGCGCTCCCGCGCCCCCGAAGGGCCCGCACCAGCGCCGGTGCCATCGACAGCACGGCGAGCGCCAGCAGCCCTGCGGCGATGGGCGAGTTGACGAACACCGACCACTCGCCGCCGGAGATCTGCAGGGCCCGGCGCATGTTCGTCTCCATCAGACCGCCCAGGATCAGCCCCAGGATCAGGGGCGCGGCCGGGAAGTCGTTGCGCCGCATCAGGAAGCCGATGGCGCCGAACGCCGCCAGCAGCCCCAGGTCGAACACGCTGAAGCTGAGCCCGTACACGCCCACCACGCAGAATACGACCACCAGCGGGACCAACACCGCCTTGGGGGTGTTCAGGACCTTGGCGAAGACCGGGATCAGCGGCAGGTTGAGGACCAGCAGGACCACGCTGCCCACGTACATCGAGGCGACCACGCCCCAGAACATGTCGGGGTTGTCGGTCAGCATCATCGGCCCCGGCTGTACGCCCAGCACCAGCAGCGCGCCCAACAGGATCGCGGTCGTGCCCGAACCCGGCACCCCCAGGGTCATCAGCGGGACGAAGGAACCCACCGCCGCCGCGTTGTTGGCGGCCTCGGGCGCGGCCACGCCCTTCGGGTTGCCCTTGCCGAAGGTGTCGCCGTCGCGCGCCAGCTTCTTCTCCATCGAGTACGACAGGAACGAGGCCACCGTCGCCCCCGCCCCGGGCAGGACCCCGGTGAAGAAACCCAGTACCGACGAGCGCAGCGTCGGCGGGGTGATCCGTCCCAGCTCGCGACCGGACAGCCGCAGCGAGGTCACACCGCCGCGCGCACCGCCGTCCCCGCGCCGGTTGAGCATGACCAGCACCTCGGCCAGCGCGAACACGCCCAGCGCGACGATGAGGAACTCCACGCCCTCGTACAGTTCGGGCAGGTCGAAGGTGTAGCGCACGATGGCGGTCTGGGAGTCGATGCCCACCAGGGCGATCATCACCCCGACCACGGCCGAGACCAGGCCCTTGACCAGGTTGCGCCCGCCCAGCGTCACCACCGCGGTCAGGCCCAGCACCATCAGGGCGAAGTACTCCACGGGACCGAAGCTGACGGCGAAGGACGCCAGGCTCGGCGCGATCGCCATCAGCCCGATGACGCCGACGGTGCCGCCGACGAACGACGAGATCGCCGCGATCGCCAGCGCCTTGCCCGCCTTGCCCTGGCGGGCCATCGGATAGCCGTCGAAGGAGGTGGCGACGGTTCCGGCCACCCCCGGGGCGTTGAGCAGGATGGACGAGGTCGATCCGCCGAAGATCGCCCCGTAGTAGACCCCCGCCAGCATGATGATCGCCGAGGTGGGGTCCATGCCGTAGGCGATGGGGATCATCAGCGCGATCGCGCTCATCGGGCCCAGCCCCGGCAGGATGCCGATGATCGTCCCGGCCAGGACACCGATGAAGACGAAGAGGAGGTTCTCCGGGGTCAGCGCGATGCTGAACCCGTGCAGGAGTTGGTCGAACATGCCCATGGAAGGGGTCCTTGGTTCAGGTCAGAAGGGAAGCGGTCCGCTCGGCAGCGCCACGCCGAGGCCCCAGGTCATGCCCGCGTAGAGGGCGAACGGCAGGCCGAGGGCGACCGTGGCGGTGGCCAGGTGGCGTCGGTAGCCGAGGTACCAGGTCATCGACCCCAGGTAGAGGGCGGTGGACAGGATGAAGCCGAGGGGTTCGAACAGGGCGACGTAGAGGCACAGGGCGCCGACGAACAGCCCGGTCTCCAACCGGGAGTCGTTGAGGCGGCCCAGCCGGGTTCCGGCCTCGCCGGCCGGCCCCGGGGTCTCGGCCGGCTCCAGAGTCTCGGGCTGGTCGGGCCTGCTGTCGGCTCCCTCCCCGGTGGCGCTGTCGGTCTCGGAGCCGGGGGCGGTCGACTCCGCGGTCCCGGACCCGGTCTCGGACGGCGCCTCCCGGACCGGGGCGCGCTGGAAGAACAGCAGCACGGCCAGTACCAGCAGGACCACACCCAGCCAGCGCGGCAGGGTGGAGGGCTGGACCGGGACGCTCACCGCCGTGTAGTCGGGCATCTGGAAGGCCAGCACCAGGTAGCCGACCGCGAACAGCCCGATCGCGGCGCCCAGGGTCCGGGGAGAGAACACGAACGCCCTCTCCGCCGGGACCGCGGCGGCCGGTCCCCGGGTACGCCGGGGGCGGCGCCCGGCCGCCCCCTCCTCGGACGCGCCGCCGGAGCGCGCCGTGGTCTCGTTGCTCACTGGAGGCCGACCTCCGTCAGGATCTCGGCGAACTCCTCGCGGGTCTGGTCCAGGAACGCGCCGAAGTCCTCGCTGCCCATGTACGCTTCGGTCCAGCCCAGACGCTCGGACTCCTCCTGCCAGGCCTCGGTCTCCACCATGTCCGCGAACAGGTTCTCGTAGTAGGCGACCTGCGCCTCCTCGAGCTCCGCGGGGGCCATGACGCCGCGCCAGATGTCGAACGTGAAGTCGATGTCCTGCTCCACCAGGGTCGGCACGTCAGGAAGGGCCGTGCCGCGCTCGGGCGAGGAGATGCCGACCGCGCGCATCTCGCCCGACTCCACCATGCCCAGGGCCTCTCCGGCTCCCGTGACGGCCGCGTCCACGTGGCCGCCCAGCAGCGCGGTCATGGCCTCGCCGCCGCCGTCGAAGGGGATGTAGTTGGCCTGGGACGGGTCGGTCCCGGCCGCCTCCAGCGCACCCGCCAGCGCGACGTGGTCCATGCTGCCCGGGCCGGATCCGCCGCCGATGCTGAAGCCGCCGGAGTCCACCTCCGAGGTCAGGTCGTCGAAGGTCTCGATGGGTGAGTCGGCCTCCACCAGGTAGACCATGTAGTCGGTGGCCAGACGGGCGACCGGCGTGAAGTCGTCGTGGTCGTGGTCGGAGTCGCCGGCCATCGGCACCAGCAGGATGGGCGGGCTGGTCACGAACAGCTTGTGCGGGTCGCCGGCGTTGTTGGCGATGTAGCCCCAACCGATGGCGCCGCCGGCACCGGGCTTGTTGACCACCTGGAGGGACTGGTCGACCAGCCCCTCCTCCTCCAGCAGGCGGGCGCTGGTGCGGGCCAGGGTGTCCCAGCCGCCGCCGGTGGCGGCCGGGGCGGTGATCTCGATCGGTTTGGTCGGCGCCCAGGTCCCGTCCTCGCTCGCCCCGTCGGAGGAGCCGCAGGCGGCCAGCAGCACCGGCAGGGCGGCGCCGATCGCGGCAGCGCCCGTCATCCGGTTCCGAAGGGAAGGGGCCGAACCGGCGGCACGGGAACTGACGTGCGTCTTCGTCACGCGGAGCATGATTTCTCCGTAGGGGATTTGGCCGGGTATGTTCCGGTAGTCGAGTGATGCAACGCACAGGCAACCAGAGGGAAACCCCCGCGAGAAGTGTTGTGTCTTTTGTGCGGGCAATGGTGGTAAGGAATGTTGTGGTCGTTGTGTTCACGGTCACACCGGAGTCGGGGTGGGAATCGTGGTCACGGCGCGTCGGACGACGCTGGCAGGGCAGTTCCTCGCCCTGCAGCTGGGCATCGTCGTCATCGTGCTGGTGATGGTGGCCGCCGTGTCCCTGGCCCAGTCCGACGCCCGCCTGCGCCAGACCGAGGCCAGGCGCATGCTCTCGGTCGCCGAGAGCACGGCCGCCCGCGACACCGTCCGGGCCGGTCTGGGGGAGCCGGGCGGCTGGGACGTCCTCGCCCCGACCGCGGAGGGCGTGCGGGTACTCTCCGGCGCCGACCACCTGGTCATCCACGACCGGGACGGGCAGGCCCTGACCCTGGACCCGGGACCGGAGGCCGGCGGCTCCCAGAACGACCCGGGTGTCGCGTCCGCGCTGCTGGGACGGGCCTGGTCCGGGGTGAGCCAGACCAACGGGCAGCGGACCGTGGCCGCGGCCGTACCCGTCATCGGGGAGGGCGGAGAAGTCCTCGGCGCGGTGGTCGCGGGCATGGACTACCCCAGTACCGGGGAGCTGCTGGTCCTGGCCACCCCGAACCTCCTGGTCTACCTGGGCATCGCCAGCGTGCTCGGCGTGGCCGGATCCCTGCTGCTGTCGCGCCGCGTCAAACGCCAGACACTCGGGCTGGAGCCCGACCAGATCACCCGGCTCGTGAAACACCGCGAGGCCATGCTGTACGGAATCAAGGAGGGCGTCCTGGGCCTGGACGCCGACGACCGCGTCACCCTGGTCAACGACGCCGCGGTCCGCCTGCTCGGTCTGCCGGCCGACAGCGTGGGCGCCGCCCTGGCCGAGCTCGGCGTGCCCGGTGACCTGGAGGAAGTCCTGCGGGGCCGGGTGCGGGGGCGCGACGCCGTCGTGGTCCTGGGCGACCGGCTGGTCGCCCTCAACCGCATGCCCCTGGAGAACGACGGACGCCCGGCCGGGTCGGTGACCACCATGCGTGACCGCACCGACCTGGTCGAACTCCAGCACGAGCTGGACACCAGCAAGACCACCACCGAGACCCTGCGCGCCCAGGCGCACGAGTTCAGCAACCGGCTGCACGTCATCTCCGGACTGCTGGAGCTGCGAGAGCACGAGGAGGCGGCCAAGTACGTCCGCCTGGTGGGCGGCGCCCGCGCCCAGCTCAGCGCCGACGTCACCGCCCGGATCGGCGACCCGTCGCTCGCCGCGCTGCTCATCGCCAAGACCAGCCTGGCCGACGAACAGCGCACCCGGCTGAGCATCGCGCCGGCGACCAGGCTGGGGCCGGTGACGGAGGAGCTGTCCGACGACCTCGTCACGGTCGTGGGCAACCTGGTGGACAACGCGTTGGACGCGATCGCGCCGACCCACGCGAGCCCCGACCCGCCCTGGGTCGAGGTCGAGGTGGTCGGCGGCGGCGGTGAGCCGGTCCGCGTGGTGGTCCGCGACTCGGGGCCGGGGGTGCCCGGCGAACTCGCGGGCCAGGTGTTCCGGCACGGCTACACCACGAAGGACGGAACCGGGCGCAAGCGCGGTCTCGGGCTGGCGATCGTCGGCCTGGTGTGCGCGCGACGAGGCGGGGCGGCGACCGTCGCCGGTTCGGAGTTCACCGCCGTCCTGTACGAGAAACCAACCGAAGGAGGAGAGGACCGATGCCGGTGAGGACGCTCATAGTCGACGACGACTTCATGGTGGCCCGCGTCCACCGCGGTCTGGTGGAGCGCGTCCCCGGCTTCACCGTCGTGGGCGAGGCCCGCACCGGGGCCGAGGCCCTGGAGATGGTCGAGCGGCTGCGCCCCGAACTGGTCCTGCTCGACATCTACCTGCCCGACATGAGCGGCATCGACGTGCTGCGTGACCTGCGCGGGCCGGCCGGAGGCGAGGACCTGCCGGACGTGGACGTCCTGGTGATCACCGCCGCGCGCGACGGCGTGACCGTCCGCCAGGCGCTGCGCGGCGGCGCCGTCCAGTACCTCATCAAACCGTTCGAGCCGGCCGAGCTCACCGAACGGTTGCAGGAGTACGCCGGGCTGCGGCGCCACCTGGACGGTGAGGGAGCCGCGGACCAGGCCGCCGTCGACCGGGCCTTCGGAGCGGTCCGGCCCGCCGCCCGCTCCGCGAAGACGATGCCGAAGGGGCTGACGAGGCAGACCGCCGAACTCGTGGAGAGGACGCTGAGCGACCGGACCGCGACGGGGCGGGGGCAGGAGGAGGGCGGGATGTCGGCGACCGAGTGCGCCGCCGCCACGGGGGTCTCCAGGGTCAGCGCCCGCCGCTACCTGGAGTACTTCGTCGAGACGGGCCAGGTCGAGGTTCGGCTGCGCTACGGCACCGCGGGACGGCCCGAACGCCGCTACCACTGGTCGGGGTGAGGGCTGCCACGGGACGCGGGGTTCGCGGAAACGGTGGCTGGGGCCCGCACCAGGCGCTACACTCGGGCCCATGCGAACCAGCCCAGCCATCCAGGGACAGTGGTGGCGCCGCTCCTAGGCGGCGCACCGACAGTTCGCATTTCCCGAACACCGCAGCGACCGCCCCGGACCGGCGGTCGTTTTTCGCTTTTGGCGGCCCCGGCCGGTGATGACCACCCCGACCGCAGAGCGCCAAAAGGACCGGCCGTGAACCCCAGCGACGCACAGACCACCACGTACCGCACCCCGAGCGGCGTGACCGTCCACCGCAGCGCCACCCCCTGTGACCCCGAGATCCTCACCGAACTCGTCAGCTCGGTCGAGTACCGCCGCGGCGGCGTGCTCTCCTCGGGGATGGAGTATCCGGGCCGCTACGACCGCTGGCACCTGGGGTACGTGGACCCCTGCCTGGAGATCAGCACCCGGGGGCGCCGCGTCACCGCCACCGCCCTCAACGCCCGCGGGCGGGTCCTGCTCCCGGTCCTGGCCCAGGCGCTGGACACCGTGCCCGGGGTGAGTGAGCGCGAACAGGACGCCGACCACGTCGCCGTCACCGTGCCCGAGCCCGACCCCGACGCGTTCTTCACCGAGGAGGAGCGCAGTCGCCGCCCCAGCGTCTTCACCGCCCTGCGCGCCGTGGTCGCGGCCCTGCGCAGCCCCGAGGACTCCAATCTGGGCCTGTACGGCGCCTTCGGCTACGACCTCGCCTTCCAGTTCGAGCCGGTGGAGCGGCACATCGACCGCGACCCCGCCGACCGCGACCTGGTGCTGCACCTGCCCGACGCCATAGTGGTCCGCGACCGCAAGCGCGAGACCTGTGTGCGCTACACCTACGAGTTCACCGTTCCCGGCGACGCCGGAACAAAGGGCGACACCGACGGGGGTGAAGGGGCGCGCCCCGAGGCCACCACCGAGGGTCTGCCCCGCGAGACCGAACTCACCCCGCCGGTGGTCGCCACCGAGGTCCCGCCCGGCCCCCGGCCCGGCTCCTACGCCCAGGTGGTCGCCGAGGCCAAGAAGAAGTTCCGCCGCGGAGACCTCTTCGAGGTGGTCCCCGGGCACCGCACCTACGCCCGCTGCTCCTCACCGGCCCGCTTCTACGAACTGCTGCGCGACCGCAACCCCGCCCCCTACGAGTTCTTCTTCAACCTGGGCGAGGGCGAGTACCTGGTCGGCGCCTCCCCGGAGATGTTCGTGCGGGTCAGCGGTGAGCCCGGCACCGGCCAGCGGGTGGAGACCTGCCCGATCTCCGGCACCATCCGCCGCGGTGAGGACGCGCTCGGCGACGCCGAGAACATCCAGGAGCTTCTCTCCTCGGTGAAGGAGAAGTCCGAGCTCACCATGTGCACGGACGTGGACCGCAACGACAAGTCGCGCGTGTGCGAGCCGGGCAGCGTCAAGGTGATCGGCCGCCGCCAGATCGAGATGTACTCGCGCCTCATCCACACCGTGGACCACATCGAGGGCACCCTGCGCCGCGACTTCGACGCCTTGGACGCCTTCCTCACCCACATGTGGGCGGTCACCGTCACCGGTGCGCCCAAGACCTGGGCGATGCGTTTCATCGAGCAGCACGAGACCAGCCCCCGCCGCTGGTACGGCGGCGCCGTCGGGGTGGTCAACTTCGACGGCTCCATGAACACCGGGCTCACCCTGCGCACCGCGCACATCCGCGACGGGGTGGCGGCCGTACGTGTGGGCGCGACCCTGCTCTACGACTCCGACCCCGAGGCGGAGGAGAAGGAGACCTTCCTCAAGGCCCGCGCGCTGCTGGAGACCCTCGCCCAGGGCGAGGAGGCCCTGGCGGCGGAGGAGAGCGCTGACACGGCGGCGTCCGCGCCGGAGGGGACCGAGACCGGAACCGGGCCCGCCGCCCCGGCCGAGCTCCCGGGTTCGGGGATGAAGGTCCTGCTGGTGGACCACGAGGACTCCTTCGTGAACACCCTCGCCGACTACGTGCGCCGCCACGGGGCCGAGGTGACCACCGTCCGCTACGGTTTCGACCCCTCGCTCCTGGACCGGCTCGCCCCCGACCTCGTCGTCCTCTCGCCCGGCCCCGGTCTGCCGGCGGACTTCGCGATGTCGGGTCTGCTGGACGCGCTGTCCGCCCGCGAACTGCCGGTGTTCGGGGTGTGCCTGGGCCTGCAGGGCATGGTCGAGCACGCGGGGGGAGAGCTTCGGACCCTGGACGAGCCGGTGCACGGCAAGCCCGGCCGCGTCCGGGTCTTCGGCGGTCGCCTGCTGTTCGGGATGGGTGAGGGGGGCGCCTTCCCGGCCGCCCGCTACCACTCCACGTACAGCACGCCCGATCTGGTGAAGAACTTCGAGGTCACCGCGGTCCTGGACGGGGAGACCGGCGAGGAGCCCGTGGTGATGGCGATCGAGGACCCGGCGGCCCGCTGGTACGCGGTGCAGTTCCATCCGGAGTCGATCCTGACCGCCAGCGTCGGCGAGGGCATCGTCTCCCGGGTCCTGGAGCTCGCCAAACGCTGACCCGGGAATCTCGAACTCGGGGAAACGCGGTCCGCGCGTGAGAGATCCGACGCGTGCGGACCGCCTCTCACCAGCACGGGAGAGATTCATTCCCGAAACCTTGCCGTGAACGAAGTTTGATCAATCCGTTAGCGGACAGGGGTTGTGTATGAGTATTTTGCTGCTAATCCTCGGAATCATCCTTATCGTCTCCGGCGTGTTGGGCGTCCTGCGCGGCCAGCTCCTCTGGGGCATCGTCCTCATCGTGGTCGGAGTCATCCTTTCGCCCGGTGGATTCGTCCTCGGCCTCTAACGAGCGTCCGAATCCTCCCAACGAGCACCGTTCCCCTACAGGGCCAGCGAGGGGCCGGGTGCCCGACCGCGCTCATACGCGGGTCAGGCACCCGGCCCCTCGGCCTTTTCCCAGTTCTCACACAGGTGCCCAGGCCCTACCCCGGCCCTGGACGTGTACCCTCGGGGGAGGTCAATCGGCCCAGTCCCACACACGCTCCCGTGCCCCGGAAAACCCTGGTCATGGCCTTGACGTGTGCCCTGGGGCGGGGAGCTGCGAGAAGAGGTTTCTGTGAAGAAGGTCGAGCCCCAGGTCCGCCTGGTTGCACGTCCGCAGGTGGACTACGACGCGATCGCCGACTACCTCAAGGAGGTCGGCGGCGAGGCGTGGTTGGAGCGCTTCGACCGGGGCGATCTGGACGCCCACCTCAACGACCCGCAGAATCTCGCCGAGTTCGCCGGGCGCCTGTGCTACCGCTCCTGGGAGCCGGGTCTGAACCCGAACGTCACCCGGGTGCGCAAGGACCAGGACGCCTACCTCGGCAACATCCTGGCCAGCCTGCACGGTTCGGTCCTGGAGCACGTCAGCTTCAGCTTCGTGCTGCACAACGTCTCCCGGGTGCTCACCCACGAGCTCATCCGGCACCGGCCCGGCGTGGCCGTCTCGCAGGAGTCGCTGCGCTTCGTGCGCCTGACCGACCTGCCGTTCTGGTTCCCCGACTGGGCCGAGGAGGACCCGGAGCTGATGGAGCGCGCCACCGCGATGCTTCAGCAGATGGAGGAGTTCCAGTTCTGGATGGCCGAGCACTTCGGGCTGGACGACGAGGGCGTGAAGTTCGCGGAGAAGAAGCACAAGACCTCCTTCATGCGCCGCTTCGCCCCCGAGGGCGTGGCGACCGGCCTGGTATGGACCGCCAACGTGCGCACCCTGCGCCACACCCTGGAAGCCCGTACCGCCCCCGGCGCGGAGGAGGAGATCCGTCTGCTGTTCAACCAGATCGGCGAGACCCTCAAGGCCGAGGCCCCGGCGCTCTTCGGTGACTACACCGTCGAGGACGGCGTCTGGGTGCCCCAGCACCGCAAGGTCTGATCCCGGTGGTGTGAACGCGCACAACTGAGCTGAACACCGGAGCGCCCGCCCCTGACTCTCGGGGCGGGCGCTCCGTACTGCTGTCAGGCATCTAGGCTTCTCAGCCGCTCCTCCACCTCACGAGTACGCGGGTCGCCGTGGTCCCGGAAGTAGTCCAGGGCGGCTGCCCAGGCCTCACGTGCCCGCTCCGGCTCATTCAGCTCGGCATGCGTCCCACCAAGGCCGAGTAGCGCTACCGCTCGGCTGTCGTCGTCCTCACGCCTGTCGAAGGCCGTTATCGCGGCTTGGTACTCAAGGACGGCCTCAGCGGCATGGCCTGTAGCGGTGAGGATCCGACCCAGAGAACAGCGGGCCCAGGCCACGCTCGACTCGGCGCCGATCTCCTCGAAGGCGTCGACCGCCGCGCGGCAGTGGGCGAGGGCCTCCTGCCAACTCCTCGAATCAGCGCAGAAATCGGCCAGGCTGAGCAGGGACATTGCTTCGCCTTGCCGTTCGCCCGCCTCCTGAAAGATCGCACGGGAGAGCTCCACGTTCTTCACGGTATCGGCGCCCCGATCGCCGCGCTGCCAAGCCACCAGAGCGAGCTGCCGGAGCGCAAACCCCTGCACCCAGCGGTCGCTGCTTTTCAGCGCTTGCTGGTAGTGATGCTCGGCCGTTTCGAGGTCTTCCTGGAGCCACAGGGCGTCGCCCATCCCCAAGTGGTTGCGGGCCAATCCGAACGCATCTTCGGCGTCCTCCGCCGCTCTCAGCCCGATCCTGTGCAGGTCAACCCACGCGTGCCAGTGCCGATGCGCCTCGAACAGGGGGTAGACGCTGGCGGGCAGGCGCCAGGCGGTGTCGTAATGGCCGTGTTCCAGAGCGGCTTCCGTCGCAGCGATGAGGTTTGTTCGCTCGGTCTCGAACCAGGACAGCGCTTCCTCGAGAGAGGCGAAGTCGGGAAGGTCCTGTGGCGTCTCGTCTCCGGGTACCACGGGGAAGTGCGGGTGCTCGGCCAACTGGGCTCGGGACGCGGCGTGTGTGTACCACCGTGCGAGCTGTCCGATGCTCTCGGATACAGAATCGTCCCCGTCCTCAGCACGAACCCGTTCCCCGACGTACAGACGGACCAGATCGTGCAGGCGGTAGCGGTCAGGGTGTGGGCGTTCCACGAGGTTGGCCCGCTTCAAACGATCCAGAAGCCTACGGGCTTCGGTGCTCGGGACACTGGTGATCGCCGCTGCGGCCGCTATGGAGAACTCCGCTCCTGGATGCGGCCCGAGGCGGCGGAAGAATCGGGCGGTCTCGGTGTCCAGACCCTGGTAGGAAGCGGTCATCACGGCACGTAGATCACTCAGTTCGTCTTCTTCCGCGAGAGCGTCCAGACGAGACTCTTCTGCAGCCAGTTCGTTCACCAGATCAGCCACCGCGGTCTCTGGCCGTTCGATGAGCCGTTCGGCAGCCACCCTGAGTGCCAGTGGTAGGCGTGCACAGTGCTTGGCCAGGCTGCGCGCGGCTTCCCGCTCGGAATCCACACGGGTGCCGATGGTGACCCGCAGTAGGTCCACCGAGTCGGTGAGGGGAAGGACCCCCAGAGGCAGACGTTCGGCGCCGTCACGCGCGACCAACCCCGGTAATGTGCTCCGGCTGGTCACCACGACCATGCTGCCGGATGAGGCTGGCAGAAGGGGTCGTACCTGTGCCGGATCGAGCACGTCGTCGATGACGATCAGAAGGCGCTTGCCGTGCACCTCTGAGCGGTAGAGAGCCGAGCGGCCGTCCAGGTCCAGGGGGATACGGTCAGAGGCCACCCCGAGGCTTCTCAGAATTGCGTCGAGCGCTTGAGAAGCTTGTGCACGTGGTCCGGGTGCATGACTATGCATGCTGACGTAGAGATCCCCGTCCGGAAAGCGGACGCGTGCCCGATGGGCCCAGTGCACGGCCAATGCGCTCTTACCGACACCGGGCGGTCCGGCCAGAACCGCGACCGGTACACCCGATTCCTGTGCTGTCAGCGCGTCCAACCGCCGCAGTTGAGCCTCGCGATCCACGAACCCTTTTGGTGGTAGTGGAAGCTGGCGTGGAACGGCGGTGGTTCGGGATGTTCCCGAGGCGATGTGGACGTCACCGTGCACGGCCCCCGTCTGCAACAAAGCTTCTGGAGCACCGTGCACGGTGTTGGTGGTTCTTTGGTGCTCGCTGTCCGTCACAGGGGTCGCATGTCGGTGTCGAAGTGTCTTTCGTATTCAGTGAAAGGTGTGGCCAGATGCAGTGCTCGGTCACGTACGACGTTGGCTCGCACGATCTCGTCGGGAGCGGTCACCAGCTCAGGTGTGAGCATGGTTCCGTCCGAGGCGTAGTTCATGCGCACCAGATGCTCCGAGTCGAACAGCCAGTAGTCGGATCGGGGGATGCCTGCGGGCCAAGAACCTTCGCTGACCGGCAGGACATTGACGTCCTCACCAGCTTTGACGTTGGTGCGGTAGGCCCACACGCACTCGAACCGCAGGTAGTCCGTGAGGGGTTCAACCACCACATGAACACGGTGAAAGCGTCGCCTGCCACCAACGATGCGAGCCCACTCCTGGTGGGACGAGGTGGTGATGACCTCTCCGTCGGTCAGGAACCGGCGAAAAGCCTCTTCCTCGTAGCTGACGTCATAGACCTGGAGCGTCTCCAACCGGAAGGCGGTGTAGCGGCAATCTTCGAAGAATTGATCGAACTCAGCTTCGCTGACCGGACGAGCACTGGCCTGCGGAGAGGTCACACATTCCTCCGCTGGTACTGCTCGACGGCGGCGAGCACGATCTCGGGTGAGATACGCACAGCGGTCTCCCCTGGCAGAGGATTGGCCAGCTTCGCGAAGTCGGTGGCGGCAAGGCCGGCGCCCTGAACGACGAACTCGCCGGTGTCAGTGATGTAGACGGAGGGGCAGCCCTTGATCCCGGACTTGTCGTCCTTGGCTAGCAATTCCAGTTCCATGTGTCTCCGCTCAGGCCTCAACGGAACGATCCCGGACCCTGAAGTTAACACGAGAGCCCCTGCCCTGTAAGGCTTCTGGTCGCCAGCGGTCTACCCTTCCAGGTACCTTCGGCGGATCCGTTCCGCTTCGTCCCCATCACCCTCACGCGACGCACGTACCAGCTGCTTGATGTCGGCTGCCGCGAGCGTGTCAGGCAACGTTCGCCCCTGTACTGAGCGCTCAGTACTGTCGCTGTCCCTTTCTTGCTCCATGCTTTCCAGCAGACCACACACACGGCGGCTACGGGGGTGCTTCGGGGCTCTTCGTGCCGAGGGTGCGTCTGCGCCCGGTGCTACCGTTTTTGTGTGCTCAGTGCTGAACTGAAGAACCGGATCGATCGCCTCTGGGATGCCTTTGACGCTGAGGGCATGTCCAACTCACGAGAGGTGATCGAGCAGATCACCTACCTGATGTTCATCCGCCGCCTCGATGACCACGAAACGCGCAATGAGGCCAAGGCCCGGTGGGGCGCGGCTCCGCCGATGATCTTCCCCCAAGGCGACGGCCAGAGACTGAGCCTTTCTGAGTAAGCATGACTCACTCACAGTGACGGTCGTTGGGGTGGGAACCTGAGAAGATCAACCCCAACCCAGTCCCGCACAGCAACGAAGCCCCTGGTACAGGTGATATTGCGACGTATCACCGACCGAACCAGAGGCCTCGCTTGTCCCACATTACCTACACCTGTGTGCTCGATGTCGACCGCCCAACCGCCGAGTTCGTCTCCCGGCAGCTGGCCGCCCACCGGCGCACCCTCGGTACCCGAAGCGGCACCCGGGCGCTGGGACCCTTCAAACAGGCCGTGCTCGTCCTGCGCTGGTTCCTCGACGGCACCCGCCCCGCTCAACTGGCCACCGACAACGCCATCAGCACCAGCACGGTCTACACCTACCTGCACGAGGGCATCGACGTCCTGGCCGCACACGCCCCAGACCTGGAACAAGCCCTCATCCAGGCCAGGAAGGCCGGACTGAGTCACCTGAACCTGGACGGGACCGTGGTGCGCACCGACCGGGTGTCCACCCCGGGCCCCAACGGGGCTGACCTTTGGTGGTCGGCAAGCACAAACACCACGGCGGCAACGTCCAGGTGCTCTCGACCCCGGACGGGTGGCCGCTGTGGACCTCGCAGGTCCGGCCTGGGCGTGAGCACGACACCACCTGCGCGAAAGCCGAAACCGACTTGCTGCCCGCGCTGGAGAAGGTGGCCACCGACCAGGGTCTGCTCACCCTCACCGACCTGGGCTATGAGAACCTCAGCCCTGCCATCCGGCATCCGGTGAAGAAACCCGCAGGCCAGGAGCTGACCGGTGACCAGAAGGCCTACAACCAGCTGATCCGTGGAGTGCACGGGGTCGCAGAACGCGCCAACTCCCTACTCAAGACCACCTTCAAAGCACTACGGCGGGTGAGCCTTGACCCCTGGCGCATCGGCGCGATCACCCTCGCCGCACTGGTCCTGCTCCAGCTCGAACACGACCGCACCACCTGACCGATACTCACCCACGGTCACAAACCGTTACCCGGAAAGGCTCATTTTGTATGTCAAGCGGTGGCTTGCCGCCCCCATGCAACGGCCTGACGGCTCGCAAGCCGAACGGGACCGTGGGACCCCCCAGGGGTCGGCGGTTTCACCCGTGCTGGCCAACCTGTTCTTGCACTATGCGTTCGACGAGTGGATGGACCGGCGGTTCCCGTCGGTGCCGTTCGAGAGGTACGTCGATGATGCGGTGGTGCACTGTCGCAGTGAGAGCCAGGCCAGGATGCTGGTCTCGGCGATCGAGCAACGGATGGAACAGGTCGGGCTAAGGCTTCACCCGGACAAGACCCGGATCGTCTACTGCAAGGACGGAAAGCGCAAGGGCTCTTTCGAGCACACAGCGTTCGACTTCCTGGGGTTCACGTTCCGGGCACGGGCAGTTCGCAGCAGACATGGGACCGTGTTCACGGGCTTCGGCCCGGCGGTCTCCAAGACCGCCATGCGGAAGATGAGCGAAACGGTGCGATCCTGGCGGTTGCACCGCCGCACCCCCTTCTCCGAGCAGGACCTCGCACGGTGGCTCAATCCGATCGTGTCAGGGTGGATGAACTACTACGGCCGGTTCTATCGGTCGGAGCTTTATCCGCTGCTCAGGCGCATCAACGTCTACCTGGTGCGCTGGATGAGGAAGAAGTACAAACGGCTGAGGACCTTCAAGAAAGCGCACGCCGCATGGCAGCGCACGGCCGGCCAGTACCCGCGCTTCTTTGCGCACTGGCGGTGGGTCCCGGAGTTCTGACGGCGAGGTTGAGAAGAGCCCGGTGACGGGAGACTGTCACGCCGGGATCTGTGGGAGCCCGGAGGTGAGATTCCTCCGGGCGACCCGACTACGTCTGCTCGCATCCAGGTGCCACTCGTCCGGCCCGGCGGGGATCCGAAAATCACCCTGCTCCGCAGAGATCATTTCGCTGAGAAAACCTCAGTGCCGCGTCCGGGCATGCCCTCCGCACCTGGGTGAGCGCCTCGGCCAGGTTCGCCATCGCCGAGGCTGCCTGGTGTTTGCCGGTTTCCGGAGCACAGGAGAGTTCGTTGAGGAAGAGCAGGATCATAGTGAGTGATCTCCGATGAGGGGAACGGCGAGGGTCAGCTGAGCAGGCGCAGGACCGCGTTGTCCCACTCGTCGAAGAAGCCGTCGGGCCACTGGGAGAGCATCCCGTCCGGGCCGATCGCAGGGCTGGTGATCTCCGTGGCTCCGGTTCCCTGGTTACGGAAGTAGTGGAGTGCCACGGATTCTGGGGGCAGCTCACCTTCCTTCACGGCCAACCGCAGGCCATTCAGGATGTGGTCGCTGTGGGTCTCCACGATCAACTGTGCTCCCGCAGAGGCAGCCCGAGCCAGGAGGAAAGCGATCTGGGTTTGCCCTCGGGGATGCAGGTGCGCTTCCGGGTTCTCCAGGAGCAGGAGTGCCCCAGGCTTGGCGGTCAGGCAGGCCACGATGATCGGCAGGGTGTAGGTCAGGCCGAAGCCGACATTGGTGGGCCGCCTGGGATTGGACGCGGACAGTCCAGCTCGCCCTCCGAAACCGTAGCTCAGCCTGAGCAGGTCAGCGCCATCGATTCCAGTGGTGTCCAGGTTGACTCCTGGACTGATCTCCCCCAGTCAGGCCTCGGCTGATACCAACAGGAGGCCAAAGGGACGTCACTGGCTGATGACGGGGAAAGGCCCAGGTCAAATGGGAGGTCTAGGGTCGGTGCTTCCTCGTGCACGGAGTGGGGTGGAGATCTGTACTCGCGCTGGGGCCGGGTAGAGGCGGGGAGTGAACCGGGGGAGTATGCCCCCGCCGCCGTGAACCAGGAAGGGGTGCCCCGTGGCAGCCGAATTCGTACCCGAGGACCTCGTGGGCCACCGTGTGCTCGACACCGAAGGACACAACGTGGGGAAGATCAAGCAGGTCTTCCTCGACGACCAGACGGGCCGGCCGAGCTGGGTGTCCGTCCACACCGGACTGTTCGGCATGAAGGAGACCCTCGTCCCGCTCCAGGGAGCCCAACCGGTGGAGGAGGACATCCAGATCCCCTACGACAAGGCCACCGTGAAGGACGCGCCGCACGTCGACGCGGACCGGCACGTGTCCCCCGAGGACGAGGAGCTGGTGCGCGACTACTTCGCCCGGCAGGGCGGGTTCCCGCGGCAGGCGCAGGGGGAGCAGCGGTTGCCTGGGGGCGCCGGAGAGGCGGCCAACGACCAGCAGGGGGTCCCGCTCGGGCAGGAGATGCCCAAGTGGATGGGCGGTCCCGGGATCGCCGGCGGGGGCCGGGAGCGGGCCGAGGGCCCGGTGCCCGAGGGCCGGGGCGACGAGCCGGAGATGCACGGGAACGACCCGGCCGACGCCATGACCGAGAGCGGTCAGGCCCACGCCATGCCTCCGGCGGCCCACGGAGAGACCGCCGACCGCCACGCCAGTGAGCGTCTCGGGGGACCGGGTGGGGCCGACACCGAGGACATGTCGGTACTCCGGCACGAGGAGCAGGTGGACATCGGTGTCGAGCGGCGCGAGGGCGGGCAGGCGCGGATGCGCAGGCACGTGGAGACCGAGCGCTTCGACGAGACGGTCCCGCTGCACCACGAGGAGCTGGAGGTGGAGCGCCGCCCCATCACCGACCCCTCGCAGGTGACGGACACCGGTCACATGGAGGAGGACGAGGAGACCTTCACCCTCTACGAGGAGCGCCCGGTCGTCTCCAAGGAGGAGGTCCCGGTCGAGGAGATCCACGTCCGCAAGCGCGACGTCACCCGTGAGGAGCACGTCGAGGGCGAACTCCGCAAGGAGCACATCGAGTTCGACGGCGAGGACGGGGAGCCGCCCAGGTCCTGACCGGACCAGGGGCGCGACCGGTCCGCCCGCGACACCGAGTGGCCTCTCCGAGTGGAGGGGCCACTCTCTTTCTGGCATGCTCTGCTAGCGGTATACCAAAAGCGAGGAGGCTGCCATGGCTGAGCGGGGCCACACGACGATCTTCCGGAACGTTCGGCCGATGGGCGGGGACGCCGTCGACCTGGTCGTGGTCGACGGGCGGGTGTCGGCGGCGCGGGCGCAGGAGGAGGCCGAGGTGGTGGACTGCGGCGGACGGATCGCCCTGCCCACGCTCGTCGACGCGCACATCCATCCGGACAAGACCACCTGGGGCGAGCCCTGGCTCTCGCGCCGCCCGGCCGGCGGGATCGCCGAGCTGGGCGAGCAAGACGCCGAGGTCTTCCGGGACACCCCCACCCCGGTCGCCGTGCGGGCCGAACGGCTCATGGGCCACGCCGTCACCCGCGGCACCCGGGCCATGCGGGCCCACGCCGACATCGCCCCCGCCTACGGGCTGGAAGGCCTCCAAGGGGTCCGGGAGGCCGCCAAGCGACTGGAGCACGCCTTGGACGTGCGGATCGTCGCCTTCCCCCAGCACGGGGTCCGGCGCGCCCCCGGAACCGATTCCCTGTTGGAGGAGGCGCTGCGCACCGGGGCGGCCGACCTGGTCGGCGGGATCGACCCCGAGGGCTTCGACGGCGACCTCGACGGCCAGCTCGACCTCGTGTTCGGCCTGGCCGACCGGCACCGGGTCGGAGTCGACATCCACCTGCACGACGGCGGCCCCGTGGGCTCGCGCACGATGTGGGCGATCATCGACCGCACCCGGGCCCTTGACCTGGGCGGCAACGTGACGGTCAGCCACGCCTTCGGGATGACCGGGGCGGAGGAGGACTTCGACGCCCTTGCCGCGGCCCTGGGAGGGGCCGCAATCGCGCTCACCACCGTGGCGCCGAGCCCGGCCCGGGTCCTGCCCGTGGCGCGGCTGCGCGAACACGGGGTGCGGGTCGGGGTGGGCTCGGACGGTGTCCGCGACTCCTGGAGCCCCTTCGGTGACGCCGACATGCTGCACCGCGCGCACCTGCTGGCCAAGGCGTCGCGGGCCCGCCTCGACGAGCAGCTCTCGGACGCCTACCTCACCTCCGCGCACGACGGCGCGGCGCTGCTCGGCCTGGAACGGGCCGACTTCCAGCCGGGCGCCCCCGCGGACTTCCTCCTGGTGGAAGGCGAATGCCTGCCCCAGGTCGTGGTGGACCTGCCCGAACGCCATGCGGTCGTGCGCGCGGGCCGGGTCGTGGCCCGTGCGGGTCGCCTGGTCTGACCCCCGCATTTGGGCCGGTATCGGGAAAACGCTTTCCGTGCTAGCTTCCGGAACTCACCGTGCGGAATCCGTTCCGCACCGTGTTCGTGATCCCCAGCCCCCATGGGCCCGCACACGAGGAGCAGCATGAACCCCCACAGCAACCGAACACGTCCGCGCTGGGCCCTTCCCACCGCGTCCCTGGCCGTCCTCGCGGGACTGGGGGTGGCGGCGGCGACCCTCGTCCCGTCGGCCCCGCCCCCGGAGTCCGAACTCCAGAACGCTTCCGAGGACACCGCGGCCGCCGCGGAGGCCCCAGCCGAGACCACCGCCGAGGCCGCGGTCGAGTGCGGGACGGGAAGCTACCAGGCGGAGGCCGAACTGGACGGTTCGACCTGGACCGTGCGCAACGGCGGGGACGTCGTCCACGAGGGCCCCGACATGCTCACCGCCATGCGCTTCGCGGTCGACAGCCTCGACCCCGGGCGGATCTCCCAGGAGAGCGTGGTGGTCCGCGGGTCGGGGACCGTGCCCGGGGACGGTCCCCTCGACCTGCCCAGCCACACGTCCTTCGAGGTGTGCGGCACCATCGACGTGACCGGGTCTGTGAGCGCCGACAACGCCGCTGTGCGCATCCGCCGCGTCCAGGACGTGTCCGTGCCCCACCTGTCCCTGAGCGGCTCGCCCTACTTCGGGGTGTTCGTGCAGAGTGCCCAGGACATCCACTTCGGACAGGTCGACCTGAGCATGTCCGGCGGCCACGGCATGCGCATCGACAGCCGTGACAACGACAGCGTCAGGCAGGCCCGCGACATCAGCATCGACCACGTCCGGGTCTCGGGCACCGACAGCCACGGTGTGGAGACCTACGGCGTCGACGGGTTCACCGTGGGAACCGTCACGGCCCGGGACACCGGTTACTCGGGGCTGCTGCTCAACGACACCGAGAACGCCGACATCGGGCTGGTCGACGCGGAGAACGCGGGCGCGGGCACCGGTTACGCGGCCTTCCGCATGGCCAACCGCAACGGCAGGGTCGGGGACGACTACCCCGCCAACATCCGGGTCGGCGAGGTCCGCGCGCGCGGCGGCGGCCGCGGGGTCTTCTGCGTCTCGGAGAGCGGCGGGGCGGTCATTGAACACGTGGACATCTCCGGGACCGGCGGCAACGCGGTCCTGATCGAGAACTGCCACAACGTCACCCTCGCGGGAGGGACCGTCGAAGGGCCGGGCGACATCCGGCTCGCCGCCCGGGGCGAGTTCGCCAACACCTCGGGTATCACCCTGGAGAACCTGACCGTCGTGGACACGGCGGTCAACGAACAGCCGTGCGCAGAGGGGACCGTCGTCCGGGACATCACCTGGCAGAACAGCCAGGACAACACCTGCTGATCCCCGGCCGGAGGCGTCCGGAACCGAGAACGCGCGACAGGCCTCCGGGCAAAAGAAATCTGAAAGCCTTGCGCGCTAGGTTCCTGGATGGGCAGACGCTCGGGAGGCGGTGACAACGCCGTGAACCCCGGCGGTGACGTGGACCCGGGCCCTGCCACCCGGGCGCCCTGAGCGGTCAGGACGGGACCGCTCCTACGTTCGGGCGGTCAGGACGGGACCGCCCGTGCACGTGGGGGCGGCGGTGGGTGTGAAGAGCGCCGACCGCCGCCCCGCCGCTGTGCGGCCCCTCCCGGTTCCCCTGAATGTCCCCGGTCCGCGTTATCGTCGGGCCCTGGCTATCGGCTGGCCCTGGTACGGGGCGTCTGAACGGGGTGGGTTCATGGAGCGGGAACGGCACGGAAGCGAACAGGGCGCGGGGAACGCGCGGGTCGACCGCGCCGAACGTGTCGTCGCGGCGCCGCCGGCGGCGGTCTACCGCGCGATGACCGACCCCGGGGCCCTGGAGGCATGGTTGCCCCCGGAAGGCATGACCGGCCGGATCGAGCGCTTCGACCCCTGGCCCGGCGGCGGCTTCCGGATGGTGCTGACCTATCTCGATCCCGGAACCGGGCAGGGCAAGACCACGGAGTCCACCGACGTCACCGAGGTCGGGTTCGTCGAACTACTACCCGACGAACGGATCGTCCAGCGCGTGGACTTCGCTTCGGAGGACCCCGACTTCTCCGGGACCATGACGATGACCTGGCGGCTCGCACCGGTCGACGGGGGCACCCGGGTGAGCGTCGAGGCGACCGGCGTGCCCCAGGGCATCACACCCGGGGACCACGCCGCCGGGCTCGGCTCCTCACTGGCCAACCTCGCCGCCCACGTCGAACCCTGACCCTCGGTACCCGAGTCCCCGGGCCCGGTCCAGGTGTGCGCGCAGCCGACGCTGCCCGTGTTGGCCGGCCTCGGCCTCACGCACCGGTTCCAGAGGGGCGTCGCGGTCGAGTCCACGGAGAACGGTGCCGAGGAGGAAGGCGACGGCGAGGGTGCCGCCGGGGACGAGAGCGACACCGGCGGCCAGGACCAGGACGGTGACGGCACCAGTGTCCGGCCCGGATGGGACCTGCTCGGACCGAGCCCTCCCGGGGAGGGGTTCCCGCCGGACCTCCCCCCGGCTCCCTCGCCAGGCTTCCCGGGTGTGTCCTCCCTGATCGGGGCAGTTGGGGCGCATAAGGTCGCACTTGTGGGCCGCCAGCACCGAGGGCGTCGGCACGGAGGGGGAGTGCGATGAGCGAGGACGTGAGCGCGGAGGTCTCCGGGGGCACCCGCGCCGAGCCCGGACCGCGCGGACGCGAGGCCGACCCGGGACGGGGACACACCATCGTCGTGGGCGCCGGGATGGCCGGGTTGGCCGCCGCGGACCGGCTGGCCGACCAGGGCGAGCGCGTGACGGTGCTCGAGGCGCGCAGCCGGACCGGGGGGCGCATCCACTCGGTGCACACCTGGGACGGCACCACCCTGGACGCGGGGGCCTCCTGGATGCGCGGCGAGGAGAACAACCCGCTGTCGCGGCTGGTGGAGGAGGTGGGCGCGCGCACCGCCGTGTTCAACCGCTCCACCGAGACCGCCTACGACCCCAAGGGCCGCAGGCTCCTGTTCGACCGGCACACCCGCAACATGGAGGACGTCAACCTCCTGCACGAGCACATGTACTGGGCCACGGTCGGCGCGAGCCCGGAGGAGTCCATGGAGGAGGGCATCAACCACGCCCTCTACGACGTCAACCTCGTGCGCTCGCGGGCCAGGGACGCCGTCGAGATCGTGCACCGCTTGGCCGAGGCCGACCACGGGGCGGACGCCGAGGAGGTCGCCTTCTCCGCGGTGGCCTCCGTCCACGAGTTCAGCGGCGACGACGTGGTCTTCCCCGAGGGGATGAGCCAGCTCACCGACTATCTCGCCCGGGGGCTGGACGTGCGCATGGAGCACGTCGTGCTGAGCATCTCCCACGACGACGGCGGCGTCAGCGTGCGGGTGGACACCCCCGACGGCGAGGAGACGCTGACCGCCGACCGGGTACTGGTCACCCTGCCGCTGGGCGTCCTGAGGGCCCGGCAGGTGGCTTTCACCCCGGAGCTGCCCGCGGAAAAGCGCGACGCCGTGCAGCGCCTGGGCAACGGCCGACTGGAGAAGCTCTTCCTGCGCTTCGACGAGGTCTTCTGGGGCGACGCCGAGGTGCTGGTGCACCTGGGCACCGAGGAGGGCGCCTGGTTCCACTGGTTCGCCGGGCAGAACGTCCTGGGCGAGCCCATCCTGGTCAGCCGCAACGGGGGCAACGCCGCGCGGTTCCTGGCCGGAATGGACGACGGCGACGTGGTCGAGCACGCCATGGCGTCCCTGCGCGGCATGTTCAAGAAGGCGCCGGACCCGATCGACCACTACCTGACGCACTGGATGGACGACCCCTTCGCGCGGGGCGGGTTCTCCTTCACCGCCGTCGGGGCCGGGGACGGTGACCGCACGGCGCTGAGTGCCCCGATCGGCGACCGGGTCTTCTTCGCGGGGGAGGCCACCGACATCGAGCACACCGCCACGGTGCACGGAGCTCTGTTGTCGGGGCGGCGCGAGGCCGAGCGCATCCTCTCCCTGGAGTAGCACCGGCCGGGGCGCCGCGGCGGGCCGCTCCCCGTTCCGCGGCGGCTCCCCGGGCACCCGTCCGCGCGACGGTGCCGGCCTCTCGTGGCGCGGCGGGAAAGAAGCTCCTTGTCCGCCCTTCACCGTGGCGAACGTCACGTGCTAATTTCGCCTGCACTGTATACACCCTAGTCAGGCGCCAATCCCCTTCCCAGCCATACCCGGTGCCGTGAGTTCGAAGGAACCCCCCCATGTCGGCCCTAGCAGTCCTTCTCGGAGCCCTGGCGCTGTTCGCCCTCGGCTACCGGTTCTACTCGGCCTATCTCGCGAAGCGGGTCTACTCCCTGGACCCCGACTTCGTCACCCCCGCCCACGCCTACAAGGACGGGATCGACTTCGTCCCCACCAACAAGCACATCGTCTTCGCCCACCACTTCATCTCCGTGGCGGGCGCGGCACCGATCGTCGGCCCCGCCATCGCGGTCTTCTGGGGGTGGGGGCCGGCGCTCCTGTGGGTGGTGCTGGGCACGATCTTCGCCTCCGGAGCCCACGACTTCGGGGCGATCGTGGTGTCGGTTCGGCACAAGGGCAAGAGCATCGGGGCTCTGGCCAAGGACGTGATCGGCACCCGGGCCCGGATCCTGTTCCTACTGATCATCTTCTTCCTGGTGACCATGGTCAACGCGGTGTTCGCGGTGATCATCACGGGCCTGCTCATCGCCAACCCCGAGGCGGTGCTCCCCGTCCTGGTCACCATTCCGCTGGCGATCGGGGTGGGCCAGGTCGTCTACCGCAGGCGCAGCGCCGCGCTCGTTCCGTCACTGATCAGTCTGCTGGTCGTGTACGCGTGCATCCCGCTCGGGCAGGCGTTCCCCATCACCGTGGACCCGCTGGCGAACCTGCTGGGCGCCGACCCCGCACTGGTGTGGCTGGTGCTGATCTTCGTCTACACCTTCTTCACCTCGCGTCTTCCGGTGTGGCTGCTCCTGCAGCCCCGCGACTACATCAACCAGCAGCAGATGGTGGTGGGCCTGCTCGTCATCATGGTCGGCATCATCGTGGGCATGAACACGATCGAGGCCCCCGCCTTCCGCGGCGACCTGCCCGAGGGAAGCCCGCCCATCTTCCCGCTGCTGTTCATCACCATCGCCTGCGGTGCGGTGTCCGGTTTCCACAGTTTGGTCGCCTCGGGGACGACCTCCAAGCAGCTGAACAAGGAGACCGACGCACGTTACGTGGGTTACCTGAGCTCGCTCGGCGAGGGCACGCTGGCCGTCTGCTCGATCCTGGCCTGCACCGCGGGCATCATGGTCTTCTCCGCCAATGAGGGAACCGCCTGGACCGACCACTACGCCGACTGGGCGACCGCCGGTACCAACCCGGCCGGCCGTTTCGTCGAAGGGGTGGCCGGGTTCGCGTCCAACATCGGGATCCCCGAGGGCGTCGGGCTGGTGTTCGCCACCGTGGTCGTGGTGAGCTTCGCGGCCACGAGCCTGGACACCGCGGTCCGGCTCCAGCGCTACACCATCCAGGAGATCAGCTCCATCGTGAAGGAGAAGGCGGCCCAGGGCGGCGTGCTCGAACGCTCCTCGCGTTTCCTCAGCCGCAACATCACCGCGGCCACGCTCCTCGCGGTGGCGATCCCGTTCGGGCTGGCGCTCATCCCGGGGAACTTCGCCGCCGGGACCCTCTGGCAGCTGTTCGGTACGACCAACCAGCTGACCGCGGGCCTGGCGCTGTCGGTCATCGCCGTGTGGGTGACCAAGCAGGGGCGCAACCCCGTCGCGGTCCTGGTGCCCCTGGTGTTCCTCGCGGTCATGACCTCGTGGGCGCTCCTGGTGCAGCTGAGGGACTTCGCGTTGAGCGACGATCCGATGCAGCGCTTCGTGCTCGCCCCGCTGGACCTGGTCATCTTCGGCCTGGCGGTGTGGATGATGGTGGAGGCGTCCGTGGCCCTGCGCAAGGCCTTCGCCGCGCGCCGCGGCGCGCCGGAGGAGGCCGGCCAGGACCGGGCCGCGGCCGAGGACGGTTCCGGTAGCGACGGGCCGGCCTGACCGCGGGGCCGAACCCCCGTGGGCGGGGCCCGGTCGAGGGCCCCGCCCACGGGCGGGGAAGCAGAAAGCGGGCGGAGACCGTTGTTCGTCCCAGACGCCCCACGAGCCCCACCGGTTACCTGGGAGACCGAAAGCCCAGGTGGACACCGGGTCACAAGGCAAATCCGTACACGATACGATTAGCGGGCGGTCCTCCGCCGGGCATCCTGGGCCCGGTGGGGCGCGAGGTGGCGGGAAACGACGGTCCCGCCGGTTATCGTTGGCGCCATGGGGCGATCCGCGGAAGAAGGCAGACACGAGGCGGGGGGCAGCGTGGCCAGCCCGGTGGTCAGTGACCGCATCTGGACGGTTCCCAACCTGTTGAGCATGCTCCGGTTGTTGGGCGTACCGCTGTTCCTCTGGCTCATCCTGGGCCCGCAGGAGGACTGGTGGGCGCTGCTCGTGCTCGCCCTGGCGGGGCTCAGCGACTGGCTGGACGGCAAGATCGCCCGGGCCTGGGACCAGGCCACCAAGCTGGGGCAGATCCTCGACCCGCTCGCCGACCGCCTCTACATCTTCGCGGCCCTGCTCGGCCTGGTCGTGCGCGGCATCGTCCCGTGGTGGCTGATGGCCATCCTGATCCTGCGCGACGTCCTCATCCTGGGCGCGCTGCCGCTACTGCGCCACTTCGGCTACGGGCCGCTGCCGGTCAACTTCGCGGGCAAGGCCGCCACGCTCTGTCTTCTGTACGCGTTCCCGCTCCTGTTCATCGCGGGTTACGCCTCGATCGTCGGAGATGTGGCCAGGATTGTAGGTTGGGCCTTCGCCCTATGGGGAACGGCTCTGTACTGGTGGGCCGGACTGCTCTACGCCGTACAGGGACTGCGCCTGATGGACCAGACCCGCCGCGACGAACGCGCTGATCACGGGGGTTCCCGGGACAGCGACCCCGCACGCGGCCACGGCGTCGACCGATCGGATCCGATCGCACCGGCGACCGCGGACGGCAACCCCGGCGCGGCACCCGAAGGCCCGGACGGACCGGGCCTACCGGATCAGGGCAGGACCGGACCCTGATCCACTGAACGAACCGGCGGACCGGCTCACCAGAGTCCTGTCGGATCGAAAGGGAGTGTCATCTCCGCCATGAGAACATGTCCCATCGCGCGCGAGGCCGCGCGTTCCGAGTACCTACCCCCCGCCGCACCTCCTGGCCGCGTTGACCGCACCGCCGTTCGGGGGTCCCTACGATGAGTACGACCGATTCCGCGTCCAGCGCTGCGCCTGACGAAACGCCAACCCCTCCGATGAAGGCCGTGGTGATGGCGGGCGGCGAGGGCACGCGCCTGCGCCCCATGACCGCCAACCAGCCCAAACCGCTCCTGCCGGTGGTCAACAAGCCCATCATGGAGCACGTGCTGCTCCTGCTGCGCAAGCACGGGTTCACCGAGACCGTGGTCACCGTGCAGTTCCTGGCCACGCTCATCCGCAACTACTTCGGTGACGGCGAGGAGCTCGGTATGAAGCTCCACTACGTCGCCGAGGAGGTTCCGCTCGGTACCGCGGGCAGCGTCAAGAACGCCGAGGAGCACCTGCGCGGGGAGCCGTTCATCGTCATCTCCGGCGACGCGCTCACCGACATCGACCTCACCGACATGGTCCGCTTCCACAAGGAGCGCGGCGCCAAGGTCACCATCGCCCTCAAGCGGGTACCCAACCCGCTGGAGTTCGGCATCATCATCGTGGACGAGCAGGGGCGCATCCAGCGCTTCCTGGAGAAGCCCACCTGGGGCCAGGTCTTCTCCGACACCGTCAACACCGGCATCTACATCATGGAGCCGGAGGTCCTCGACCGCGTGGCCGCGGGCGAGGTGGTCGACTGGTCCGGCGACGTCTTCCCCGAACTGCTGGAGGAGGGCGAGCCCCTCTACGGGTACGTCGCCGACGGCTACTGGGAGGACGTGGGCACCCACGAGAGCTATCTCAGCGCCCAGGCCGACGTGCTCTCGGGCAAGGTCGACGTGGAGATCGACGGCTTCGAGGTGTCCCCGGGGGTGTGGGTCGGCGAAGGTGCCGAGGTCGACACCAGCGCCGTCCTCAAGGGCCCCCTCTACATCGGCGACTACGCCAAGATCGAGGCCGGGGCGGAGCTGCGCGAGTACACGGTGGTCGGCAGCAACGCCGTGGTGCGCGCGGAGGCCTTCGCCCACCGCACGGTGCTGCACGACAACGTGTTCATCGGCCGCAGCGCCAACCTGCGCGGCTGCGTGATCGGCAAGAACACGGACGTCATGGCGGCCGCCCGGATCGAGGAGGGCGCGGTCGTCGGCGAGGACTGCGTCATCGAGTCCGAGGCCTACGTCAACAACGACGTGAAGGTCTACCCGTTCAAGACCATCGAGGCCGGGGCGGTGGTCAACACCAACGTCGTCTGGGAGTCGCGCGGGCAGCGTTCGCTGTTCGGCCCCCGGGGCGTGTCCGGGCTGATCAACGTCGAGATCACGCCAGAGCTCGCGGTCCGGCTGGCCAACGCCTACGCCACCACGCTCAAGAAGGGTGCGATGGTCACGACCTCCCGTGACGTCTCGCGGGCGGCGCGCACCCTCAAGCGGGCGATCATCAGCGCGCTCACGGCCGCGGCCATGGACGTCCGGGACCTGGAGGTCGTGCCGCTGCCGGTGGCGCGCTTCCACACCTCGCAGAGCGGGATGAGCGGCGGCATCATGGTGCGCACCAGCCCCGGTGACCCCGAGTCCGTGGACATCCTGTTCCTGGACGGTCAGGGCGCCGACCTCTCCCCGGGGGCGCAGCGCAAACTCGACCGGGTCTTCTCCCGGGCCGAGTACCGGCGCGCCTTCCCCGGCGAGATCGGTGAGCTGACCTTCCCCTCCCGCAACGTGGAGAACTACTCCCACGAGCTCCTGAGGGCCGTGGACACCTCCGGGGTGGCCGAGGCCGAGCTGAAGGTCGTGGTGGACTGCGCGGGCGGTACGGGCTCGCTGATCCTGCCCTCGCTGCTGGGGCGGATCGGCGTGGACGTGCTCACGGTCAACAACCGGCTGGACGAGGCCTCGCCCACCGACACCGTGGCCAAGAAGATGCGGGACCTGGAGCGGCTGGGCGAGCTGGTGGCCAACTCCGGGGCCGACTTCGGGGTGCGCTTCGACCCGGTGGCCGAACGGTTGGCCATCGTGGACGAGAACGGCGAGCTGGTGGACGGCGACCGCGCGCTCCTGGTGGTGCTGGACCTGGTCGCCGCCGAACGCCGCGGCGGGCGGGTGGCGCTTCCGGTCACCACGACCCGGGTGGCGGAGACGGTGGCCCGCTCCCACGGGGTCGAGGTGCTCTGGACCGCCACCGCCACCGACGAGCTGACCAAGGCGGTCCGCTCCGAGGGCGAGGAGATCATCTTCGCCGGTGACGGTCGGGGCGGGTTCGTCCTCCCCGAGTTCAGCCCCACCAGTGACGGCATCGCCGCCTTCGTGCGGCTGCTGGGACTGGTGGCGCGGACCCGGCGCTCGCTCGGCCAGATCGATCGTGCGATCCCTCAGGCACACCTGCTGCGCCGTTCGGTGCCCACCCCGTGGGCGGTCAAGGGGAGCGTCATGCGCGCGGTCGTGGAGGCCGCGGGCGAACGCGAACTGGACACCACGGACGGGGTCCGGGTGATCGAGCCGGACGGTAGCTGGGCCCTGGTCCTGCCGGACACGGCCGAAGCGGTCACCCATCTTTGGGCCGAAGGTCCTGATTCAGACAGCGCGCAGCGCCTGCTCGACGAGTGGGCGGCCGTGGTGGAACGGGCCGAGGGTTAACGGAGTGTCAGGCGGGTGCGGGCGGCGGGGCCGTCCGCACCCGCCTGATGCGCACGGGGATGTTTCCGGATGGGCCTCCCATCCCGGAAACATCAGCAGTAAAGTGGATAAAAGCCCAGGTCAGGGCGGGGTTTGGAAGTTCGCGAAAATCCATCCGGGAATCCGGAGAACCAAACGCCCGGGCCGGGCATCTGCTCCAGAACAGGTGTTGGTCTCCCACGAGGCCTGTCCGATGCCGAGGCGGTGCCCCAGGTGCCGACGCGGCCCAAACCCGCAGCGCGGGCGCCCCCAGGGTGTTCGCGGCGGGCCGAGGGGGAGCAAAACCCTGTCTGGACAGGGATATGGTTTAAAGTCGAGTGTTCCCTGAAGCACCGTGTCACCACCCGACCCGGGAATCCCGGCAACGGCGGACACCCAACGGGGGGTGACAAGTTGTACAACATGGGGGATGAGACCTAGCGACCGACCGTGTGGGCCGTACCGCTGCCGCGACAGTGGACCGTCCCGCCGTGTTCCGGAAGACGGGTGGGCCCGGTGCCCGCCGATCGACCGGGACGCGCCACCGATCAGCCGAATCAAGCACCGCCCCGTGCGGTAGGAGGCCGAGCCGACCTATGTCGAGCGTTTACTGCACGCAGTGCGGTCACGCCGTTGCGGATGATGCCCGTTTCTGCTCCCACTGTGGGACCCCCGTCCGCAGGGCCGAACCCCAAAGCCCCCAGCCCAGCGCTGGTGGCGACGCCGGGGGAGATGTCACTTCCACCATCTCCATCTCCGGTATACAGGCCCTCGAGGAGGAGGAACCGGGTGACGAGCTCGGCGGCGACGACCCCGCCAGCGCCGACGCCCTTCCCCCCGGAACCGCTTTGCTGGTGGTTCGACGGGGCCCCAACGCCGGGAGCCGTTTCCTGTTGGACAGCGACGTGACCACCGCGGGCCGCCATCCCAACAGCGACATCTTCCTCGACGACGTCACCGTGTCCCGCCGCCACGTGGAGTTCTTCCGCCGCGGCAACGGTTTCGGCGTCCGCGACGTCGGCAGCCTCAACGGAACCTACGTCAACCGGGAACCGGTGGACGAGGCCGAGCTGGGTGGCGGGGACGAGATCCAGATCGGCAAGTTCCGGATGGTCCTGTTGACCAAACCGCGCCGATGACGGTGCGCTGACCACGGTCGACGGGGGCGGGAGGGCCGAAGAGGTTTGCGGCCCCCCGCCTCCGGAGAGCTTTGTAACGAAGGGTGCCGATTTCGCCCTCGGGTCCTGATCCAACGGGGGAGCAGGGACGAGCGCCCATCCGGCATGACGACTCGTGGGACGGAGCCGCTGTGAAGCACATGGAGGTCGTCGGCGTCCGGGTTGAGATGCCCTCGAACCAGCCGATTGTCCTGCTCAAGGAATCCGAGGGTGACCGCTACCTGCCGATCTGGATCGGCGGGGTGGAGGCCACCGCGATCGCGCTCGCCCAGCAGGGCGTGGCGCCCGCGCGCCCGCTCACGCACGACCTGTTCCGTGACGTCCTGGACGCACTGGACACGGGGCTCGAGACGGTGAACATCACCGGCCTGAGCGACGGCATCTTCTACGCCGAGCTGGTCTTCAGCAACGGGGTGGAGGTCAGCGCGCGCCCTTCGGACTCGATCGCCCTGGCGTTACGGACGGGGGCCCCGATCTACGCCCACGAGGACGTGATCGAGGAGGCCGGGATGCCGATCCCGGACGAGCAGGAGGACCAGGTCGAGGCGTTCCGGGAGTTCCTGGACAACATCTCACCCGAGGACTTCGGCCGACGCAGCACGTGACACGACGGGGCCCGCGCACTGCGGGCCCCGCCTTGTGTCACGTGAGGAGCTTGTGTCCTGTGGGATAAGGAATTGTTGCCCAAAATGAGTGATCCGGGTGGATTCGGGGCGTGCCTCGAAGAACACGACCGTGACCTGCGGCTTTGTCAGTTGTGTGAGTGGTAGATTAGGCGAAGGGAATGGTCGTGGAGTGCACAGCCGAAAAGCGCCGGGTGTGTTCGCTCGCCGTCGGCTCCGGTGCCGCGGCGGCGTCGCCGCACGCACTTGGCGACGCGCCGAGCGGCTTCGTTGACGCTGCCTTGCGGCCGTCCTACGGTCAGTGCTGTGAACCCCACGGCGCGCCCTTTCCCTGAGTGGACTTTCCCCTGTCGATGCCGCCGTGGGCCGAGGAGCCGGAGGTCGGCGTGGCGGTAGCGAGCGGCAAGCGGGATCCCCATGACAGGCGGTCCGCGCTGCGGCTAGCGGGGCAGCAGGGCCTACTGTGCGAAGAGGACGTGATGGCGCTGCCTACGGACGTCGGGTATCGGGGCCCAGCGGCGTGTACGGCCGCGGGGATCACCTATCGACAGCTCGACTACTGGGCCAGGACCGGCCTGGTGGAGCCGAGCGTGCGCACTGGAGCCCACAACGCCCCTCTGTACAGCCTCCCGGACATCCTGATGCTCAAGGTGGCCAAGAGACTCCTGGACACCGGGATCTCGCTCCAGCAGATCCGGACCGCGGTGGACCACCTGCGCGGGCGCCCCGCCGCCGAGCTCTCCCGCATCACCCTGATGAGTGACGGCGTCAGCGTCTACGAGTGCACCTCTCCCGACGAGGTCGTCGACCTCATGCAGCGCGGGCAGGGCATGTTCGGCCTGGCCCTGGCCAACGTCTCCCGTGAGCTGGAAGAGGCCCTGGGGGTGGTGCCCGCCGAGGAGCGGACCGACCTTCCGGCGGCGGCCCCCCAGCCCATGGACGAGCTGGCCCGGCGTCGCAGGGAGCGGCGCACCGGCTGAGTCCGGTCAGATCCCCGGGGGAGGTTCGGCCCGCGAGCCCGGTCGGACCTGTTCGGGCTCCTCTGCCTGTGAGGGCGGTCACCCGTAGGGGCCTTGGCCAGCCACGACGCCCGTAGGATCCGCCGAAAAGGTGTGCCCTGGCTCGGTGGTTCGGGGGTCGATCGAGTACGGTCGTAGTCGCAACGGGGATGAAAACCGACATTCGCCCTGCTTGTGTACATATACAGAGCGTCAGCAGGCTGCTGATACCGCGCGGGAGAGACCTCGGCAACGGGGCGCCGACGGGGCAATACTCCCCAGTAACCTCTCAGGCACCATGGACCGCGCGGAGTAGGCCGCTCTGAAGCCTGGGCACCGCTGTGCCCGGTGACAGAGGGGGAGACCGTGAGGAACACCGCCGACCCGATCGGCCCTGTCACCAGGAGGTCTCCGTGCCTGACCCGTCGAACGTCCCCACCTCGGGCGCGCCCGCCAGGGTGTTCGCCGACCGCCACATCGGCCCCACACCCGCCGAGACCGCGGAGATGCTCAAGACGGTCGGCTACGGCTCCACCGCCGAGCTCATGACCGCTGCGGTACCCGAGTCCATCCTCAGCGCCCCCGGGCAGAGCGCCGCGCTCAACCTGCCCGAGGCGATCGGTGAGGCCGAGGCCCTGGCCGAGCTGCGCGACCTCGCCTCGCGCAACAAGCTCAACACCCCGATGATCGGCCGCGGCTACTACGGCACGCTCACGCCCCCGGTCATCCTGCGCAACATCATGGAGAACCCGGCCTGGTACACGGCCTACACGCCCTACCAGCCGGAGATCTCCCAGGGCCGCCTCGAGGCCCTCATCAACTTCCAGACCATGGTCTCCGACCTCACCGGTCTGCCCATCACCGGTGCCTCCCTGCTGGACGAGGCCACCGCCGCCGCCGAGGCCATGACCCTGGCCCGCCGGGCCACCAAGGTCAAGAGCGACGTGTTCGTGGTCGACTCCGACGTCTTCCCGCAGACCCTCCAGGTCCTGCGCACCCGCGCCGAACCCCTGGGCATCGAGGTGGTCGTCGCCGACCTCACCCAGGGCCTGCCCGAGGGCGACTTCTACGGCGTCCTGGTCCAGTACCCCGCCTCCAGCGGCGTGGTGCGCGACCCCAGCGCCCTCATCGCCCAGGCGCACGAGCGCGGCGCCCTGGCCGTGGTCGCCGCCGACATCCTCGCCCTGACCCTGCTGCGCAGCCCCGGTGAGCTGGGCGCCGACATCGCGGTGGGCTCCACCCAGCGCTTCGGTGTCCCGCTCGGTTTCGGCGGACCGCACGCCGGTTACATGTCCGTGGGCGAGAAGCTGCGCCGCCAGCTGCCCGGCCGCCTGGTCGGCGTCTCGGTGGACAACGCGGGCAAGCCCGCCTACCGCCTGGCCCTGCAGACCCGCGAGCAGCACATCCGCCGCGAGAAGGCCACCAGCAACATCTGTACCGCCCAGGTGCTGCTCGCCGTCATGGCCGGGATGTACGGCGTCTACCACGGTCCCGACGGCCTGCGCGCGATCGCCCGCCAGGTGCACATCCGCACCGTCGCGCTGGCCGACACGCTCACCCAGCGCGGCTTCGAGGTGCTCCACGGCGCGTACTTCGACACCCTGCGCGTGCGCGTGCCCAACGCCGACCGCGTGGTCGAGCGGGCCCTGGAGGCCGGGATCAACCTGCTCGACGTCGACCAGACCACGGTCGGCCTGAGCGTGGACGAGACCATCACCGTCGCCGACCTCGACAAGGTCCTGGCGGCCTTCGGCGAGGCCGACCGCAGTGCCGAGCGCGGCCCGGTCGCCGTGGACGAGGGCGCCGACCGCCTCCCCGCGGACCTGGCCCGGGGCGTCGACTACCTCACCCACCCGGTGTTCAACACCCACCGCAGCGAGACCTCGCTGCTGCGCTACATGCGCCGCCTGTCCGACCGCGACCTCGCGCTGGACCGCACGATGATCCCGCTGGGCTCGTGCACCATGAAGCTCAACGCCACCGCCGAGATGGAGGCCGTCACCTGGCAGGAGTTCGCGGGTCTGCACCCGCTGGCCCCGCTCGACCAGGCGGCCGGCAGCGTCTCGCTCATCCGCGACCTGGAGAAGTGGCTGGCCGAGGTCACCGGCTACGACGCGGTCTCCCTGCAGCCCAACGCCGGTTCGCAGGGCGAGCTCGCCGGTCTGCTGGCGATCCGCGGCTACCACCGCTCGCGCGGTGAGGCCCATCGCGACATCTGCCTCATCCCCAGCTCCGCGCACGGCACCAACGCCGCCAGCGCGGTCATGGCGGGCATGCGGGTGGCCGTGGTGGCCTGCGACGAGGACGGCAACGTCGACCTCGCCGACCTGCGCGCCAAGACCGACAAGCACCGCGAGGACCTGGCGGCCATCATGGTCACCTACCCCTCCACCGCGGGCGTGTACGAGGACACCATCACCGAGGTCTGCCGCCTGGTCCACGAGGCGGGCGGCCAGGTCTACGTCGACGGCGCCAACCTGAACGCCCTGGTCGGCTGGGCCAAGCCGGGCGAGTTCGGTGCGGACGTCAGCCACCTGAACCTGCACAAGACCTTCTGCATCCCGCACGGCGGCGGCGGTCCCGGCGTGGGCCCGGTCGCGGTCCGTTCGCACCTGGCGGGCTTCCTGCCCAACCACCCGGGCCAGCCCGAGGCGGGCCCGCACACCGGGGTCGGCCCGGTCTCGGCCGCGCCGTTCGGCTCCGCGGGGATCCTGCCGATCTCCTGGGCGTACGTGCGGATGATGGGCGGCGACGGCCTGCGCTCGGCCACCGAGACCGCGGTGCTCTCGGCCAACTACGTGGCCAAGCGCCTGGAGCCGTACTACCCGGTGCTCTACACCGGTGCGGGCGGCCTGGTCGCGCACGAGTGCATCATCGACATCCGTCCGCTGCAGAAGACCAGCGGGATCAGCAACGAGGACATCGCCAAGCGGCTGATGGACTACGGCTTCCACGCGCCGACCATGTCCTTCCCGGTCAACGGCACGCTGATGGTCGAGCCGACCGAGAGCGAGAACCTCGCCGAGCTGGAGAGGTTCATCGAGGCGATGATCGCCATCCGCGGCGAGATCGACCGCGTGACCGAGGGCGAGTGGGACGCGGAGGACAACCCGCTGCGCGGCGCCCCGCACACCGCCGAGGCGGTCACCGCCGACGACTGGAAGCACGGCTACACGCGTTCGGAGGCGGCCTACCCGCTGCCGTCGCTGCGCCAGGACAAGTACTGGCCGCCGGTCGGCCGGATCGACCAGGCCTACGGCGACCGCAACCTGGTCTGCTCCTGCCCGCCGCCCGAGGCCTTCGAGCTGTAGAGGCACGAGCTCTGGGCAGGTCGTAGGCAGGGCACAGACAAGGGGCGCCGACCCGCGAGGGCGGCGCCCCCTCTTACGATCCATCAAGGATCTACATCGTAAAGCCAATGTGCCTGAGGATGGATCTTGCTACCAGAAGCAACCTCGGCGCCTTGGGTTCCAGTGGCACAGTGCTTCTGGTAGCAAGAGCACGGGGAATCTACGGGGTCAAGGAATCACGGAAACCGACATCCGCGCTGCGGGCCCCCGACGGCCGGGGGAGGGCGCGTTAGAGTTGCACCGCCGCGGATCCCCACCGGCCGCGGCCACGCCGCACGGTCCGCGCTCCCCACCGCCCGGACCCGACACCCCCATGGAAGCGGAACGAGTAAAGGGATCTCGGTCCTGAAGGACCGGGCTTTCAACCTCCGTGGTTGAGGGTCGCCTTTACCAGACCCAGCCATCACCTTTAAGGAGGTGACCTTGATGGCTACGTTTCACACAGGACTACAGACCTACCAGGCCGTGCTTCCTCAGCCCACCCGTCGCCCGCCACCACCCTCAACGGACGCCTTCGGCGCGGTTCTTGTCCTGGCTCTGGAATCCGTGTCAGCAGACATTCCCCGGATCGGGAACGAAACGGGGCACGGACACCACCCTCGAACGGTGGTACCCGGTGTGGGACATGGTCGAGGGGAGACCACCGGTGCCTCACCTGGTGCCGGTGGCGTCACCCCCAACCCTGACGGGGTTGGGGAGCAGCACCGTGAGGTGCACACCGTCCATCCGTCCGTGTTCGTCCTCGACAAACACGGCACCCCACTACAACCCTGCACATCTGCCAGGGCCCGCAAGCTCCTGGCCAAAGGCCGGGCCGTTGTACACCGTCTTACTCCGTTCGCCATCCGGATCAAAGACCGCACCGTCGCCGAGTCTGAGGTCGACGGCGTTGAGGTCGGTATCGACCCGGGATCCAAGCACACCGGCATCGCCGTGTTCACCAACCGAGCCGGAGAACGACGCGGCCGCTTCAGCCTCCAGCTCGACCACCGCGGTGCCCAGATCAAGAAGAAGATGGACCAGCGCGCCGGATACCGAAGGCGTCGGCGGAGCACTAACCTGCGCTACCGATCACCCCAGTTCGACAACCGCACCCGCCCTAAGGGGTGGTTGCCCCCCTCCCTGCAACACCGGGTGGACACCACCATCGCGTGGGTGGACAGGCTCAGCCGGTGGGCGCCCGTGCGAGCCGTGCATGTGGAGCGGGTCGCCTTCGACACCCACGCCCTGTCCGCAGGCAAACCCTTGGAAGGGGTCGAGTACCAGCACGGCACCCTGCACGGGTTCGAGGCACGCGAGTACCTACTGGCCAAGTTCGACCGCGCCTGTGTCTACTGCGGGGCTACGAACCTGCCGCTCAATATCGACCACGTCCGCCCGCGCTCGCGGGGCGGCTCGGACCGGGTCTCCAACCTGGTTCTGGCCTGTATCCCCTGTAATCAGGCCAAGGGCAACGAGCTTGTCGAAGAGTTCGTCACCAATCAACGCACCCTGAAGCGAATCCTCGCCCGGGCCAAGGCACCGCTGCGGGACGCCGCTGCGGTGAACTCCACCCGGTGGGCGCTGTGGCGGGCTCTAGACCAGCGCTCGCCCACCCATGTGGGTTCGGGCGGGCGTACCAAGTTCAATCGCACCCGCAACCAGCTTCCCAAGTCCCACACCCTGGACGCGCTGGCCGTGGGCAAGGTCGAGGCCATCACCCAAACCGTGGACACAGTCCTGGTGGCCGGGTGTGCGGGGCGGGGTTCCTATGCCCGTACCCGCCCCGACAAGTACGGGTTTCCCCGGCTGCGGCTACCCCGTACCAAGCGGTTCTTCTCCTACGCCACTGGGGACCTGGTCCGCGCTGTCGTCCCCAAAGGCAAGACAAAGGGGACGCACACCGGCCGGGTCGCGGTACGCGCGACCGGAAAATTCAACGTCACCACCACGAAAGGCACCGTTCAGGGCATCGGCCACCGGCATGTCCGGTTGCTTCAGCGATCTGACGGCTATGCCTACACCATCCGAAAGGAGCAGGGCGTTTCCTCCCGGCCCTGAAGGACCGGGCTGCCACGCCCGACTCAGCGATGACCACGACGTCCGGACCCTCCGCGCGCTCTGGCCCCGCCGACCCCACGCCTCAGGCCACCGACCCCGACGACGCGGAGGACACCGCGGTGCCCGCCGCCGGGGAGGCGGACGACCTGTGCGCCCAGGCCCAGGACCTGGCCGAGAACGGCCACCTCAATCGGGCCGCCAAGCTCTACCAGCAGGCGGTCGCGGCCAACCCCCGGCCCGCGGTGCAGGCCCGGGCGCTGCTCGGGCTGGCCGTGGTGCAGGACCAGCGCGGGGACCTGGCCGCCGCCCGGGAAGCCGCGCGCCGCGCCCTGGCCACCGGAGACGCCCGCTACGCCCCGCGCGCCGCCTACCACCTGGCGCTCTCCCTGGAACAGGAGGGCGCGCACGGCGAGGCCGCGCGGGTCTGGCACCGGCTGCTGGATCTGGGCGGTTCCGCCTACACCGCGGTGGCCCGCTACGGGCTGGCCCGCGAGGCGGAGCTGCGCGGTGAGGTGGAGGAGGCCGAGGGGCACTGGGAGGCCGTGCTCGAGCTGCCACCCGCCGACCAGGCGATCAGCCGCCTGCACGCCACCACGGTCGTGGAGGCCGCCCGCGACCTCGCCGGCCGTCTGCTGGAGCGGGGGCGGCCCGACGCCGCCGCCGTGGCGGTCGAACGCGGACTGAGCGTGGGGGACGACCCCGGTCTGCGGCTGCTGCGCGCCGCCACCCACCTGGAGCGCGCCATCGCGGACGTGGGCGCCGTCGCCGACCAGCCCGCCGGCGAAGAAGCGCAGGGCCCGCGCCCGGAGCCGCGCACCTCGGGCGCGGCGGTGGAGCTGCTCGCCGGGCTGCTGGCGCTGCGCGGCGAACCGGGCTCGGCCGAACAGGTCTGGCGGGCGGGTCTGGACAGCCGCGACCGGGACACCGCCGAGGCGGTGCGCGAACGGCTGCGGCGCTCCTTCGCCCAGCTCTCGGAGGAGGGCGGGGAGGAGCCCCCCGAGCCCTGGTGGGACGTCTACCTGGAGGAGGCCGTGGCCACCTCCAGCGCGCCCGCACTCGCGGGGGAGCTGTTCGCGGTCGTCACCCAGATGCACGCCCTGCTGGCGGTCCCGGTGGTGGAGGGCGAGGCCCGCCCGGCGGCGCTGCGCGCCGCCATGGAGGAGGCGCTGCGCACCCCGAGCGAACTGGTGTGGGGCGGCGCCGTGCACGCCGACTTCCGGCGTCGGCTCAGCGCCGCGATGGGTGAGGACGTGCTGCCCGAGAACTGGCCCGACGGCCGCTGAGGCGGGTCAGGCAGCACCGTTCACGCTGCTCAAGCTGCGACCCGGGGACGGTGCGGGGCGACAACAGCCCCGTCGGGGAGAAGCTCGCCGGTGTCGTCGAAAAGGACGACGCCGTTGCAGAGCAGGCTCCACCCCTGTTCAGGATGGCTGGAAAGGACCCGCGCGGCCTCGCGGTCGGTGTCCTCGAAGGACGGGCAGGAGGGTGAATGGCTGCACATGACAGAGCCTTTCGTCGAATGCTCCTCGTTGAGCTGACGCCAACAATAGTGGCTGACATCACATGGTGTTGACGGTTCAGGCCGACAATGTTCGCTGCTGTGTGGTTGTGCGCTCTCAACAGGTAGGACTCACACCACCGCATTCGGGTTCTACCCGATCGGCGCCGTTCCTGTCCGGGTCCGGACAGGAACGACGCCGCCGCGGCCGTCGCGAAAGGATCAGTAAGGGGCGGATCAGCAACGGATCAGTAGCCGCCGCGGGTACGCCGGGCCGCCGGACGGCTGCGCATCCCCGCCCCGGCCAGGCCACCGCGCTGGAAGGCTCGAATGAGCTCGCCGCCGAGGTTGACCCCCGCGCCCAGCGCCAGCGCCACCATGACCGCCTCAGCGATGCTGAGCAGCCCCGAGACCGCCGTTCCCTGGGTGATCTCGATCAGCCCCCGGTACAGGATGCTGCCGGGCAGCAGCGGTGCGATGGAGGGGATCAGGTAGGGCAGTACCGGCCGCCGGGCCCGCCGGGCCAGCCAGTGCCCGACCACGCCCACGGCCACCGCGCCCACGACCGTGCCCACCACCGGTGGGACCTCCAGGATCAGACGCAGCCCCGCGTAGATCACCCAGATCATCACGCCCAGGGCGCCGATCGTGGGCAGCATGCGCGGCGGCACCGCCAGTGAGATGGCGAAGGCCATGGCGATCCCGGCCGCGCCGATCAGCACCGGAACGTCCATCGCGGTTCCGGCCGAGGGCAGGTTCTCCAGGTCCAGGTCCACGCCCAGACGCGTGGCGGTGTAGGCCACGGTGACCACACCGGTCACGATCGCGCCCAGGATGAAGAAGGTCTCCAGCAGCCGGGCGGCCGCCGAGACGTAGCTGCCGCTGATGCCGTCCTGGATGCTGGACACCAGCGGGCGGCCCGGAAGCAGCGCCATGATGTTGCCGGTGATGATCGCGCCCGCCTGCAGGCCCAGGTTCATCTCGGTGCTCACCCACAGCAGGCCCACCCCGATCGAGGCGGCCACCACCGCGGCCGCCGCCATCTGGTAGAACTCCGCGACCCCGCGGTTGGCCAGGAACACCGAGGTGCGGTCGCCCAGCACCGTGGCGAGGAAGGCCACGGTGGCCACGATCGGACCGCCGCCCACCATCAGACTGGCGCTGGAGGCGATCAGGCCGAAGCCCACCGCGATCATCCAGTTCGGGTAGGGCATGCGCGCCCGGCGGATCTGCTCCAGGCGGGCGTTGGCGTCCTCCAGCTCCAGCAGCCCCAGTGCCGCCTGCTGGACCAGGGTGTGCAGCTCGTTGACGCGGAAGTAGTCCAGGGTGCGGCGGCGCACCACCCGCTCACCGGTGATCGGCGGGCTGTCACCGCCAGGGTGGGTGGACAGGGAGATGGTGGTGAAGGTGACCGACACCTCCGAGCGGGGCAGGTCAAAGGCGACGGACAGGCTCAGCATGGCCTCGCTGACGGCCTCGGTGCCCTCACCGCTGGCCAGCATCAGCTCGCCCACGCGCAGGACCAGGTTGATCGCCCGCGCGTCCGGGAGCTTGACGTCCTCGTCGTCCTCCAGCTCGTCCGGGATCAGCTCGCGTTCGTGCTCGGCCCGCCAGTCGCGCATCCGACTGAGCATGAACTCCTCGCTCGGCGGCCCCGAACGCTCCCGCTTGCTTGGCATCGCTCTACTCCGTTTCCTCCCCGTCGCCCGCACCCATGATGGTCGGCGCACTGCCTCGGCAGCCCCAAGGGGGACGCCGCGCCCCCCGGCGGGGTTCGCCCCCCGGGCGCGGTGGCACCGGTGAGTTCGGTCACCGGATCATCCTGCCAAGGCGCGGGGTTGGCGGAGGGCGGCGACGCGCCGGTCCCGGGTGCTGTGCGGGGCTCTCAGGCCGAGGGCCCCGAAACCTCACCGTGCTGCCTGCCGTCGGTTCTTCCCTCGCCCGTTCCGTCGGCCTCTCCTGGGCGGACCAGACCGGTCTCGTAGGCGTGCACGACCGCCTGGACGCGGTCGCGCAGGTCCAGTTTGGTGAGGATGCTGCCCACGTGGGACTTGACGGTGGTCTCGCCCAGCACCAGGTGCGCGGCGATCTCCCCGTTGGACCAGCCCCGGGCGACCAGCCGCAGCACCTGGTGTTCGCGCGCGGTGAGGGTGTCCTCGGGCGGCTCGGGTGCGGCGTCGGGCAGCGGCAGCAGGGTCGCGAACCGGTCCAGCAGACGGTTCAGGACGGCGGGGGAGACCACGGAGGAGCCCTCGGCGACCACCTGCACCGCGGAGAGGAGTTCGGCGGGCGGGGTGTCCTTGAGGAGGAAGCCCGATGCGCCCGCGCGCAGCGCCCCGACCACGTACGCGTCCAGGTCGAAGGTGGTCAGGGCCAGGACCCGCACCCGGTGGCCGAGCGGGCGGGCCCACTCGACGATCGCGCGGGTGGCCTCGATCCCGTCCATACCGGCCATCCGGATGTCCATGAGGACGACGTCGGGCAGCAGGCTGCGGGCCGCGCGCACGGCCTCGCGGCCGTCGGAGGCCTCGCCCACCACCGACACGTCCGGCGCGGACTCCAGGATCATGCGGAACCCCGCGCGGACGAGGGGTTGGTCGTCGACGAGCAGGACGGAGACGGGGGCTGAGGCGGGCACGGGCCGATTCTCCCGCACTCCCGGAGTCCTTCGCGCGGCTGACGCGCCCGACCCCGGCGGGGCGCTGGTCACACGCGCCCGCCGCGCCTGCTCATGGCATCGGGGGGCGCGTGGCGGGCAGCGGCGGCGGGGTGCCGCCGAACTCCGGGCACAGCGCCTGGTGCTCGCACCAGCCGCACAGCTTGCTGCGCTTGGGCTCCCACTTCCCGGCGCGCCCGGCCGCCTCGATCTGCGCCCAGATGTCGCCGATCTCGGCCTCGGCGGCGGCGAGCTCCTCCTCGGTGGGGTCGTACCAGCGCACCGACCCGTCGCCCAGGTAGATGAGCTGGAGCCGGGCGGGTACCACGCCCAGGTCGCGCCAGATCATCACCGCGTAGAAGAAGATCTGGAACTTGGCCTTGTCCTCGAACCTGGGGTGCGGTGACTTCCCGGTCTTGTAGTCGACCACCCGGATCTGCCCGCCCGGCGCCACGTCCAGCCGGTCCACGTAGCCGCGCAGCCGCAGACCGGTGGGCAGGGCGACCTCCAGGCGCATCTCGCGCTCGCGGGGCTCCAGGAGCTCGGGGTTTTCCAGGTCGAAGTAGCGCTTGACCAGGGTTCGGGCCGACTCCAGCCAGTCGGCCAGACCCTCCTCGCCGGGGAAGAGCTGCTCGGCGACCTCGGGCTTCTTGGTGCGGATCTTCTCCCACTGCGGGTCGACCAGGCTCAGCGCGGTGCGGGGCGTGCGGGTGTCGGCGGGCAGCTCGTAGAGCCGCTCCAGACAGGCGTGCACGAGGGTGCCGCGCAGCGCGGCGGCGCTGGGCGCTTCGGGCAGGCGGTCGATGGTGCGGAACCGGAAGAGCAGCGGGCACTGGAGGAAGTCGGAGGCCCGGGAAGGAGAGAGAGCGGTCGGCAGCGGCGCGGTGGTCATACTCCGAGCCTATGCCCGAGCCGGTGGGAGGCATCGACCCTGGAGGAGACCATCCAGGTGAGGGACCTAGTCTGGGTGCCGTGAGCAGAGGCAGCGACCGCACCGGACCCCCGACCGACGACCGCGCGAAGAAGAAGCGGCCGGGGTTACTCCTGGGCCGCCCGTTCGGGGTGCCGGTCTACGTCACCTCCTCGTGGTGGATCGTCGCCGTCCTGATCACGCTGGTCTACGGGGGCATCGTCCAGTCCAGGCTCGCGCTGGGACCCTCCGCCTACCTGCTGGCCTTCGTCTTCGCGATCCTGCTCTACGCCTCCGTGCTCGTGCACGAACTGGCGCACTCGGTGGTGGCCCGCTGGTACGGACTGCCGGTGCGCCGCATCGTCCTCTACGTGCTGGGCGGGGTCTCCGAGATCGACCGGGAGGCGCCCACCCCGGGCCGTGAGTTCTGGATCGCCTTCTCCGGTCCGCTGCTGTCCCTGGTGTTGGCAGCGGCCGCGTTCGTGCTGACCGCCTTCGCCGACCCCTTCAGCGTCACCGGTGAGCTGCTCTTCCAACTGTGGGTCGCCAACCTGCTCGTGGGCGTGTTCAACCTGCTGCCGGGGCTGCCGTTGGACGGCGGCCGCCTGCTGAGCGCCGGGGTGTGGAAGCTGACCGGCCGCAGACACACCGGCAGTGTGGTCGCGGCCTGGGGCGGCCGGGTCCTGGCCCTGGGCGTGGTGGCCCTGCCGTTCCTGTTCGCCTGGAGTGCCGGGAACACCCCGGGGCCGTGGGCGGTCGTGTGGGGGGTCGTACTGGCCGGGTTCATGTGGATGAGCGCGAGCGAGGCGCTGCGCAACGCCCGCGTCCGGGCCCGGGTACCGGGGCTGCGGGCGCGCGCCCTGGTCCGGGCGGCCGTGACCGTCCCGGCCGATCTGCCGCTGGCCCAGGCCGACCGCCGCGCCGAAGAAGCGGGTGCGGCGGCGGTGGTGGTCACCGACAGCGCGGGCACGCCGATCTCGGTACTGCACCCCGCCGCAGCGGAGGCGATCACCGACGCGCGCCGCGCCTGGGTCCCGGTCTCGGACGTGTCCCGGGCGCTGACCGAGAACTCGACGGTCGCCGCGGACCTGGAGGGCGAGGAGCTCCTGCAAGAGCTCACCAGGTCCCCGCTGCCGGAGTACCTGGTGGTGGAGGCCGACGGGGACCTCCTGGGCGTGCTGCGGGCCGTGGACGTCAACGCGGCGATGGCCGGCCGCACGGTGGAGGGCACGGGGGGCGCGGCCGGCGCGGAGGGGCGCGACTGAGCCGGGCCCGGGGGCGAGCCGGAGCCCGGGCCGTGGCCGGATCCGGGCCCGGCCTCAGCGCGTGGCCCCCTCGGGCCACAGGACGGTGACGGGGCGGTCCAGCGCGCGGGCGTAGGCGACCACGTCGGCGGTGCCGCCGGGACCGCGTGCGGGCTCACCGTCCCAGACCGCCACCAGGTGGTCGCACTGCTCGACGAGCAGTCGCCCCGCGGCCATGTGGGCGCGGGGGGCGGACTCGCGGTGGGGTAATTCGTGGACCAGCACCGCCTGCTCCAGGAGGTGGTCGTACACCGGGTGGTGCTCGGCGGGAAGGGCCTGCCGGTACCCGACCGCCGGGATGATCGCCTCCAGCGGAGCGCCGGCGGCCACCACCGCCTCGGCGAAGACGGCGTCGGCGCCGTCCGCCAGGCAGGACAACCCGACCATCTCGCATCCGTACGGCTCCAGTCGGGCCTTGACCAGACCGGCGACGGCGCCGCTCACTTCTGGGTCCAGATTGCGGTGTCCGGTGATTCCGATCCGAATCACACGACCTCCCTGCTGCTCGCTTCGTCGGCTTTCTACCCACTCACCGGGATACCGGTAACAAGTGACGAAAGTCTGTTGTCGAGGTCCTCGACGCAGTGTGCCCGGGGGCCCCGGTAGCGCTTTCGGAAGGAGCGCACCCGGCTCACCACGCGCTCGGAGTCGAAGCGCACCCCGGTGGTGAGCGCCTCCTGTGCGAGCCGGAAGGCCTCGTCGATGTCCCCGGCCTCGGCGTGGGTCGAGGCCAGCTCCACCTTGAGCAGGGCTGACTGCTTGACGTTGCGGGGCGAGGGGGCCACGGCCTCGGCGAAGGCGGCGCGGGCCTCGTGCGGGCTGCGCAGCCGGACCCCCACCAGCGCGCGGTACCCGGCGACCTTGGCCTCGTCGAAGGCGAACACCCACGGCCAGGGCGGTTCGGCGTTGTCCGGGCGGACGATCTCGCGTTCGGCGTGCCGGATGGCCCGGGCCGCGGCCACGCGGTCGCCGATTCCCGCGTGGGCCAGCGCCCCGATACAGGCCAGCCAGGCGCGGGCGGTGGGGTGGGCCGAGGGGCCCAGGACGTGCTCGGCCTCCTTCACCAGGCCCAGTCCCAGCTCGGGGTCCTCGGCGATGTCGATCTCGAAGGCGGCCAGGGAGCCGAGCATGTAGACGTCCAGCAGGCGCATCCCGGCCTGTCGGGCGCGTACGACCGCGGTCCGGTAGTGCATGCGGGCCGACCCCATGTCGCCGAGGTCGGCGTTGAGCCAGGCGGCGAAGCCGGAGGCCTCGCTGGCCGAGGCGCTGAGTTCGGTGTGGAAGGGTGTCCCGCGCGCGTTACCGAGCATCTGCTCGGCCAGCTGCACGTGCGCCACCGCGCTGGGCAGCAGGTGGCGGGCGGGGGAGTTGGCGTCCATACGGCGCTGCCCGCCGGTGATGGAGCGCAGCGCGGGGGCGGTGGTCTCGTCGACCCCGTGGTAGGCGCTGACCTCTCCGGCCTGGCGTGATGCTGTGGCCATGAAGGTGCCGGCGGCGACCGCCTTGCCGAAGTCGCGGCGTCTCGTGGTCTTCACCCCCTTCCTGGTGGAAGCCGCCCTCGGTGCCGCGGCCGTTCCGGACCCAGCACCGCCGAATCGGAGCAGGTGGAGCGGGACGCGCAGTCGTTGGGCGAGGTCCTGGACCTGGCTGACGGTGAGGGTCTGCTGGCCGTTGACGACACGGGACACCCAGCTCTGCGAGTAGGCCAGCGCCTGGGCCAGCTCGCTCTGGGACCAGCCGTGCGCCGTGCGCACGCCTTCGATGACCGTCGGCATGTCACAGGTGGCCAGGGCGGCGGCCATGCGCGGTCTGGTCCACAGGTTGTCGGGAAGATCACCGTCTGCTTGGGGCATGCAGCTTAGGTTAGGGATTCCAGGCGCTCTTGGTGGCTATGTGTGAAAAAGAAGGTGTGATGCGTGATCCGCATAGCCGTACACGGGCCGTCTCCGAGTGCGGCACAGTGAAGGGGTCGGCAGGCCCTGGCCGAGCGTGTGCCGGGCCCGGGAAGCGCAGAGGGAGGCCACATGACCGTTGAGACACCACCGGCGGGGAACCCGAGTCTGGCCGGCGACGGGCACCCGGATCACGGTGCCGCCTCGCCGGGCGTGTTCGGCGGGCCCAGCCGCATCGAATTCGGTGCGCAGGCCCCCGCCGAGTCCGGTGCGCACGCCTGCGCCGAACCTCTGCACCCGGTCGACCTGGCCGTCCTGGCCCTTCGGGGCATGGCGGTGGAGCTGCGGGCCCGCGGGGTCGAGGCCCGTGAGGACGGGGTGTCCGGCGTGGTCGACGCCGGACCGGCCGCCAGGCCGCAGAGCGCCCTGCTGCGCCCTCACCGGGGCGACCTGTGGTGGTGGATGCGCTGGCCCCTCCAGGAGGGCGTCCCCTCGGCGCTGTCCGGGGTCCCGCTCTCACCGGTCACCCGGACCTCCGACGCGGCCCGGAGGATCGTGGGCGCCCTGTCCGCCTCGGCGGAGGGCGGCCGGCCAAGGGTGGCTGACAGAAGCGTCCGGGTGCCGACGGCGCCCGAACCACAGGACGGGCTGTGCACGCGCACAGTCCCGGGTGTCGGAACGGGGTCCGGGGGCGAACCCGCGGCCCAGTCTCCCTCTGTGCGGGTCCCGGACCCGTTCGACACCCGAAGCGGACCGTCCCCGGCCGCTCCCTGAGGGGCACCCGGCTCCGCCATGTGAGGCGGGCGCTCCTCATCCCCGTGCCCCTCACCGAGGGTCCGTCGCGGAGGACCCCTAGACCTCCGCGACGGACTGGGCCCCCGTAGCTGAGGGGGTCTCCGTGGCGGATCGGGCCTGCGCGGCGTACAGGGCCGCGCCGACGATGCCCGCGGTGTTGCGCAGCTCGGCGGGCACGATCGGGGTGCGGATGTCCAGGTGGGGCAGGAACTTGTCCGCCTTGCGGCTCACCCCGCCGCCCACCACGATCAGGTCCGGCCAGACCAGGTCCTCGATGGTCCGGTAGTAGCGCTGGAGCCGCTCCTTCGCCCATTCGGGGTAGGAGAGCCCCTCCCGTTCCTTGGCACCGGAGGAGGCGCGTGACTCGGCGTCGTGTCCGTCGATCTCCAGGTGGCCGAACTCGGTGTTGGGCACCAGTCGCCCGTCCACGACCAGGGCGGTGCCGATCCCGGTGCCCAGGGTGGTGAGCAGGACCGTGCCGTCCACACCCTTGGCCGCCCCGTAGCGGGCCTCGGCCAGCGCGGCGGAGTCGGCGTCGTTGAGCACCCGCACCGGTCGGCCGAGGGCCTCGCCGAACAGGGCGTGGGCGTCGGTGCCCACCCAGCCCTTGTCGAGGTTGGCGGAGGTGCGCACCACCCCGCCCTGGACCACGCCGGGGAAGGTGATACCGAGCGGAGCCCCGGCGGTCTCGGGGAAGTGCTCGGCGATCTCGGCGACGATGCCGGCCACCGCGACCGGGTCCGAGCGGTCAGGGGTGAGGATCTTCAGGCGGTCCCGGAGGAACTCGCCGGAGACCAGATCGACCGGGGCGCCCTTGATCCCGCTGCCGCCGATGTCGATTCCCAGGCCCGTGGTCTGCTGTGACATGGGTCGTCTCTCCCGGAGTCCTCGTGGGTTGGATGGGGGTGTGGAAACCCCCACGCCTGATACTGCCCAAGGGGACGGCTTTTCGCACGCCTTCGGCTCCGTGCCCGACCACGGCGGTGGTTCGTCCTGGTGTCCGGGGGCCGATACGCTGGGCGACTGCCCCGACCAAACGCGACGTGGGAAGACGAGAGCGACGTTGACCGGTATCCATGGCCGCCGCGGCCCCTTCACCGACGGCGACACCGTGCAGTTGACCGACCCGAAGGGTCGCATGCACACCATCACACTGCGTGAGGGTGGAAGCTTCCACTCACACAAGGGCAAGGTCGATCACGACGACCTCATCGGCGAGCCCGACGGCAGTGTGGCGACATCCAACACCGGCACGGCCTACGTGGCGCTGCGCCCCCTGCTCATCGACTACACGCTCTCCATGAAGCGTGGTGCGACCATCGTCTACCCCAAGGACGCCGCCCAGGTCATGGTCGAGGCCGACATCTTCCCGGGCGCCCGGGTGGTCGAGGCCGGGGCCGGGTCGGGCGCGATGTCCAACTGGCTGCTGCGAGCGGTCGGCGAACAGGGCATGGTCCACTCCTACGAGCGCCGCGAGGACTTCGCGAAGATCGCGCGCAAGAACGTGGAGAACTTCTACGGAGGTCCGCACCCGGCGTGGAAGCTCACCGTGGGCGACCTGGTCGAGGAGCTCGACGAGACCGACGTGGACCGGGTCTTCCTGGACATGCTCGCGCCCTGGGAGTGCCTGGACGCGGTCGCCGAGGCGCTGATCCCCGGCGGCCTGGTGTGCTGCTACGTCGCCACCACCACCCAGCTCTCCCGTGTGGTGGAGGAGCTGCGCGGTGACGACCGCTTCTACGAGCCGCGCTCCTGGGAGACCATGCTGCGCACCTGGCACGTGGAAGGTCTGGCGGTCCGCCCCGACCACCGCATGATCGGACATACCGGCTTCCTGGTGGTCGCGCGCCGTCTGGCCGACGGTGTGGCGGCGCCCGAGCGCCGTCGCCGTCCGGCCAAGGGCGCCTACGGCAAGGACTACGAGGCCGCCAAGGCGGCCGCCGACGCCGGGGCCAGGGCGGCCAAGCCCGCCGCGGTCACCGCGACGGAGAGCCCCGCCGAGGCCGAGGCCGTCAAAGCGCCCGAGACCGAGTCGCCCGAGGGCGGCGAGTAGCCGACACCCCTGCCGGTCGACACACCCGGCGTGTGACAGTGAGGGGCCCCTTTTCGGACAACGTGTCCAGAAAGGGGCCCCTTTTGCTTTTGTGCCCGGAGTGCCTTCGCGGGACGCGGGAGACACCCGGAGCCGTTGGGGCGCGGCCGGTTGTGGCTGGCGGTGAACGCCGAAACACCAGGGCGGCACTTGCCTGAGCCCTGCCGCAGAGGTTACTTTCTCATTACGTCGGGTCATCCGCTGCCGCTGTGACCTGTGTCTTTGTTGGTCGAGTGGCTGATCCCCGCGAGACTTCCAAAGTCTGAGTGGTTAGGAATAGTGTGCGATAGGTAGGACCCCCAGTAGTCGTCCTTCTCAAAGGGAGGTGGCGGACGTGGCCGAGCGCGAAGACGAGCGTCAAAGCGACCGGGACCGTGAAGTCGCTGAACTCACGGCCCAGGTCTCCTACATGGAAAAGGAACTCAGCGTGGTTCGGCGTAAGCTCGCCGACTCGCCCCGACATGTACGCCTGCTGGAAGAGCGGTTGCGGGAGGCCCAGGCCAACCTCGCCGCCACGAACGGGCAGAACGAACGGCTCGTCTCCACACTGAAGGAGGCGCGCGAGCAGATCGTGGCACTCAAGGAGGAGGTCGACCGGCTCGCGCAGCCGCCGTCGGGCTTCGGTGTCTACCTTGGGTCCCGCGACGACGAGACCGTCGAGATCTTCACCAACGGCCGCAAGATGCGGGTCAACGTCAGTCCCTCCGTGGACATGGACGACCTGCGCCCGGGCCAGGAGGTCATGCTCAACGAGGCGTTCAACGTCGTCGAGGTGGAGTCGTTCGAGACCGTCGGCGAAGTCGTCCTGCTCAAGGAGCTCCTTGAGGACGGTGAGCGGGCGCTGGTGATCTCGCACCACGACGACGAGAAGATCGTCCGGTTGGCCGAGCCGTTGCGGGACGAGCCGATCCGGCCGGGGGACTCCCTGCTGTTGGAGCCCCGTTCCGGATACGTGTACGAGAGGATCCCCAAGTCCGAGGTCGAGGAACTCGTCCTCGAAGAGGTCCCCGACATCTCCTACACCGACATCGGTGGCCTGTCGGGGCAGATCGAGATGATCCGCGACGCGGTCGAACTGCCCTTCCTCCACAAGGACCTGTTCCGGGAGCACAAGCTCACCCCGCCCAAGGGTGTGCTGCTCTACGGTCCGCCCGGCTGCGGTAAGACGCTCATCGCCAAGGCGGTCGCCAACTCGCTGGCCAAGCGGGTCGCCGAGCGCACCGGCACGGACGTGGGCAAGAGCTTCTTTCTCAACATCAAGGGCCCGGAGCTGCTCAACAAGTACGTGGGCGAGACCGAGCGGCACATCCGCCTGGTCTTCCAGCGTGCCCGGGAGAAAGCCTCCGAGGGTACCCCCGTCATCGTGTTCTTCGACGAGATGGACTCGATCTTCCGGGTCCGTGGCTCGGGCGTGTCCTCCGACGTGGAGAACACCATCGTTCCGCAGATGCTCAGCGAGATCGACGGTGTGGAGGGGTTGGAGAACGTCATCGTCATCGGTGCCTCCAACCGCGAGGACATGATCGACCCGGCGATCCTGCGGCCCGGCCGCCTGGACGTCAAGATCAAGGTCGAGCGGCCCGACGCCGAGGGCGCCCGAGACATCTTCGGCAAGTACATCACCGAGGACCTGCCGCTGCACGAGGATGACGTGGCGGAGCACGAGGGGTCGGCCCGGGCCACGGTGGACGCCATGATCCAGCGGGTCGTGGAACGGATGTACACCGAGGGCGAGGAGAACCGCTTCCTGGAGGTCACCTACGCCAACGGTGACAAGGAGGTCCTGTACTTCAAGGACTTCAACTCCGGCGCGATGATCGAGAACATCGTCTCGCGGGCCAAGAAGATGGCGATCAAGGACTTCATCGACCAGCAGTCCAAGGGTCTGCGGGTGTCCCACCTGCTTCAGGCCTGCGTCGACGAGTTCAGCGAGAACGAGGACCTGCCCAACACCACCAACCCGGACGACTGGGCCCGGATCTCGGGCAAGAAGGGCGAGCGCATCGTCTACATCCGGACCCTGGTGACCGGCAAGAAGGGCGCCGACTCCGGTCGGTCCATCGACACCGTCGCCAACACCGGCCAGTACCTTTAGCAGTCCGTAGCACTCTCACCGAAGCGGGGCCCGCGGTCGTCAGCGGGCCCCGCTTTCGTGGTACGCCCGGCATGGGCAGTTGCTTGAGGGTGAAAGTCCCTTGCGGGAGGAGATGGTGCCAACCGCGAGCCGGAGGCAACGGCGTCATCGCGAGGTGGGGTCGGAAGGAAGCCCGAGGCGAAACCCTGCACTGAGGAACACGAACCGTGTATGAGGCAGTCCGACCGGGGTGAGCCAGCCACGGATGGCGAAGCCCGTCACCGTCAAGACGGTCGGGGTGTAAACACGGCAGGCGTAGGGGGAAAGTGGCTGTTCTTATCCGGGGAGGTCTGTCTGGGTGTCGGTTTGCTGAGTTGTCGCTGCGCCGACGGGTCCGCTCGCAAGGGTGGGTCTGACCAGGCAGAAGTCAGCAGAGGCCATAGTACTGACCGGCAGGTCAGGAAGGGCTGAACGTCGAGTGGAGCAGAAGGAGGGGGCTTGCTCGGTTGGGTCGTAATGATCGCTGTAAGCCGGTCTGAGAGCCGGTCCACCGTGGGGCGGAGAGGGTGCATTCCCTCAGAGCTGCTTCATGCTGGTGCGTAGGCGGCCACGGCGCAGTTCCCAAGAGCTGGATCCATGGGTCCGGGCCTTGATGGCCGGGCCGGTCGTCGTCTGAGACGGCTTGACGAACCGCCAGGTGCGGGCCCGCATGCCTGGTGGTGTGGGAGGCGGGTCGGGTGACCCGACCCGCCTACCCGATTGCCCCGGCGGCCGATGCCGTGTCGCCGCCCGTGGCGGTCGGAGCAACCGGTACGGCGTACAGGCGACCGCGGTCGCCGTGGGCTACGTCCTGTGCGTCGCGCCACAAGGGAGGACCGGGTCGCGGTACTGACCGTGGAGAGTACGGGCGACGGGATCGTGTTCAGCGGGGATGACCGGGGTTCGCCGGTCTACTGGGCGGGGGCGAATACCCTTCGGCTGGCGGGACGAAACGTGCCGTTGATTCCCGGATTCGCCCCGCCCTGTTTTTTCTTCGCGCGAATCCATCCGAAGCGGGCGTGAGCTGCGAGGACACGCCTGGCAGCGCCCTTTCGAAACGCCCGGGAAGACGGCGCTTAGGCCACAATTGGCGCGGAAGCGTTCAAGACAGGTCTGTGGCGGATAACCTCTGAACATGAGTGTGCGTCGGATTATGGGTATCGAGACCGAATACGGGATCTCCGTGCCGGGAAACCCCGGGGCCAACGCGATGGTCACCTCCACCCAGGTGGTCAACGCCTACCTTGCGGCTTCGGCTGCCCGGGCCAGGAGGGCCCGCTGGGACTTCGAGGAGGAGAACCCGCTTCGGGACGCCCGCGGGTTCGACCTGGCGCGGGAGGTGGCCGATCCCACCCAGTTGACCGACGAGGACCTGGGGCTGGCCAACGTCATCCTCACCAACGGCGCGCGCCTGTACGTGGACCACGCCCACCCCGAGTACTCCGCCCCCGAGGTCACCAACCCCCGGGACGCGGTGCTGTGGGACAAGGCGGGGGAGCGGGTGATGGCCGACGCGGCGGCCCGGGCCGGGGCGACCCCGGGCATCGAACCGATCCAGCTGTACAAGAACAACACCGACAACAAGGGCGCCTCGTACGGCTGCCACGAGAACTACCTGATGAACCGGTCGACGCCCTTCGGCGACATCGTCCGGCACCTGATCCCGTTCTTCGTCTCCCGGCAGGTGGTGTGCGGCGCGGGCAAGGTCGGGATCGGCTCGGACGGCCAGGGCAGCGGTTTCCAGATCTCCCAGCGGGCGGACTTCTTCGAGGTCGAGGTCGGCCTGGAGACCACCCTGAAGCGTCCCATCATCAACACGCGGGACGAACCGCACGCCGACCCCGACCAGTACCGGCGCCTGCACGTCATCATCGGCGACGCCAACATGAGCGAGATCTCCACCTACCTCAAGCTGGGCACCACCGCGCTGGTGCTGTCGATGATCGAGGACGGCTTCCTCAGCGCGGACCTGTCCCTGGAGACCCCGGTGGCGGACCTGCGGGAGGTCTCCCACGACCCGGGGCTCACCCACCGGGTCCGGCTGCGCGACGGGCGCCGGATGACCGCGCTGGAGCTCCAGGGCGAGTACCTGGACCAGGCCCGCAAGTACGTGGAGGACCGCTTCGGCACCGACGTGGACCCCGACACCGCGGACGTGCTCGACCTCTGGGAGTCGGTGCTGTCCCGGCTGGCCTCGGACCCGATGAGCCTGGCCACCGAGCTCGACTGGGTCGCCAAGCTCAAGGTGCTGGAGGGCTACCGTTCCCGGGACGACCTGGAGTGGTCCCACCCCCGGCTCCAGCTGGTGGATCTGCAGTACTCCGACGTGCGCGCGGAGAAGGGCATCTACAACCGGCTGGCCGCCCGCGGCCGGATGAAGCGCCTGGTGGAGGAGCCCGAGGTCATGCGGGCCGTCACCGAACCGCCGGAGGACACCCGCGCCTACTTCCGGGGGCGCTGCCTGGCCAAGTACGCCGACGAGGTGGCGGCCGCCTCCTGGGACTCGGTGATCTTCGACCTTCCGGGCTACGACTCCCTGCAACGAGTGCCCACCCTGGAGCCCCGCCGGGGCACCAAGGAGCACGTGGGGAACCTGCTGGACGCCTGCGCGACCGCGGTCGACCTGGTGGCGGCCCTGGCCGGCGACCGCCGGGGCTGACCGGCGGCGATGACCGAGAAGGTCGGCGTGCCTGCCCGGGCGCGCCGACCTTCTCGCTCAGCCCGCGCGGTCCTCGGCCGCTACTCCTCGACGGCCAGCTCGGCCACCCCCGGGCCGTCCCAGACCCCGGTCATCAGGGCGACCTCCACGTCGGCGCCCTCGGCCACGTCGAAGGGTACGGACACGGTCACCGACGCGCCCGGGTTGACGTCGTAGTAGAGGACGTCGTTCTGCTCGTCCAGGACCAGCAGGGCGTCGAAGTCGTAGGCGTGCCGGTTGCCGTCGGTGTCCACCAGCTCGCAGTCCTCCACGTCCGGGGCCTGAGGCCCGCTGGAGGCGTTGGTCAGTTCCGCCTCCAACACCACGAACTCCCGGCCCGCGGCCGCTGTCGTGTTGGAGTAGGAACCCGAGATGTGGGTGGTGCGCTCCACCCCGGTCAGGGTGATGTCCCAGGTGCCGTCGGAGGCGCTCTCACCCATGGGTGCGGCCTCCGGCCACCGGTCGGTCTCCTCGGAATCCTCGGGTTGGTCCGGCTCCGTGGCTTCCTCGTCGGGCGCGTCGGCGGGTTCCGCCGGGCTCTCCTGCTCCGGTTCCCCGGCGTCGAGGTCCTCGAAAGCGGACTCGATGCTGTCCCTGAGGTACTGCTGATGGGAGAACCAGCCCGCACCGAAGCCGAACACCAGCGCCAACGCCACGGTCACCGCCGAGGCGGCGACGATCCAAACGGTTCTGTCCATGTCCGCTCCCCACAGGAAGTCGTGAGGGGTTCCCTCACGAGTGCCTCACGGAGGAATCCGCCAAGGGGGACGAACGGGCTCGTTCCGCGTCACTTGTTTCAGAGTACGCCTGTTCTTCCAGGTCAGGCAGGGCGCGCTGCTGGCCGGAGCAGGTCAGGGCGAGGGGGCGAGAACACGGACGTCCCCGCCCGCTGGAGCGGACGGGGACGCCGTTGATGCCTTACCGCGTACTACTGGTGTGTCAGGTGCGCAGGCGCAGGTTCCAGGAGTTGAGCATCGGGTTGACCTCCTGGTAGAAGGTCGTGCCGCCGGTGCGGCAGTTGCCGGAGCCACCGGAGGTCACGCCCTGGGCCTGGGTGCCGGAGATGAACGAGCCGCCGGAGTCGCCGGGCTCGGCGCACACGGTGGTCCGGGTCAGGCTGTGGACGGTGCCCTGCGGGTAGCTCACGGTCTGGCCGCGGGCCTGGATGGTGCCGCAGTACCAGCCGGTGGTGGAGCCGGAACGGCAGACCTGCGAACCGATGGGCGCCGTGCTGGAGCCCGTGACGGTGGCGTAGCCGCCGGAGTTGTAGCGGCTGACCAGGTTGGTCAGGGTGAAGTTGGACGTGCCCCGGACGAAGGCGGCGTCGTTGCCGGGGAAGACGGAGCGCTCGAAGACGCCCCGGCCGTTGCCGATGCTGACCTGGGTGCCCACCCTGCCGCAGTGTCCGGCGGTGACGAAGCCGGGCTGGCCGGAGGCGTTGGTGGCCGCGAAACCGACCGAGCAGCGCCCGCCCATGGTGTAGGCGAGGCCGCCGATGATGTCGGCGTAGAGCTCGGGGGTCTCCGTGGTGGTCTCGACCGTGACCGTCGAGGCGTCCACACCGGCGTCGGTGATCAGGGCCTCGGCGTCGGCCTCGGAGCCCTCGAGCACCTCGAGCACGACCGTGTCGGAGGTGATCTCGGGGTACCAGCCGACCACACCGGGCTGGTGGGCGGCCTCGTTGAGGTCGTCGATGATCGCGTCGAGACCGTCGATACCGTGGTCGACCACGTCGGCGCTGGCCCCGGCGGCCTCCACCGCGGAGACGGCGGCGTCGTCGGTGACGAGGACGGTCAGTTCGAGGGTGTCGGTGTCGAACACCGAGCCGCCGTAGGCCTCGCCCGCGGCTTCGGCTGCCGCCTCGTCCGCCTCGAGGGCGGCTTCCTGGGCGGTGAGGAGTTCATCGGCCTCGAGCGGGGTCAGGCCGAGGTCACGCTGGAGCGCCTCCTCCATGGTGAGGGCGTCGGCCTCGGGGGAGGGCGACTGGGGGAGTGGTCCGGAGGCCGCGAGGGCCCCCGGGGCGGCGGCCAGAGCCAGCCCGAAGGCCAGGGCTCCGGTACCGATTGCGGAGACAACGGGGGAGGGTCTCATTGGTCCCTACTCTCCTTGGGGGATTAACGGGGGATCGGGGCCGACTACTTCCGGCCCCCTGCCGTTCACCGAGACATCCGGTAAACAACGCCTAACCATAGGTGCACGTTTTGGTGAGGGAAAGAGCGCCAGAGCGGTGAAGCATTCAATGTGGGGTGGGGTCAACCCATGACGGGTTTTTTCTTGGTCGCTGAACGTGGCGACCAGTTCAGCCACCTTGAGGTTGTCGGAGTTGTTTCATTACCGACCGAATTTGATCTTGATGCGCAAGGGGGGATGTTTGGCCACATCCGGACAGCGGTACTGCGTGCCAAAAGTGACTAACTGGACACACAGACGTAACACCAGTGGTCAGGAGTCCGTCGTGCGCACCCCTGTTGTACGCAAAGCGTCCCCGCGTTCGGTACCCGGAAGCCGGGGGTGAGGCGGGGACGCGAGAAGGTGACCAACCGGCGCCGATGGTGTAGAGGGTCGGCTTACGCGGGAGCTATCCGGTCACCAGGCTCAGCCCCCAGGAACTGAGTACCGGGTTGATCTCCTGGTAGAAGGCGGTACCGCCGGTGGCGCAGTTGCCGGAGCCGCCGGAGATGACGCCCTGGGCCTGGGATCCGGCAACGACGGGCGCCCCGGACTCACCCGGCTCCGCGCACAGGGTGGTCCTGGTCAGGCCGGTGACGGTCCCCGCCGGGTAGCTGACCGTCTGCCCGCGCGCCTCGATGACGCCGCAGCGCCACCCGTTGAGGGGCGCTGAGGCGCACACGGCCGAGCCGACCGGTGCTTGCTGCGAGCCGGTGACGGTGTGATAGCTCCCCGAACTCCAGAGCTCGATCCAGGGGGTGAGGGTCCACTCCGGGCCCACCGGCACGAAGGCGCCGTCCGAACCGGGGAACCGCGAGTGCTGGAACACCCCCAGGACCGCGCCCTCGGAGTCGAGGGCGGTGGCGCCCACCTCCCCGCAGTGCCCGGCGGTGACGAAACCGCCCTGGCCGCTGGAGGCGAGGGCGGAGAACCCGATGGTGCACCGGGTCGGCCCCACGTGGAAGGGGCGTCCGCCGATGATCTCGGAGTAGGTCACCGGGGCGTGGTGGACCTGCACCACGCGCACGGCGCCCGGGTCCGCCCCGGCCTCCTCGACCAGGGCCTCGGCGGCGGCCGGGGCCAGCGCCTCGACCACGACCAGGCCCCGTTCGGTGTCGGGGTACCAGCCGGTGACGCCCTCGGGCACGGGCACTTGCTCGAGGGCGGCCATGGTCGCGGCCGGGTCCTGGTCGATCACACGGGTGTTCGCCCCGGTCGCCTCGACCGCCGAGACGGCGGCGGGGTCGGAGACCAGGACGGTGAGGCTGAGGGTTTCGGTGTCGAAGAGGGCGTCGACGTAGGCCTGTCCGGCAGCCGAGGCGGCGCTCTCCTGGACCGTCAGGGCCTCTTCCTGGGCTTCCAGGAGCTGTTCGGCCGTCGCGGGGTCCAGCCCGAGGTCGCGGACCAGGGCCTCGGTGGCGGTGGCGGCGGGGGCGTCCGCCGCGGGTTCGGGGGTCTCGGCGGTGGCGGTGGTGGTGGCGGCCTGGGCGGAGGCGGTGGCACCGGCCAGGGTCAGGCCCAGGACGACGGCCAGGGCGCGGCTGTGGCGGATGCGGCGGGGTTCGGGCAATCTTGGGGCGGGGGATACGGGGGAAGGACGCATGTCCTCTGCTCTCCTGAGAAGGAAACGGGGGCGGAGCAGGTACTGCGGTCCGCGCGGTGCGCGGCCACTGTTGGTCCTACCCCGGTGTGGCCGCGTCGTCACCGGCGGTCGTGCGGGGCCGGGGATGACTGGGGGATGAGGGCCGGGAAACGAGAACGCCCCCGCCCGCTGGGTAGCGGACGGGGGCGCGGTGTGATGCGGACCGGCTGGATGCCTAGCTCGTGACGAGGCTGAGGTTCCAGGTGCTCAGCGCCGGGCCGACCTCCTGGTAGTACGTGGTACCACCGAAGGTGCAGTTGCCGGAGCCGCCCGAGGTCATGCCCTGGGCCTGGTCGCCAGCGATGAACGAACCGCCGGAGTCGCCGGGCTCGGCGCACACGTCGGTCCGGGTCATGTCGTTGACGGTGCCCTCGGGGTAGCTCACCGACTGGCCGCGGGCCTCGATGGTCCCGCAGTGCCAACCGGTGGTGGAACCCGAACGGCACACGGCCGAGCCGATCGGCGCCTGGCTGGAGCCGCCGACGGTCTGGGCGCCACCGGCGCTGTACATGTTGACCAGGTTGGTGACGGTCCAGTTGGACGTGGCGCGAACGTAGGCGGCGTCGTTGCCCGGGAAGACGGACTCCTCGAACACACCGGAACCGCTGCCGTCCCCGCTCTCGGCGGAGGTGCCGACCGTGCCGCAGTGGCCGGCCGTCACGAATCCGTCGTTGCCCGAGCTGTCGGTGACCGCGAACCCGATGGAGCAGCGGCCGCCGCCCATGAAGTACGCGTCGCCGCCGACGATGTCGGCGTACAGCTCGGGCGCCTCGTCGGTCTGCTCCACCCGGACGGTGGAGGCGTCCACACCCGCGGCCTCGATGAGGCTCTCGGCACCGGTGGTGTCGGTGGCCTCGATGACGACCGTGTCGCTGGCGACATCGGGGTACCAGCCCACGACGCCCGGCTGGGTGCCGGCCGCGTCGAGCTCGTCGATGATGGCCGCCAGGCCCTCGGTGCCGTGCGAGACCAGTTCGGCCTCGGCGCCCGCGGCCTCGACGTCGGAGACCGCGGCGCTGTCCGTCACCAGGACGGTCAGCTCCAGGGTGTGGGTGTCGAACACGGAGCCGCCGTAGGCGTCTCCGGCGGCCTCGGCCGCCGCCGTGTCGATCCCGTAGGCCTCCTGCTGGGCCTCGAGCAGGGTTTCGGCCTCGAACGGGGTGAGGCCGAAGTCCCTCTCAAGGGCTTCCTGCATGGTGGCCGCCTCGCCCTGCGGTGAGGGCTCGGCGGGAACGGTCACGGCAGAGGCACCGGGGGCGACCGAGAGCGCGAGCCCGAAGGCCAGTGCTCCCGTGCCGATCGCGGAGATAACGGGGGAGGGTCGCATTGATCCCTACTCTCCTTGGGGAATGGGCGGGGGTTGGGGTTCGGATCCTCTGGGGAGAGGAGTCCGGCCCCGGGGGTCGGGGCCCTCGGACGCGCCAGGGGCCCCTTTGGTTTACCGAGACATCCGGTAAACGAGGCACCACCATAAGTGCACAACTTGGACAGCGAAAGCCCGGGCAAGCCGCAAATTCACTTAGGTGGCAAGAGGATCATCCGATGAAAGGCTCAATTGGGGGTCTTACTCTGAGTGACGTGGTGCCTGACCTCCTCGTTCGGTCACGCGCTGTATTCGGATCACAAACCCGCGAGTAGATCAAGAGGTGCAATGTGGCCGGATGCGGACACTGGTACGTCGTACCATCCGTGATGGAGCGGCCACGGAGAAGCAACTCGCGTGGTCAGGGGTGTGCGTTGCATGAAGATCATGGGCGCTCTGGGGACGGGTGTTCGCATTTCGAATAAGTGGGGAAGCCGGGCCCGCGTGCGCCGTCACCAACCGTCGCCGGGATATCGGTCGGCATCGCGCGGAACCCGCAGGCGTTCCCGCACGCACCCCTGTTCGAGGACACGCCCGAGCCCGATCCGCGTCCGGTGTCACTCCGCGTGCGCGCGCTCGGGACGATTTCGAGGTAACTAGCGGGTATCGGGCCTGAGGAACACGGTTGAGCCGGGTGCCGTTGGGCCAAGATAAGGGCGAGAGCCCCGAACGGGAGGTAGCAACATATGGCGAACGACAGCGGCGGCCAGAAGCACTCGTCACGTCGTGACGAGGAGGTCGAGGAGACCGAGGCCTCGGCCGAGGCCCAGGAGCGCAACGAGAAGCTCGACGAGGACGTCGACGACATCCTGGACGAGATCGACGACGTGCTGGAGAGCAACGCCGAGGACTTCGTGCGCCAGTTCGTGCAGAAGGGCGGTCAGTGACCGTCGGGTTCGCTGACAGCGCACCCGGGCACCAGCGGCCCCGGCGCGCACGGGTTTAGGGTCAAGCTCATCGGCCGGTGCCACCTTGCCGGCCGTCAGACTACAGACAGACGGACGACAGGCGCCCCACCCGCCCCCAAGACGGGGTGGGGCGCGAGCGGAGGGAGTCGCGTGTTCGAAGGTTTCGAGGGCGGACGGATGTCGGCCGCTTTCATGAGTGCGGGGACCTCGTCCTTCACCGAGTTTCTTCGGGAGGTCAAGCCCGACCTGCTGCCCGGCCAGCACCTGGGGTCGGGTGGTGCGGTCAAGGCCGAGCACCTCACCCCGGACGCGACGACCATCGTCGCCCTGACCTTCCCCGGCGGTGTCCTGCTGGCCGGTGACCGGCGCGCCACCCAGGGCAACGTCATCGCCAACCGGGACATGGACAAGCTCTTCCGCACGGACGAGTTCTCCGCGGTGGCCATCGCCGGTTCGGCCGGGATCGGCATCGAGCTGGCCAAGCTTTACCAGGTCGAGCTCGAACACTACGAGAAGCTGGAGGGGCGCTCCCTGTCCCTCGAGGGTAAGGCGAACAAGCTCGCCCAGATGGTGCGCGGCAATCTCGGCATGGCCATGCAGGGCTTCGTCGTGATCCCCCTGCTGGTCGGCTTCGACGAGAACACCGAACAGGGACGGGTGTTCAGCTACGACGCCGTGGGCGGCCGCTACGAGGAGCACCGCTACTACTCCGTCGGTTCCGGATCGGTCTACGCCAGGGGCTCCGTCAAGAAGCTCTACCGCGACGACCTGGACGAGACCACGGCGATCAGGGTCGCGCTGGAGGCGCTCTACGACGCCGCCGACGACGACTCCGCCACCGGCGGTCCTGACCTGCACCGCAAGATCTTCCCCCTGGTCGACGTCATCACCGAGGACGGCCACCGGCGGATCTCCACCGACGAGGTCGCCCGCCTGGCCACGGAGGTGGTCGAGGGGCGCGCAGCCGATCCGGACGGCCCCAAGGCCCGTTTGAGCTGACACGGCTGAGCTGACACAGCTGAGCCGAGGCGGCCCCGCCCCCACCCCAGACTTCTCCCTACTAGGTAAGGAAACGATCCGCGGTGTCGATGCCGTTCTACGTCGCCCCCGAACAGCAGATGAAGGACAAGGCGGACTACGCGCGCAAGGGCATCGCGCGCGGCCGCAGCGCCGTCGTTCTGCAGTACGAGGGCGGAATCCTGCTGGTGGCGGACAACATGTCCCGCACACTGCACAAGATCAGCGAGCTCTACGACCGCATCGGGTTCGCGGCGGTCGGCCGCTACCCCGAGTTCGAGAACCTACGCCTGATGGGCGTCCGTTTCGCCGACGTACGCGGGTACCAGTTCGACCGCCGCGACGTCAGCGGCCGTCAGCTCGCCAACATCTACGCCCAGACCCTGGGCACCGTCTTCAGTGAGAGCCTCAAGCCCTGGGAGGTCGAGATCGTCGTCGCCGAGGTCGGCGACACCGCGGCCGAGGACGAGATCTACCGCATCACCTTCGACGGGTCCATCGTCGACGAACAGGGCTTCGTCGCGGTGGGCGGCTCCTCGGAGCACGTGTCCAATCAGCTCAAGGACCGGTTCGCCGCCGACGCCCCGCTCAGCGCGGCGCTGAACGCGGCCACCCACGCCCTGGCCCACGAGAACGGTGAGGAGCGCGAACTGGAGGCCGGCAACCTGGAGGTCGCCATCCTGGAGCGGTCCAGGCAGCACCGCAAGTTCCGCCGCATCCACGGCAGCCGCCTGACCTCCCTCATCGAGGAGGGCAAGCGGGGCACAGCCGCAACCGCCGCCGAGACCGCCTCCGACAGCGGAGACGGCAACGGGACCGGCGACGCGGACGAGGCCGACAAGTGATCTGAGATCGAAGAGGTGGTGCGGCGCCACACGGGCGCCGCACCGGGGCCGGGCGGGTGTGGGCGACGCGGCCCCGTCGTCCGCACCAGACGGGAAGTTGGTGAGGCCGCGTGGAACGACGGATCTTCGGGCTGGAGAACGAGTACGGGGTCACGTGTACCTTCCGGGGGCAGCGCCGCCTGTCTCCGGACGAGGTCGCCCGGTACCTGTTCCGGAGGGTGGTCTCCTGGGGGCGCAGCAGCAACGTTTTCCTGCGCAACGGCGCCCGCCTGTACCTGGACGTGGGCAGCCACCCCGAGTACGCCACCCCCGAATGCGACAGCCTCGTGGACCTGGTGGCCCACGACAAGGCCGGTGAGCGCATCCTGGAGGGGCTGCAGGTCGACGCCGAGCAGCGCCTGCACGAGGAGGGCATCGCCGGGGACATCTACCTGTTCAAGAACAACACCGACTCGGCGGGCAACTCCTACGGCTGCCACGAGAACTACCTCGTCGGCAGACACGGGGAGTTCGGCCGCCTCGCCGACGTCCTGATCCCCTTCCTGGTCACCCGACAGATCATCTGCGGGGCAGGAAAGGTGCTGCAGACCCCCCGGGGAGCGCTGTTCTGCGTCAGCCAGCGCGCCGAGCACATCTGGGAGGGCGTCTCCTCCGCGACCACCCGATCCCGCCCCATCATCAACACCCGCGACGAACCCCACGCCGACGCCGAGCGGTTCCGGCGCCTGCACGTCATCGTGGGCGACTCCAACATGAGCGAGACCACCACCCTCCTCAAGCTGGGCTCGACCGACCTCGTGCTGCGGATGATCGAGGCCGGGGTGGTCATGCGCGACTACACCCTGGAGAACCCCATCCGGGCGATCCGCGAGGTCAGCCACGACATGACCGGCCGCCGCAAGGTGCGCCTGGCCAACGGTCGCGAGGCCAGTGCCCTGGAGATCCAGCGCGAGTACCTGGAGAAGGTGCAGAGCTACGTGGACCGGCACGGGACCGACGCGGTGGGCAAGCGCGTCCTGGACCTGTGGCAGCGCACCCTGGAGGCGGTGGAGACCCAGAACCTGGAGACGGTCCAGCGCGAGATCGACTGGGTCGCCAAGTACATGCTGCTGGAGCGCTACCGGGACAAGCACGACCTGTCGTTGTCCTCCCCGAGGGTGGCCCAACTCGACCTGACCTACCACGACATCCACCG